>NZ_JBHXRR010000023.1:0-111986 GCF_042716665.1 Nocardia sp. NPDC058658
GACGGAACAATTTGCCGCTGACTCGCCCCCGTGCGTCTAAGTTATATGAGGGCGGGGCACGGCCCCCTGAGACCGTTAGGAGTACTCCATGACACGCCAGCGATGCGGCGAGCTGGTCGCTCGGCAACTTTGCATGGTGCCCAGGGGGATGGTTCGGACAGCGCCGACCTACCCAGAGCGTTGATCGGAGCAGAAACGCTTGGCATCGATTGACAAGACTATTGACCAGCGGTCTACTGACAATGTAGCCGCTACGGGGGAGGGGATCTTATGAGTCTCAAGGTCGATCCAATCGCATTGGAGGCTTGGGCTAAATGGCTGACCGGGGTTGCCGAAGAGATCAAAGCTCTCGGCAAGAACTCCATTCTTCCCAATATTTCCGATGGCAGGGAAGGAATTTGGATCGAGGGAACGGAATGGGATGCTGTCATGAGCGAAGCGGATAACGCTATTCGCAAAGCCTATAATTCTTCCGCAGCCAGGCAAGAAGAAATGGCAACTATCGCCGCCGGAGCTAAAAATGACTATGAGATTACCGACAACACCTTTGCTGAGCGACTAAAATCCATGGGCGGCCTCGCGTGACTCAGGGATCGTTACGAATCGGACAGATTATGAGTTGGGACTACCCAACACACAGTCTGAACAATCTGGCTCAAAGCAACGAAAAGTATCGGCGATATTTGTCCGACATGCTCGTTGAGCAAGACGACTTGGCTGAATCATGGTCCGGGGCAGGTGCGGAGGCTGCGGCCTCGCGCGTTGTAAGCGAGACAACCGCCGGTAATCATATTGCTAACCAGGTAGACGTTCTTCGTACGGTGCTCACCACCGGGATACAAGATATATTTACAGCCGGATCTACCGCCACCACGAAAGCGAAACACTTCGAAGGCCAGGGGTTCGAAGTAGACGATAGAGGTATCGTAACTGCGAACGCCAAAATAAGAGACTTACACCGCGCGGGCACAACCCCCGCCGCTACCACTGCTGGGCTCGAACTCATGGCAGAGGCTGGGCGATACACGCTTGAATTGCTCGCCGCGCTACAGCACGCGGCAGATACTGCTACGGCAGTCTCGGCGGCAGCCCGCACGGAAATTGCAATCCTATCGGGTCTAATTCAACGCGAATCACCCACAAAAGCTGACCGACCACCCCTGCTGAATTTCGTGGATATCGGCAACACTAGCCTTAGTGAGTTTCGGTTCACCGAAACCGAGAAATATATCTACGATGAAATGATGACCAATTTAGCATCCAAAGATGTATCCGATATGAGCGAGCTCAACGAAGATCGCCACTGGTACGAGCTACTTACGCAAAATCCGGATGCGCGCCACCTGGCCGCGAAAGCGGAGTTTATGAACTTGGTTCAAACCGGAGGCGACTGGGATCATAAGTGGCAATTGCAACAGAAGTTCGGACTTGAAACTGGCGAAGATTTCTATTTCAAAGATCCTTCCCAGGACAAGGCAGTATCGTACGACATCTATTCGAATATTCACTACGGGTATGTAGGACGTGCTTCAGGGTTCGACACTGATACTCTTATCTCATTTGCCAACCTCGGCGACGGAGTAACTGGAACGAACGACAGCGGCGATGACATCAGCATGAATATCGGGGCCGCTCTCTATGATAAATACGGAGCCAATATGACTCAAGCACAGTTACACGCTGGCGTACAAGAGGCGATGCAGCAAATGGAAGCAGGGGTCATGAACGGAGAAGAGATTACGCAGATTCGGAGAACAAAGTGACGCAGCCTGAATCCAAAAACCCGCCACCTAAAGTTACCCGAACAAATTGGCTAGTCGCCTTAGCCGCAAGCATTGCAACTGCCGCTTCGGCGGCGTTACTGCTGCTCAATTCTTGGGCTACATGTGATATCGGTATAAACAACGGGCTCAATACCGCATCGCTAGTGATTCTCTACCTGCCGATCGTTGTCGTAGTGTCATTCACGGCATGGGTAGGAATCTTGCGATTAACAATGAATCTAGGCACGTGGCCACGCCTCGGGGGCATAGCCGCCGCTGCAATATTGTCATTGCTTTTGATCTGGGTACTATATTCCTGGCGACACAACCCTGGCGGCCACTACCCGGCCCCGATCTGCCCACCTGACAACGTCCCCCCGTGGTGGCCGTCTTGGATTCCGGTTTAGTGCAGATTCCGTCAGTCATGACTGACTGAGGTCCGACTATCAGAGGATGTCCGGTCGTGTGAATCCCGGACATCCTCGTGCGGCTACTGAGGTTCCCCCGAACGGGGACACTGTGGCGGACACGTCCATGTCCTGAAACCGGCCGATAACCTCGGCTGCGTTCTCGGTGGCCCACCGATCACCGGTAGCGTGTTGAGCGATGTGTGAGACCTTCTGTGGACCTTGCACGACTGAGACACGGGCACCGACTACCGCGCGGAGGGGATGAGCTGACATGAAGGAAGTTTCTCATCCTCTGGAAGCGGTCAAACAGACCATGCGAACGCGGTGGCCGCTGTACCTGACGTCCGTACTGCTGGCCAACGTGTTCGGCTTCGTCCTGGTGTGGGCCTTCATCCAGTACGGCCTGCCGGTTCCCGAGGGCGATCCGGGTGGGGTGCGCAAGATCGGGCTGCTCGCACCGCTGCTCGTCTTCGGTGTCGCCGCGGTGCTGAGCATCTTCGCGGCCGCGCTCATGTTGCGGCCGGTGATGCGCTGGCAGATGCGCGGTGGCCCGCCGAGCCGACGTGAGCAGATGGCGGCGCTGCACGTGCCGCTGCGGCAGTCGATCGTGCACCTGATCCTGTGGATCATCGGTGGCGCCATCCTGGCCGCGCTGATCATCGCCGACTCGCCGGAGCTGGCGGGCGCGGTGATCGTCACCGAATGTATGGCCGCCACCATCGTGTTCGGCTTCACCTACATGCTCGGCGAACGCATCCTGCGCCCGGTTGCCGCCGAGGCGCTCACCGAGGGCACCTTCGACCACACGCTCACCCCCGGCGTCGGCACGCGGATGGCGATGACCTGGGGCATGGGCACATTCGCGCCGACCATCGCGATCGTGCTGCTGTGCGTCACCCAGATCTCCTCGGACGTGAAGTTCTCGGCGAAGTCGCTTGCCATCTCGATCCTGCTGCTGTGTGGCGTGGTGATCCTGCAGGCGCTGGCACTGTCGATGCTGACCGGTTCCTCGATCTCGGACCCCGTGCGTCAGCTGTCCACCGCCATCAACAAGGTGCAGGCAGGCGCGCGCGACGTGCAGGTGGAGGTCTACGACGGCTCCGAGATCGGGCTGCTGCAGGTGGGCTTCAACCGGATGATGGACGAGGCGGCCAAGCGGCGCAAGCTGCAGGAACTGTTCGGCCAGCACGTCGGCGAGGACGTGGCTCAACGGGCGCTGGACTACGGCACCGAACTCGGTGGTGAGACCCGGTTCGTCGCGGTGCTGTTCGTGGACATGGTCGGTTCGACCGCCGCCGCCGCCGAGCGCCCACCGACCGAGGTGGTGAGCCTGCTCAACGAGTTCTTCCGGGTGGTGGTCGACGTGATCGACAGCCACCACGGTTTCGTCAACAAGTTCGTCGGCGACGCGGCGCTGGCCATCTTCGGCGCCCCACTCGACCGCCCCGACGCACCGAGCGCCGCCCTCGCCGCCGCCCGTGACCTGCGCGAAGCCCTGCGCGAGGTGACCAGCCTCGACGTCGGCATCGGCGTCTCGGCCGGCCTGGCGGTCGCCGGAAACATCGGTGCCGCAAACCGTTTCGAATACACCGTGATCGGCGACCCCGTCAACGAGGCGTCGCGGCTCACCGAATTGGCCAAAGATCATCCCGGCCGCGTTCTCGCTTCGGGCAGCGCGCTCTACTTCGCCGACGAAAGCGAGCAGCAACATTGGATAACCGGAGACGAGGTCCAGTTGCGCGGAAGACGCCGAAAAACCCGCCTGGCCTGGCCGAAGTCCGCGATCGCCGCGCCGCGCACGGACGAGGAAGAACACCCACGTTCGCTAGGCGTACCTCCGCCAACGCTGCGGCCGTGCGCAGTCTGCGGACGGCCGGAAGCCGACTGTGTTCATTAGGCTGAGACCGTGACGGCCGACGGCGACCTAGCAGGCGCACCGGCCGAGCGCCGCCGCCGGTTCCGGTGGGTCAAGTGGGTGCTCGGCGCGGTGGTCCTAGCGCTGCTCGTCGGCGAAGGGATCTATTTATGGCCCCGCCTGCACGAATCGTGGCGCACGCTCACCGAGATCCACTGGGGTTGGCTGATCCTCTGCATCGTCTTACAGGCGATCTCGATGAGCGGGTTCGGCCGAGTACAGAAACAGCTGTTGCACGCGGGTGGGGTGGATGTCAGCCAGGGGAAATCGGTATCGGTGGTCTACGGCGCGACCGCGATGTCGCTGACACTGCCCGCCGGTCAGGTATTCTCCACCGCCTTCACCTACCGCCAGACCCGGCGCTGGGGTGCCAGCCCGATCGTCGCCTCCTGGCAGTTGGTCTTCTCCGGCGTGGTCGCCGCCGCCGGACTGGCACTGATCGGGATCGCCGGTGCCGCGCTGGTCGGGCAGGGCATCGGGTTCAAATTCATCGGCTCGCTGGTGGTGCTCGGCGCGATCCTGTTCATCGGCAACTACCTCGCGCGCCATCCCGGCACGCTCGAGGCGATCCTGCGGCGGGTGCTCGCGCTGGTCAACCGACTGCGCAAGAAGCCCGCCGATCACGGCATCGCCAAGCTGGCCGAGCTGCGCGCGCAACTCGAGTCGGTCGACCTGGGGAAGAAGGACGCGGCGCTGGTCGGGGTGTGGGCGCTGGTGCACCGGTTCGCCGATGTGGCGTGTCTGGGCGCCGCGTGTTTCGCGGTCGGGGCCGATCCGAAGCTGTCCGGGCTGCTCATCGCGTTCGCGGCGGGCAAGGCGGTGGGGTCGATTCCATTCGCGCCGGGCGGCATCGTCTACGTGGACGCGACGCTGATCTACGGTCTCACCGCGGGCGCCGGGCTGCCCGCCGCGCAGGCCGTCGCGGCGGCGTTCGTCTACCGGCTGGTGAGTTTCATCCTGGTCGCCGTCGTCGGCTGGATCGTCTTCGCGTTCCTGTTCCGCAAGGACGACAACAAGGAATACGAGGAAGAGTTCAAGCAGCAGCGCCGGATCTGATCACCGCAGCGCGCGAATGGCCGCCCGCCACCCCAACAGGAACAGCGCGAGCACGCAGGCCGCGACGATCACGAAACTCACCGCGACACCCTGTCCACTGACGGCACGCAACACCATCCCGCCGACCAGTGTGCTGGCCCAGATCAGAATGCCGGTGGGCCACAACGCCGTTGCGTCGAACCGCGTATTCCGCGCGACGAACACCGCGAGCGCCCACCCGATGATCAGCCCTGACCCGAAGGGCCACACCGTCTTCAGCAACCCGGCGATGACAGCCTCATCGTGACTACGCCTTCCGATAGCGCAGAAAACGATCACCAAAACAGCATCGATACCGAACGGCGCGTATCTCTTCACGGACGTAGCGTAACTGGTCAAGATCGACTTCGAGACCGGGTCATACCCACTGACCCGTATTAACTCACGGTTCCGGAGTGGCAAGGGACTTGAGCAGCACGGCCGCCAGTCGTGAAGTGGCGTCACCACTGTCGACGTCGGCGATGTGCACCGCGAAGACCAGATCACCCATCGTCGCCAGCAGCCAACCGTCGGTGCCGCCCGTCGCGGCGAAGGCGGTGATATCGCGGAACCCGCGCAGCGCAGCGGTTTCCGGCTTGCCGATGCCCTCGTGCATCATCGCGCGCAACCGGTCGACCGCGGGCTGAGGCAAGGCGGGGACCGGCGTATCGGTGGTCCCCGGCTGGCCTGCCACGATCATCGGCGGCGCCACCGAGCCACGCGAAATGGCCGCCGCGGCAATCGCCATTCCGAACGGACTCACCTGCACCGCGTCCGCGCCCGCGCCCTGACGCACCTGCTCGGTGCTGCGGCCCGGCGCGCTGATCCGCCCGGTCACCTCGTCGAGCCCGGCCACCTTGAAGTCGACGCCGACGCCCAGCGCAGTGGCCGCCTCGGCGGCTTCGGCCACCGTCACGTCCTGCGGCGGCTTGTTCTTGGTCGCCGCGGCGACCGCACGGAACAGCTCCATCGTGCCGCCCGCCGGGTACAGCCCGGTGAACGCGATCGGACCCTTCTCGGTGGCGTAGGAGTTCTGCGCCACCGCGACGACCGCGCCCGTCGAAGGCTGGATGGCCACGACTGTGGCCGGAGTGCCGGCGCTCACCACCGCGTCCTCGGCGGCACGCTGCAATCGCTGATCCATGGTCGCGGCGATATCCGGACCCGCGGGCCCCTGATAACCGGCCACCTGGTTGACGAACCGGCCGTCGGCCTCGAAGATCTGCACGCCCCAGCCCGCGGTCGCCTCGAGGCTGTCCTGCCACACCTTGCGCAGCGCGTCGAGCATCGGCGAGCGGGTGCGCCGGTCGGCCGAGATCAGTTTGGGCTGCTTCTCCATCACCACGCCCGCGATCTTGGCCATCCGCGGTTCCAGGATCGCGAAGTCGCCGTCGCGCAGGTTCACCGCGACGATCGGCTGACCTTGCGAGCCCGCGAGCTGCTGCATCAGCGACGGCCCGGTGATCAGTGGCGCGACCGGTTCGATGGCGTCGGCGAGTGCGTTGGTGGTGGCGACGAGGTCGCCGGTGCGGCTCGGGTCGATCTTGATGACATTGAGCGTCTGCTCGGTCATCAGCACCTCGCCGGGCAGGTCGACGACCTTCGGCGGCGGCTTCGCGGTGGTGCGCACGAGCTTGACGGTGCGGTTGTTCGCCAGCTGCGGCATCACGACGGCGGGCTCCCAGGAGATCCGCCAGCCGATGGCGAGCTTGCGGACGGTGCCCTGCAGTGTGTAGGTCCAGTCCTTCTTCTCGCCGAAATTCCAGGCGACGTCCATGCTGAAGATCGCCGACTGCGGGTCGAGGTCGATGACCTGTGACGCCTCGTAGTCGACGGTGCCCGTTTTCAGGCCCTCGAACATTTGCTTCATGGTTGCCGAAGCGGCGGCGGGGTACGAGGTCAGGTCAGCGGCCTTGCCGTAGTCCTGATCGTCGAGGAGATCGGTGAACCGCTGGACCACCGTCTCCGACTCGCTCGTCTTCCCACCCACTCCGCACGAGCACAGCGCAATGGCGAGGGTCGCAACCCCCGCGATCGCCATTGCGCCCCGGACGCGAAAGCGGCGGGATCCCCACACATCCATATCGCCCACTCTTCACTCTTGCCACTCCGGTAACAAATCCACCGTACCGGAAGTTGACCCGTCTCCAATGCCCCGGTAGGCCGGGACGCTCCCCGACCTCGACACCTCGATTGTGCCGGAAATCTCGCCCTGATGAGGACAACATTTCCAACCTCGCCCAGTAAGCGGCAACAACTGCTGTGTCAACCGTACCGACAGCTACGCCGGGTCGTGCGGATCTCGCATTTGTCCGGCGATTCAACGCGAGGGTACCCAGGGCCACCGTCAGCCAACCCCCTCGGGACCCCCCTCGTGAATCGAAAACTACCCGTTCACGCAGAGCGGAATCTCTCGCACCCACAACGGCGTAATCTTGTAATCAATGCAACGTACATAAGACAGATAGCAGGTGACCACCATGCGCAACGCTCCTCGCGAACCCAAATTCGGCCGACCCGGTGGCTGGCAGCAAGCCGACCTCCCCGATCCGGCCGACGCCCCCGACTGGTTCGCCGGACGATTGCCCGCCGACTGGTTCACCGGACCGGTGGAGATCGAGATCGACCGCGACGAGATCGTGGTGGTCGGCGAACTCCCCCTCCCCGACGACGCCAGCACCGCCACCAAGGAAGGCACCCTCGCCCGTTTCCGCGAGTCCACCCGCCCCGCGCGCATGCAGATCGCCGACGAGGCCCAGCGCCGTTACGGCCGCAGCGTCGCCTGGGGCGTGAAGGTGGACGGCCAACGAACCGTCTTCACCCACCTCGCCGTCCCCGTGATGACCCGCCTGCGCCAGCCCGAACGCCAGGTCCTCGACACCCTCATCGACGCAGGCGTAGCCCGCTCCCGCGCCGACGCCCTCGCCTGGACCGTCAAACTCGCAGGCAAACACGCCGAATCCTGGCTCGCCGAACTAAGAGAAGCGATGCGCAAAGTAGACGACCTACGCGCAGAAGGCCCCACCGGCTTGTAGTCCGCGGACACAGCCCGGCCGGGTCAGCAGGATGCGTAGCGACCGATGCCGACAGCCTGGGCCGGGTAGGCATGGATGCGTAGCGACCGATGCCGACAGCCTGGGCCGCGTCAGCAGGATGCGTAGCGACCGATGCCGACAGCCTGGGCCGGGTAGGCATGGATGCGTAGCGACCGATATGTCCACAACCTGGGCCGGGTAATCCCAGGAAGTCTCTACCCAAAGGGGCCCGCCCCGATCTGGACTGACCGGAGGGTGCGACGAAGGAGTACCCGCAGGGAGGGAAGATCGGGGCACCGGAGGGCCCCGCTCGAGCGCGCCAGCGCTCCAAAAACACAGCCTGAAACCACCCGGGCCAGGCATACCCCGAGCATGCCCCTATTAGGCTGGCCTGCATGGAAACCGTGCACCCCACAGGTCCGATCCTGGTCATCAACGGGCCGAACCTGAACATGCTCGGGACCCGTCAGCCCGAGATCTACGGCGCCGACACCCTCGATGATGTCGTCACCCTGTGCGAACAGACCGCCGCGCGCTTCGGTCGCACGGTGGTCGCCTTCCAGTCCAATCACGAAGGCGCCCTGATCGATCGGATCCAGCAGGCGCGCGGCGAGGCCTCGGCCATCGTCATCAACCCCGGCGGCCTGACACACACCTCGGTCGCATTGCGCGACGCCCTGGTGATCCCGGAGGTGCCGATCGTGGAGGTGCACATCAGCAATGTGCACGCCCGCGAGGAATTCCGGCACCATTCCTACGTCTCCCCGATCGCGACCGCGGTCATCGCGGGCCTCGGCATCCAGGGTTACGCCGCCGCGATCGAGTACTGTGCCGCCTCTCCGCGAATTCAAGCCAGACCCAGGCGCGGGGCGATCCGAGGACGCGGCCGACGGCCCTACAGCGAGTGAGTCAGCCCGTGCCCGGTGAGTTACCCATGTTCTCGCGCAATCATGCGAGATGGAAAACCGGGAAACCGGGGGCGATCGCGGCAAGCTCTGCATCGGTCGCATCCTTGGTGACGCCTTCGAAGAACTTGCCGACCTCCCAGCCCCACTTCTCCAGGTACAGCCGCAGCAGCGGGACCTTGTCGGCATCGGGAACCTCGGTGGCCGTGAATGTTTCGACCTTGCGACCCAGCCGCAGTTCACCCTCGCCCGCCACCCGCAGGTTGCGCACCCACTGCACGTGTCCGCGCGGCGCGACCAGGTAGCGCTCACCGTCGGCGGCCGTCATCACATTGACCATGGTGGTGCGCCATTCGCCGCTCTTGCGCCCGCGCACCGCGAGCAGTCGCGAACCCATGATGCTGACCCCGAACTTGGGCAGCAGGTTGGCGATCTTGTTGACGAACGGGTCGATGCCGGTCGGGGGCAGGTGGCGGGTGTTGGTCATATCGATCACTCCTCAAACTGTGAGCACTGCTCTCTGTTGAGTACGAGTATGCGCGCGCCCGCCTCGCAAATCAAGAGCAGTGCTCTCGTTTCCCGAAATGTCCAATTCCGGTGAAGTATTGCCGCGATGGAATGTAGTACGTATGCTACATATCATCGAAGGTCGATGACTGGGAGGACTCATGACTTCGAACAACAACGCTGTTCTCGACGTCAGGCAACTACGGATGCGCTACGACGAGACAGACGTCCTGCACGATGTGACATTCCGAGCCGAACGCGGGGAAGTGCTCGTCATGCTCGGCCCCAACGGCGCGGGCAAAACCACCACGATCGAGATCCTCGAGGGGTTCCGCAGGAGGTCGGCCGGTCAGGTCGACGTGCTGGGGGCCGATCCCGAACACGGTGACGAACTCTGGCGCGCCCGCATCGGCGTGGTGCTCCAATCCTGGCGTGACCACGCCAAATGGCGGGTGGCCGAACTACTTCGGCATCTCGGCACCTACTACGCCCCCTATTCCACGGGTCGAGTTCAACGACCTTGGGACACAGCCGAACTCATCGATCTGGTCGGACTCACCGACCAGGCGAACGCGAAGATCTCCACCCTGTCGGGCGGTCAACGCCGCAGGTTGGACGTGGCGATCGGCATCGTCGGCAAGCCCGAACTGCTGTTCATGGACGAACCGACCGCCGGTTTCGACCCGGCCGCGCGCCGCGACTTCCACGATCTCGTGCACCGCCTCGCCGATCTCGAAGAAACCACCGTCCTGCTCACCACCCACGACCTCGACGAGGCCGAGAAGCTCGCGGACCGAATCCTGATCCTGGCAGGCGGGCGGATCATCGCCGACGGTTCCCCGGACGAACTGTCCCGGTCCATCGCGGGCGAAGCCCAGGTCAGCTGGACCGTCGAGGACCAGCGCTTCGTGCACACCACCACCGAGTCCACCAAGTTCGTGCACGAACTGTTCAAGCAGCACGGCGAAGCCATCGGCGACCTGGAGGTTCGTCGCGCCTCGCTCGAAGACACCTATATGACGCTGGTTCGGCGCGCGGAATCCGGCGAGGAAGCCGCCGCCGTCCACACTCTCGCGGAGGTCACCCTATGAGCGGCACCCGGGCAGGCATCAACCGCGGTCTCATCGAACTGCGCCAGGCCTACACCAACCCCATCGACCTGATCGGCCAGTTCCTCACGCCCGCGATCACTCTCGGCGTGCTGTTCCTGCTGCGCGACAAGACCTACGGCGACAGCGATCTGTCGATCGCCGAGCTGGCTGTGCCGGGCATGCTGTCGACCATCATCTCGTTCAACGGCATGTACGCGCTGCTCAACGTGCTGGTGCAGGATCGCGAGGACGGCACGTTGCTGCGCGCCAAGGCGGTCCCGAAGGGGATGGTCGGCTATTTCGTCGGCAAGATCCTGACCACGGCGGGCGCGGTCCTGATGCAGCTGGCTATCGTGCTCGGCGTGAGCATGGTGATCATCGGCGGCTTCTCGCTGAGCGGAGCAGGGGCGGTGGCGACCTTCGCGTGGGTGGTTGTCCTCGGCCTGCTCGCGGTGTTGCCGCTCGGCGCGATCCTCGGCAGCGTCCTGGACACGCGCACCGGCTTCCTGCTCACCATCCCGCTGATGGCCATCATCGCCATCTCTGGCATCTTCTACCCGATCACCGCCATGCCCGGTTGGTTGCAGGGGCTCGCCCAGGTGTTCCCGATCTACTGGCTCGGACTGGGTATGCGTTCGGCCCTGCTGCCCGCCGAAGCGGTCACGATCGAACTCGACCAGTCGTGGCGGCACCTGGAAACCGTTGGGGTGCTGGGCCTCTGGGCCGTGGTCGGTCTCGCAATCGCACCGTTCATCCTGCGGCGCATGGCGAGCAACGAATCCGGGTCCGTGATGGCGCAGCGAAGGGACAAGGCGATGCAACGTGCCTTCTGAGGTCATCTACAACCGCATCGCGATGTTGCGCGCCGAGCGCGGCATCTCGCGGCGGGACCTGGCCGAGGCACTCGGTGTGCACTACCAGACCGTCGGCTACCTCGAGCGGGGCGAATACAGCCCCAGCCTGCACCTGGCCCTGCGCCTGGCAGCCTATTTCGAGGTAGCGGTGGAAGTGGTGTTCTCCACCGAGCCGTTCCCGAGGCTGGGCGCCGAGACCGCCTGAGCACGACCGAACCGTCCGGCAGCAACTGTGCCGGACGGTTTCGGTGTGTCATCGGCGAAGCAGCTGAAATGTCGAGGCCGACGTGCCGACGGCTCGGTCCCAGAAGGACGAAACCGATTCCGCCAGCACGGTATCCACGCCGACGGCGGTGCCGGTCTCCACGACGTGCCGCGCACCGGCCGCCATCATCCGCAGGTAGGCCGCATCAGCGAGGCCGCCGTCCGCTGCCATCCCCGCCCACGCGGCGTACAGGTCGCCGAGACTGCCCAGTGAGCGCTGGGCGTAGGGCAGGAACCGAGCGATCTCGGAGCCGGACCGCTCGATGATCGCCAGCGCCTGTTCGTAGCCGAGCAGCAGCGGCAGGAACAGGGCCAGCATCGCCTGGTAGTAGACCTGGGCCGCGCCGTCGTCGGCACCCAGATATTCCGCTGCCGCCAAGGGCCGCAACAACTCTCGCTGCGCCTCGAAGACTTCCGGGAGCCCGCTGTAGAAGATGTAGGCCGACGAGCCTGCGAGCTCTTCGGGCTGAGCCATCACCCCACCGGCGAGAAACTCACCACCTCGGGCCCGGACGAACGCCGCGCCTTCCCTGGTGCGCTGTGGGGAATCCGAGGACAGGTTGACCACGACCTTGCCGGTCAGATCAACGGAATCGAGGACCGCGTCCATCGCGTCGTAGTGGGTCAGGCTGAGCACGATGAGCTCGGCCGCCGCCACCGCTTCGGCGATCGAGTCGGCGCGCTCGGCGCCGAGCCCGTCGGCCTTCTCCGGGGTGCGGTTCCAGACCGTCACCGCGACTCCGGCCGCGAGATAGGTGCGCACGATCTGCTGCCCCATCGGGCCGAGCCCGAGCCCGATCACGGTGACGGATCGGCCCGGCATCAGGAGGCCTTGCCCAGCATCAGGGCGTAGGTCGAAACCGGTTCGCCCGCAGCCTCACTCGCGGCGATGGCCTTGCGCCAGTACGACTGGGCGAGGTGGGAGAACCCCGCGTCGACGCCGACTTCCTCGCTGGCGTCGATGATGTGCTGGGCGCCCGCGTCCATCATCTTCAGGCTGGCCAAGTCGGCCCAGCCGCCGTTCTGGTTCGCGACGGAGAACTGTTCCATGAAGTAGGGGAACGCCTCGCTGGCACGGACCGCGAACGGGACGAACTGGGCGATGTCGTGGCCGGACTTCGCGATCACCGCGGTGGCCTGGTCGAAGGCCAGCAGCCACGGATGGAAAATCGTGAGAAGTGCCTGGTAGAAGACCTGGGCGAGGCCGTCGTCGGTGCCGAGGTATTCCTGAGGGCTCAGCGGGCGCAGGAGTTCGGCGTGCGCGTCGAACACCGGCTTCGGGCCGCTGTAGAAGATGTAGGACGCGGGATGGGCGATATTGTCGCCCGCCGACATCACACCGCCGGAGAAGAACTCGGCGCCGCGCTCACGGACCCACTTCGCACCTGCCCGCGCCTTCTCCGGGGAATCCGAGGACAGGTTGGCGATGACCTTGCCCGGCAGGTGGTCGATCGCCTGGCCGAGCACGTCGTACATGGCGTCGTAGTGGGTCAGGCTGAGCACGGAGACCTCGTTGGCGTCGAGCGCCTCGGCGACGGTCTCGGCGCGCTTGGCACCCAGCGCCACCATGGCGTCGACCTTGGCGGTGCTGCGATTCCACACCGTCACCTCGACGCCCGCCCCGAGGAACGCCTTGACCATGGACTGACCCATCGGGCCGAGGCCGAGGACGGAAACGGATTTGTCAGACATGTTGTGGCCCTTCACTTTTCGAGACTGGGTGATTCGGTGTCGCTTTCCATGGTGGTCGGCCCGGGTATCGTCGGGAAGACCGAACGTTGTGGTGCGGTTGCTTACCTAGAGGTTCGAAATACGGTCAGAAGGGTGTGGCGACGATGAGTAGTGACGCAGATCACGATGTATGCGGCATGAGCCTGGCCATCGACGTGGTCGGCGGTAAGTGGAAGCTGCACCTGATGTGGGTGCTCGGCGACGGACCGCAGCGGTTCGGGCAGATCCGGCGGCTGCTCGACGGCGTGAGCGAGAAGGTGCTCGCCGAGAACCTGCGGCACCTGGAGAGCACCGGTGTGGTGCATCGCGAGATCTTCCCCGAGATTCCCCCGCGCGTGGAGTACTCGCTCACCCCGCTGGGCGAAACCCTGCGCCTCGCGTTGGAACCGCTGGAGACCTGGGGCAACAGCCACCGTTCGGAACTGGCCGCCGTAACCCAGCCGCCGCGCATCGCCGAGCCGCAGGCCGCACGCGTCGCGCTGTAGAACGCTCGCCGACTACAAGTGCTCCACGGCGATTCTCTCGCCGATCCGCTCGAGCAGCTCCGCCGCGGCACTGATCGACCGCGCCGGATCGGGCTCCAGATCGCTGAGCGGATAGCACGCGGCGAACCCGGCGGCGCGAATCTCCCCGGACGACAACAGAGTTCGCCCCACCGCCGCGATCACCGGCACCCGCGCCCGCTTCGCCGCCGCCGCCACCCCGACGGGCGCTTTCCCGTGCATGCTCTGGTGATCGAGTGAACCCTCACCGGTGACGACCAGCGTGGCCTCGTCGAGCAGTGCCGTGAATTCCAGCAGCTCGAGCAGCACATCGATCCCGCTGCGCACCTGCGCTCCCAATACCGCGAGCGCCCCGAACCCGGTCCCGCCCGCGGCGCCGGCCCCACCGATCTCGGCGTACCCGGTGCCCAGCACCGCCGCCCAATTGGTCAGTCCCGCTTCGAGTTTCGTCATCTGCCGAGCGGTGGCGCCCTTCTGTGGCGCGTACACCGCCACCGCACCAGCGGGCCCGAGCAACGGGTTGTCCACATCGCAGGCCAACGTGAATCGCGCCGTCGAGACAGCAGGATGCAATCCGCCTCGATCCACCGAGACAACCTGTTCGAGCATCGCGGACACATCCCCGTATCCCGCCAATTCGACACCCTGCTGATCGAGCAACCGCAGCCCGAGCGCCCGCAACAACCCGGACCCACCATCGGTCGAGGCGCTGCCGCCGAGCCCGATCACGATCTCGCGCGCCCCCGCGTCGAGCGCGTGCGCGATCACCACACCCAGCCCGAAGGTGTCGGCGCGCAGCGGATCGAGCCGCCCACCCGGCAGTTTCACCAGCCCCACCGCAACGGCCAACTCCACCACCGCGGTGTCCCCACGCACCGCGTACACCGCCGTCGAAGGCTCGCCGGTCGGCCCAGGCGCCTCCACTTCCACCCGCGTCCACCCGGACGCGACGAAAGCGTCGACCATCCCGTCCCCACCATCGGCCACCGGCACACACCGCACCTGCGCCTTGGGCGCCCGCCGAGAAATCCCCCGCCTGAGTGCCTCAGCAACTTCAGGCGCCGAAAGGGACCCCTTGAACTTGTCCGGAGCAAGCACAACAACCGGCACACGACTCATCAGTTCTGTTCCGCCTCTCCGCTGTTGCGCCTCTTTCGCGTATTCAGCGTGTCGTATCGAGCTCGACCGTTCGCTCTCGGCCTCACGTCAAGTTTGCGGCCGCTCGGAGGTGGCTGGGGAGTTACCCATGTTCTCATTTGATCAGTGGGTTGTCCCTGTGAAGGCGGTAGCGTCATTGTATGGCGACCGAGGTCCGCAAGAACACCGCCCTCGAGCGGTTCGAACTCACCACCGACGGTCACCCCGCCGGCTACATCGAATACCAGGACACCGGCGACGAACGCGCCCTCGTCCACACCGAGATCTACCCACGTTTCGAAGGCCGCGGACTGGCGAATGTCCTGGTCGAGGCAACACTGGACGCCAGCAGAGAAGAGGGCTACAGCGTTTTGCCGATGTGCCCGGTGGTCCTGCATTTCATCACCACCCACCCCGACTACATCGCCTACGTCCCGCAGCGGGCCAGGGAGTTGTTCGGCCTGCCTCAGTAATTCGCGACGGCACCGTCGACGGCCAGTTGCAGCTCTTCCTTGACGAGCCTGGCGATGTCGGCGGGCCGCTGCGGCAGTTCCAGGATCGGCGCCCGGAAGTAGGCGACGCCCGACACGACCTCCGCCGCGGTGGGTGCGACACCGGCCTCGTAGCTCCCGTAATTCATGCCGATGGCGATCATCGCCGGTGCGGCGTCCAGCTTGGCCGCGCGGAACGCGATATGCCCGATTCCGCTGCCCACCGCCTGCACCTTGGTGTGATCTACCTCATTGCAGGTGCCCTCGGGGAAGATCGCGAGGTGATCACCGGCGGCCAACCGCTGCGCGCACACATCCATCATGCGCTGACCTGCGGCATTGACCGCCCGGATGCCGTGATCCTTGCCGCGGAACACCGGAATCCCGCCCATCATGTCCACTTTGCGCCGCTGCTCGGGATCGAGGAAAAGCTCGTCCTTGGCGAGCACCCGCACCCGCCCGATCTTGGAACGCAACGGCGAGCGCCACGCCGTCGCCGCGACCGTGTACGGGTCGCTGGTCGAGAGATGGTTGATCGCGTAGATCACCGGCCGCCCGCTGCGGACCAGTGCCTTCAACTGCTGTTTCGCGCCCTCGGCGAACCGGACCCGCGGCTGGAATCGCCGGGCCAGCACCGCGTACGAGGCCAGCGCCTTCCACCTGTTCTGCTGATGCCGCAGGTAGTAGTCGTACACGGCATCGTTGTCGTCGAGCAGGACGGCGGGCGAGTGCATAGCGCGACCCTACCGGGCGATCCGTGGCGTGCGCGCGGGATGAAATTCCGGTTCCGATCCGGTCCACGGGAAGCGCGCACCGCCGCCGAAAATGCGATGATGGCTCGGTGGCAGGCGGAGACGACCCGGACGAGCGCCGGACTCGCGACGGGCACGGCGACGATCGGCGGCGCGGTCAGCCCGCGGCGGGCGTGCGCGCGGGCAACCTGCTGGTGTCCGCGATAGACCTGGTGGAACCCACTTTTCGACGCACCGTCGTGTACGTGATCGAACACAACGACGCGGGCAGTCTCGGCGTGGTGCTGAACCGGCCGAGCGAGACCCCGGTGGTGGATGTGCTGCCCGCCTGGGCCCATCTGGCCGCCGCACCGACCGACCTCTATATCGGCGGTCCGGTCAAACGCGACGCCGCGCTGTGCCTCGCGGTGCTGCGCGCGGGTGTCGACATCTCCGATATCCGTGGCCTGCGCCGGGTGGACGGGCGGGTGGTGCTGGTCGATCTGGACGCCGACCCCGCCGAGATCGGCCCGCTCGTCGAGCAGCTGCGGATCTTTGCCGGGTACGCGGGCTGGTCGATGGGCCAGCTCGACGGCGAACTCGACAACGACGACTGGATCGTGGTGTCGGCGCTGCCGTCGGATCCGATCGCCACCGACCGCCACGACCTGTGGTCGGCGGTGCTGCGCCGTCAGCCGTTGCCGCTGGCTCTGCTCGCCACGCACCCGATTGAACTCGAACGCAACTGACTCCGTTACTCCTGTAGACGAGCAGGAGTACACATGAATTACGACGAGCAGTGACCAGGGCCGCCGATGAACGACGGTCGCGACGAATTGATGCGCGCGCTCTACGCCGAGCACGCACCCGCACTGTGGCGCTTCACCCTCGGGTTGGTGCGCGATCCGGGCCGGGCCGAGGACATCGTGCAGGAAACCCTGCTGCGCGCCTGGCAGCGTCCCGCCGTGCTGGAACAGACCGATACCTCGCCGCGCGCCTGGTTGTTCACCGTGGCACGTAATCTCGCGGTCGACGAACACCGCAGTGCGCGCAACCGCCGCGAATTCGGCACCGATACCCTGCCGGAGCAGGCGAGCCCCGATCAATCGGATCGCGCGCTCGACGGCTGGCTGGTCGCCGACGCGCTGAACACGTTGAGTCCGGATCATCGCGAGGTGATCGTGCGGGCCTACTATCGCGGCCTCGGTATGGCCCAGATCGCCGACGAACTGGGTATCCCACCGGGGACGGTGAAATCACGCCTGCACTACGGCATGCGTGCCATGCGACTGGCGCTACAGGAGATGGGGGTGACGAACCGATGACCGACCTCGCTGACGAGTACAGCACCTGGGACGCTGCCTATGTCCTCGGTTCGCTCGGTGCCGCCGAGCGGCGCGAATACGAAACGCACCTGACCGATTGCGCGCACTGCCAGCAGGCGGTGGCCGAACTGTCCGGGATGCCCGGCATGCTCGGGTTGGTCGACCGCGATACCGCGCTGTCGATGATCGCCGCGCCGGAACCGCTCGCACCGCAGGTCCCCGATCTGATCCCGTCGCTGGCCGCGGCTGCCGAACGGCGACGCAAGCGCAGGCGCTGGGTAGGTGTCGGGAGCGCGGTGGCGGCTGCCGCGGCCGCGGTGGCGATCGCGATTCCGGTGACGATGAATGTCGCCGGTTCGGACACCCCGACCGAGCAGATCGTCGCCGAACAGCAGATGCAGGCGGTGGAGCAGACGCCGGTGAGCGCGCAGGTGAAACTCGTTGCCGACGGTGACCGCACGCGCCTGGTGATGACCTGCCGTTACGCGCCGAGCGCCTACGGTTCCAGCTACACCCACACCTACGGCCTGGTGGTGACCGCGGGTGAGCAGCGGTTCGAACTCGACCAGTGGCCCGCGGGCCCCGGTACCGAGCTGACGGTGGATCGCACCATCGACGCTCCGCCGGATGCGATCAGCAAGGTGGAGATCACCTCGGTCGATTCCGGGCGGACCATATTGGTCGCCGACGTCTGATCACACAAATGGTCCGGTCTCCTTCAGTGGAGACCGGACCGTTTGCGCGACAGGCTATTTCGCTTGCTTGCTGAAGATCGACTTGGACCAGAGGAAACCGCCGCCCGCGATCACCGCGCACCAGGCAAGGGAGACCCAGCCGTTGCTGCCGATCTCGGTGCCCATCAGCAGCCCGCGCAGAGTTTCGGTGATGGGCGTGAAGGGCTGGTATTCGGCGAACTGGCGCAACCCGACCGGCATGGTGTCGGTGGCTACCAGGCCGCTGCCGAGAAACGGCATCAAGATGATCGGAAACGGTGCGTTGCTGGCACTTTCGACGGTGGGCGAGATCAGCCCGAGTGCGATGGCGAGCCAGGAGAAGGCGAAGGTCACCAGCACGAGCAGACCGAGCGCGGCGACCCACTCGACGACATCGGCGTTGGGCCGGAACCCGATCAGCAGCGCCACGCCGGTCATCACGGCGATACCGCCGACCGCCTGCAGCAGCGAGCCGAGCACCTGCCCGGTGAGCATCGACGACCGCGAAATCGACATCACCCGAAAGCGATTCACGATGCCCTTGCTCGCATCACTGGCGATCGACACCGCCACCGACACCGTCATGTACGCGGGCAGCATCAGCATCATGCCGGGCGTCAGATAATCGATGTAGTTGCCGCCCGACGACTTCTCCAGCGCTCCGCCGAACACGAAGTTGAAGATCACCAGCAGCACGGTCGGCATGATGATGATGCTGAAGACCATGCTCGGATAGCGTTTGGCGTGAATCAAGTTGCGCCGCAACATCGTCATCGTGTCGGCGAAAACGTACGAGGCGGACTTGGTCTGGGTGGTCATCGCAGTGACTCCTGCTCGGTGGTGGTGCGGCCGGTGAGGGTGAGGAAGACGTCGTCGAGGTTCGGGGTGTGCACGGAAATGCCGCCCGCTTCGATGTTTTCGGCATCGAGCACGTCGAGCACCGCGCGCAGCGAGCGCACGCCACCGTCGCCCGGCACCGCGAGGGTGAGCCCGTCGCTGCCCTCGAGTACCTGGGCGGTGGCGCCGAACGCGGAGCGGGCGGCGTCGAGGGCGGCTTGTTCGCTGAAATCGATGCGGATGTGGCCGCCGGGGATCAGCCGTTTCAGTTCTGCCGCAGTGCCTTCGGCGACGATCTGGCCGTGGTCGAGCACCGCGATGCGGTCGGCCAGGTGGTCGGCCTCCTCCAGATACTGGGTGGTGAGGAAGACGGTCACGCCGAGGTCGTCGACCAGGGCGCGGATGATGTCCCAGATGGCGCGTCGGCTGCGCGGGTCGAGACCGGTGGTCGGTTCGTCGAGGAAGATCACCTGCGGGTTGCCCACCAGCGTCATCGCGAGGTCGAGCCTGCGCGTCATGCCGCCGGAGTAGGTACTCGCGGGCTTGTCGGCCGCCTCGACCAGGTCGAAGCGTTCCAGCAGTTCGGTTGCCAGACTTCGGGTTTCGCGCTTCGGCAGGTGATTCAGGTCGCCCATCATCTGCAGGTTCTCGCGACCGGTCAGCAGTTCGTCGACCGCCGCGAACTGCCCGGTGACACCGATCATGCGCCGCACTCCGGCGGCGTCGGTCACCACGTCGTGGCCGCCGACGGTGATCTCGCCCGCGTCGGCGCCGATCAGCGTGGTGAGGATCTGCACGGTGGTGGTCTTGCCCGCACCGTTGGGGCCGAGCAGGGAGAAGATCGTGCCCTGCGCGACGGTGATGTCGATGCCGTCGAGGACCGTGTGTTCGCCGTAGGCCTTGTGCAGGCCGCGTGCGGTGATGGCCGAGTTGACCATGGTCGTCCCTTTCCAGAAGATTACATTCATTGGTGCGAATAAGTGCATGTTTGATCCACACAGCCCCCAGGGGCTGCGGTGCTCGGGTTGGGTATGTGGTTGTCGCCGAAAGGATTTAGATGTCGAGTTCCTCGACCTTGGGATGCGCGGTCATGTCCTCGACCTTGCGGTAGAGCTTGTCCGGGACGCGATCCTTCAGATCCTTCAGGTCATCGAGGATCTCGTAGTCGTAGTCGCCCCAATCCCAGGGTGCGTTGCCGATGCCGAACATGCGGCGCCAGTACTTCCATTCCTTCATCTCACCGGCGGCCTCACCGGTCGGGTAGTCCTCCCACTTCGCCGAGTGCGTGTAGAGCACGAGCTTGCCCTTGCGACTGCGATACACCGCCTGGTGCAGCGCCTGCTTGTCGTCGGCATCGCGCCATTCGCCCAGCAGTGTGCCCTGGAAGCGCACCTGCCGGACACCGTCGCGACCCACCTGCAACGTGATCTCCTCGAAGCCGGCCTCACGGCCTTCTTCCAGCTCGATGAGCCTGCGCAGCGCGCTGACCACGGTGCTGGAGAGGTTTCCGCCGACGAGCTCCTGCGCCCGCTGGAACACGGGGAGATCGTCGTCGGCTACGTAGATCGTCTTGTTGGGCATGAACTCACTATACGTATAAGTGTACGTACACACAAGGGGTGGTTTTCGCCCACCCTCTGAACTCCCCGTCGGCGTGCCTCGTAGTTCCCGATAGACGCGGTGAACGACAGCGTCACATTTCGTCGCGGAGAAGGAGGGCCGATGCCGGACAGAGTCGTGGACTACCTGGTACGGACGGTAGCCGACCGGGGAATCACCCAGATCTTCGGCGTGGACGGCGCCAATATCGAGGACCTGTACGACGCGATCTTCGATGCGGGCGGTTCGCCTGCCGGGATCGTCGCCAAACACGAATTCTCGGCCGCGACGATGGCTGACGGGTACGCGCGCAGCACCGGCGGGCTGGGGGTCGTCGCTGCCACCTCGGGTGGCGGAGCGGTGAATCTCGTTGCCGGACTTGCTGAGTCGTACACCTCGCGAGTGCCGGTGCTGGCGTTGGTCGGTCAGCCACCGACCGCCCTCGAAGGGCTCGGTGCGTTTCAGGATTCGAGCGGCTTGGCCGATTCCATCGACGCCACCGCGCTTTTCGCGACGATCAGCCGGTATTGCGCCCGGGTGACCGATCCGGCCGAGTTGCCCGCCCAGCTCGCCGCGGCGATCGCGGCGGCGGAGGCAGGCGGGCCTGCGGTGCTGTTGATTCCGAAAGATGTTCAGCAGCAGTCGATGCCGGTCTTACCCGACAGCTCGACCCAGGACCCGCCGATTGCCTCGGTGAGTGTTCTCCCCAGCTCAGCGGGAGAGCGGCCCGAACTCGGCCGAATCAGCTCTGTGTCCGTTCTCGCGCCCGCGCACACCATCGCCGCCGACCTCGCCGAAGCCAGGCGCGTCGGCAAGGTCGTGATCGTCGCCGGTGATCAGATCGCTCGCGACGATGCCCGCGCGGAACTCGCCGAGCTGGTCGCGGCACTGGACGCCTCGATCGGCCTTGCCCCCGACGCCAAGGACGTGTACTCCAATACGGGGCCCGGTTACTGCGGTGTCGCGGGCGCCATGGGGCATGCGGAGCTGGTCGAAGCGCTTTCCGCGGCGAGCGCCTGCCTGCTGGTCGGCACCCGCCTTCCGATCACCGCCCGCGCCGGTCTCGACGCGGCACTCGCCGAACTCCCGGTCCTCAGCATCGGCGCGCTACCGCCCTACCTGCCTGCCACTCACGCCACCAGCACAGACCTCGCCGCCACCATCACCACACTGCTGGCGGGCATCGCCGAGCCGAGCAGCTCCGAAGCCTCCGCTCAGGCGCCCCGGCTCACCCCGATGACCGTCCCGGAAGCCGCAGGCCCCGGCCTGCGCTACCGCACCGTCGTCGAGGCGATTCAGCGCGCACTGCCCGCCGGCGCGGATATTTTCGCCGATGCGGGTAACACCGGCGCGTCCGTGGTGCATTACCTACGGGTACCCGAGGGCGGGCGCTTCACGGTCGCACTCGGGATGGGCGGCATGGGTTACGCCTTCGGCGCGGGTATCGGTTCCGCGTTCGCCCGCCGCGCCGCACCCGACGGCGCGCACCGCACCGTCGTCATCGCAGGTGACGGCTCGTTCTTCATGCACGGCATGGAGATTCACACCGCGATCGAACACAACCTGCCCATCACGTTCGTGGTGTTCAACAACAACGCGCACGCCATGTGCGTCACCCGAGAACAGCTCTACTACCAGGATCGCTACAGCTTCAATCGTTTTCAGCCATCGCACCTGGGTGCGGGCCTCGCGGCCATGTTCCCCGGCCTGCCCGCCCACACCGTCGCCGAACCCGCACAACTGGCCGAGGCGCTGGAACGCAGCTTCGCCGCCCCCGGACCCGCGTTCCTCGAAATCCTCTGCGACCCAGACGAAGTCCCACCCTTTCTGCCCTTCTTGTCAGCCCTCGAATCCAGGAGCACCCCGTGACCACCAGCGCCCTGCCAGCCCTGTCCGACATCCCCGAGGAGGTGGTGCCCGGCGTCATCCGGATCGAGAACTCCGACCGGGAGACCACCACGCCGATCATCATGGACATGCTGCGTTCGGTCTATCCGCACGAGCAGGTCTTCGGCGACTACTGCCCCGTGCAGACCTATATCGCCGCGCCACCGCGTGAGGTCTACGAATACCTCGCCGACACCCGTTCGCTCGAGGAATGGACCTACAGCCTGCGCGGATTCGTCGAAACCGAGGAGCCCGGCCTGTGGCTGGCCTACGACCGCCTCGGTGACGCGACCAAGTGTTTCACCCGCACCGTCGCCCATTCCGACGCGATGACCGTCGACTATCACTGCGCGTGGGATCAGTCCGAGCACCTCTGGATGATCTATCTGATGCGGGTGGTCGACGCCCAGGTGGTGTTCAACAAGCCGGGTTCGGTGGTCACCTGGATCAATTGCAAGCACCCCTTCTACGACGAGAACGGTTATCCCGAAACAGCACCGCCGAAGCGCCCCGTGTGGGTCGGCGATTTCTGGGAAATGTTCTCCGCCGGACACCAGCTCGAGCTGGACAACCTCAAAGCCATTTGTGAATACCGCGCGGCCAATGGGCTGCCGATCAAGCCGGAGTGGATGCAGTGAATATGCCGCAGGTGAGTCTGGTCGATGTCGCGAGCTATCTGCCCGGCGACCCCGTCCCGACCGAATACTTCACCCAGTTCTCCCGTTCGGAGCGGATGGCGAAGAACGTGATGTTCCGTTCGCCGACCGGTCGCCACCATGTCGGCCGCGACGAAACCGCCGTCGACATGGCCGAGAAGGCGTTCGAGTCGCTGCGCGAGCGGCACGGGGCCGACCTGGCCTCAGAGATCGACATCATCATCACCCACACCCAGCTGCCCGATAATCCGGTGCTCGGCGCGGGTCCCGAACTGGCTCGCCGGCTCGGCGCCCATCCGTCGCAGGTCCTGGATGTGCACAACAGTGGTTGCGCGGCATTCGTCCAGATGATGGCGATGGCGCGGATGATGATGGCCACCAGCGACGCGAAAACCGCGCTGATCGTCGCCGCCCAGAATTGCGCGGGCCCGGTGTTCACCCAGCCCGATATCCGGAAATTGGCGCAGGCGCCGGTGCCCGGTGACGGCTGCGGAATCGGGCTGCTGCGCAAGGACGATTCGGCCCCGATCCTCGATATCGAAACCCGCACCTATCCCGAATTCGCCGGCGATATGGATTTCTCCACGAACGGTCCGCGCAAATACTGGGAGCCGGGCGAGGGTCAGGGGTGCGTGAGCTTCTCCGAATCCAAGATCACCAAGGTGTTCGCGCGCGGCAACCGGCTCGTGCCGGAGGTAGCGCTGGCGGTGTGTGAACGCATCGGGGTGAAGAGCGGCGATATCGACACCTTCGTCACCAATCAGCCCAACCGGCTGTTCCTGCGCAACTGGCACGACGCGCTGGAACTGCCCGCCGAACGTCATCCCGACACCTTCGATCAGTGCGGAAACCTGTTCGCCGCAGGCATTCCCGTGACCCTCGACGCGGAGAACCGGGCGGGCCGGTTGCGCAACGGGTCGGTGGTGCTGTTGTCGGCGTTCGCGCACGCGGGTGATTTCGCCGGTGCGGCCGCTATCCGATGGGGGGCGGCGCGATGAGTCTGCTGGCGGAACCGACGACCCCCTCCCGTCGGTTCCACGCCACCGCGGTTCCCACCCTGTTCGATCTCGGTCTCAGCGAGAACCCTTTTCCACCATTGCCTTCCGTGCTCACTGCGGTGAATGTCGCACTGAGCCAGGCGAACCGGTATCCGGACTTCCTTCCGGAGGAACTGCCGCGGGTGATCGCCGACCACCTCGGGGTCTCGCCCGACGATGTGGTGGTCGGCGCCGGGGCGACCGGTGTCGCGATGCAGGTGATGCGGGCCCTCGGCGGTGGTGAACTACTCAGCAGCACACCGACTTTCGACGGCTATCCGATCATGGCGGAAATGGCCGGGATGACGCTCGTCCCGGTCCCCCTCGATCCGGCGGGCAATCAGGATCTGCCCGCGATGCGTCGCGCGGTGAACCGCAGCACCGCCCTGATCGTGCTGTGCCGTCCCCACAACCCCACCGGCACCGTACTCGAGGCCGCCGCGGTGCGTTCGTTCCTCGACGCGATCCCCCGCCATGTCCCCGTGCTCCTCGACGAGGCCTACGTCGAATTCCTGGACGGGACAGACCGACTCGACCTGCACGCCCTGCTGCACCGTCACCCGAATCTGCTCGTCCTGCGCACCTTCTCGAAGGCCTACGGGCTGGCAGGCCTGCGGATCGGCTACTGCGTCGGCCGAGGAAAGCTGATCCAGCGAATCCGCGACCAGCAGCTGCCCTTCGGCATCCCCACCACCTCGGTCGCCGCGGTCCGCGCCGCCTACGCCGCCACCACCGAACTGCGCGACCGCGTCGACCGCATCAACCGGGAAAGGGAAATCCTGCGACTGTCCTTGCGCGCCTGCGGAATAGACGTCCCCCGCAGCTACGCCAACTTCCTCTACCTACCCGGCCCCGGCGTGGCCACAGCGCTACGCCGTGCCGGAATCAAGGCCAAGGCCTACCCCGACGGCAGCGCCCGCATCGCCGTGGGCGACCCTACCGCAGGCCGAGCCGTCCACACGGCTCTCGCCAACCTGCGCTGACCACTCCGAATCGACCCGGAACACCGGGTCATCGCGACCGGGACCTGGTCCCCTTCCAGGTCCCGGTCGCGAGCGCGTTCAGTCCCCTCCCACCACCGCATCGCCGACCGGCCACGCGGCGCCGGATCCGCGCAGTTCAGCACCCACCCCCGCCGCCACCGCAACCACCCCCGCCGCCGCAACTGCCCCCGCCACCCCCGTCGCCGCACCCACTGCCGCCATCCCCGGTCCCGGCGAACCCGGCACTGGCACTGCCCGCCGCGATCCATCCGGCCTTACCGCCCCCACGCGGTTTCGGCACGAGCATGATCCGGGTGACGCCGAGGGCGAAGAACACCAGCGCCGCGATCAAGAACACCGCGGTGTACGTCGACCCGAGCACCGCGGCGATCAGGCCGATGACCACCAGAATTCCCGCCCCCGCGAGGTAGAGCCTGCTCCCCCGCAGGTCAGCACGAGTTGTGGCCATCAGAACCTCCTGCGACTGTCGAACTCACGATACGTAGCTCCATGATCCCTCATCGAACGCATCAAGTCTCCTGACCAGCGGTTCAGTCCCCACCACCACCGCCGCAGCCACCACCTCCACCACCGGCGCCGCCGCCGTAGTCCCCGCCGTAGAGGTGGCTCAACGAATCCGCGTCATCGATTCCGCGCCGACCGGGCTTGCCACCGGTACTGATCCGCAGACGCTGGTACCTCGACCGGATACGACGTGCATTCCGGTAACTCAGCACGCCACCGGTCACCAGCAGTATCGCCGCGAATCCGAGCAGGCCGAGTCCGGCCGGCAACGAATGACTTCCTGCGATCAAGCCGACCAGCGCGACCAGAATTCCCGCACCGTAGATCATGACGAACCTCGTTCAGATATCAGCAGCTACTGCTGCTGCCACCGCCGCAACTACTACTGCTTCCCCCACCGCAGCTGCTGCTGCTACCGCTGTCGCAACTGCTGGAGCCGGAATCGCCACCGCCCGACCAACCGCCACCGCTCGACCAACCGCTGGCGCTGGACCAACCGCTGTCGGAGGAACTCCAACTACTCGAGCCCGAGCGCCTTGCCCGCGACTGCGTGCGCGCCCGCTGCAGGTTCGCGGCTCGTTGCACCCGCCTGTTGCTCCTGGCTGGGGTATCGGTCGCCCGGCTGACAGCCCCGATGATCGCGATCGGCACCGCGATGAGCACCACGACTGCGGCAACGGCCACGACAATCGCGAGCACCGCGGCGATCACGTCGATGAATTCCATGAGCCCCTCCTAATGTTGGAAACCATTACGAGCGTGGCTGATTCAGCAGCCTCCGCCGCCTCCGCCGCCGCCTCCGCCACCACCGCAACCGCCGGAGGAACCGCCGCTGAAATATTCGCCGGAACCGACCGAACCGAGTCCCGCCGCGGTGCCGCTCGAACCCCAGCGCCGCTTCGAATTGAAGGACCTGCCCGGAGTTCGCTGGACGACGATCAACGCGACCACCAACATGACCACCGAGACGGCGAGCATCGCGATGCCCGCGATCGGCGAATAGTTGGTAGTGATCACACCGATCAACGCGAGCAGAAGAGCCGCTCCGATAACCTTCATGATTCCCCCGATCGAGGATCTGATTCCGTTGTACTGCAAGGTCAACCGTATCCGCGCGACCTTGCAATTCCCTTATGAATCAGCCACCACCACAGCCACCGCCGCCGCAACTGCTCGACGATTCGCCCCCGCCCATCGGGCTGCCGCCACTCCCGTGGCTGGTGCCGCCAGGGCCGGTGCTGCCGCCGGTCGAACCGACGGTCCCCACGGCCAGCGACGATTGCCACGCCCCCGACCGCTGAGCCCTGCCCGACCGGCCGATTACCGGAACGCCATCGCGAATGAGATCACGAATCCCGCCGACCAGAAGAAGGCCCGCGATGATGAGCAGCGGAATGCCCGCCATGGATGATGTGCCGACAACGGATCCACCGATAATGCCGAGCAGTAATGCCGAAACAAGGAACATGTCAACTCCCCCCGAGAAGTCCTAGTTCCTTTGTACCCCCGCCCACTTACCATGAAACGAACAGCAGGGAACCAGCTTTCGAATGCCGCCGAAGCGGTCGGCGCCGAAACGCCGGGAACTCAGTTGGCGGGTGCGCAGGTGTCGCGCAGGGAGCATCCACCGCACGAGGAACCGCAGCCGCCGACCGGAGCGGGAGGCATGAGGGGTTCGACCGCGCGGGCCGCGGCGTTGGCGCCCGCACCGAGGGTGAACACGGCGATCACGGCGACGACCGCGGCAACGCCGAGGCTCGCGAAACCACCGGCCACCAGAACGACCAGACCACCGGCGAACAGCAGGGCACCGGCACCGACGGAGGTGGGGGCGGCGATGCGGTTGGCGATCCGGAAATTGTCGTCGCTGTGCAGCGCCGCCGCGGTGGTGACGCCGAGGAAGCGATTGCGGGGCAGTTTGCCGAGCAGTCCGAGCACGCCGGTCACGATGGCGACCGCGGCCAGCGCGAACAACAGGGAAGCGACGACGACCATTCCTGCAGGCTAGCGCACCTGCGCCGATGGCCGATCGAGCGCTCCCCGGCGAGGTGACCGCCCACACACCGCGCGGGTCGTCGGAAATGCGCTCGCGCCCACGTTCTACCCTGTTAGACGATGTTTACCCCGGATCGGCGAGAACAAGAAGGCGGTACCGTGCAGGACCCTCGTGCAACCGAGAGTGACGTACCTCAGCACCGGTACAACGCCGAGCTCGCTGGGCGGATCGAGCGGCGCTGGCAGGAGATCTGGACCGAGCGCGGCACGTTCAACGCGCCCAACCCGGTCGGCCTGCTCGCCGGCGAGACACCGCCCGACAAGCTGTTCATCCAGGACATGTTCCCGTTCCCCTCTGGCGCGGGCCTGCACGTCGGCCACCCGCTTGGCTATATCGCCACCGACGTCTTCGGCCGCTACCACCGCATGCGCGGCCGCAACGTGCTGCACGCCCTCGGCTACGACGCCTTCGGCCTGCCCGCCGAGCAGTACGCCGTGCAGACCGGCGCGCACCCGCGCGTGACCACCGAGGCCAATATCGCCACGATGCAGCGTCAGCTGGACCGGCTCGGCCTCGGCCACGACCCGCGCCGCTCGTTCGCCACCACCGACCCCGAGTACTACCGGTGGACGCAGTGGATCTTTCTGCGCATCTACAACGCCTGGTACGACCAGGAGGCCGGTAAGGCCCGCCCGATCGCCGAGCTGGAAGAACAGTTCGCCAGCGGTGCGCGACCGGTTCCCGAGGGCGACTGGAACACCATGTCGGCCACCGATCGCGGTGCGCTGATCGACTCGTACCGCCTTGTGTACCAGTCGGATTCGATCGTCAACTGGTGCCCGGGTCTCGGCACGGTGCTGTCGAACGAAGAGGTCACCGCCGACGGGCGCAGCGAGCGCGGCAACTTCCCCGTGTTCCGTAAGCGCATGTGGCAGTGGATGATGCGCATCACCGCCTACTCCGATCGCCTGGTCGACGACCTGGACACCCTGGACTGGCCGGACAACGTGAAGTCCATGCAGCGCAACTGGATCGGGCGCTCGCGCGGCGCGCAGGTGCGCTTCCCCGTGGCACGAGCGACGGGCCCGGAGGAGGCAGCCCGCGTAACCACGCAGGGCCCCGGGAGTGCCACCATGGATTCAGCCGACGGCGAGACCATCGAGGTGTTCACCACCCGCCCCGACACTCTGTTCGGTGCGACGTATGTCGTGCTGGCACCCGAGCACGAGCTGGTCGACAAGCTGACCGCTGCCGCATGGCCCGCCGACACCGACGCCCGCTGGACCAACGACAGCGCCACCCCTGCCGAAGCTGTTGCGGTGTACCGCAAGTCGATCGCGGCGAAGTCGGATCTGGAACGTCAGGAGAACAAGGAGAAGACCGGCGTCTTCCTCGGCTCCTACGCCACCAACCCGGCCGACGGCAAGCAGGTGCCGATCTTCATCGCCGACTACGTGCTCAGCGGCTACGGCACCGGCGCCATCATGGCGGTGCCCGGCCACGACGGCCGCGACTGGGACTTCGCGACCACGCTCGGCCTGCCGATCGTGGAGGTGATCGCAGGCGGCGATGTGTCCGGAGCCGCGTACTCCGGTGACGGCGAACTGGTGAATTCCGGCTTCCTGAACGGGCTTCCGGTCGACGAGGCCAAGGCGACCATGATCGGTCACCTCGAAGCCGAGGGTCACGGCACCGGCACCGTCCAGTACAAGCTGCGCGACTGGCTGTTCGCCCGCCAGCGGTACTGGGGCGAACCGTTCCCGATCGTCTACGACGCCGACGGTGTCGCGCACGCACTGCCGGAATCCATGCTGCCCGTGGAACTTCCGGAGATGGAAGATTTCGCTCCGGTCACCTTCGACGCCGACGACGCCGACTCCGAACCGTCCCCGCCGCTGGCCAAGGCGACCGACTGGGTCAACGTCGAACTCGACCTGGGCGACGGGCCGAAGCTGTACCGTCGCGACACCAACGTCATGCCCAACTGGGCAGGCTCGTCCTGGTACCAGCTGCGCTACGCCGACCCGACCAACACCGACACGTTCTGCGCCCCGGAGAACGAGAAGTACTGGCTCGGGCCCCAGCACGGACCCGACGACCCGGGCGGCGTCGACCTGTACGTCGGCGGTGTGGAGCACGCGGTGCTGCACCTGCTGTACGCGCGGTTCTGGCAGAAAGTGCTGTTCGACCTGGGCGATGTGTCGGGCAGCGAGCCCTACCGCCGCCTCTACAACCAGGGTTACGTGCAGGCCTACGCCTACACCGACTCCCGCGGCACCTACGTACCCGCTGCGGAGATCGTCGAGCGCGACGCGAAGTTCTTCTGGACCGGTCCCGACGGTGTCGAGATCGAGGTCTTCCAGGAGTACGGCAAGATCGGCAAGTCGCTGAAGAACGCCATCTCGCCCGACGAGATGTGCGACCAGTACGGCGCCGACACCTTCCGCTTCTACGAGATGTCGATGGGCCCGCTGGACACCTCACGCCCTTGGGCGACAAAGGATGTCGTCGGCGCGCACCGCTTCCTGCAGCGCGTCTGGCGCCTGGTGGTCGACGAGGAAACCGGCACGGTGAAGGCCACCGACGCCGCCACGTCGGACGAAACCCTGCGCCTGGTGCACCGCACCATCGCCGGCGTCGACGAGGACCTGGCGGCGCTGCGCGACAACACCGCGGGCGCCAAGCTGATCGAGCTCACCAACCACCTCACCAAGACCTACCCCACCGGCGCCCCCCGCGCCGCCGTGGAACCCCTGGTGCTGATGCTCGCCCCGCTGGCCCCGCACATCGCCGAGGAACTCTGGGAACGCCTGGGCCACACCACTTCCCTGGCCCACGGCCCCTTCCCCACCGCCGATCCCGCACTGCTGGTGGCGGATTCGGTGGAGTACCCGATTCAGGTGAAGGGCAAGGTGCGCAGCCGAATTCAGGTTCCGGCCGACGCCGATGTCGCGGCGATCGAGGCAGCGGCTCTGGCCGACGAGAAGGTCATCGCTCTGCTCGAGGGTCAAGCACCGCGCAAGATCATCGTGGTCCCCGGCAAGATGGTCAACATCGTCCCGTAACCGCCTCCCCGGGTCTTTTGGCCAGACCCGGGTACGGGGAGAGTTGGGGACGCGGCAAGCTTTGTGCGGTAGGTGGGTTAGCTCGTTCCCGGTGAGTTACCCATGTTCTTGCGAGATCAGCTCCGTACTTCCAGGACGTCGTTCAGCGTGACCAGCGACAGGTTGCGCTCGCGGATGATGTCGACGAGTTGCCCGTAGCAGTGGGTGACCGGGGGGAAATTGGCGTGGCCGATGATGATGGATTGGGCGGCGAAATATTTGTGCGCGCATTCGATCAGGTATTCCTCGGTGATGAGGCCTGAGTCCGACAGCGAGCCGTACCACATGGTCGGGACGGTATAGCCGAGGTCGGCGGCGATCTTGTCGACTCCCGCGTTGTGATAGCCGAACGGCGGTCGATAGAACGGGGTGCCGTCGACACCGAAGTTGTTGCGCAGGAATGCCTTCGTGCGGCTGAGTTGGTCGGCCACCTCGGTCGAGCTGATCTTGGTCAGGGCGGCGTGGTCCCAGGTGTGGTTGCCGAGCTGGATCTGACCCGATTCCACCAGCGGGCGCATGGCGTCGCGGTGGATTGTCCAGGATTCGTAGTAGCCAGTGACGAAGAAGGTGAAGCGGGCGCCGGTGTCCTTGGCCCATTTCACGTAGGCGCCGACGACCTCGGGGCTGGCGCCGTCGTCGACGGTCAGTGCCATGGACTGGCCCGCACCCGGAAGCGCGGTGATCGGCTTCGGGGGGATGATCGACTTCGGGCCGCCCGGCGGAGGCGGCAGCAGGGGCTTGGCGGGGGGCGGAGCGGGGATCTCGCCGCCTGCGGAACCGGCCTCGACCGTCTCGCCCTCGGCGGTCGCGCAGCCGGTCAGCGCCACGGCGGCGCCGGCGGTCAACAGCGCCAGCATTCGACGTCTATCCACTGTGCGAACCCCTACTTGAAGTCTCTTCGCGGCTGGTGCCGCAGTTCTCGACGCGCGGAAACGTACCCGGGGAATCCATCGAGCAGGCGAACCGTCGGGCACATGCGCGCGAACAGCATCGACCCCCTTGAAGGCCGTCCGCGCATCGCGACAATACCCTTTGTGCCGGTGGGAGCATGTGTGACCGGCACGGGTTGACTGATTCGACCGGCATAATCACGCAAACAACGCGATTCCAGTCAGTTTTCTGACTGGAACCACTCGAATTGCGTGATTATGCCGGGCGCAGGACGATCTCTGTCGGATGGCAGTCGCGCGGAGTATCGACGGCGTTGCGGACCGCTGATGCCACGGTCTCGGCGTTGAGGAATTCCTCCGGCCGGTATTCGCGCCCCTCGTCGGCGACGATCGCGCGCTGCATATCGGTGTCGATGCGGCCGGGGAACAGCGAGGTCACCCGGAGAGCGGGTTCCTCCAGGCGCAGCGCGTCGGCGAACGCGCGGAGTCCGAACTTGCTCGCCGCGTAGGAGCCCCAACCGGCGTTCGCACGGATACCCGCACCCGAATTGATCAGCACCACATGCCCGTTCGCGGCACGCAACGCGGGCAGCAGCACTCTGGTCAGCTCGGCGACCGCGATCAGATTCACCTCGAGCGTTTCACGCCACTGCTCCACCGACGACTCGGCGACCGTGCCGAGATCGGCGATCCCCGCATTGTGGACGAGCACGTCCAGGTGCGAGATCTGCTCGGCGGCCGCGGCGACGGCGGCGTAATCGGTGAGCGCGACCGGCCAGCCCGTGGCCTCGGGCAGCTCGGTGAGGATCGGCTGTAGCGCGTCGGCGGAGCGGGCGCCGAGCAGCAAGTTGTGGGTGGGCGCGAGTTCGCGGGCGATCGCGGCGCCGAGTCCACGGCTGGCGCCGGTGATGAGGGCGGTCGGGGCGGGGGTACTGGTCACCGTCATGGGTTCACGTTAGTTCTCGACACCGTGGCCGTTTCCACGCGCGGATGTCAGCACCGACTAGTACCGTCGGACTATGACCGATCCCCGGTACAACTACGGACCAGACAACCCGCAGTATTCCCAGCACCCGGGCCAGCCGCAGTACCCGCACGGCCAGCAGTATCCCCAGGGTGAGCACTACCCTCAGGGCGAGCCGGAGCCCAAGGTCAATGTGGGCAAGCTGTGGGCGGGTGGGATCGGCACGGCTGTGGTTGCCGCGTTGCTGGTGGTCGTCGCGATCATGTTGATCCGCGGGGTGCTCGGCATCGCGATCCTCTCGCCCGAAGGCGCTGGCGCGTACGGCACCGTCTCCACCACGTCCTATGCCGTCGCCGCCGCGGGTGCCGCGCTGATGGCGACGGCCCTGTTGATGGTGTTGCTGCTGGCCATGCCGAGCCCGCTCACGTTCTTCACCTGGATCTGTCTGCTGCTCACGGCTGTCGCGGTGATTCTGCCGTTCACCCTGGTCGCCGATCTGGACGCCAAGATCGCGACCGCGGCGATCAACCTGCTGGTGGGTCTGTGCATCACCACCATGCTCAGCTCGGTCGGATCGGCCGCCCAGAACACGCCACGTCAAGCCGGGTACTGATCGTCACACCACTGCCGAGATGCCGTAGGGCCGGCTACGCCGCAAAATAGATAGATGACCGACCCGGGTTTCACCTCGACGCAGCTCGCGGCCCGCGCCGCCTACCTCCTGCGCGGCAACGACCTGGGCACGATGACCAGCGCCGCGCCCCGCCTCTACCCACACATGTGGAGCTGGGACGCGGCGTTCGTCGCGGTGGGGCTGGCGCCGTTGAGCGTGGAGCGGGCGGTGGTCGAGCTCGACACGTTGCTGTCGGCGCAGTGGAAGAACGGGATGATCCCGCACATCGTGTTCGCCAACGGTGTCGACGGGTATTTTCCAGGGCCAGCGCGCTGGGAATGTCGCAAGCTGGCCGCCAACGCACCCGACGGCCCCGACACCTCCGGCATCACCCAGCCCCCGGTGCACGCGATCGCCGTGCAGCGCATCCTCGACCACTCCCGCCGCCACGGCCGCTCCACCCGCGCGGTCGCCGAGGAATTCCTGAACCGCCGCTGGCCGGATCTGGTGCGCTGGCACCGCTGGCTCGCGCACGCCCGCGACCCCAAGGAAACCGGGCGGATCACGCTGTACCACGGGTGGGAATCCGGGATGGACAACTCGCCGCGCTGGGATCGCGCCTACGCCAATGTTGTTCCAGGCGCGGACCTTCCGCCTTACCGCCGGGCCGACACCTCGATCATCTCCGATCTCTCCCAGCGGCCGAGCGACCGCGAATACGACCGCTACCTGTGGTTGGTCGAGCAGATGCGGCGGGCGAATTACGACGATTTCCAGCTCACCTCGGTGATGAGTTTCGCCGTGGAGGACGTGTTCGTCTCGGCGATCTTCGCGCTGGCGTGTGAGGTGCTCGCCGATATCGGCGAGGAGTACAAACAACCGCACGCCGACGTCCGCGAGCTGCACGGCTGGGCCGAACGCTTCCGCAAGGGCGTGGTCACCACCACCGACGAACGCACCGGCGCTGCAAGGGATTACGACGTCCGCCTGCAACGTTGGATCAGCACCGACACCCTCGCCATGTTCGCGCCCCTGCTCTCGGGTGGCCTCTCCCGCCACGCCGAACGAGCCCTGCTCAACACCTTCGAAGGCCCCCGTTTCTGCGGCCACCCCGACCTCCGCTACGCCCTTCCACCCTCGACTTCCCCCGTCGCCAAGGAGTTCCGCCCCCGCGAATACTGGCGCGGCCCCGTCTGGCCGGTCATGAGCTGGCTGTTCTCCTGGGCCTTCGCCCGCCGAGGCTGGGCCGAACGCTCCTACATGCTGCGCGCCGAAGGTCTACGCCAAGCCAGCGACGGTAGCTTCGCCGAATACTACGAACCGTTCACCGGCGCCCCCCTCGGCAGCATGCAGCAATCCTGGACCGCCGCTTCGGTTCTCGACTGGCTGGGCTAGTTCTCGCCGGCGTAGACCTGCCACTCGACAGTGATGCCGAGTTCGCGAGCCAGCGTCGATGCCAGTCCTTCCGGGTCACCGCCCTGGATGGTGGCGCCGCGTAGCGCGGTGATGCCGTAGATGCCGGTGAGGTCGCAGTCCTCGAAGCGCAGGTTCTGCTGGATGCGGGCGCCGGTGAAGCGGGCGCCGACGAGGTTGCAGCGTTCGAAGCGGACGTTGCGGAATTCGGCGCCCTGGAAGTCGGCTTGGCGGAGGTCGCAGTCGCGGAAAACTACTGTGCGTAGGCGAGATTGGGCGAAGGAAGACAGATCGGCGCGCGTGGATTCGATCAGCACGTCGCGGAGAACGCCTGCGGTCCAGGACAATCCGGTGAGGCGACCGTGTTCGATCAGGGATTCGATCATCGTGGAGTCGTCGGCCTGCACGTTGGCCAGATCGCAGACGCGCAGCGTGGATTCGGCGATGACGCTGTGGCGCAGCGTGCTCGGGAATCGGACGCTCTCGAATCGGCAGGCCTCGACGCTCATGCCGGAGACGTGGTTGTCGGCGAAATCCGCGTCCCGATAGTCGACGTCGGTCACGGTCAGTTCATTGATCGGGTCGTCGCCGGGCGCGAGGGCCGGACGCAACTCGCCCGGCTTCGCCACCGCGGGTTCGAACCGCACCTCACGCTTGCGCGCCACCTGCACTCCCGTCATCCGATGTCCGCACCAAGATACGGGCACGCACCGACAGGCTTTCGGTAACTATTCACAGACACCCACCAACACCACTGGTCACACCGGCAACAAGCCACTACGGTCGACGGCCATGGACACCAAGCGCTGGAGTTCGACGGTTCGTGGTTGTGTTGCGCTCGTCGCGCTGGCCTGCGCACTGCCCGCTACCGCGCAGGCGGAGCCCAGCGGGCCGGATGTGTCGTCCTGGCAGCATGTGGACGGGCGGATGATCGACTGGCACGCGGTGCGCGCGGCCGGCCACCAGTTCGCGATGGTGAAGGCCACCGAGGGGCTGCACTACGTCAACCCGTACTTCGTGCAGGACAGCATTCTGATGCGCACCGCCGGGGTGGCGCGCGGGACCTACCATTTCGCACGGCCCGAACTGCCGCCCGAACCGCAGGCGGCGATGTACGCGACGACAGTTCTCGGCCAGAACGGCCCACTCGACCTGCCCCCGGTCCTCGACCTGGAAACCTCCGGCGGCCTCGCCCCCGCCGCCCTCATCGACTGGACCCACCGCTACCTCAACACGGTCCAAGCCCTCACCGGCCGCACGCCGATCATCTACACCTACCCCAACTTCTGGAAAACCGCGATGGCCGACACCAACGCGTTCCACAGATTCCCCCTCTGGATCGCCGACTACAGCGGCAACGACCACCCCGAAGTCCCCGGCGCCTGGCCCACCTGGACCTTCTGGCAGACCACCGACCGCGGCACCGTCCCCGGCATCCACGGCGGCACGGACGTCAACCGCTTCAACGCCACCCACACCGATTTCGCCCGCTTCGCCAACATGTCCGGCCTGTTCGGCAGCAGCTAGCCGGCAACGATTGTCTCGTAGACATATGTAGACAAACTGCTCTACACTGGGGTTATGAAGTCGATCAGCGTTGGGGAGCTCCGCCAGAATCCATCGGAGATGATTGCCGATGTCGAATCGGGGGAGGTCTACGAGCTGACTCGACACAACCACCGCGTCGGTTACATCGTGCCCGCGTCATCGTCTGCGCGCATCATCCCGCGCAAGCTGGCCGGTCCCGCGCGGACGAGCGAAATCCCGCGACACGAACTCCGCACCGCGAGCACCATCGACGAACTGCTCGAATCCGAGAAGGGCGAGTGGTGAAGGCGTACTACCTCGATTCGTCGATCGCCGTGAGAATTCTGCTCGGCCAGTCGCCAGAGGCAGCCCGGTGGTTCGACACGGCCACAGGAGACCTGGATGTTTCGGTAGTTTCGTCGCGCCTACTGCGGACCGAACTCACCCGCGTTCTGCGCCGCGAAGGAAAACCGGTTCTCGATCGCGATCATATCCTCGACCGGATCGGCATCATCCCGCTCGACCATGCCGTCTTGAACGAGGCCGAGGCAATTATCTCGCACGTCAAGTCGCTCGATGCCATTCACCTCGCATCAGCCTTGCGCAGCGGGTTGGACGACGTCACCATCGTGACCCACGACAAGAACATGATTTCGGTCGCTGAACAGCTCGGCTTCCCCGTGCACGACCCGGTGCGATGAGCGAGTCCGAAGCCGAAACCGCTGCGATTTCAGCGGACCCAGAGGCATTGCTGCGGATGGCACAGTCGGAGGCTGAGCTCGCGCGTGGCGAAGTTGTCACCGCGGACGAGCTGGCCGCGGCGATCGCCGAGCGCCGACATGACGAAACCGCTACTCGCCCAGCCGAGTAGCGGTTTCGTCAGCGGATCGGGGACCGGCTATACGCCGATTCGTCCGCCGTTCTTCTTCCAGACAACCGCCACGGCGGGACGGGGCTGGGCGGTGCCGCCGTCGGGCCAGTGCGACTGCGGGTTGTCGGGGGTGGCGTCGTCGGACTCGCCGGGGTGCTGGACGGCGACGATGACGTGGGATTCGGTGACGATCGGGCCGCAGGTCTCGGCGCCCTTGGGGACGGTGAGGAACTGCTTGGTCTCACCGCGGTTGGGGCCGTCGAGGATCACCGAGAACAGGCCGTCATTGGTCTTCAGCGCGTTGCCGTCGGTGGAGATCCACAGGTTGCCGTACGGGTCGAAGGCCAGGTTGTCCGGGCAGGAGATCGGGCTGACCTTGGTCTTGTCGAAGCCGGCGAAGTAGGTGTCGGCGGCGGCGGGGTCACCGCAGACCAGCAGCAGCGACCAGGTGAAGTCGGTGCCGGTGTGGTTGTCGGTGATTTCGAGGACCTGGCCGTTTTTGTTCAGCTTGCGCGGGTTGGCCTCGTCGACGCCCGGCTTGTCGTCCTTGGCGCGGTTGTCGTTGTTCGTCAGCGCCACGTAGACCTTGCCGGTGAACGGGTTGGCCTCGAAGTCCTCGGGGCGGTCCATCTTGGTGGCGCCCACCTTGTCGCCTGCCAGGCGCGTGAACACCGCGACCTCGGCGGCGGTCATGCCATCGACCAGGGACTTGCCCTTGCCGTCGTCGCCGGTCTCGAGGATCGGGATCCACTGGCCCTTGCCGGTGAAACCGCCGGTGGGGACCTTGCCGGAGCCGTCGATCTCGGCGGCGTGGTCGCCGGTGAGCTTGGCGACGTAGAGGGTGCCCGCGTCGAGGATGGTCATGTTGTGACGCATCGCCGAAGCGCCGGTGCCCGACTGGATCTTGCGCGAGGACACGAACTTGTACATGTAGTCGAACTTCTCGTCGTCGCCGGTGTAGGAGACGACGTCACCTTTGTCGGTGACGTAGATCGACGCGCCCTCGTGCTTGAGGCGACCCATCGCGGAGTGCTTGATCGGCGTGGAGGAGGCATCCCACGGGTTGACCTCGACGACGTAACCGAAACGGTTGGCCTCGTTGGGTTCCTGATTCAGATCGAAGCGCTTGTCGGTGCGCTCCCACTGGTTCGGGGTGCCGCCCTTGGGGAAGCCGTAGCGCTTGACACGGCCCTTCGGGTCGGAAGCCTTGTCGCCGTTGGCGAAGTAGCCGTTGAAGTTCTCTTCACCGGAAAGCACGGTGCCCCAAGGGGTTACGCCACCGGCGCAGTTGGCGAAGGTGCCGAGCACCTTGGTGCCCGACGGGTCGGCGCCGGTGACGGTGAACGCGCTGCCCGCGGCCGGACCGGTGAGCAGGAACTCGGTGTCGGCGGTGATGCGGCGGTTGTACTTGCCGAACACGGGGGTCAGCTTGCCCGAACCGGCTTCACCCTTGAGCTCGACCACGGCCATGCCGTGCGCGGCCTTGGTGATCGCGATCTGCTCGTCGGTCGGCTTGTCCTTGTCGTACCCGCGGAACATCATCGGGCCGGTGGTGTACTCGTGGTTGACCACGAGCAGGTAGCTGTTGGCCTGGCCTTCGATCGGCATCAGCGCGGCGAAGTCGTTGTTGTAACCGAACTGCTTCAGCTGCGCCGCGGCGGTCTGCTTGTCGAAGTCGAACGCGGGGGCGTCGGCGAAAATCGGGTCGCCCCAGCGGATGACGACCTGCTGCTCGTAGCCCTCCGGAATCGTCAGCGCATCTTCCTTGTTCGGCGCGACGGCGGTGAAAGCTGTTCCGGTGCCGGGGGTTCCGGCCGGAGTCGGCTTCGGCACACTCGCCTCGGTGCTGTCGTCACCGCAGGCGGCCAGTGCGCTCACCGCACCGACAGCCAGCACGGCGGCCGCGCCACCCTTGATCAGGCCACGGCGGTTGAGGCCGCTGACGATGTCACCGAAGTAGGCACCCTCCGAGGTGTTCGGGGGCTCGTGAAAGCAAGCGTTGCCACACTTGTATTCACAGGTCAGGGCGGCGCGTGCCGACTGGCCGTCATGCTTGACGAACAGGGCGAGCGGTTTCGGACTCACGGTGACTCCTGAGTAGAACGGACTTCCGGCACCGTAAGCACCCCAAGCGAGCCGTCGGGAAAGCGAAGATGAACGCACGACCAAAACTAGGCGCGCGCTGTGTCCGATCACAGGGATCGGGCACAGCGCGCGGTGGTTGCCATCAGGCGTTGACCGGAAGGGCGATCACTACCTCCTGCTCGTTGCCGGGCAGGTAGTGCACCCCGACGATGCGGCCGACCTGCACCGATCCGATCGCCGTCGGGGGCAGATACTTCTCCGCGCGGGTTTCGAAAGTGGTGCCGTCGGGACGGGTGACGACCAGGCCGAGCGCGATCTCGGTGTAGCCGCCGCGGATGCGACCGGGGACGTCGAGGCTGCGGACCACCGCCTGGGCGGCGATGCCGCGTTCGGCGATGTCGAGCTTGCCGCGGGTGGTGATGCCCTTGCGGATCAGGGATTCGTTCATCGCGCGCTGGGCGGCGCCGTTGTCGCCGGAGCGGTCGACCTCGACCTTGTCGGTGCGGCCCGGCAGGTAGCGGACCGGCAGGACCACGCCCGGCTGCAGCAGGGCCAGTTCGGTGAGCGGAACGATCATCTTGGCGTGCGAATCGAAGACCTTTCCATCGGACCCCTCGACCCGGAAATCGATCTTGACCTGCGGTTGGTCGTTCACCGAGACGCCGGTCTGCCGGAACGAGGTGATAGTGCCGATACCGACTGCGGCGTCGCGGAACTCGCTGCTGTTGCGGCCGGTGAAGGCTTCGAGGATGCCGTCGCCGGTGAAGGCGAAGACGATCGGGACGATGGTGAGGGCGATGATCGGCAGGGCCATCTGCGGGCCGACCCAGCCGAGCATCGCGCCGGTGAATTCGTCGGGGGTGTAGGTGAGTCCGTAGTAGAGGTAATAACCGACTGCGAGGATTCCGAACGCGACCGCGGCCGCGCGTAGTTTGGCCCGCATGGTCAGGCGCCGACGATGGTGGAGCAGGCGAAGGTGATGTCGAACTTGACGGTCGACGGGCCTGCGAGGGGGTTGGTCATGTCGGCGCTGATGCCCTCGCCGGTGACGCGGTAGGTGTTGCCGTCCTTGGCGAGCGTGGCCGAACCGCCGGGCTGGCCGTTGCCGTAGCCGACCGCGTAGGGCAGGCCGTTGGCGCCGCCCTGGCTGCCCGCGATGGCGACGGCCTGGACCGTCTCGCCCTCGATCGAGGCGCTGACCGAGAGGCTGCCGTAGGTGGAGTTGGCGGTGTCGGTGAGTGCCAGGGCCAGGGTGCCTGCCTGCTTGGCGCAGGTGGTGTCGAACTTGGCGGTGAATTCCTTGCCGTCGACGCTGGCAGTGGACTTGCCTGCCGCCGGGGCGGGGGCCGCCGATCCCGGGGTGCTCGGGGAGGTGGTGCTCGCGTCGTCGCTGCAGCCGGTGACGAACAGCGCGGTGGCGGCGGCGGAAGCGGCGAGGGTGGCGATCAGCTTGGTGTTCATGGTGGTTTCCGTTTCTCTGGGTGGTTCGGGCTGGTAACCCGTTGAGAGAAAGGTAGAAATCCTCCGCCGCCTACCGATCCCAACTTTCGGTATCTAATGGCGGCTGGCGCCGCGGTTCTCGGCGCTTAACTCCGCCTCTTCCCTCCCTCCGGGCACTCCTTCGTCGCACCCTCCGGTCAGTCCATCGGCGGAGGCGCGCCGAGAACGTCATCGTTTACCCGTCGAGAGGAGGTGACCAGCGGCCGAAGGTACCTATAACCTGGTGCGATGCTCAGACCGCGCGCCATGGTTCTCGATGAGGTGTGGCGGGAGTTGGACGGGGTCGACGCGCTGAGCGGGGCCGCCGGTGGGCCGTTGCGGCGAACGGTGAAGTTGATCCTCGATCCGCTGGTGCTGCGACCGATGCAGCATCCGACGCTGGCGGCGAGCGTGCTCGACGCCGACGGAATCGCGCTGTTGACCGCGCTGGTACACGCGCAATCGGACACCCTGCGGGCCTGCGCTGCATGGTTCACCGTGCTGAAGCAGGTGCGGCGGGCGTTGCGGATCACGGAGGGGAACGCGCAGGACCTGTACTTCCAGCGCTGCTTCGAACTCGCGATCGTCTGTGGTGCGCCCGACGGTGACGGGCGGGCGCGGGCCGAGGAGACGTTGCGCGAAGTCCACGAGAGCACGGGCGGCCGCACCACTACCGCACTGAAAACCTATGTGACAGCACCCGATCGGGCCGCAGAGTTGGCCGGACTGCTGGATATCGCCTGGGCTCGACGACCCCTCGCACCCTATGGCGCGCGTGACCTGGCAGCCGAACTGACCGAACTGCTCGAGGCGTGCACGCTGGCCCGCGAAGGTGATCCGGCCGACGCCGGGCCGCTGTTCGACGACATCGTCGACGACCGCGCCGGCACCCATCGCGGAATCGCCCTGTGGCTGGAACATCCGGCGCACGGTGCCGATGACCTGGGGCTCACCACGTATTCGAGTCCACGACAACCCGCGCTCGGCGCCTCGGCATCGACCTCGAATCTCGGACTGCCGTTCGACCGGACCGTGTACGAGCGGGTGTTCACGGTGCTGCAGGGCAGTCTCGATCGGACCGATCTGCCGGAGATTCCGGAGCTGGTGACGCGGGAGATCTCGCGCAGTTGTTCGCCGTGGGGGTTGCTCGACGAGTCACTGCGAGTCGCCGCCGCCGCGGGTTGTGAACTGGCGCTAGGGCTTTCACCGATCGACACGTCCGGCGCGACTTCGCGAGCGCACGAGGTGGTCAACAGTCGGTGGCGGCGCGAAGGGTATGTGCTGCAGGCGCGGCGGTACGCGGTGCACGCGGTCGACGGGGTGGGTCCGCTGGCGACGGTGGCGGCCGAGTTGCGGACCCCGTGGCGGCCGTATCTGCGCAGGTTGTGGGTGCGATTGCATGGGCGGGATGTGCGGGAGATGCCGGTGTACGAGCCCGGTGAGCTGTGGGATCTGCTCGACGGTGTGGCGCGGTCGGTGATGCTGGATCACCGGACGCGGGTCAAACAGGCACTCACCGCCGAGGCGACTGTGACGGAAGCGAGGGCCAGCTGATGACTGTTGTCGATCTTCGCCGCGCTGAACCCGGGCTGCTCGTCATCGCGCCCGACGGTGCGCCGCTGGTCACCGATGCCGCGCCGGGGCTCGATGTGCTGGTACTCGAAGTTGTTGGCGGGCACCTGAGTTGGGCTCTCGATGGTGGCGAACTGCCCGCTGCGGTGCTCGATGATGTCGAGGCGGCTCAGGATTGGGTGTGGGCGGTCTACGGCGAAGCGGTCGCGTTGGTTGTCGCCGGAAACCATCCACAGTCACTCACAGCCGAACCCGCCCGACCGGATCTGGTGACAGCTCTACGTCGGCTTGCCTACGCACACTGGGCAAGTCGGTGGTGGCCCGCGTCGACTGTCGACGGGATTCCGTCGCTGGATGCTCGGCTGCTCCTGGATGAGATCGAATCGCTCAGCGGGACTTGCGAAATGGTGCTCGATGCGAATTCCGGTGATGGAGAATCCGCTCTCTCGGGCGGCGCGGGGCTCCGTGAAATGGAGATCGAACACGGTGACAATGCGGGCTCCGATGACGGCGGGGGCGCGTCGGGCAGTCGGAAGCAGGACGGGGCGGCTGGGCGCCGTGCAGATTCGCACGGTGAATCTCGTGGGCGCGCCGACGATTACGCATTGGCGGCCGGTGGTCAGGACCGGGTTGGCGGCCTGATCGTCGCGCGTGGGAGTGGTGGATGGGATTGGCGGCGTTGCCCGCCCGGCATTCTCGACGCGAGCGAGCAGGCAGTGTCGTGGCAGGTGACACGGGCGTCCGGGGTGTCGACAGCGCAGGTCAGCGTGGTCGCCGCGCCCGATTGTCGGAGCACCGTCCCCGACCATCTTCGACCCTTCGCACGCGTGCGGTCGGTCGCCCCGGACGATCGTGCGGCGTCACCGCCATCGGCCGACGTGGCGATCGCGTTGCAGCTGCGCGGGGACGTCTGGACGGGAACGGCCGAGATCCCCGGGACACCGGAAACATCTCTGGAAGTCACCGTTTTCGTTCCCGCAGTCGGGCCTGCCGAACCAGCGGAAGACGAGGCGGCCGCTCGCGATCGGATTCGCGGGTTCGCCCGCCGTCGTCTCGCCGGGGGCGACCTGCGGCTGAACGCCGAAACCGTCGCCGCCGAAACGGACGAGGACTTCTGATGGCAGCCACGGGCAGAACATCCGACCAGGACGACGCGCAGCTCACCGCGGGATACGCGGCGTACCAGCGTGGTGACGTGGTCGCGGCGCTGGAGATCTTCGAGAACGCGGCCGCCAGTGCGGCGCCTCGGTTGCGTAGTGCGGCGCTGGTCAACGCGGCGAGCATGGCCGACGAGCTCGGCGACCATCGACGGGCGGTGACCCTGTTCCGGACTGCCCTCGCCGAGATGCCGGAGGATGCCGCGCACCAGCGACCTGCGGCTTTGGTGAATCTGTCGCAAGCATTCCAGCATCTGGGCGAGTTCGGCGCGGCACAAGACGTGCTAGAGGAAGCGCGGACACTGCTCGCGGACAGTTCCGATCAGGGGATGCTGCGGGTGGCGTGCCTGTTGTCGCTGACGGCGGTGGCATTGCATCGACAGCAGTGGGCGCGCGCGGGCGAACTGGCAACCGAATCACTCGGTGTGACAGAACGATTCGTGCCGGAGCTGGCCGGTCATCCCCTGATGAACCTGGCCGCGTGCTCGTTCGAAACCGGGCGGTGGGAGCTCGCCATCGACTTCGCTCGACAGAGTGTGGCCGCGTTCGCCGCTGCGGGCGCCGACGACGCCGTCGCCGAGTCGCGGCAGAACCTGGCGACGATGTTGGTGCGGGCGGGTCACTTCGACGAGGCCGAGGAACCGTTGCTGGCCAGTCAGGCGTTCTTCGAAGCGGCCGAGCTGGGGCATCGGTCCGGGATCGGCGCGAAGACGATGGGTTTTCTCGCCGAACGCCGGGGCGACTTCGCCTCGGCCCGTGCGCATTACGAGCGCGCGCTGGCACGATTCGACGCCAGCGGCGCGGTGGTGGACGCGGCGGACGTGCGCCTGCGATTGGCCACCGTCGCCTGCGCCGAAGGTGATCTCGAGTTCGGCGAAGCGCTGCTCGACGCGTCGTTCGCCGTCTACGCCGCGCACGGGCTCGGCATGCATTGCGCCCAGCTCGACTACTGGCATGCCGAACTGCTGTACGCCGCGATCGAGGAAGCGGCACAACCGGATCCGGCACTTCTCAGCCGCGCGGTATCCCTGGCGGTCCCGGCCGCGCTCGCCATCGATGCCGTGCGCCACACGCTCCCCAACGGCAATCAGCGCGAGCACTGGCACCGCACCGTCGCCGAACCCGCCATGCGGCTGGCTTTCCGCTGCGCCGCCCTGTCCGGCAACGGTCAACTGGTCAGCGATCTGATCGATACCCAGTGCGCGGGAACCACTCTCGATTTGACTTCCCTCGAGCCGACCGCACCCGACCTCGGCTTCGAGCTCATCGACCCCACCTCCCCCGCGTCGACATCCACGCCCGCATTACAACTCGGCGCCGCACTCGCCGACGTCGCCGCAGCGGCGGGAATCCCCGTCGCGCCCCCGCCCAGACTCACCGATGGTGACCGAATAGTGCTGTCGGACTTCATCACCCACGCCGAACAACGCTACGGCCGACCTGTCCGCGACCGTCGAATGATCGCACTGTGAACACACCGCCCCCGAACGAGACGGTCGTGGATACGGCACCGGGACCGACCGCCTTCGTCCGGATGGCCGATGCGGGAGATGTGTATGTGTCGTGGCGGTGGGCCGACGACGCCTTGGCGCGCGGGGTCGCGATGCTGCCGCGAGACGAGGTGCGTGAAGTGCTGCGAACGCTCGCCGATGCGGTGCCCGATCCCGCGCGACCCGAGGACCTTCGGCGGGTGATGACCGAGGGCGCCCTCGTCGATCCAACCGCGGAAAGTGCTCTGGCACAGGAATTGTCACGCACGCTGTTGCCGTACGGGTTGGCCGTGCAGCTGTACGAACTGTCCCAGCGTGGGGTCCGCCCACACCTGCGGATTCAGCCCTCGCCCCGACTCGCCCAGGTTCCGTGGGAGATCATCGCGCCCGATCCCGCGATCCGGCTGCTCGATATCGCCGACGTGAGTCTGCTCGCGCCGGTATCAGTGGTGCATTTTCCGGAGCGAATTGCGCACCGGTGGAACGAGACTCGCGATCTGCCCGTTGTCGCGGTGCTCGACCCGCGCGTGCCCGGATTCCGCGCGGACTCCGAACTGGGCTCGGTACTCGGTCGGCCGAGCGCGGAAAGCCCAGTGGCCCAGCACTTCAGCCGCTACGGTGCTCGACTTGTCCCTCGGGTAGCCGACCCGGTCGAGCTCTTCCGTCGCGGCGACACCGACCGCGAATGGCTGTCCGACGTCCTCCGCGACGGCGCGAGCCGACTCTTCTACGTCGGCCATGTCACTTCCGCCGCACCGGAATCCGGCCAGAGCGAACACGCCGAACTCCACCTGAGCTGCACCGCCGACACCCGCGGTTTCGCCACCCCGAACCGCAGCCACCGCCCCCTGTCGGCGAAAGACCTCCTCCTCGGCACCCACTCCCTCGATCCGTCCCCGATCGCAGGCCGCGACCTGTGGCCGATGCCGAGCCGCGTCGCCCTCATCGCCTGCGAAAGCGGCGGCGACCTGCGCTTCACCGAGGCCCTCGGCCTCACCACCGCGGCCCTGGCAGCGGGCGCCGAACTCGTCACCGCCACCCGCTGGCCCCTGCCCACCGACCACGCCTTCCGCACCCTCACCCCCACCACGACCTACCCCCTGCAAGCCGCCATCTGCGCCGTGGACACCGCCCACGATTCCCCCACACCCATCCCCACCCTCCTGACCTGGCAAAGATCGCGCCTGTCCACCTGGCGCACCACTCCCACCCCCGAAAACTCCCCCCTCCTCTGGGCAGCCTTCGCCACCGTCACCGACTGACCGGTCCCACCATCGGCGTTGCCGCACAACGAGTTCGAGACCCGAAGACTGCGGACCGACCCGAGCCCGCAGCCAGCCGCTCAACCGAGAGCGTTATGCCTTTTACTCGCGGAGGCCGAGGCCTGTGGCGAGGGTTGGCCAGGAGCGGTGGAAGGCGTCGCGCCAGTAGCCCCAGGAGTGGGTGCCGGTGGGTTGATGGTCGAAGGTGGCGGGGATATTCAGTTCGGACAGGCGGGTTTCGAGGTTGCGGGTGCACCAGTTGACCGCTGCTTCGATGACGCCGCCGACGACGAGCTGGTTGGCGAGGCCGACGGGGGTCGGGTTCATCATGTACGGGTCGTCGGTGCTGTCGTGCGGGCCGGGGAGACCCGACGCGTCCGAGACGTAAAGGTTTGTGCCGCGCAGTTTTTCGGCGTTCACGACCGGGTCGTTGGCTTCCCAGGCCGGGTCGTCGTCGGCGCCGTACATGTTGGTGACATCGCCGCCGCCGTAGGTTTCCACCACCAGTTTGGTGAACTGTTTGCCGACCGGGTCGGCGATCTGCGCGCAGCCGCTGTAGCCGGCGACGGACCGGTAGAAACCGGGCTTGGCCTGCGCCAATTGCAGGACGGCCGTGGCGGTCATCGAGTTGGCGGCGATGGCGTTGACGCCGTTGGTGCCCAGTGCCGCGTCGACAAGGGGTGGGAGTTCGTCGAGCAGGAACGTGCGCCATTTATTGCGGCCGAGCGCGGGGTCGTCGCGCTGCCAGTCGGTGTAGTACGCCCAGGCGCCGCCGACCGGCATCACCACGTTGACGTCCTTGGTGGCGAGGAAGTCGCCGACGTCGGTGTTCTGCCACCAGGTGGCTCTGTCCTCGCCGCCGCCCGCGCCGTTGAGCAGGTACAGCGCCGGACGCGGCACGGATGCGTCCCTGGGGCGCTGCACCTTCACCGTGATCGGCTTGTTCATCGCGGCGGAGAAAACCAGCATGGTCAGGTTTCGGTCATCGACGCGGCTCGACATGATGTTCGAGCCGTTCGCCGTGGTCGGCGTCGCGAGCAGCTTCTTGGATTCGATGATCGGGTCGCGCCCGTCGGCCAGGCTGACGCCGATGCCGTAGGTGGCGACGCACGCGGCCAGCACACTGCCCGCGACACCGAAAGCCAGTGCGCGCCTGATTGTTTTGCCCATCGGCCGAAAGTTCCCCATCCATCAATCGGCAGGCATGACGCGAGCCGCCAGGCACAGACAGTAACGGGGGAACCGGCCGACCGTCGAGCCGGTAGTAATGCGGGCAGTCAGTGCTCGTCGTAGTGGTCCGCGTGGGGGGCGTGGCGGTGGCCGTCGTGGACGTAGTCGACGTGGTCGCCGTGCGGCACGGAGACGTGGCCGCAACCGGGACCGTGTTCGTGGGTGTGGGCGGTGTGCTCGACGTGTGCTGAGGTCTCGCACTCGTCGAAGTGACCCTCGTGTTCGCGGTGCAGGTGGCCGTCGTGGACGTAGTCGACGTGGTCCTGGTGCGGGACAGAGACGTGGCCGCAGGTGGGTCCGTGAACGTGGGTGTGCTGCGGGTGTTCGGCGTGCGTGGCGGTCATCGGCTCTCTCTTTCCGGTTTCCCGGCACGTGGCCGGTACTGATCGAATGGAGCTCCAAGCCCTTCCGACATTAGCAGTCGCGCATGAATAGCTGTCGGGTCCCGTCAGAGGACCTGGTCGAGGAACCGGCGCAGGCGCGGGGTCTTGGCGTCGTCGAACAGGGCGTCGGGGGTGCCGGTCTCCACGACCACGCCCTGATCCATGAACACCACACTGTCGGAGACCTCGCGCGCGAAGCCCATTTCGTGGGTCACCACGATCATCGACATGCCGCCAGAGGCGAGGTCGGCCATCAGCGCGAGCACGCCCTTGACCAGCTCCGGGTCGAGCGCGGAGGTGGCCTCGTCGAAGAACATCAGCTCCGGTTTCATGGCCAGCGCGCGGGCGATGGCCACGCGCTGCTGCTGACCACCCGACAGCGCGGCCGGCCTGGCGTCGGCCTTGTCGGCCAGGCCGACGATCTCGAGCTGCTCGATCGCCAGCGCGCGGGCTTCGTCGGCGGACAGGCCGCGCAGTTTGCGCGGGCCGAGGACGATGTTGTCGGCGACGGTCTTGTGTGGGAACAGGTTGAACTGCTGGAAGACCATGCCGATGCGCTGGCGCAGCTTGTCGGGGTTGTCCTTCAGTACCGACTTGCCGTCGAGGAGCACGTCGCCGGAATCGGGTTCGTGCAGGCGGTTGAGCACGCGCAGCAGGGTCGATTTGCCCGAGCCGGACGGGCCGATGACGGTGGTGGCGTGGCCTGCCTCGACGTGGATGTCGACACCGCGCAGGATGTGGTTGTTGCCGAGCGTGAGCTCGAGCCCGGTCCCGGTCAACGATGCACTCATGCCTCCACCTCGCTGGCGCTCGGTTCCGCCATGACTGCATAGGCAGCTGTGCTGGTCTGCCGCTCGCTACGCTCGCTCATGCGCCTCGCCCTTCTGTGATGACGGCCTGTTCGATCGGGTCGGCGGGGGTAGGTTTGCCGGTGCGCATTCGCTGGTCGATGTAGTTGACCAGGTGGGTGAGCGGGATGGTGAGCACCAGGTACATCAGGCCCGCGGCGACCAGCGGGGACAAGTTTCCGGTCTGGGCGTTGAGGTCGCGGCCCACGGCGAACAGTTCGCGCTGCGAGGCGAGCAGGCCGAGGAAGTAGATCAGCGACGAGTCCTTGATCAGCGCGATGAACTGGTTCATCAGCGCGGGCAGCACCCGTCGCACACCCTGCGGGATCACCACCAACGTCATGGCCTGGCGGTAACCGAAACCGATGGCGCGCGCGGCTTCGAGCTGGCCCGGCTCCACCGACTGGATGCCGGAGCGGAAGATCTCACCGATATAGGCCGACGACAGCAGCGCGAGTGCGACCGCGCCGAGCCAGTACGGGTTGCCGCCGGTGATATTGCGGACCACCGGGCCGATGCCGAGGCCGATCAGCAGGATGATCACCACGGCGGGCAGGCCGCGGAAGATGTCGGTGTAGACGCGGGCGGGCCAGCGCAACCAGCGGGTTCTCGAGATGCCCATCACCGCGAGGAGCATGCCGATCACGGTGCCGAGAATGCCCGAAACCAGCGCCAGGATCAGGGTGTTCGGCAGGCCGGTCTTGATCAGATCGGGGAAGGCCTGGCGGTACAGCGACCAGTCGAAGAAGGTGTCCTTCAACTGCTGCAGGGTCGACTTCTGCGCGACTTGCTCTGTCTCCGGTGCCTTTTCGGCTGCCAGCGCTTTGAAGTCCGGAAGTTGTGGTGCCGGTGCGGCTTTCGAGCCGGGCTTCCAGCCGGGCGGGAGTTCGCGGGGCACCCAGTCGGCGTAGAGGCGGGCGTAGGTACCGTCGGCGATCACCGCGTCGAGGCCGGAGTTGAGCGCGTCGATCAGCGGCTGGTTGTTCTTGGCGACCGCGTAGCCGACGAAGTTGTCGAGGCTGAAGGTGTTCTGCGAGACCACGATTCCGTCGCCGGGCTTGATCGCACCCTCGGCCTGCGCGGACGGAGCGACCCACGCGTCGACCTGGCCGGACTTCAGATTCGCGTAAGCGGTGTTGTAGTCGGGGAACTTCACCGGGTCCAGCTTCAGCTGGTTCACCACGAACTCGTCCTGCACGGTGCCCTGCACCACCGCGATGCGCGAGCTGCCGGTCAGGTCGCCGAAGCCCTTGATCGCGCTGTTCTGCGGGACGACCAGGGAGAAGTAGCCGAAGTCGTAGCCGTTGGTGAAGCCGACCAGTTCGCGGCGAGCGTCGGTGGTGGTGATGTTGGACGAACCCACATCGAAGCGCTTGCCCGACACCTGGGCGAGCAGGCCGGCGAACTCGGTGCCCGAGAACTCCACGCGCAGACCGAGTTTCGCCGCCATCGCGGCGAGGAGTTCGTTGTCGAAGCCGGTGAACGAGCCCTGGCCGTTGACGCAGATGCTCGGCGGGGCGTCGGAGAGGGTGCCGACGCTCAGGACGCCCGGGTTGAGCAGGCCGAGTTTCGAGGTGTCGATCTGCTCGACCGGTGCGGTGGTCGCCGTGGTGTAGCGGTCGGGGCCCGCGGTCTCGCCGGCGGCGAGGTTGGCAGGGGCGGCGGCCGCCGCTGACGGACCGGGTGGCGAACAGAGGTCGCGTGCGGTGCTGCTGTCGGAGCCACCACCGCAACCGGTCGCGGCGACGCCGACGAGGAGCAAGAGGGCGGCGATCCGCGCCTTGGTTCGTACACCTGCCATGGCGATAAACCCTAGCCGCAACCTTGCGAATCGAAGGTTACGCAGCGCGGCGGTATGACGCAGCTCCTAGCGGAAGGGGCTTACGCGAGGCCCTCCAGCACTTCCGGGTTCACGTCGTCGCGCCATTCGATCGCGCGACGCACCTCCGTGAGGTCGTAGTCAGGGCCGGAGACGCCGACGGTGAACAGCGTGACGCCGGCGTCGTGCAGCGCCTTCGCCTCGTCACGACCCTGCCACTGCACCGAGCGTTCGATCCGCGACTCGTCGGTCCCGACGGCCGCCGCGTGCTCGGCCAGCACCTTGTTCTTGTGCGCGAGCGTCGACACATCGGCGAAGGAATGCCAGATGTCGGCGTACTCGGCGACCAGCCGCAACGTCTTGCGCTCACCACCACCGCCGATGAGAATCGGGATCTGTCTGACCGGCGGCGGATTCAGCTTCGCCAGCCGCGCCGTGATGCGAGACATGCTGTCCTTCAACAACTTCAGCCTGCTGCCCGGCGTGCCGAACTCATAGCCGTACTCGTCGTAATCACGCTCGAACCAGCCCGCACCGATCCCCAGGATCAGCCTGCCGCCACTGATGTTGTCCACCGTGCGCGCCATATCGGCCAGCAGATCCGGATTCCGGTACCCGCCGCCGGTGACCAGCGCGCCGAGTTCCACCCGCTCGGTCTGCTCGGCCCAAGCCCCGAGCATCGTCCAGCATTCGAAGTGCGCGCCCGCCGGATCACCCGTGAGCGGAAAGAAGTGATCCCAGTTGAACACGATGTCCACCCCGGCCTCTTCGGCCCGCAACACCGCATCGCGAATCAGCCCGTAATCAGGCGCATGCTGTGGCTGAAGCTGAACTCCGATACGCACCGGACGACTCATACCGTTAGCTCCTCGAGGGCTCGGATCGACTCCGCGACCGAGGCTACCCGGAGCTCGCGGGGGTCGCACGGTCCTGCGGTGCGATGGGCCCGGCGCCCTCGTCGCGGGTGCGTGCGGCTGCGACAACCCGCCAGGCGGCGTAGAGGCTGACCAGGATGACCAGCGCATAGGGCACCGCGAACACAAGCGCTTCTGCAATCGACAAGCGCGGGGTCATCCGCGGTTGATCATCGAGGCTGTTGCGGGCGTCATCGAGCCCGCCGGTGATCAGCAATGCGGCCGCGGCCGCGCTCAGCAGCAGCCCGATGAAGGTGATGACTGCGCCGGAGCGGCGCGGGAGCAAGGCGGCACCGACCAGCGGCGCGCAGATTCCAGGCAGGAAAAAGACGATCCCCAGGATCAGGACGAACAACCAGTTCCAGGCGATGTCGGCGCCCGTTCCGGTGATCGCGTCCACCACGTATGCCACACCGACGACGACCAGCGGAAAAACGATCGGCGATACGGCCGAGACGACAACCCAGGTTCTGACTTTCCGCATGATCGAGGATTGCACAAGCGCGGCTCGACAGCCGGTGTGCAGGTCCCTCGCCTGGCGTCGCGGGGGCGGCTAATGTGATGGCGCTCGTACCGAATAAGAACCCGTACTCGGATCGTCCGGCACGTTCCTGCCGGGATGGGATGTTGATCTACGCATGGCTACCGTTACTTTCGACCGCGCTACCCGGCTGTACGCCGGTGCTACCAAGCCTGCGGTCGACGCATTGGATCTCGAGATCGCCGATGGCGAATTCCTGGTGCTCGTCGGACCCTCGGGGTGCGGCAAATCGACCTCGCTGCGGATGTTGGCTGGGCTCGAGGAGGTGAACTCGGGGTGCATTCGGATCGGCGAGAAGGATGTGACCAACGCCGAGCCCAAGGATCGCGATATCGCGATGGTGTTCCAGAACTACGCGCTGTACCCGCACATGTCGGTCGCGGAGAACATGGGGTTCGCGCTGAAGCTGGCCAAGGTGTCCAAGGCCGAGCGGGACGAGCGGGTGCTCGAGGCGGCCAAGCTGCTCGACCTCGAGCAGTACCTGGATCGTAAGCCGAAGGCGCTGTCCGGTGGTCAGCGGCAGCGGGTGGCGATGGGGCGCGCGATCGTGCGGCAGCCGCGGGTGTTCCTGATGGACGAGCCGCTGTCGAACCTCGACGCCAAACTGCGCGTGCAGACCCGCACCCAGATCGCACAGTTGCAGCGGCGGCTCGGCACCACCACGGTCTACGTCACCCACGACCAGGTCGAGGCGATGACGATGGGCGACCGGGTCGCGGTCCTCAAGGACGGCCTGCTCCAGCAGTGCGCCTCCCCGCGCGACCTCTACCGCGACCCGGCAAACATGTTCGTCGCCGGTTTCATGGGTTCGCCCGCGATGAACCTGTTCACGCTCCCCGTCAACGACGGCGCCGTCACCATCGGCGGCTACCCGGTCCGGGTGCCGCGCGCGGTGGCCGACGCGGGTGAGGGCTCCGTGGTACTCGGCATCCGCCCCGAACACCTCGAGGTGGGCAACGGCGGCCTCGAGATGGAAGTCGACGTGGTCGAGGAGCTCGGCTCCGACGCCTACGTCTACGGCCGTGCCCTCTCCGCAGGCGCCAGCGGCCAGACCGGCGAAACCATTGTGGCGCGGGTCGATTGGCGCAACCCGCCGCGCAAAGGCGATCGCCTCCGCCTGACCGCCGACCCCGAACACGTGTACTTCTTCAGCGTCGACGGCCGCCGCCTGCGCTGACTCGGATGTGCAGGCGGTACGTCGATAGTGCCGCCTGCACAGCTATTTCGGGAGAACAGCAAATCTGACGGTACATTCCGGGCAGGTGGGTAGGCGCTCATGATCTTGCATGGGAACGAAGAAGACTCCACACAGCGCGCGCGTCGCGTTTCCCTCGACGGTCGCGGCGGCAAGGTGTTCCGAGTGAACGAAATGGCTCACAGTTCCGAACTCCGGGGGCAGCAGTTCGCCGCGCTCCGCCGCTAGGCGAAGTTGCGCGGCGCGGTGCCGCGCGAACCCGCCCTCCGCGCTGGTCGCGAACGAACGTTCGAACCGATCCCAGTCCTGAGTCGGCGGCGAGATCGAGACGAGAACTCGGGTGATGAGCGACCATCCGAGCGAGCTTGCGGCAAAGCGCGCGTCGAGATCGACAACGAGCACAAACTCTTCGCAGTCGCCGGAGACGACAGTCAACTCGATCTCGCCCATCGATTCGGATCGGGCGGGGTGAGGTGCATCGAAGCGCGCAATACCTCCGCCTACGACACTTTCCAAGACTTCCCCGACGGTCGCTTGCAGTCGAAGTTCCCAGGCAGTGATCGCCCACGCCGCTGTCTCACGGCGCAACAGTCGGCGGTCGGCGTCGGTCGGCCTCAACTCCGAACCACCGGAACGCTCGACCAGCGCGTTCAACTTTTCGTAGAAGTCGTCGCCGTCCCGGTGCCCGCCTTTCGCGAGTCCGGCGACACACACCCACCGCACACCGGATTCTGGGTCGGTCCAGATTCCTGCGCGCCACTGAGCATTTCGCAATTCCTGCAGTTTGAGCGAGCCCGAACAGGCGATGATTCGTGGCGGAGGATCGTCTTGCGGGTCGTCACCGTAGAGCTGGGCTGCCTTGCGGAGCAACGGGTGCGGAAGTTCACCGAGCGGATGGAGGTCGTTCCACCGGCCCTCGTTGACGGCGCGGAAAATTCTCGGGTCGGCCCAGCCTGAGGGCAAATCCTCGGCAAGCAACCGAACGGTAGGACGTGCGCGGCGGTTGGCATCCACCGAACCATCTTGTCAGAGTCCGGATTACAGCTCGTCTGCCAGCTCTTCGATGGCATCTCGGCGGGTCTGGTCCATCTGAGCGAAGCGCTCGGCAAGCTCTCCGCGATCACGCTCGCGGGTGCGCTGGAAGGCGACCACGTCGGCGACGCGGATGCGCCGGTCGCGGCCGACACGGAACGACGGAAGCGCACCGGAATCGAGCAGTTTGTACAAATGGGTACGGCTCATACCGACGCGAGCCGCAACTTGGGTCGGCGTCAGTACATCGTCGGCGCGGAACATGGCGACGTCGATTCCGGAGTGCACGCTCGCCGTCACAGCTTCCAGCAGTTCACGCAGTTCGGATGGGCCCAGTTCGGCGACGAGCTGCTCGAGTTTTGCCAGCTGTTCGGCAGGCACACCGGTGGCATCTACCTCATGGATGGCAACCACATCGCCCCTTTCCGCAACCTGTACCGACAGAAGGCGCAGATGCCATACATGTCACAGATGACGCTACGGGCGAAAACTGGCACTGTCAATGCCGATTGCGTCGCAGGCAGGCTACTTCCGCTCGCGGGCAGCTTTTCGGTCGCGGAGGTAGTCGTCGTTGACGCGGACTGCCAGGCGTTCGAGGGGGATTTCGGTGCCGTCGGGGGTGTGGAGGCCGGCGCGGACGGGGGCGCCGGTTTCGGTGTCTGTCCGGAGCAGGGGTGGGGGGCCTGGCTGGAGGTAGGTGTCGCCCCATTGCCAGAGGGCCACTACGGCGGGGAGTAGGTCTCGGCCCATTTGGGTGAGGGTGTATTCGTGGCGGGTGCGTTTGCCTTCTTCCTGGTAGGGGCGCTTTTCCAGGAGGCCGGCGGTGGTGAGTTTGCGGAGTTGGGCCGATGCGGCGGCGTCGGTGATGCCCACCCGGCGGGCGAAGCCGTCGAAGCGGCGGGTGCCGTAGTAGGCCTCGCGCAGGATGAGCATCGCGGAGCGGGTGCCGATGAGGTCCATGGCTCTGGCGATGGAGCAGCCTTCGGTGTTCCATCTGCTCAGATCGGCCAGGGGTCCTTCCATCACGGCTGCCATGAGAGACATCATAGCCAATCTGACTTGAGTTGATGATAGTTAGGGCCTACGCTGGCTATTGTCAGCTAGAGTCAGCGTTGTCGAAAGAGGACATCCACATGCGAGACGCGGTCATCGTCGAAGCGGTACGCACCCCGATCGGGCGGGGCAAGCCGAACGGCGCACTTCACGACGTTCATCCTGTTGATCTGCTGGCGCACAGTCTGCGGGCGGTGGTCGAGCGCAGCGGGATCGACCCGGCGCTGATAGACGATGTGATCGGCGGGATCGTCACCCAGGTCGGGGAACAGGGGTCGAATATGACTCGGCGAGCCGCACTGGCGGCCGGGTATCCGGAATCCGTGCCTGCCACGACGGTGGATCGGCAGTGCGGCAGTAGTCAGCAGGCGATTCACTTTGCGGCACAGGGGGTTATCGCGGGCGCCTATGACATTGTGGTTGCGGCGGGCGTGGAATCGATGGGGCGAGTTCCCATGGGGGCCAACCTGATTGGTGCCACTGACCTATCGGGCGTTGCCTTCGCGGAGCGCTATCCCGAGGATCTCGTCCCACAGGGGATCAGTGCCGAGCTGATCGCCGCCAAGTGGGGGTTGACTCGTACTCAGCTCGACGAGTTCGCGCTCGGCAGCCATGAAAAGGCCGCTCTGGCAACCAAAGACGGCCTGTTCGCGGATGAACTCGCGCCGATCAACGGACTGAGCTCGGATGAGGGAATCAGGGTCGGCAGCACTCTCGACACCCTCGCGAAACTCGAGCCTGCTTACTACGACCCCGCGATGGCGGCACGGTTCCCGCAGATCGGCTGGGAGATCACGGCCGCCTCGGCCAGTCAGGTCAGCGACGGGAGTTCGGCGGTGCTGATCATGTCCGGCAAACGGGCCGAGCAGCTCGGGCTGCGGCCGTTGGCGCGGCTGCACAGCTTCGCCGTCGCGGGCGACGATCCGTTGCTGATGCTCACGGCGGTTATCCCGGCCACCGAGAAGGTGCTGCGGCGGGCCGGTCTCGAGATCGGTGACATCGACCTGTTCGAGATCAACGAGGCGTTTTCGCCGGTTGTGCTGGCGTGGGCGGAGGAGACCGGGGTGGATATGAGCCGGGTCAATGTCAACGGCGGGGCGATCGCGCTCGGGCATCCGCTCGGTGCGTCCGGTGCGCGGTTGATGACGACGCTGGTCCACGCCATGCGACAGCGTGGGGCGCGCTACGGATTGCAGACGATGTGCGAAGCGGGCGGACTCGCCAACGCCACCGTCATCGAACGCCTCTGAAACCGACAGGTCGGTGCTCGCCTGCTCGATCGCTCTACGATTGGCCAGGTGAGCGCCGACCTGTTTGTGTATGCGATACCGCTGCGAACGCGGTTTCGGGGGATCACTGTGCGCGAGGGGATGTTGATTCGCGGGGAGTTGGGGTGGGGGGAGTTCTGTGCGTTTCCCGAGTATGACGATCGGGAGGCTGCTGGGTGGTTGGCTACTGCTGTTGAGCAGGTGACGGTGGGGTGGCCCGCGCCGGTGCGGGATCGTATTCCGGTGAATTGCACGGTGCCCGCGGTGGATGCCGTGCGGGCCGGGCGAATTGTTCGGGAATCCGGTTGCGCCACAGCGAAAGTGAAAGTGGCCGATCACCCTGACTCGTTGGCCGAGGATGTGGCGCGGGTGGCGGCGGTGCGGGAAGCGATCGGCGAATCGGGCGCCGTTCGGGTCGACGCCAATGCGGTGTGGGACGTCGAGACGGCCGTTCGGCATATCGGGGAGATCGATAGGGCCGCCGGTGGTTTGGAGTATGTAGAACAGCCTTGTCGGACCATCGAGGAATTGGCGGAGGTTCGGGCGCGGGTTTCGGTGCCGATCGCCGCTGACGAGTCGATTCGGCGGGCCGAGGATCCGATGCGGGTCGCGATGGCGGGGGCGGCGGATGTGGCGGTGCTCAAGTGCACGCCGTTGGGTGGGGTGCGGCGGGCGTTGGCGGTGGCGGGGGCGGCGGGGCTGCCTACGGTTGTGTCGTCGGCACTCGAGACCAGCGTCGGGTTGTCCGCGCAGTTGGCGCTGGCAGGGGCGTTGCCCGAGCTCGAATTCGCTTGTGGATTGGGCACACTCGCGCTGTTCGAAGGCGATCTGGTCGCGGAATCGCTGTTGCCGGTGGACGGGTGGTTGCCGGTACCGACCGCGCCGCCGGAGCCCGATCCTTTGTTGCTCGACAAGTACCGCCACCCCGACCCCGACCGGGTCGACTGGTGGTTGCGCCGCTACGAGCGGGTCAGCACCCTACTCAACGGGTAATCCCCAGGAAGTCTTTACCAAAGGGGCCCGCCCCGATCTGGACTGACCGGAGGGTGCGACGAAGGAGTACCCGCAGGGAGGGAAGATCGGGGCCCTCCGGGGCCCCGCTCGAGCGCGCCAGCGCTCCAAAAACACAGCCTCAAACCACCCGGGACGGCAAACCCCGAGAGTCGACCCCAGCTAACCGAACCCGACACCGCAGCCGGCAAATGTCGTTCGGATCAACAATGCGGCTTCCGGGCCGATGATGCCGTCGACCAATTCGACATAGCGGGTACAGAATTCGGGACCGTGTGGGGCTTCGGCGGAATCGGGCGACAAATGGTGGGCGAGTTCGTGCAGGACGACGAGTTCACGCAGTGCCCAGGCAGTCGAACCAGTGTGCAGAGGCACAGCCAGCACAGCGTTCGCGGGCTCGTAGTGCGCCGCCGCCGCTCCACCGCGAGCGCGGACCCGAACCGGCACCGCGGCCCGCTCCCAATGCGCGCGAACCCAATTCAGTGCCAGCACCTTGTCGACGTAACTCTGCACCGATTCCACGGACGCGAAACGCCGCTCCACCGGCAGGGTCAGCTGCGAGCCGTAGATGTCGACCGTTCGATGCCCGAACTCCTCGGCCCGATCGAACACGCCGCGCACCAATTGCTCACCGTCGTACACCTTGGCCCGCTGACTGTCGCGCCGCGTGCCCGAATCATCTTGCGGCACGGCTTGTCCGATCGGCTGTACGCAGCCGGACTGCCCGCCGGGTGGTCGGCCCGCAATTCGTAGACACCGTGGCCCATGCGCGCCCGCGAGGCCGCGCGATTGTCATCGAAGGTTCCATGAACTCATCGGTCCGTGAGTTTTCGGCGCGCGGCGGGGAGTTCCGGGGAGGTGCCCAATCGGGCCGTGCGGCCTGCCCGGTCCCCCGCTCGGCGGGCAGCGGCGGAGTGACCGGTGGAAGTCTGTGGCCCGCGCCAGGTTCCGCGGGCTTCGGAGGTGGTCGTGTAGAAGTCGGTGAGGGCTACTTCTTTGTCGCGTAGGGCCAAGGCCGTTCCGGTCGACTCGGCGGCCGATTCCTCGGCGACCACTTCGGCTTTCACCTCGGCCAAACGGGCGCCGATGCGGGCGGCGAAGGCCATCTGGAAATTCAGCCGTGCGGTGACCCCCGCGACAGGCACCTCCACCTTGCGACGAACCGTGCGTCCGAGGCGCTTCTCGGTGACGACCTTCAGAACCGTCGCCTCGCGATACGCGCCGGATTTGATGTAGTGATCGGAAGCGCGAACCATCTGGATGAGCAGGCTCGAGTAGAGGGCTTCGCAGGTGTCGATATCGGCGGCGAAGCCGTAGGCGTAGACCTGGGCCGAGGTGCGGGCGACATCGCAGCGAACATCGTTGGCCGTCGCGATCGCCACGAACAGCTGGACGTAGGTGCGCAAGCCTTTTCGGCCTGGTTCGCCGATCGGGATGATCCGCTGCACCGGCGCCGACCTGCGCTCGCGCGAGGCGACATGGGAGCGCGCCACCGCCAGATCGATCGAGGATTTCGTCGCCAGGCGCTGGGCGGCGGCGAGGAAGGCCTCGGCCTCGTGGGCGTTGTCGGTGGACTCGGCCTTGCGCAGCAAACCACCGATGCGGGTGAGCATCCGATCAGGCATAGCGGCGGGCGAAGGACTTGTCACAAGCAATGACCCTAAGCCACCCCACTGACACCAAAACTGTGTAAGTCTTTGCCCGTTCTCGGCCGCCTCGATCTGGACTGACCGAAGGGTGCGACGAAGGAGTGCCCGTAGGGAGGGAAGATCGAGTCCTCAGGGCCGAGAACACGCGGGCCCCGGCCCGCCACAGATACTGTATGTTGCCTTGTGCACCGGACTGGTGTGCTGCTGCTCACGTCTTGACCCTGGAGTGTCCGCGATGGCCTTGAAGTTTGTCCCGAGAGCGACGATGGCGGCTGCCTCGATCGCCCTGCTCACCGCAACGTTCGCCAGTGGATGCTCGAGTGACGAGGGTGGGAACGCGCTCGACCAGAACCTGACCGGCCGCGGCCCGATCACCTACGTCGAGGGCAAGGACACCACCGAAACCGGTGTGGTGCGACAGCTCATCGACCGCTGGAACGCCGCGCACCCGAACGAGCAGGTGACGTTCAAGGAGCAGTCGGCCGACGGCACCCAGCAGCACGACGACCTCGCCGAGCACTTCCGCGCCAAGCAGGACGGCTACGACGTCGTCGCCCTCGACGTGCCGAACACCGCCGAGTTCGCGGCCAAGGGCTGGATCCAGCCGCTCGAGGGCAGTTTCGCGATCGACACCGCGCCGCTGCTCGCGCCGACCGTGGCCAGCGCCACCTACAACGGCAAGCTGTACGCGGCCCCGAAGAACACCAACGGCGGCCTGCTGTACTACCGCAAGGACCTGGTGCCCAACCCGCCCAAGACCTGGACCGAGATGCTCGGCCAGTGCCAGGTGGCCCGCGACAACAACATGGGTTGCTACGCCGGTCAGCTCGCCCCCTACGAGGGCCTGACCGTGAACACCTCCGAGGTCATCAACGCCTTCGGCGGCAGCTTCGTCGGCGCCGACGGCAAGACCCCCACCGTGAACAGCCCGGAGTCGAAGGCCGGCCTGAAGGTCCTCGTCGACGCCTACAAGAACGGTGATATCCCCCAACAGGCCATCACCTACAAGGAAGGCGAGAGCGCCAGCGCGTTCGAGGAGGGCAAGCTGCTGTTCCTGCGCAACTGGCCCTACCTGTACGGCCAGGCCAACGCCGACGGCTCCGCGGTGAAGGACAAGTTCGGTGTCACCCCGCTGCCGGGCAACACCGGCGTCGGCGCCTCGGCCCTCGGTGGTTACAACGCCGCGATCAGCGCGTTCAGCAAGAACAAGGCCACCGCCGCCGACTTCGTGCGCTACCTGATCAGCGAAGAGGCGCAGCAGATCATCGCCTCGGGTGCGCTGCCCTCGGTGCGCACCTCGCTCTACGACGACCCGGCCCTGATCGCGAAGATGCCGTACCTGCCCGCGCTGAAGGAGTCCATCGCCAGCGCGGTGCCGCGTCCGGTCACGCCGTTCTATCCCGCGGTGTCGAAGGCCATCCAGGACAACGCTTATGCTGCACTGACCGGTGCCAAGTCCGTCGACGACGCAGTCGCGGGCATGCAAAAGGGCATCGAGACCGCCGGTTCGTAGCGGTACGCGCAGCGGACCCGACCAGACCGTAGGAGAGTAGTAACGGTGTCGGATCCTTCGGGAGCCAAGCAGCGCGGGCTAGCGCTGCACCTGCGACAATCCGGCAAGGCGTGGCTGTTCGTCGCGCCTGTGCTCGTCGCACTGGCCGTGGTCATCGGTTATCCGGTGGTCGAGGCGATCTGGATGTCCACGCAAAAGGACTCCGGCATCGACCCGGCCACCGGGATGTTCGTCGAGGGCGGCGGCGCCGGTTTCAGCAACTACACGCACTGGCTGATGCAGCAGTGCGGGTCGCTGATGGGCACGGTGTCGTGCCCCACCGGCACGCTCGGCTCGCAGTTCTGGTCGGCGGTCGGAATCACCCTGTTCTTCACCGTGATCACGGTGTCGCTGGAGGCCCTGCTGGGTCTCGGCATGGCCATGGTGATGGGCAAGACCTTCCGCGGCCGGGCGATGTTGCGTGCCGCCGTGCTGATCCCGTGGGCGATTCCCACCGCCGTCACCGCGCGGTTGTGGGAGTTCATGTTCCAGTACGACGGTGTCGTGAACCGGGTGCTCGGCACGCACATCCTGTGGACCTCGGATGTGTGGGCCTCGCGGTTCGCGGTGATCGCGGCCGACGTGTGGAAGACCACGCCGTTCATGGCGCTGCTGATTCTGGCCGGGCTGCAAGTGATTCCGGCCGATGTGTACGAGGCGGCCAAGGTCGACGGCGCGTCGGCCTGGCAGCGGTTCCTGCACATCACGCTGCCGCTGCTCAAGCCCGCGCTGCTGGTCGCGGTGCTGTTCCGCACGATGGACGCGCTGCGCATGTACGACCTGCCCGCGATCATGACCGGCGCGAACCCGGCGACCAACACGCTGTCGATCCTGGTGGTCGAGCAGGTGCGCCAAGGTCCCAACAGCGCCGCGGCACTGTCGGTGATCACGTTCCTGCTCGTCTTCGGTATCGCGTTCGTGCTGGTGAAGGTGCTCGGCGCCAATGCTGTTCGCACGCAGGAAGAACAGCGGAAGGCGAACTGATGAGCATCTCGATGACGAAAGAAGCCGAGTCGAATCCGCTTCCGGTGCAGCCGGTTTCGTGGCGCAAGCGGCTCGGCACGGTGCGGCTCTACCTCGGTGTCGCGATCGTGCTGATCTGGGGTCTCGGACCGTTCTACTGGATGGCCGTTGTCGCGTTCCGCGACCCGGCCCACACCTTCGACAGCACCCCGTGGCCCACCCACGTGACGCTGGAGAACTTCCGCAACGCCTTCGACACCAGCCGCGGCAACAACTTCGGCAGGGCGATCCTCAACAGTGTGATCATCGGTTCGGTGACCACCGCCGTGGCGCTGATTCTCGGCGTGCTGGCGGCCTACGCGCTGGCGCGGATGACCTTCGCGGGCAAGTACCTGATCTCGGGGCTGATCCTGTCGGCGTCGATGTTCCCGGCCGTGGTGCTGGTGACGCCGCTGTTCCAGCTGTTCACCGATCTGGGCTGGATCGGCGAGTACCAGGCGATGATCATCCCGAACATCTCGTTCGTGCTGCCGATGACGGTCTACATCCTGGCCTCGTTCTTCGCCGAACTGCCGTGGGAACTCGAAGAAGCCGCGCGCATCGACGGTGCGAGCAAGTTCCAGGCGTTCCGGTTGATCATGCTGCCGCTGGCCGCGCCCGCGGTGTTCACCACCGCGATCCTGGCGTTCATCGCCTCGATCAACGAGTACCTGCTGGCCCGGCTGCTCTCGGGCGACGACACCAAACCGGTGACGGTCGCCATCGCGAGCTTCTCCGGCAACGACCCGCTGGTGCAGCCGTACGCGGCGATCATGGCGGCGGGCGTGATCGTCACCGTGCCGCTGGTGATCATGGTGCTGATCTTCCAGCGTCGCATCATCTCCGGTCTCACCGCGGGCGGCGTCAAGAGCTGACCTGCCGGGTTCTTGACCCACTGCCGGGTAGAGTCGCCTGCACCGATATCGACATCGGTGCGGGCGATTGTTCTCCCTCGCTCCGAAAGGAGATGGTGTGGCCTCCCAGCGCGGGCGAGGGCGTTCCGACGAGGACGTGCCGTATACCTCGATTGCGGGGTTCCGCGATCCGCTGGCGAGCCACAAGGAGCCGGTCAAGGGGGCAGCGCGCCGAGCGCAGGCAGCCCGACTCGCCGCCACCGACCACCCCGATGACAAGGCCACGGCGCGACGGGAACAGGCCGCCCGGTCGGCCGCCACCGATTCCGACAAGGGTGCGGCGCGGCGGGAACAATCCGCGCGGCTCGATACCGATCGCAAGCCGCGCACCAGGGGGCAACGCATCCGGCGCTTGCTGCTCGCGCTGTTCCTGATCTTCGTATGTGTGCCCGCGCTGCTGTTCGTGGCCGTGTACTGGAGTTCGGAGATCCCCGAACCGGCCGAGGTCGCGGTCGAACAACCCGCCACCGTGCTGGCTTCCGACGGCACCACCGTGTTGACGAAATTCATTCCACCACAGGGCAATCGGATTCCCATCCCGCTCACGGACGTGCCGTATCCCGTGCGTGACGCCGTGCTCGCGGCCGAGGATCGCACCTTCTACACCAACGCCGGCTACTCGACCAGCGGCTTCCTGCGTGCCGCCCGCGACAACGTGACCGGGCAGGACAATGCCGGCGGCGGTTCGACGATCACCCAGCAGTATGTGAAGAACGCCTTCCTCAGCTCCGAACGCACCATCACCCGCAAGATGCGGGAGCTGATCATCGCGGCGAAGATGGCGCGGCAGTGGAGCAAGGACGAGATCCTGTCCGCCTACCTCAACACCATCTACTACGGGCGCGGGGCATACGGGATCGCGGCCGCGTCGAAGGCCTATTTCGCCAAGCCGGTGCCCGAGCTGACCCTCGCCGAGGGCGCGGTGCTGGCGGCGGTGATCCGCTCCCCCTCGGTGCTCGATCCGGAGAACCACTTCGACCAGTTGCGGGCGCGCTGGCAGTACGTCCTGGACGGGATGGTCGAGATGAACGTGCTCGCGCCCGGCGATCGGGACGCGACGGTGTTCCCGCCGATCATCCCGCTCGACGAGATTCCCGGCGAAGCGGTGGCACTCGGACCCGAAGGCCATATCCGCACCCAGGTGCTGCGCGAACTGCGGGCCGCGGGCCTCGACGACGCCGACATCAACACGGGCGCACTGCAGATCACCACCACCATCGACGCCGCGGCCCAGGCCGGTGCGGTCGACTCGGTGCGCGAGCGGTTCTCCTGGCAGCCACCGGAACTGCGCTCGGCGGTGGTGTCGATCGATCCGCGCAGCGGGGCGGTGCGCGCCTACTACGGCGGCGAGGACGGCACCGGGTTCGATTTCGCGCAGGCACCGCTCCAAACCGGTTCCGCGTTCAAGGTTTTCGCGCTCGTCGCCGCCCAGCAGCAGGGCATCCCGGTGACGCGGGCGATGGACAGTTCGCCGATCACCGACCGCGGCACCGAGATCACCAATGTGGAGGGCGACTCGTGCGGGCGCTGCTCGCTGGCCGAGGCGCTCAAACGCTCGCTCAACACCAGCTTCTACCGGCTCACCATGACCATGGCCGACGGCCCGCGCTCGATCGCCGACGCCGCGCACCTGGCGGGCATCCCCGAATACATTCCGGGCGTCGAGGGTGTGAGCCTCGCCGAGCCGGACGGGTACCCGCTCAACGGGATCGTGCTCGGGCAGTACCTGGTGCGGCCGATCGATATGGCGTCGGCGTATGCGACGCTGGCCGCGTCGGGGGTCTATCGCCAGCCGTACTTCGTGCAGAAGGTGAGCACCGGCGACGGCCGGGTGCTGCTCGACCGCGGGCCGGAAACTCCTGTGGGCAGGCAACTCTCGGAACCCGAACAGCGCATCACCGCCGCCATCGCCGATGCCACCACCTCGGCGATGCTGCCGATCGCCAACTACTCCAACGGGCACGGACTCGCCGACGGCAGACAATCGGCGAGCAAGACCGGCACCACCCAGCTCGGCGAGACCAAGGACAACAAGGACGCGTGGATGGTCGGGTACACGCCCTCGCTGTCGACCGCGGTGTGGGTGGGCACCGAGCACCCACAGCCGCTGCGCAACGGTCGCGGCGGGGCCATCTGGGGTTCCGGACTGCCCGCCGACATCTGGAAGCAGACGATGGACGCCGCGCTGGCGGGGACGCCGGTCGAACAGTTCGAGGTGCAGCCGATCCCGAGCCCGCCGCTGGTGCCCTCCCCCGGTACCCGCACACCGCCGAGCGGCGGCTTCGACATCTTCGGTCCGCCGACGAACTCGCCGCGCCCCACACCGCCGCCGCTGATCATCATTCCGCCCGCGCCGACACCCGCCGTGCCCGGCGAGTTGTTCCCCGGACTCGGCGGCGAAGGGCCGCGATAGATCACGAGTTGGCGCAGCCGCACCCGACTACCCTGAGGACGTGGCAACATCGTTGCCCAGAGCGCACCCGACCAGGGGTCGGACGATCCCGGCGCGGAACCTGTCGGACCGATACGGGAGGATGTGCGGTCGGTACCGACATGCGAGGAACACTAGACATAGGGGCTACGCAGGTGGATTTCAATGTCGTTGACCGTCCTGAGACGCTGATCGCGGGCACGGTGCTCCGCAGCCCGGCGCTCGCCGTCGAGGGACCGCGCCGCGCCAAGGTGGTCGAGGCGTGGGCACACCTGCGGGCGAGGACGTTACCGGGGCCGGTCGCGACGGGCTATGTGGATTTCGCGCCGGAGATCAATTCCTACCTCACTCACATCGTCGGCTACGAGTGCAAGACTCTGGCCGACCTGCAGGTGGGCGATGTGCTCGGCCGGATTCCGGCGGGCCGCTACGCGCGCTTCGTCGCCAGTGGCGACGACCTCGGCGACACCATCGTCGGGCTGTGGCGCCAGGTGTGGGACGCCGAGGCCGCCGGTGAATTCGTGCGCGCCTATACCGGCGACTGCGAGCAGTATCCCGACGAGCGCACGGTCGAGATCTTCGTTTCGCTGACCGAGGAGAAGGACAGCTGATGGCCGTGGATTTCGAAATCGTCACTCTCGACGACGGGCTGATCGCCGGCCTCACCGTGCCGTTGACCGGCCGCGAGGTGACCGCGCGCGACCTCGACCTGGTGAATTTCACCTGGGACCGGTACCTCTCGCGCGAGAAGACCGTGCCGCGCTCGGCGGCCTACATCGGCCAGAACGATCACGCCGTGGCCGTGCTCGGCTACGAGGTGGAAGGCCTCGACGACATCGACGAAGGCGACGTACTCACCCGCATTCCCGCGGGCCGCTACGCCAAGTTCGTGGTCTCGGACAAGCCCTACGACCTACTGCGCACCGCCTGGGCCCAGGTGATCAAGGCCGAGAACGCGGGCACCATCACCCGCTCACACACCGCCGAACTCGAGCGCTACACCGGCCCGACTTCCGTCGAGGTGTACGTCTCCCTGGACTGAAGCCGACCTGGGCGAGTTCGGGTGATCCAACGCGGACTCGAACCAGGACACTTCGACCCAGTGGTGCTAAAGTGGTGCCATGGCGAATCTGAATCTGCGGTTGCCTGACGACCTGCACGCTGTTGCTGTGACCGAAGCCGAGGCGTCGCACACGTCGCTCAACAGTGCGATTTGCGACGCCCTGCGGGATTGGGTCGCCATGCGCGCACTGAGCCGCAAGGAAGATCTGATCCTGGATCAGGTGATGCGGGAGGACGCCGATCTCCTCGCACTGATTCGAGAATCCGAGTAGTGCGTCCGGAAGCCCTCATCAAGTGCAATCAGCGAGTCACCGAGGGGCGCGGTGCCATTCGAGATCTGGGCCTGGTTGCCGCGGCCGCGACACGGCCGGACCAGATCGTGCTCGGCCAACAGGCCTACCCGACACCGGAGTTGAAGGCCGCAGCGGTCTTTCAATCGGTCATCCGCGACCAGCCGTTCACCGAAGGCAACAAGATGACCGCGTGGGTCGCGGTCCGGCTCCTGCTCGGATGCTATGGCCTCGTGCCCGGAGTCACTGGCGAAGCAGTGGTCGCGCTGATCGACACGATCGTCTCGAAACAGACTGAGGTGGCTTGGATTGCGGCTCAGCTCGATGTCCAGCCGCATTCCGAATAATTGACGACGGTATCCGGGGGTGTAGGTCTCCCCGGTTCAGAAAAAAGCCGGTTGCCGCACGAAAGTTCGTGCGGCACCGGCTTTTTCGTTCAGTGATTAATCAGCACCGATGATGAACGCCTCGAGCTGCGTACGCGCGACATCGTCGGCGATCTGCACAGGCGGGGACTTCATCAGGTAGGCCGAAGCCGGAATAACCGGTCCGCCGATGCCACGGTCCTTGGCGATCTTCGCCGCACGGACAGCATCGATGATGATGCCCGCCGAGTTCGGCGAATCCCACACCTCGAGCTTGTACTCCAGGTTCAGCGGGGCGTCGCCGAAGGCGCGACCCTCGAGGCGCACGTAGGCCCACTTGCGGTCGTCGAGCCACTCCACGTAGTCCGAGGGACCGATGTGGACGTTGCGGTCGTGGACCTTGCCCGCCAGCGAACCGGTGAGGTTCGAGGTGACGGCCTGGGTCTTGGAGACCTTCTTCGACTCCAGACGCTCACGCTCGAGCATGTTCTTGAAGTCCATGTTGCCGCCGACATTGAGCTGGTAGGTGCGGTCCAGCACCACGCCGCGGTCTTCGAACAGCTTGGCCATCACGCGGTGGGTGATGGTCGCGCCGACCTGGGACTTGATGTCGTCGCCGACGATCGGGACACCGGCGTCGACGAACTTCTGCGCCCAGACCGGGTCGGAGGCGATGAAGACCGGCAGCGCGTTGACGAAGGCGACGTTCGCGTCGATCGCGCACTGCGCGTAGAACTTGTCGGCTTCTTCCGAACCCACCGGCAGGTAGGAAACCAGCACGTCGACCTTGGCATCCTTGAGCGCCTTGACCACGTCGACCGCGGGCGCCTCGGACTGCTCGATGGTCTCGGCGTAGTACTTGCCGATGCCGTCGAGGGTCGGGCCACGCAGGACCGTCACGTCGGTCGGCGGCACATCGGAGATCTTGATGGTGTTGTTCTCGCTGGCGAAGATGGCCTCGGCCAGGTCGAAGCCGACCTTCTTGGCGTCGACATCGAACGCGGCCACGAACTTCACGTCGCGCACGTGGTAGGTGCCGAACTTGACGTGCATGAGGCCGGGAACGACCTGGTTCTCGTCGGCGTCCTTGTAGTACTGCACGCCCTGCACGAGCGACGATGCGCAGTTGCCCACACCGACGATCGCGACGCGGACTTCGCCGGATCCAACCTTGTTGACATCACTCATGGCCGCTCTTTCCCTCTTTCTGTGGTGCCGCCTTCGTCGATTGCTCCGCCGCAATCAACTCGTTGAGCCAGCGCACTTCGCGCTCGCTTGATTCCAATCCGAGCTGGTGGAGCTGCTTGGTGTAGCGATCCAAAGACCCACTGGCCTTCTTGATCGCCTCCCGCAGACCCTCTCGTCGCTCCTCGACCTGACGCCGCCTGCCCTCCAGGATCCGCATTCTCGCCTCGGCGGGAGTGCGGCTGAAGAAGGCGAGGTGAACGCCGAAACCGTCATCGGTGTAGTTCTGCGGACCGGTGTCGGCAAGAAGTTCGGAGAACCGTTCCCGCCCGACCGGCGTGAGCCGGTAGACGCGGCGCGCACGGCGCGCGATCGCGCCCTCCGGAAGCTCCTCGGCGATCAACCCGTCGGCCTGCATCCTGCGCAGCGTCGGGTAGAGCGAACCGTAGGAGAAGGCCCGGAACGCCCCGAGCAGGCCCGTCAACCGCTTACGCAGCTCGTAGCCGTGCATGGGCGCGTCGAGGAGCAGGCCGAGAATCGCCAATTCGAGCACTGCCGACCTCACTCCCTGACTATGACGGCCTGACAGACCGTACGAACCTAACCGTGGATGCGAGTTCCCACTATATCGGAGCGATATAAACGGGCATAGGGGAATGACCCATATCACTGATGCGCGAAAGGTATGCGCCCAGGTCAGCGAGTGTTCGGGTGAACTGTGATCGGTTCGCCGGACGGGGCGATGGTGAAGTGGCCGGACTGTTCGGCCTCGTTCTTGACGTGGATGGTGATCTCGGGGAGACCGCCCTCGGCGTTCGACGAGAAGCGAATGCTCGCATGGGAGATCGCCCCGTCCGGGACGCGGACGGTGTCGGCGGCACCGTGCGTGACCGAGGGGCCGCCGAACACCGCGGGCGATTGCAGGTCCGCGGTGAGGCCGCTCAGTTCGCCGAGGGTCCGCGCCGTCGCGGCCCTAGCCACCCGGTCGTGGTACTCCTGAGCACCGAGTTGTCCCTCGGCGTAGGCCGCGTCAAGCATTGTCGACACCTGCGCGCGATCGATATCACGCGCTCTCGTCCCGGAATCGGCAGCTCGGGGAGCCCGCCTGGAATCAGCCATCGCCTGCGCTTGCCTCACCTGCACGAATACCCGGGACGACCCCGGTATCGGGAGTTTACGGCGAGACCGGGGATCCAGTGATGCCACCGGCGGCCGAAATCAATCCCCGCTACTCTGGTGATCGTGCGAATTCAGCGGCAGGTGGTGGACTATGCGCTCCGGCGCAGGTCCCTGCTGGCCGATGTCTACGCGGGGCGGGTCGGCGTTGCCGAGGTGTGCGACGCGAATCCGTATCTGCTCAGGGCCGCGAAGTTTCACGGCCGGGGCAGTGAGGCGACCTGCCCGATCTGTCGAAAAGAGCAGCTGACGTTGGTTTCGTGGGTGTTCGGTGACGGGCTCGGCCAAGCGGCCGGGTCGGCGCGGACGCCCGAGGAACTGATTCGGATGGCAGAGTCGAACGAGGAATTCTCGGTGCATGTCGTCGAGGTGTGTCGTTCGTGCAGCTGGAACCATCTGGTGCAGTCGTATGTACTCGGCACGGCCCCGGCGCCGGCTCGGCGACGAACGAGTTCGCGAGCACGGCGCTCTGCTGCCGAGTGATGGGCTGCCGAGTGATGGGCTGCCGAGTGATGGTGGCCACCGCGTGATGCGCCGCTGTTCGGGGTGCACCCTTTCCGCGCCGGTACTCCGGCGCGGATGTTGTGTGCCCGAACCTTACAAGTTATGGAGATCTGGTCAGTGAGTTCGCCCTACGAATCCTCCCCCCACGGCGATGATCCGCGCGGCGGCCGTCCCGCTCGGGGTGCACAACCGGGTCTCCCCCCACAGTCGGGTGATCGACCCGGTGGTCCGCCGCCGCGTCTGCCGGGGCCGAACGGTCCGCGCCCGCAGGGTGGGCCCGCGCAGGGTGGACGTCCGCCCGCGCCCGGTGGGCGTGGTCCGCAGGGGCCGCCGCCCGGTCGTCAGCAGGGGCCGCCGCCCGGTGGGGTGCCGCCGCGTCGACCCGGTCCGCCGCCGCAGCGTCCGGGTGGGCCGCAGGGTGGACCGCCGCCGCAGGGTGGGCCAGGTCAGGGCAGGCCGCCGCAGGGTCGGCCCGCGCAGCCCGGTCGGCCCTTGCCTCCTGCGGCTAACGCAACCCAGAAACTTCCCCGCCCCGGCGCTCCCGAGGAGCCGACGGTGCGCTCGGGTCCCGACCGGACCGTGCGTGCGGGTGGCGACGACCTCGCCCGGGCGTCCCGTGCCGGTGGCGCCGCCGCGGCCGCGCGTGCCGGTGCCGGTCGCCGTCCCGGCGGGCCGACCAGCGGTGAACGCCGCGCCACCGCGGCGGGCGGCCCGGTATCGGGTGAACGACGTGCCCTCGCCGGTGAACGTCGTCCGGGTGGCCCACCGCCGACCGGACCGCGCAACCGCCGCGACGGTGGCGGGGGCGACGACGGCTCGGGTAGTGATGGTGCGGTGAAGAAATCACCGTGGCGGCTCGTCCGCCGGACGCTCTATGTCCTGATGGCGCTGGCCATCGTGGTGCCGAGCGCGGTGTTCCTCGTCGCCTACACCGCGGTGTCGGTGCCAAAACCCGGCGATCTGGAGACCAACCAGGTCGCCACGATCTTCGCCAGCGACGGCAGCACCGAGATCAGCAAAGTGGTTCCGCCGCAGGGCAACCGCACCGAGGTCTCGATCGATCAGATCCCGCCGCACGTGCGCAATGCCGTGATCGCCGCCGAGGACCGCGACTTCTACACCAACCCCGGCTTCTCGGTCTCGGGCTTCGCCCGCGCCGCCCGCGACAACATCCTCGGCAAGGAAAGCGCCGGTGGTGGTTCCACGATCACCCAGCAGTACGTGAAGAACGCGCTGGTCGGTGACGAGCGGTCGATGACGCGCAAGATGCACGAGCTGGTGATCTCGGCCAAGATGGCGCGCCAGTGGAGCAAGGAAGACATCCTCGCCGCCTACCTGAACACGATCTACTTCGGTCGTGGCGCGTACGGCGTCGACGCCGCGGCCAAGTCCTACTTCGGCAAGCCGGTGCAGGAACTGACCGTGGCCGAGGGCGCGGTGCTCGCCGCCACGATCCAGCTGCCCTCGATGCTGGATCCGGAGAAGAACCCCACCGGCGCGAAGTCGCGCTGGGACTACGTACTCGACGGCATGGTCGCGGAGAACAACCTGTCCGCCGCCGAACGTCAGGCGATGCAGTACCCGCAGGTTGTGTCGCTCGACTCGCTCGGCGACAAGAACAACGACGAGGGCCCGTCCGGCCTGGTGAAGAACCAGGTGCTGCAGGAACTCTCGTCGGCGGGCATCAGCGAGCAGCAGCTCAACACCGAGGGCCTGCAGATCACCACCACGATCGACCCCAAGGCGCAGGACGCCGCGATCAAGGCCGCGCAGGGCAAGCTCGAAGGCGAGCCCGAGAACCTGCGCACCGCAGTGGTTTCGATCGATCCGCGCACCGGTGCTGTGCGCGCCTACTACGGTGGCAACGACGGCCAGGGCTACGACTTCGCCAATGCCGGTCTGCCGACCGGTTCTTCGTTCAAGGTGATCGGTCTTGCCGCCAATCTCGAACAGGGCGTTCCGCTTTCGCAGCTCTACGACAGCTCGCCGATCACCGTCAACGGCATCCAGATCGGCAACGTCGAGGGCGAGGGCTGCGGCATGTGCACCATCGCCGAGGCGCTCAAGCGTTCGCTGAACACCAGCTTCTACCGCATGCAGCTGGACATGCAGAACGGTCCGCAGAAGATCGCCGACATGGGTCACAAGCTCGGTATCGCCAAGGAACTGCCCGGTATCGGCGAAACGCTCACCGAGCCCGGCGGTGTCGGCCCCAACAACGGCATCGTGCTCGGCCAGTACCAGTCGCGCCCGCTCGACATGGCCTCGGCGTACGCCACGCTGGCGGCCTCGGGTGTCTATCACGCACCGCACTTCGTGCAGCGGGTCGTGACGGCCGACGGTCAGGTACTGCTCGATCGCGGCGAGCCCGCCGGTGAGCAGCGGGTGAGCGCGGCCGTGGCCGACAACGTGACCGCGGCGATGAAGCCGATCGCGGCCTACTCGCGCAACCACAACCTGGCCGGTGGCCGTGAGTCCGCCGCAAAGACCGGTACCCACCAACTCGGCGACACCGGCAACAACCGCGACGCCTGGATGGTCGGTTACACCCCGTCGCTGTCGACCGCGGTGTGGGTCGGTACCGAGCAGGGCGAGCCGCTCAAGAACTACGGCGGCAGCAGCATCTACGGTTCCGGACTGCCTTCCGATATCTGGAAGGCGACGATGGACGGCGCGCTGTCCGGCACGCCGAACGAGTCATTCCCCAAGCCGACTCCGATCAAGGGCCAGGCCGGTGTGCCGGAGTGGTCGGCGCCCTACACCGCGCCGTCCACCACCGCGCCGGTGATCGCGCCGCCGGTGATCGTGCCTTCGCAGGTCGAGATCCTGCCGGGCATCCGGATTCCGGTGCCAGGAGTCCAGCAGCCCGCGGTGCCGCAGTCGCAGCAGACGCCGGAGACCGGCACGGGCCCGCTGCCCGGCCAGCCGACGGCGGGACCGGAAGGTTCACCGACGACGCCGGCCACCCGGCCGGGTAACGGCAACGGTCCGGGCGGCGGCAACAACGAGGAAAGCGGCGGCGCGGGAGCCACGCCGACCCAGTCCCGGTAGCCACCGGTAGCCTCGGATGTCGTGACCGATCAGCGACTCGCGGACCAGCCTGCGTCCAGTGACACCCGGCAGGTCCGCGAGTACGTGGCGCCCGCTCAGCCGGCCGCCGACCTGCGCTCGGTCGACGCGCGGGATCGGCCGAGCCGCAACGACTCGCTGACCGCGCAGCTGTCCACTGTGATCGGCGGCCCGGTCGGCGATCACGCGCTGATCGGGCGGGTGCGGTTCTGGACGCCGCTGCGGGTGCTGTTCGCGTTCACGGTGATCTTCCTCGCCCTGGGTTGGACGGCCAAGGCGCCCTGCATCCAGCAGACCAGCGACGGCAACGGCGGGGTCATGCTCGACTGGAACAACGGCCGCCAGTACGTGGCCATGTGCTACTCCGACACCGTGCCCCTCTACGGCGCCGAACGGCTCAACGAGGGCGCGTTCCCGTACAAGAAGTCATGGACCGAGTCGACGCCCGACGGCGGCACCGAGACCAGATACATGGAGTACCCGGTACTTTCGGGGCTGTACCAGTACGTGGCGATGCAGATCGGCAATGTCTGGGATCACCTGCCGGTGCCAGGTGCGATGTCGGTGGTGGTGTATTTCAACGTAGTCGCGCTCGGGCTCGCGGTGGGCTGGTTGATCACCGTGTGGGCGTCGTCGCGACTCGCGGGGCGGCGAGTGTGGGATGTGGCGCTGATCGCGTTGTCGCCCTTGGTGATCGTGCACATCTTCACCAATTTCGACGCTCTCGCAACGGCTTTCGCGGCTACCGGGTTGTTGGCGTGGGCGCGGCGTAAGCCGGGGTTGGCCGGGGTGCTGCTCGGGCTCGGTGGGGCGGCGAAACTGTATCCGCTGTTGCTGCTCGGGCCGATCGTGGTGTTGTGCTTGCGGATCGATCCGATGCGGCGTCAGCCTGCCGCACAGGGCGGGCTGCGGTTGCGCGATATCGACAGTCTCGATGCCGCCAAGACCTGGCTGCGTGAAACACCGGCCAGAACACAGGTTTTCGCACTACGTCCGCTCGGTGCCGCCACCCTCGCCGTGGTCGCCGCGGTGGGCACCTGGGCGGCGGTCAACCTGCCGATCGCGGCGCTGTATCCGAACGGTTGGCGAGAGTTCTTCCGGCTCAACACCACTCGGCACGCCGACCCCGACTCGATCTACAACGTGATCACCTCGTTCACCGGCTGGGAAGGCTTCGACGGTCCCCTCCCGCACGGTGTGCCGCCGACCATCCTGAACACGGTCTCGCTGGTGGCCTTCGCCGCCGCCTGCGCGGGCATCGCCTACCTGGCCCTCACCGCTCCACGCCGCCCCCGCCTGACCCAGCTGTGCTTCCTGGTCGTCGCGGCCTTCCTGCTGACGAACAAGGTGTGGAGCCCCCAGTATTCGCTGTGGCTGGTTCCCCTCGCGGTCCTCGCGCTCCCGCACCGACGAATCCTGTTGGCGTGGATGACAATCGACGCCCTGGTCTGGGTACCACGCATGTACTACTACCTCGGCGAGGACAGCAAAGGCCTGCCCGAACAGTGGTTCACCGGCACCGTCGTCCTCCGCGACCTGGCAGTCCTCGGCCTCTGCGCCCTGATCGTCTACGAAATCCTGCGCCCCCAGCACGACATAGTCCGCCGCGACTTCGTCGACGACCCAGCAGGCGGCCTCCTCGACCGAGCCCTCGACCCCCTCCTACCCTGGCTCCCCGAATTCCTCCGCCCGAAACAGGCCACGATCAGCTCACGCCCGGTATCCGTACTGAACTGACCTGGCTCTCATCGCCGATCACATCGACCCGTTCGCCGGTCGCGGAACGATGCGTCCCGCCTGCACCAGCAGGTTCCACGCCGATGCCTTGCGCGGACACAGCCACCGCTCACACGCACGATGTGTCTGCATGACCGTGTGCGCCTGGACCTCGGTGAGCATTTCCCGCGGCGCGCAGTGATCGAGCACCGGCGACGGCCGGCACTGCTGCTCTGCCTCCTGTGCCAACCGTGCGGCGATGTCGTGCACCGTCAGTTGCGGCGGTATTGCCTTCTGTCCCCACATGATTCGTCCTCTGTTGTTCGGGTTGGGTGCTCCCCTGGCGCCGGGGATATCGCCGCCACCCGACGCCAGGGAGCACCGCCAACACTGCCGCTGCCCGATGTGTTCGCGCGACGACGGCGGGGACGTCAATCGGCACATATTAGGGGCGACATTTCGGCGTCATTCGGGTTACCGTTGCATCATGCGGACCAACCCCAACACGGCACTCCGCGCCGCACGTACGGCCCGGATCATGAGTCAGGACGACCTTGCCCGCGCGCTGCGCGACGCCGGGTGCACCAGCGCCACGAAACGGCTTGTGCAGCGGTGGGAATCCGGCGAAACCACCCAACCGCGGCCGAGTCACGCCCGCGCCCTCGAACGAGTCATGGGACTACCCATCGAAACGCTCGGGTTCGGCACGGTGCGCGCCGGGCGTGACATCCGCGGGGAGTTCGACCACAGTCACGAGGTCGAATCGCCGATCGGCGCTATGCCTACCCCCTCGACGTCGACCCCGGTCCGGACGGTCGGCGACTTCTCGGGGGTGTGGCTCTCGCGCTACGAGTACTACTCGAGCGGGCGCGACTCGTCGTTCACCGTCGCCCATTACGCCGTCGTGCTCCAGCACGGCAGCCAGGTCACCGTCCGCAGTCTGCCCGGCTCGTCGCCCTCGACGATTGAGCTGGACCTCACCCTCGACAGCAACGTCGCCACGGGCACCTGGGCCGAGCGGACTGCGGTGGAGGGCTACTACCACGGTGCCCGGTACCACGGTGCGCTCCAACTGCTCGCCGATCCGACCGGCAACCGGCTGGCGGGTAAGTGGCTCGGGTTCGGCAAGGATTTCGAGATCAACTCTGGCCCGTGGGAACTGGTCCTACAGAACCCGAGCACGAGCAAGGCCACGATCGAGGCCTACCAGCGGCCACCGGCATAGACCCGATCCGCGCCTGTCCAGAGACTCCGTTCAGAACTTCCAGTTCATCACCTGACGTGGTGTCACCGTGCTCAGAAAACGCACATGATCCACCGCTTTTACAATGCCCATTCCACGTGGAGTGAAAGAACCCCCCAGACCAACCACAGGGACGCAGCCGTACATAGTGGAGGCATCGAGACCTCCCAAACGCTTACGTACGCGCTGGAACATCGGTTTATCATCGTCCCCTTTTGTATCCAGCATCTCAGTATCAGAATCTAAGGCTGCCAGAATTTGCATAATAACATCGATCTCATCGACCATGTCGCCAGACCGATCGACTGGAATTATGAAGCCTTCTTGCGGGACAATCGTGAGGCTCTTTCCAGTCATCTTCCCCCACATCGTCATCGTACCAAATGCCGTGCGCTTGAAAGGCACCCACTCATCATAAAATGGCATGTCGAGACCAGATATCCAATCATCGACCGCAGGCTGCCATTCAGCTGGGTTGCAGAGCCATAGGAGACCCCCCGCATATCCAGAAAACCCCACCGTACGCCATACGTCCAGCAGCAGATCAGGGACCATACCCACATATTGATCGACTGCATCCACATCTGCCTCTACAGTCATATACGGGTCACCCAGGTCAGCTAATACTCGCTCCAATCCGATATTTTTCAAGGATTCAACCGCCATACCACATTCATTAGTTCGTGCCCCTTTCCAGCAGCTACTAATTCTTCCGCATATTTACGCACAGCATCGCCGTTGCCGTGACTCCACTGACTTCCAATCGAAGAATTTACACCCCTGTCACCAAGTACCGGCAATCCGTTTGAATCGCGTCGGATAACATCCGCACCGCCAGCAATAATATCCGGTTCATGCAGTGCCGCCATACCCTCCATTCGATCCTTCACCAACTTCTTGGCATAGGCAACAGGCGTCATACCGTTCAATGCATCAGGATTTAGCAAAGCCAACCGCTTGGCGTTTTCTATCTCACGCTCGGTAGCCAGTATTTCATATTCTTCTCGTGCCTTCTTCTGAGCTATACCTCTGCGCCGCACCGTGCTGAGATTATGTAACACCTCCGCAGCAGTCAGGTTGTTCAATCCGTCGATCTGGCCCGTCAATTGATCGACCATTTCCTGCGGTTTGCCCCTGACGCTCGGCCTTGTACCGTAGTTGAAGTCTAGTCGCAGAGGCGGCCCGGACGCTCTGGGACGGAGTTGTCCAGCACTGTCGCGCAACGGCGCTGGCGGCAATCCTCGCCGGGGAATCAGCCCCGGCCGTAGGGGAGCCGAGGGCAGGCGTGACGAGGCGGAGAAGATCGACATCGAGAATGTGGCTTGGCTGTTGTTCGCAGTTACGCCAGCTGGGCTCAGGTCGAACTGGCGTTGGCCCCAATCCCATACCCGGTCGGAGAAGCGGATTGCCGCTGCTTTGAGGTCGTCGAAACGGCCTGGGTTCAGGTAGGGAGAGAACGGTGAGTAGGGCGGAACTTCGGGGTCTGGTCGGAAGGTGCTCGCTGGCGGAGCATCGCCACCATCGCGAACGGGCAGTCGGGTGGTCTGGTCCTCGAGCGGTAACGGTCTGGTCGGCGGTGTGCCCTGGGTATGTGGCGTAGGCGTGACTGGGTTGTTCGGCCGAGGTGCGGGTGTGGGGTCGGGGGTTCTCGGTACCTCCCCGTCGGCGACCGGTCGCCGGCGGTGGTTGTTGACAGCGTCTGTCAGTTGCTGCTCGTGTGCCGCCCTGCCGATCCTGGTCGCATCCACGGCATTGTCGGCCGTGGCCATCGCATCCCAAATCTTCGGTGCGATCCGGCGCAGGCCCGCCTTTGCCGCAGCGCCGGTGAGAGTGCCGAGTCCCGGCAAGATCGACGCCACGTTGATGCCGAGCTCAGCTGCTGCCCAGGTGATCTCCGCTGCGCTGTGATCACCACGGTCGTGCGCGGCGTCCCAGAGAACGATGGCCGGGCCGACCGTCGAATCTACGAGGAAACCGTTGATACCCTGCTTCAGGTCATTGAGTGTGAGCGCAGTCCGGCTGGCTTCGAGAGCCTGTTGACGCAGTTCCGCGGGGCTGTACATCGCGGGTCGGGTGTTGTCGACCTTGGCGAAAGGGTCCTCCGCGATCGTCGTAATTTGTCGGGCGGCGACCCATTCTTCGATAGTGGGATCCAGCCACGGAATTCCGGCTTGGTTGAGCCTCTGCAGGGCGGCGAACCGTTCCTCGGTCTCCGCTTGGTTGCGGGGCTCGTGCTGTGCCCAGACCAGATCGTTGAACTGTTCAGTCGGCGTATACATCGCCGCCGCCAGCCGGGCCCGTGCCACTTCGTAATCGGCCGGCCGATTTGGGCCTGCCCACACGGGGCGGCCGGCATCGAAGGCCCGCAGATCCGCTTCTAGCTGCTGACTCGAATAGCTCGAGTTGGTTCGGAAGATTGTTTCCGGGTGCGTGATCGACGGGGGAACAACCCCGGGCGCGGTAAGAGGAACGGGCACCGTGCATTCGACGACTGCCTCGATCGCGGGGCCGTCACTGATCGTCGTCGTCACTATCGGATCCCGGCCGGGAACCTTTGCGGTCGTCTCGGTGACCGTGACCCCGTTCGACGTGCTCGATTCCTGGGTGAGCGAGCCTCCGCTGCCGAGGGTCGTCGCCACCACAACTGGCATCATCGACTCCGGGTCCAGCACCGGGAAATTCATCTCGGTCGCGGGGTACTGCCCACCTGGCAGGATTCCTAGATCCTGGAGGGGGACCGGGGTCGGATTCGACGTCGAAGGCGTTGGGGTGCTCGACTCGCCGCTGTTGGCAGGAGTTGAGGTCTGAAACCCGGGTGGCGGCGGGGTGCTCGATGGCGTGTCGGTGGCTCTAGGCCGTTCCTTCAGTTTATTGGCCAGGTTTTCCTTCGCATTCGGGTCCGATTGCGCATCCGTCTCCCGCTGCACGGGGAGGTCGAATGGGGCGTCGATGGCGTCGGCCTGTAAGGGTGATTGCCGCGCGTCGTCGAATAGCTTTCGTCCGTTCCAGATCCGATTCAGTTGCCGTGCGGCGTCGGCTGGGGACGATACGGAAATGTTGAATACGCGCGGCTTCGTATCGCTCTCCGCGGGAGACTCTGTCTTGGCCGGTGTCAATGACGCTCGCCACGCGATACCACGGGACACCCATTCCGGTGCGGTTGTCATCGCACTGCCGCAGCTGGGCAGCGGGATCGACGGTGCGGTCGAGATGGCACGGGCGGAGACGAGCGTGGGGCGAGGTGATCCGTTTTCGACACGGGATCCTCCTGGGTGCAGGCACGAAAAAGCCCCGGCTGATCAGCCGGGGCTTCAAACGTGATGTGGATAATGGCGGTAACCCGAAGGGTCGTGAACTATGCAGCTGCCCTGTCTATTTCGAGGACAGGGCGACGTCCGACACCAGGCGGGATGGGCAGAATCAACAACACCGACGGCGCCGTGTCGGCTGCCGATCAATGGAAGATCGCTGCGGGGTCGGACCGCTTGCGCGCAGGATCAACGTCTGCCAAACCAGCAGTCGTACATGGAGAACTACTGGGGTGCAGGAGAATTGGGCACAGCGCGGCCCGATTGATCAATTATCGATCAGGCCGTGGCATCCGTCAACGGCAGACAGATCAGTGCTGCTCACAGCACAAATCGCCGCCGACTCCGACAACCGATCGAGCAGAATATCGGTGTGGCGTAAGCGAACCGAACTCGTCGGAACTCTCGCTCACATGCGCAGGTAGCGGGCCTGGAGTTCGGGTTCGGCGGGGAGCATGTCGAGGTCGAGTTCCCAGGCGTTGCCGGTCCAGGGGTCGAAGAGGGGGGTGCCGGGCATTGTCGGGAGGTGGCGGCAGGATTGGGCAAGGAGGTCTACCGGGCCGTCGCCGGATTCGGCGCTGCCGCTGCCGACGATGACCAGGGACAGGCCGATCAGGTCGCCGCGGACCATCAGCTGGCCCAGGCGGATGACGTCGCTGGACTGGTAGCCGTGCGGGAAGTCGGCCGCGACCAGGATGCGGTGTTCGGTCGGGGGGACGGCTTGGCCGCTGTTGTAAGCGATTTCGGCGAGTTCGGCCGCGTGAGCCAGTTCGGCGAGGCGGGGCGAGATTTCGCTGTAGTCGGTGATCACCGGGCCCGCCAGCAGGGGGGCAAGGGGGGCGGCGAGGGCGCGTAGGCCTGCGCTGAGGTCGATCAGGTCGACCTTGGTCGGCCGGTCGGGGATGGCGGCGACGAGGCGGGCCAGCAGGGCGCCGACCACGCGGGAGGCGGCGGCGGAGGATTCGGTGTCGACCCACAGGGGCCGATTCAGCGGCACCGGAACGCAATACGGCACGCGAAGGCCGCCGCGGTCGAGGGCGTAGAGCTCGCCGAGGCGGATGCCGTCGCTGCGGGCGGCGCGGGTGGTCCAGGCGGGCGCCAGCCAGGAGGCCAGTGCGGCGGGCATGGCGGCGTCGGCTTCGGCGATCTCGTGGCCGAGTTGGTCACTGTCGCGGCGGTGGTTGGCGTCGGCGACCGCGACGAGGTCGTCGTGGCGGCGCTGGGCGGCGGTGCGGGCCGCATCGGCGGCGGGGGTGTTGCGGGTGGCCGGGTTCGACACCGCTTCCGACAGTTCCTGATCCAGGCGTTTGGCCGCGTAGTCACGGGCCGAGAGCAGTGCGGCAGCTGAGCGGGCGGCGTCTTCGAAGATCATCCACATGCGTTGCAGGCCGTGGTCGACTTCGAGCGGAATGCCCGAGGCGGGAACGGGTCTCGCGACCGTCTCCGTCGGTGCGCTCGGCGGCGCCAACGGGGCAGGCTGCCACGCCTGCGCCGGGGCGGGCGCCGGTGTAGGCGCCGAGATGCCGTGGGTGGTCAGCAACTGTGTCGAGCCACCCGCGTAGCCCTGGCCGAGGGCGCGCAACTTCCAGCCGCCCGCGCGCCGATACACCTCCAGGCAGATCAGCGCGCTCTCACCGGCAGTCGGTGCGATGACGAATTCCGCAGTGGGACTGCCATTTTCGAACAGCGACGCCGTGACCGCGCCGAGTGTCTGACCGGCCGCGACGAACAACAGCACGGCGTGAGCGTCGGCGCGCACCTGCGACAACGTCAGATCCACCGCCGCCCCCGCGAAGCTCACCCCGGGGGCGGCGGGCCGCGACGCGCACACGTGATCGTGCTCGTCGCGCACCCGCAGATCCTCGCCGACCACCAGCGCACCGAACTCGACGGCGCCGGTGGTCTGCGCGGTGAACCGCACGGAATCAGCGTTGAGAGCAGCGTTCTGCCCGGCCTTCAGGTGAATCACTGTCGCTAGCCCCTATTGCGCTGTGTTGTGCGTGTAGCTGTGTTGTGCGTGTATCAGTTACCGCCGAGGAATCGGCCGAGTTGCGGCACCGCTTCACCGGGGTGTTTGGCGTTGAAGCCCTCGCCGAGCGCCTGCATCTTCCAGTCGGCGCCGACGCGGTACACCTTGGCCATCGCCATCGCGGTGAACGGCATGCCGCCCGCGAGGGTGTAGCGGGCGAGTTCGCCGTTGGTGGTGCCGTCGATCAGGCGGCTGAACGCGTTCTGCACCTGTTCGAAGGAATGGCCCTTGTACGAGGTGACGATGAACAGCAGCGTGGTGATGTGGGCGGGGATCCTGGTGAGGTCGACGAGGATCATCTCGTCGTCGCCATCGCCTTCGCCGGTGAGGTTGTCGCCCTGGTGGCGCACCGAACCGTCCTTCGACGACAGCTGGCCGTAGTAGGCCACGTCGACGAGGTTCTGGTCGGCGAACAGGCAGACCGAGGCGTCGAGGTCGATGTCGACGGTGCGGTTGCCGAACATTCCGCGCGTGCGCACGGGATCCCAGCCGAGGCCCATCTTCACGAAGGTGAGCGCGGCGCCGCCCTCCTTGCGCAGGGTGACGCGCTGGCCCTTCTGCAGGCTGACCGGGCGATCCTTGCTCAGGCTGATCTCACCGGCCGGCTGCGGCGGCGCGGGCGGCGGGTAACCACCCTGGGCGGGCGGCGGGTAACCCTGTCCGGGCGGCGGCGGGTAACCACCGGCCGGCTGCTGGGCCGGGGCGGGCGGTGGCGGGTAACCACCTCCGGGCGGCGCGTAGGCGGGTGCGGCCTGCTGCGGGTAGCTCGGCGCGGGCGGCGGCGGAGCCTGCTGCGGCGCAGCGGCCTGCGCGGGCGAATCATCCACCTGCACACCGTGATCGGTGACCAGCGCGGCGAAACCACCGGCATAACCCTGGCCGACCGCGCGCACCTTCCAGCTGCCCTGACGGCGGTACAGCTCGAGCGCGATCACGATCGACTCGGCGTCGAGGCCCTCGATCGTATAGCTGAACAGCTGGTTGCCCGAGGCGTCGGAGACGATCGCGGTGGGCGGGGCGGAGCGGCCGAAGTTGCTGGTCGCATCGTCCAGGGTGATTACCGCGCGGATCTGATCGATGTCGGCGGGCACCGCAGGGAGCGAAACAGCAAGCGAGGCAGGCTGACCCGCGGGTCCGGGGCGCAGATCCACACCCGGCCCACTCGGCTGGTTGTAGAAGACGAAATCAGCGTCGGTGCGGACCTTGCCCTGCTCGGTGACGAGCAGCGCGGACAGGTCGGCCGGAGCGGTGAGTTGGAGCGAGATCACCACGTCGCTGACGGCCAGCGGGCCGTTCTGGCCCTTGGCGAGTGTTGCAGACAAGTTAGACCCTTCTTGCCGAATGCAGCTTGTCGTTTGGTGGGTGGTTCCACAGCAGTGCCTGCCACTCTACGAGAAACCGGCGGCATGCGTCCGGGCTCTGTGGCTCGGGCGTACTTTCGCCTGATCGGTTAGGGTGACGTCGCAGTCACAACCGGCGGAGAATCCGCCTTCGCAGAGGGGCCACGCACCTGACATGGCGCAATTGTTCGAACAATCGAAGAAGGTGATCGAGGCGCAGCTCGCGGGAACAAGTATTCGCGCGATCTCGGGCTCGATGGTGGCCTACGAAGGCAACGTGCAGTTCAAATCGGCCGGGTTCGGCGGCGGCGAGGGCGTGCTCAACGGCCTCAAGCGCCGCGCCACCGGCGAGAAACTGTCACTGATGGAATGCAACGGCAACGGGCGCGTTTTCCTGGCAGTGAACGGGCAGAACGTCACCGTGGTGAATCTGAACAACGAGACGTTGCAGGTCGAGTCGCAGCAGTTGCTCGCCTTCGCGGGCAATCTGCGCACCGATGTGCGGTTCGCCGGGGTCGGCGGGATGTCGTCGGGTGCCGGACTGTTCACCACCACGGTGAGTGGGCAGGGTCAGGTGGCGCTGCTGTCGGCCGGTGGGCCGCTGATTCACCTCGAGGTGACACCGCAGTATCCGCTGATCGTCGATCCCGACGCTTTCGTCGCCTCGCGCGGCAATCTCAATCAGTCGTTCATCACCGATGTTTCCTGGCGGACGATGGTCGGTCAGGATGCGGGCGAGGCGTTCTCGCTGCGGTTCGACGGCCAGGGCGTCGTGCTGATCCAGCCGGCGGAACGGTAGGGCGGGCGATGTTCGAGAAGGTCAACAGCAAGGTCGTCAAGGTCAATGTCGGGCAGGCGGGTGGCGTTGTCGCTCGCTCCGGCGCGATGCTCTTCTATACGGGTCAGGTGGCGTTCGCGCCGCATCAGATTCCCGGCGCCGGTCAGGGTATGGGCGGCGGCGGTTTGATGCGGATGGCCGGGCAGATGATGGCCGGTGAGCACGAGCGGACCATGCTGGCGCAGGGCAACGGTGAGGTCCACTACGGATTCGCCGGGCTCGAGGTGCACGTGGTGCAGATGCAGCCGGGCGCGGTGTTGCGGGCCGAGGCCTCGCGGCTGCTCGCGCAGTCGGCCGGTTTGCAGGCTTCCGTTGTCTCCGTGGCGAGTTCGGGTGGCAGTGGCGGTGGCGGTGGTGGCCTGATGGGCGCGCTGCGCGGTGCCGCCGCCGGTGTCGCGACCGGCACCGGCATGTTCACCACGCAGCTCAGCGGACAGGGTTCGGCGGTGCTGCTCGCGCACGGCGGATTCCTGGAACTGCAAGTGGGCGGGCCGAATCCGATCGTTGTCGACCCGCAGGCGTTCGTCGCCGCGTACGGCAATGTGCAGACCGAATTGAAATCGGCGATGAGCTGGCGCGACGCGGTGGGTCGCGGCGCGGGCGAGGCGATGCAATTGCATTGCCACGGACAGGGTGTGGTGTACGTGCAGGCCTCCGAAGAGAAGTTGTGAACCGATGACCGAACTCCTCTCACCGGCGAATCTCGGTGCCAGCGACAACATTCCGGGCAACAGCTACGCCTACTGCATCGACCTGACCGGTCCGTGGTTCATGCGCAAGGGCGCGATGATCGCCTACTACGGGCAGATCGAGTTCCAGATGCTCACGCACGGGCTGCAGGGCGGTCTGATGCACATGGTGAGCAGCCAGTTCTCGGCGCCGCTGTTCGCGGGCGACTATGTGGTGGCGCAGGGTCACGGCAAGCTGATCATCGGCGACCGCGGCTACGACATCAATTCCTATGACCTCGAAGAAGGCAACCTCACCATCCGTGGTGCGAACCTGCTGGCCTTCGAGCCGGGTCTGGCGTTGAAGCAGTCGATCGTGCCCGGGTTCCTCACGCTGATCGGTACCGGGAAGTTCCTGGCGTCGTCCAACGGGCCGGTCATGTTCGCCGAACCGCCGCTGCGCGTGGACCCGGAATCGCTTGTGGGCTGGGCGGATTGCCCCTCCCCCAGCCACCATTACGACCAGGGTTGGATCGGCAGCTTCCTGGCGGCGGGTGCGGCCAGGATGGGCGCCAACTCCGGTGAGGAAAGGCAGTTCGACTTCACCGGTGCGGGCACTGTGCTGATCCAGTCGACCGAGAAGATCATGAGCGACAACGCGCTGGTGCGCACGATCGAGGGGCAGCTGCAGAGCGGTGTCACCGTCGGCGGGCTGCAGCGGATTCAAGGTGTGATCGCGCAGCAGTTGGCCGGTCAGCAGCAGCACTACTGATTCGGGGAAGCCCGGGCACCGTTGCGGTGCCCGGGTTTTCGCTGTTCTACGCCAGTACTGTCGCGCGCTGCGCCGCGAACCACTCGAGGATTTCCTCGCCTGCGAGGATTCCTGTCGCCGTGGTGATGGTCAGGTTGGGCGCGGTGAAGTTCAACTCTTCGAGTTCGCCGTGCCGGGGGCGGATCGCGGCGTCGGCGGCCTTCAGCATTTCGGCATCGAGTGCGCCGTCGCCTGCGGTGAACAATGTTGCTCCGCTGGCTAATTCACCTGATTCCATGAGCCTTTTGCGGACCTCGGCGACGGCGAGGCTTTTGCAGACGGCATCGGGCATCGTGTAGATCTTGCGACCCTGCTGTGAGGCCGACCAGCCGTTGGCGCGGCACCAGGTGTCCCATTCGGCGAGGAAGCCTGTGGGGACCTCGTCCGGGCGGACCACCAGGTAGCAGAACAGCTCGTCGGCCTCGCGGTACTTGGTGACCCAGGAATCATCGATGCGGGAACGTAATTCGGCGCCGACGTCGGCGAGGGTGGCGCCCGACGCGTTGACCTGGTCGTCGATGGCGACGCGCCAGGCCGGATCGGGGATGCCGTCGACGAGGATGTTGCCGCCGTTGCTGGTGATCGCGTAGCGCCACGGCGCGCCCGGCAGGGTGATGCGCTGGAACTGCTCGATCGTGCGGGTGGTCGTGGGGATCACCGGGGCGATCGCGGCCAGCTCGCGCAGGGCGGCGATGGCGGTGATCGTCATGTACGACAGCGGTTCGCCCGCGTAGTACTCGACACATTCCATCGGCACCTCGGCACCGCCGAAACCGTTGCGGGAGAAGATCATCGTCCGATCGAGATCGGTCGCGAACAGGGACTCGGCGGTCACCGGGCTAGCTCCTTGATCAGGCCCATGCAGGAGTAGGCCAGGTCGGGGACCACTTCCACCGGGACATTGCGCGCCGCAGCGAGCAGGCGGATGTGGGCGTGCTCCGGTGCATCTGCCTCACGGACCAGCACCCGCCACGGTACCCGGCGCAACAGCACGCGAGTGGTCTCGCCGACGCCGGGTTTCACGTAATTGACTGTGCTGATGCCATATTCGGCACGGACCTTCTCCACCGAGGCCCAACCGGACCAGTCCGGGGTGCGGTCGGAATTCTGGATCTCGGCGACGGCGGCGGGAACCTTGTCGCTGATCGTCGCGAAAGCCGCTGTGACGGTGTCGATCAGCTTGTTCGAGACGTCGGCGTCGATCAGGTCGCGGTAGAACTTGGCGCCGTGGAACTCGCCGGGGCCGATGTAGGTGTCGTTGAGGACGGTTCGTGAAACCAACCCGGAGACAGTCGAATTCAGGCACGCCGAGGCGATGAGGAAGTCATCGCGGGTGCCGTAGGTGCGCACACAGTTGGCGGGGTCGGCCAGGACCACGAGCTCGTCGTTGAACCTGGCGCCGCCCGCCGCGTGATAGGCGTCGAGGGCCGCGGTGAGTTCGTGGGTGATCGCGCCCTTGCCGGTCCAGCCGTCGACGAAGACGATCGAGGACGGATCGTGGTGGTGGGCAAGATAATCCAACGCCACCGCATCGATGCCGCGGTCCCGCACGATCGAGACTGCGTAGTGCGGGATGTTCAGGGGTGCGCGGCCGATACCGCTGGTGAGCCAGCGGCGCATGAGCACGCCGACGGGGGTGCCCGCCCTGGCCAGCGAGACCAGGACGACGTTCTCACCGCGTTCGGCGACGACGAGTTCGGCGACGGTCGCGACGGCCAGCGCCAGGCGTTCGGCGCTGTCGGCCAGTACGCGATCGAAGAGCTCGCGGTATTCGGCATCCGGCTGGAACTCGACCGGCAGCGACTCGGCGTAGTGGGCGACGCCGGCCTGGATGCGCTGCTCGCGTTCGGCGATGTCGGCCTCGAGGTCGGCTTCCGAGAGATCCTTGAGCAGCCACGAAACATCCTCGGGCGCATAGGAACCGAACTCGGGGCCGTGTAGGGCCGATGGAAGTGGGCTACCGCCGACGCCATATTCCGCGACGCCGTCCAGCTCTGCCGAATCTGCCGCCGCAGTCGTATCCGTACGTGCCGCCGAAACTTGACGGCCTGCCGAATCTGCGTGGCCTGCGATGTCTGCGGCATCGCTGTGCGGCGCCGACAACGATGCTTTCACCGCTACCGGCTCAGCGGTCCGGCTCGTGCGCAGCGCACGGGGATCCGCGCCGGGGAGCACCGCGATCAGCACGTCGGCGCCCGATGCGGTGAGCACATCGACCAGGCCGCCGGGGGCGACGAGTTCGGGGGTGTCGGCAGGGGGATCGATGACGACCAGCAGGACGGGATCGGCCTCGGGCCACTGGGCGTTGTAGAGGTAACGCTGCGCGGTGGGGTCGGGTTCCGGGGCGGTGAAACGGAAGCCGCGGCGGAGGGGGTAGCCGGGTTCGTCGAGGACGTATGCCGGTGAGCGGGTGGTGGTTTGGAAACGGGTGGGGGTGCCCGCGTCAGCCAGGTCGGCAGCAAGGCGCAGGGGCAGGTACATGAGTTCTTCGTGGCCGATGACGACCACCGGACGACCCGCGAACTCGGCATCGAGGCGCGAGTTCACCTCGACAGCGATGGATTTCAGCGCGACATCGAAGGCCGCGTTGTCCGAACGCAGGGCGCCGTGGCGGCCACCCTCGGGAACGTCCGCAGGCCAGGTCAATTCGATCCGGCCGTACGAACCTGGCTGGGGCGCTGCCGGATTCAACTGTGGGTCGGGCAGGTCGGTGACGGTGTCGATCAGACCGGAGGGCAGGTCGACGCGACCCGATGCCAGGCAGACCGTGTCGATACGCGCACCGAGTTCGGCTGCGGCAGCTTCGAATTTGATCCGATCGGCGGGGGTGCGCATATCCACCAGCGAGGCGAGCACGTAGTGCGAACGCGGCGCGAAGGCGTGCAACGCGCGCACCGCGTCGATGGCGGTGTCGCCGGTGGAGATCTCGTCGTCGACCAGCACCAGCGGCAGATCGTTGGCGAAGATCGCGGCGGGCGCGGGCTGGAGCAGGTGTGAGGTGGCGTGCGAGTGGCCCTCTTCGAATCCGGTCAGCGTGGTCGCACGGGACTCGTGTCTACGGGTGGAGTGCAGGTAGCAGCCCGCGTCGATCCGCGCGGACACACAGTGGCCCAAACCTGTTGCGGTCTCGGCGAACCCGAGCACGACGGCTTCACGATCACCGAGCACCTCGCGCACGAGATCACCCAGGCGGTTGCCCGCGCCGATCACGATGCGCGGGTCGGTCGGCAGGTGCTTGCCCAACACCGTGGACACCAGCAGATGCGCCCGGCGCGGATTGCGGCGCAGACCCGGCTGCACCAGCGCACCGATCGAAAGCTCGCCCGTCAGCACGTTTTCGGCGGACAACCCTTCACCCGGCACGGCTTCCTCGGCCGAGCGCGCGGCGAAGGACTCACCGTGATGCAGCTCGATACCGAGATTCACCGTCGCCCAAGGCATTTCGACCGCACTCATTCGGCGATCATCGCTGTCAGCAAGTCCACGAAAGACACTCCCTTGTTCGCGACCCCGAACGCACGGGCCCGAACCAGCGTCTGGCGGGCCCAACTGCGGTGTGGGCGCATCTCGTTCATCTTGTTGCGGTACTCCGAGGCCGCCACACCACCGACATCGGCGGCCAGGATGTCGAGCGCGTCGGCGTACTCCTCGTGGGTCACCACCTGCAGCGCGTGCACGACAGGCACGTGCGAGGGGTGGATCACCGTTTTGCCCTGGATGCCGTTGGCGCGGTCGAGGGTGATCTCGCGCAGCAGGCCGTCGAGGTCGCGGCTCACCAGGTACTGGCGGAACTTCACCGCGTCGGATTCCTCGAACGGGGCACTGCGCAGCTGCGGGCGGAACATCCGCTCGTGATCGGCGAAGTACTCCCACACCGGGCCGGTGATGATGAAACCGGTGCCGTCGACGCGGCCGAGGTAGTTGACGATGTCGGCGATCACGTCGGCGATCACCCGCACGTCGTAGATCGTGAGGTCGCGGTCGCGCCGGATGCCGAAGGTCGAGCACATGTCGGTGGCGCCGATCCGCACGGCCAGCAGGTGCTCGCGATGGCCCGCGAGCATGTCGGCGATGCGCGAGAGCTGCTCGTCGCGGGTCTGGCGGTGCACCAGGTTCGCCGATTCGAGCACCGGCATCGCGTAGACGGGGCGGCCGAGCACGCGGTTGGCGTCGTCGAGGGCGGCCAGGTAGGCGGGCCCGGTGACGGCGTCGAACTTGGGGAAGACGAACCCGGTGAGCACGTCGGCACCGGGGCCGAGCGCGGCGACCAGCTCGCCCACCGAGGCCGCGTCACGGACCCGGACGAACAGCATCGGATTGGCGTCGGAGCTGCGCGCGAGCAGGTCGAGGGTGTCCACCGCGTGCTGCTTGGCGGCCTCCACCTGGTGGTCGGCGACGGCGTCCTCGAGGTCGATCACCATCGAGCACACCCCGCGCGCGGCACGCCTGCGGATCGTCTCGGTGAGATCGGGGCGGGTCGCGGGCACGTACAGGGTCGCGCCGAGCGCGGTCGCCAACAGCTCCCGGTCGTCGTGGCCCTGAATCGGTTCCGGTTCGACCAGGAACAACTCCCGTCTGCGGGGACCCTGCAATTGCTGGAAATGGCGCAGCGGAGCCTGCTTGCGCAGGCAAACTTCCGGTGCGATGGCGTAGCCTGCGGTCATTCCCCCCACCTCATCTGTCGACCCATGTCATTTCTACTTTTCGGCAACGTGTTTTCTGATGCGCTCGACCACTCCGGCGATGAACTCTGCGACGGTCCGCAGCTCCGTAACATACGCCCAATAGTCCGGATGACGACCCGTCAGTCCAGCAGTGATGCGGTCGAGGCGTTCGGCTTGTGCATCGAGAACCGAGCCCCACTCGGCGACCAGTCCTCGGTCGACCGCGAGCATCTGCGCGTCCCGCAGCCGGAATCGTACGGTGCGCGCCTGAACTTCGGGGTCGCTACGTACCTCTCGTAACAATTCGAGGCGCCGGGTGACGGCGTCGACCAACTGCTCGGCCTCGGCGAGGTACTCGCGTGCGGTGGCGGTCAAGTCAAGGGCGGTCTCCGGATCACGATCGGCTGCCGCGACGCGCGCGCCGACCAGCGCTTCGTCGGCGGCGTCCATGCCACGACGGCTTTCCCGCTCATTGTTGGTCAAGTCCGCCGAACTCGCAGCGCTGAACTCGCGAAGGAGCGCGGAGTATGCCGGTCCGAGCGCCCCGGCACGATTGCGGACGGCGGCCAGACGGGTGGTCACCGAGGCGATCGCGTTCGACGCGGCGGTGGCACGAGAAGGGGCCTGCGCCAACGCATTCGACAAGTCGGCGGTGGCCTGCTGCACCTGCCCCGCAGCCTCGCGCGCGCCCGCGACCTCGGTGCGCGGATCGAGCGAGGAAGCTGTGATCAGAGCCTCATTCAGTCTCCGTACACCACCCTCGACGGAGGGATACTTCCTGAACTCCGACGACGCTGCGCCAGCTTGCACCTGCTCGGCCTCGGCCCGCACATGCGTGAGCAGTTGCGGCACCGACGCGCGCACGGTCGCGGCTTCGGCGAGGCCGTTGCGGTGGGCGTTGTAGAACTCGTCGACCCCGCGCGCGGCGTCGTTCAGCTGCCGGACCAGCACGTCGGCCCTGGCCGGACCGTCGGCGATCGGGCCACCAGTGGCCTCGGCGGTGTCGAGCTCCTCGGTGAAACTCAGATACGCGCCCGCCGCCGCATAGCAACGAGCCCGCACCGGCTCCCAGACCGCACCGATCCGGCGCTCGGGATAGACCTGCTCACTTGCCGACACACCCGCCTCCGCCGCCGACTGCCTTCGATCCATGTCCAGAAAGGCGGCCGACGTCGCGGCCCGTGCCCCGCTGATCCACTCATGATCAGCCCCCGATCTGAACCATCCGCGTCTGCGAGGTGTCACCGGCACGTCCCCTTTCCGAACCGCGGCTGCGGTTCGCCCACTACTGCCGTCGATGGTAGGAGATTCCCCCCGTTAACCTGGGCTGCAGACAGTTCCTACGCAAGATCCGCGAAACCTATTACTGTCGTAGCGGTACCCGGCGATTCGGACATGCTGGGAAACGACACACCGGACTAACCGAAGGGATTCCCGCATGGGTGTCAGTCTGTCCAAGGGCGGCAACGTTTCGCTGAGCAAAGAGGCTCCGGGCCTGACCGCGGTCTCGGTCGGCCTCGGCTGGGACGTGCGCACGACCACCGGCACCGACTTCGACCTCGACGCGAGCGCCATCGCGACCGGCGCCGACAAGAAGGTCGTCTCGGACAAGCACTTCGTCTTCTTCAACAACCTGAAGTCCCCCGAGGGCGCCATCGAGCACAAGGGCGACAACACCACCGGTGAGGGCGAAGGCGACGACGAGGTCATCGACGTCGACCTCGCCAACACCCCGCCGACCATCGAGAGCATCTTCTTCCCGGTCTCGATCTACGACGCCGAGACCCGCTCGCAGTCGTTCGGCCAGGTGCGCAACGCCTACATCCGCGTGGTCAACAAGGCCAACGGCACCGAGCTCGCTCGCTACGACCTCTCCGAGGACGCCTCGACCGAGACCGCCATGGTCTTCGGCGAGCTGTACCGCAACGGTGCAGAATGGAAGTTCCGCGCTGTCGGTCAGGGCTACGCCTCCGGCCTGAGCGGCATCGCCCGCGACTACGGCGTCAACGTCTAGTAGTCATCTCGAACAGGGGGCTCGACACATCGAGCCCCCTGTTCGTGCGAAACAGAAAGGTCCCTCCGCGTGATAACGCGCATCTTCGGCCTGTCCATCGCCATCACGGTGGTCTCGCTGGTCGTGGCCTACCTCTACGGTGGCTTGACCGCACTCGCACTGTGCGCGATCCTCGGCATTCTCGAGGTCTCGCTGTCGTTCGACAACGCCGTCATCAACGCCACCGTCCTGGAACGGATGAGCGAGTTCTGGCAGCGGATCTTCCTGACCATCGGCGTGCTGATCGCCGTGTTCGGTATGCGTCTGGTGTTCCCGCTCGCCATCGTGTGGGTCACCGCCGGACTCAACCCGATCGAGGCCTTCGATCTGGCCCTCAACCCGCCGCCGAACGACGCGCTCGAGTTCGCCGACGGCAGTCCGAGCTACGAGAAGCTGCTCACCGACGCGCACCCGCAGATCGCGGCGTTCGGTGGCATGTTCCTCGCGATGCTGTTCCTGAACTTCATCTTCGAAGACCGTGACATCACCTGGCTCAGCTGGCTCGAGAAGCCCCTCGCGAAGGCCGGCAAGCTCGACATGCTGTCGGTGGTCGTCGCCGGTACCAGCCTCGTGCTGGTCGCGGAGTTCCTCGCCGCCGACAAGGATCGTTCGACGGTGCTGGTCGCCGGTCTGCTCGGCCTGATCGTCTACATCCTGGTCGACGGCCTCGGTTCGATGTTCCACACCGAGGAGTTCGAAGAGGGACCGCAGGGCGGCCCGTCCACGCTGGTCAAGGCGACCGGTAAGGCCGCGTTCTTCCTGTTCCTGTACCTGGAAGTGCTCGACGCCTCGTTCTCCTTCGACGGTGTCATCGGCGCGTTCGCCATCACCTCCGACCCGATCATCATCGCGCTGGGCCTCGGCCTGATCGGTGCGATGTTCGTCCGGTCCATCACCGTGTACCTGGTTCGCCAAGGCACGCTGTCGGACTACGTCTACCTCGAGCACGGCGCCCACTGGGCGATCGGTGCGCTGGCGGCGATCCTGCTGGTTTCGATCGGCGTGCACGTCAACGAGCTCATCACGGGCCTCATCGGTGTGGCGTTCATCGGCGCGGCGCTCATCTCGAGCGTCATCCGCAACCGCAAGGCAGAGCCCGACGCGGTGGCCGACGCCAAGGAATCCACTCCGGTCAGCTGATCGGCAAGCCACAGCGGCGGCGAGTCCCTTTTCCGGGATTCGCCGCCGTTGTGGTTTACGCGGGTTGCAGTTGACGGCTCGGCGCGGTGACCGGCTCGGTGGTGCGGGTTCGCGCCCGCAGGAAGACGAAGAACAGGGCGATCAACAGCGCGGTGCGGAGCCAGACGCCGAACTGGACGACGCCCTCCATCAGCTCCACGCCCTCGCCCTCGCCCAGCGCGGCGAAGTACCGGAACACCCCAACACCCACCGCCGCGTCGGCCACCAGATAGGCCGCGACCAGCGACCACGGCACCTCCAGCAGCACCAGGAACGGAATTATCCACAGGGTGTACTGGGGTGAATGCACCTTGTGGAACAGCATGAACGCGGCCAGCATCGCCGCGCTCACCCCCACCCACGGGTACGCGTTATCGGGAGTCCAGCGTCGCCAGCCCAGCCACATGGCTAATGCGAAACCGCCGAAAATCAGGGCGGGCGAGGCGATCGCGACCATGTCGTGCCAGGTCTGCGTCGTCTCCGCGTCGCGGCCGAAGATCAGCTGGTGACCCCAGTACCAGATCGAATTCGTGGTGATATCGGCCTGGCGCAACTGCTGGAAGGTGATCGAGGCGCGCCAGCCCTCCGGTCCGGCCAGCATGAACGGCAGGTTCACCGCCGCCACCGTGCCCATCGCGGCGAGCAGGGTCTGCGCGGCGCCCGCCACGTCGAGTTCACCGATCCGGCGCCGATCGCGCGGGGCACCCTCGGTGAGCACGTAGATCGCGAGCGGGAGCACGAAGATGCCCGGATACAGCTTGAGACAGAAACCCAGTGCGAGCAGCACCGCGGCGATGATTCCTCGGGTGCGCACCGACAGGCCGGTCAGCATGGTCATCACGTAGACCGCCGCCACCGCCGTGCACACCACCGGCAGTTCCCAATTGTGGAAGGCGTAGAAAACCAGCGGCGGACCGATCGCCCACAGCAGCGCGGGCGGGCCGGCGATTCTGGCCAGCATCCAGGCGGTTAGCAGCGCGAACGGCGCGAGCAGCAGCGCCGACTGCCACAGGAAATCGGCGTCGTTGTCGACCCCGATCGCACCCACCCACATCAGCATCCCGCTGAGCACCGGGTACTCCACCGCACCGCCGGTGAGCGCGCCGTCCTCGGTGATGGCGCCGTCCACGTACGGGAAGACGTGATTGTCGATATCGCGTCCGAGCCACAGGAATTGGATGTCGGAATAGCAGACATCGGAATCCTTGCGCTCCTCGAAAACCAGGCTGCGACCCGACTCATCGATCGCGCCACCGGCACAGCGGGCCTTGTTGGCATAGGCGAAGGCGAGGGTGAGTCCGCACAGCAGCGTCACCAGGACGCTCAAGGCCGCGGCCCGCGTCGCGCTGCGTCGTGCTGCGCGCTGACGCGGGTCGACGGTGGTCATGTCCAACACATTAAGCGGACCGGCCCCGATCGCACGGCAGGCATCGATTTCGCTGGTCACTACCCGCTCATGTAGCCTTGGCGGGTTGCTGACGCAACGAACCCTCCTGCCATGGAGAGTCCATGGCCGTTTCCTAGTCCACAGGAGGTGATTGGTCCGTGCGTCAATATGAAGTAATGGTCATCCTCGACCCGAGCCTGGACGAGCGCATCGTCGGGCAGTCCCTGGATACTCTGCTCACGGTCGTCAAAACCGAGGGCGGCAACGTCGACAAGGTCGACATCTGGGGCCGCCGCCGGCTCGCCTACGAAATCGCCAAGCAGGCCGAAGGTATCTACGCGATCGTCAACCTGACCGCGACCCCGGCCACCGTGAGCGAACTCGACCGCCAGCTGGGCCTGAACGAGACGGTGCTGCGCACCAAGGTTCTGCGCAACGACAAGTAGTCCGCACCCTTCTCACCATTTGTGTCAGAGCTTGGCTTTAGGCTCGTGCGCAAATCCCGAGATTGCGGACTGCACCCCCGAGCAGGAGGAACCCCATGGCAGGCGACACGGTCATTACCGTCATCGGAAACTTGACGGCAGACCCGGAGCTTCGTTTCACGCCCGCAGGTGCGGCGGTGGCTAATTTCACCGTCGCGTCGACTCCCCGTGTGTTCGATCGCAATTCGAACGAATGGAAAGACGGCGAAGCACTGTTCCTGCGCTGCAACATCTGGCGTGAGGCAGCCGAGAACGTCGCCGAGAGTCTGACCCGAGGCGCTCGCGTCATCGTGAGCGGTCGGCTCAAGCAGCGCTCCTACGAAACCCGCGAGGGTGAGAAGCGCACTGTGGTCGAGCTCGAGGTCGACGAGGTCGGTCCCTCGCTGCGTTACGCAACCGCGAAGGTCTCCAAGGCCGGACGTGGTGGCGGAGGCGGCGGTGGCGGCTTCAGTGGTGGTTCCGGCAATGCCGGTGGTGGGTCCAACGCAGGCGGCTACAACGGTGGCGGACGTCCTGCCGCTGCAGGCAGCAATGCCAGTGGTGGTGGCGACGACGACCCGTGGGGTAGCGCGCCCGCGGCCGGCTCCTTCGGGGGCGGCGGCCGCATGGATGACGAACCGCCGTTCTGATCGAACGGCACTCATAGCTACGGAGAGAAACCATGCCTAAAGCGCCCGCGCGCGAAAAGGTACTGAAGAAGAAGGCCTGCGCTTTCTGCAAGGAAGCAAAGTCCGGAATCGTCAATATCGATTACAAGGACACCACGCTGCTGCGTAAGTACGTCAGCGATCGCGGCAAGATCCGCGCTCGCCGCGTCACCGGCAACTGCGTGCAGCACCAGCGTGACATCGCTGTCGCCGTCAAGAACTCGCGTGAGGTGGCTCTGCTTCCTTACGTGTCGACCGCTCGCTGAGAAAGGGAGTCACACAGATGAAGCTCATCCTCACCGCTGATGTCGACAACCTCGGCGCCCCCGGCGACCTCGTCGAGGTCAAGGACGGCTACGGCCGCAACTTCCTGCTGCCCCGCGGTCTGGCCATCCAGGCCACCCGTGGCGCCCAGAAGCAGGTCGACGGAATCCGTCGCGCCCAGGACGCCCGCAAGGTGCGCGACCTGGATCACGCCAACGAGCTGAAGCAGGCCATCGAGGGCCTCGCCGCGGTTTCGCTGACCGTGAAGACCGCCGACAGCGGCAAGCTGTTCGGTTCGGTCACCACCACCGACGTGGCCTCGGCCATCAAGGCGGCCGGTGGCCCCGTGGTCGACAAGCGCTCCATCGAGCTGCCGAAGTCGCACATCAAGGCGACCGGTAAGCACGGCATCTCGGTGCACCTGCACCCCGATGTGGTGGCGAAGTTCAACCTCGAGGTTGCTGCGAACTGAGTTCGCCGGAAACCACCCCTGCGTCTACGTAGGGGTGGTTTCTGCTTGCCTTTTTCAGGCCGATTTTCCGATAACTGGTCGGTAGCCATTGTTGTGGCCTCTTCTGTTCGTGTTGCGCGGCTCACGGTCGGTAACTCTGTGACCTCCCGTTATGCCGCCTGTGGATAACCGGGGAAACCGACCGGGAGATTTGTGACTCCGGTCATACCCTGCCCACCGGCTGTTTACCGAACACGCCCGGCCGTTCACCTCGGCCGACACGCCGAGACTTCTTTCATCCACAGGCCTGAAGTTTGGTAAAGCCTGGTCTATCAGGGCGTTTAACCGCACTGACCTGGGTTTTCCCCATGTTTTCCACAGGTCGTGCACAACAACAGGTGAACTACCCCCAAGTTATCCACAGTTGTGTGCACATGTCGGGTTGGCGAGTCCCGAAAACGTCGCCTAGGTTCGTCGCATCGCCCTGCGCGCGGCCCCCGGAATCACGCAGGCAACCGATTGCTGACAAAGGTGTCGGTGTCCGGGAGTACAACGAGTACATCGATGTGAAACCCCCGGTTCTGCGGGCAGAGAGGACGTCTGGTGACAACCACCGGTGACCGCGCGCAAACGGAGTTCACCCCTGAACCCCCCGGCGAGGATTTCGGCCGTCAGCCACCCCACGACATGGCCGCTGAGCAGTCCGTTCTCGGCGGCATGCTGCTGAGCAAGGACGCCATCGCCGACGTGATCGAGGTGCTGCGCCCCGGCGACTTCTACCGCCCCGCGCACCAGGCCGTCTACGACACGATCCTCGACCTCTACAGCCGCGGCGAACCCGCCGACCCCGTCACCGTCTCCGCGGGCCTCGACCGCCGCGGCGAACTCAAGCGCATCGGCGGCCCGCCCTACCTGGTCACCCTCACCCAAACCGTCCCCACCGCCGCCAACGCCGGCTTCTACGCCGAAATCGTCGCGGAAAAGGCCATCCTGCGCCGCCTCGTCGAAGCGGGCACCCGCATCGTCCAGTTCGGCTACGCGGGCGCCGACGGCCAAGACGTCGCCGAGGTCGTCGACCGCGCCCAGGCCGAAATCTACGAAGTCACCGAACGCCGCACCACCGAAGACTTCACCCCGCTGGAAGAACTCCTCCAGCCCACCATGGACGAAATCGACTCCATCGCCTCCCGAGGCGGCATCTCCCTCGGTGTCCCCACGGGTTTCACCGAACTCGACGAGCTCACCAACGGTCTTCACCCAGGTCAGATGATTATTGTTGCCGCCAGGCCTGGCGTCGGCAAATCGACGCTTGGAATGGATTTCATGCGGAGTTGCTCGATCAAGCACGGTATGGCGAGCGTTATTTTCTCGCTGGAAATGAGCCGCACCGAGATCGTGATGCGTCTGCTTTCGGCCGAGGCGAAGATCAAGCTCGGTGATATGCGGTCCGGGCGGATGAGCGATGACGACTGGACCAAGCTGGCTCGCCGCATGAGCGAGATCAGCGAGGCGCCGTTGTTCGTCGATGATTCGCCCAACTTGACGATGATGGAGATTCGGGCGAAGGCTCGGCGGCTCAAGCAGCGCCATGATCTGAAACTTGTCGTGGTGGACTACCTGCAGCTGATGAGCTCGGGCAAGAAGGTCGAATCGCGTCAGCAGGAAGTCTCGGAATTCTCGCGTCACCTCAAGCTACTCGCCAAGGAACTCGAAGTTCCCGTGATCGCGATCTCGCAGCTGAACCGTGGTCCGGAACAGCGAACCGACAAGCGACCGATGGTGTCCGATTTGCGTGAATCTGGATCGCTCGAGCAGGATGCGGATATGGTCATCCTGCTTCACCGGCCCGATGCCATCGAACGCGATGACCCCCGCGGCGGCGAGGCCGACCTCATCGTCGGCAAGCACCGTAACGGTCCGACGGCGACGATCACTGTCGCCCACCAGCTGCACCTCAGCCGCTTCGTGGATATGGCCCGCGGCTGACGCGAGGTTGTCATAGACCACCGCGCACCATCGCGGAATTTCAACCGACCACGGGGCGGTACCGATCGCGCAACTGATCGACAACGGGGAGCGAACTGTTGGTGAACCGGTCGGATGATGATCCGGTGACCGACCCGATCCTGCAGGTGAAGTGGAAGTCAGCGCCGGAAGATCATGACTATCCGGCGGCCGCCGATTATCTCGCGTTGCTGGGTGACGAGGCGATGGTCGATGCGATTGTGGCCGAGCTCAGGGCTGCGCCGGTGGTTGTCAAGAAGGCCAAGGACATTCTGCGGGCGTCTCGGCTCGATGCGCTGACCCCGGACAATCCGCATGTTCGCAGGGACCTGCTGAAGGTGAACGAGGGTAAGAAGCTTTCGCCGATTCTGCTGGTCCGCGGGGATTGCCGCCGGAATGTGCCGATGCTGATCGCTGACGGATATCACCGGGTGTGCGCGCTGTACTGGGCTGACGAGAATATCGAGATCCCGGCCAAGATCGCCGCGCTGCCATGACGTTCGCGACCCTGGCGCTGGTGGTCGCGCTCGGGTTGCTCGGGCCGCTGCTCGCGTTGCCGAGGCAGTGGTATCTGCCGGTGTTGCTGGGCGAGCTGATCGCGGGAATTATCTTCGGCACCACCAGTTTTCGCATTCTCGATCCGTCCGACCCGATTTTCGTCTTTCTCGCCGATATGGGTTTCGCGCTGGTGATGTTCGCGGCGGGTACCCATGTGCCGGTGCGTGATCCGCAGGTTCGCAGCGCACTCGGGGCCGGTGCGCTGCGTGCGGTGTTGGTCGGGGTCGTCGCGGCGGTCGCGGGGTGGGCGGTGGCGCAGGCGTTCGATCTCGGGCATGCGGGTATCTACGCGGTGCTGATGGCGTCGTCGTCGGCGGCGATGGCGTTGCCGATCATCGACTCGATGCGGTTGAGCGGGCCGCCGGTGCTGGCGCTGACCGCGCAGGTGGCCATCGCCGATACCGCGTGCATCGTCGCGTTGCCGCTGGTGATCGATCCGGCGAATGCTGTCAGAGCCGCGATCGGCGCGGTGGCCGTCGCGCTGTGTGCGGTGGTGATGTTCTTCGTGCTGCGCTATCTGCAGAAGACGGGGGCGCAGCGCCAGGTGCACGAGGTGTCCGAGGAGCGGAAGTTCACGCTCGAGCTGCGGGTGAGTCTGGTGCTGGTGTTCGCGCTGTGCGGGGTGGCGAGCGCGATGCACGTGTCGATCATGCTCGGCGGGTTCGCGGCGGGGCTGGCGGTGGCGGGGGTGGGTGCGCCACGACGGGTGGCCAAGCAGGTGTTCGCGATCAGTGACGGCTTGCTCGCTCCGCTGTTCTTCGTGTGGCTCGGGGCCCGGTTGGACCTGCGGGAACTCGGGGAGCATCCCAGGTTCGTCCTGCTCGGCCTTGTCCTCGGGTTCGGTGCTGTCGGCGTGCACTGCGCGGCACGACTGCTCGGTCAGCCGGTGGCCTACGGCGCGCTGGCCGCGGCGCAGATCGGGGTGCCGGTGGCGGCGGTGACCGTCGGTAGTCAGTTGGGGGTGCTGGTGCCGGGTGAGGGTTCGGCGATCATGTTGGCGACGCTGTGCACGATCGCGGTGGCGGCGATCGCGGCCGGTCGAATCGCGAAGAAGGCACCCGAGGTTGCGGCCGAGCCACCGCGAAACCCGGACTCGCCGTGACCGGGCGCCGCGCCGGGCGCGATGGCCGCAGCGCGTGACCAAGAAAATGGGGGCAGAGGTTCGAAGTTCGCGGCAGTAACGATCTTGCCGGTGGGCACGACATTGTTCGTGACATGCGGCCCGTCGGGGGGCCTGCCCACCTGTAGGTCATTCGAACGGGATCACATATGAATCTGCGTGAGTTTCTTGCGAAACATCGCATCGCTTCGGCGGTTGCCGCTCCGGCGGCGTTGGGGGTCGCGGCGATCGTCGCCGCTTCGTTCGCGGTGACTTCGCAGCCGGAATCGCCCAGCTACCAGCTCACCACGTCGGTGACCGAGTGCCGCGAGATGGTCACCATCTCGGTGGCCGGTCGCAACGACACCCCGGTGGAGGGCACCACGGCGATGCTGCTCGACGCCAACGGCAACCCGCTGCCCGCAGCGCTGTCGGGCGATCACAGCAGCGTGTGGGTCGACCCGGTGGTGAATGCGCCCCGCGACGACGTCGCCGAGGGCCAGTACGCGGCGGTCTACATCGCCTACCCGGCCGACATGGGCACCTATGAGGACGCGGTCAACACCGGCGTCGCCAACACCCAGCAGGTGATGCGCGAGATCTCCGCGGCCTGCCCGGACACCAAGTTCTCCATCGTCGGCTACAGCGAGGGCGCCGATGTGGTGCGTCGCGTGGCCGAGGGCATCGGCAACGACGACCCCGCCGACGGGTACACCACCGTGAACCCCGACGACGTGCTCGGCGTGGTGATGTTCGCCGACCCCGGTCGCAAGGCCGGTGACGGCACCTTCCTCGGCGCCGAGGACCCCAACCGCCCCGACAACTTCGACCAGAACTACTCCAACGGCGGCAAGCCGGTCTCGGGTCAGGGCATCACCACGGGCGCCGATTTCGGTGCGCTCAACGGCAAGATCGCCTCGTTCTGCTCCGAGGGCGACCTCACCTGCGCGGCACCGGAGAACATCTCGCTGCTGCAGCTGGCCGCGAATGTCGGCCGCCAGATCAATGTCGACGAACTGGAACGCGCCGACATCCAGCGCAACGGCCTCGCCGGCATCTCCCCGGCGACGGGGCAGGACATGGCGTTCACGCTGGGCCGGATGGCGATGGCCGCGTTCGCCGATATCGGGTCGAACCCGAACTGGATGGCCAGCGACGAAACCTTCCTCGACGTGATGCTGAAGGTCTCCGACCCCGACTACAAGCCGGGCCAGACCAAGGCGCCCGCCAAGGCCGACACGATCGCGGGCGAGCAGGTCTCCTCGCTCGCGTACCTGCCGCAGAAGATCTTCAACGAGATCGTCGGGCTGATCGTGACGAACCAGAACACCATCCCGGTGCTGATGAACGATCCGTACCAGCTCACGCTGGGCCCGAACGGGACCGGTCATCACTTCGACTACTGGCGTGATTCCGATGCCGCGAACGGCAAGCCGCTGACCTCGGCGGAGTACGCCGCAGCCTGGCTGACCAGCCTGGCCAAGCAGGCGCAGGCCGGCGAGACCGTCGACACCAAGGCCGCGCCGGACGATGCCGCGGTGACGGCCGCGCTGTCCGCGCCGACCAAGCCCGCGACGACGACCACCGCGCCGTCCACCACGTCGAAGGCGAAGGCCACGACCACCAAGCCGACCACCACCTCGAAGGCCCCCACCACGACTCCGTCGACCACGGCGCCTTCGACCACCACCCCGCCGACCACCACTCCGGAGCCGGCGACCAACCAGGCGGTCGCACCCGCCCCGACCACCACGGTGGCCCCGACGACAACCGTGGCACCGACCACGACCGTCGCCCCGACCACCACGGTCGAGCCGACCACCACCGTTGCCCCGACGACCACTCCGTCGGCCAACTAGTCACCAACCGCGAATCCCCGGCGAGCTTTTCGCCGGGGATTCGCTGTGTCCGACTGGCGTAATCGCTCACTTCGGCCACTTTTGATCAGATATCTGACTGAAACGACGCGTTTTGTACGATTACGCCAGTCGTGGAACTACACCGAGACAGGAACGGCGGGCCGATCGACGCGCTCACCGCGGGTCGCCGCGATCAACACCAGCAGCCCGGTCACCGCGAAGCCCGTGCCGACCCACAGCGGCGACACCCACCCGAACCCGGCGCTGATCGCCAGTCCGGACAGCCATACGCCGAGGAAGTTGCCCACGTTGAAGGCCGCGATATTGGCCGAAGACGCGAGAGTCGGTGCGGCTCCGGCATTGTCGAGCACCCGCATCTGCAGGCCGGGGGTCGCGCCGAAGCCGAAGAAGCCCATGGCGGGCAGGAGCAGCAGCGCCGCGATCTTGTAGTCGGCCAGTAGCGCGAAAGCCGCGAGCGAGAGCGCGAGAGCCAGGGTGAGGGCCAGCAGGGTGCGGGTGAGGGCGCGGTCGGCCCAGCGGCCACCGAGCAGGTTGCCGAAGAAGAGGCCGACGCCGAACAGCACGAGCAGCCAGGGCACCGTGGCGTCGGAGAATCCGGTGACGCGGGTGAGCAGCGGTTCGATGTACATGAACGCCCCGAACATCCCGCCGAACACCAGCACGGTCATGACCAGCGAGTACCAGACCTGGGTGTTGCGGAACACCGACAGTTCGGCCCGCAGGTTCGGGCGTTCGCGCGAGGCGGGTGCGTCGGGAACGAGGGCTGTGATCCCGGCCAGCGCGACCAGCCCGACGACGGTGATCACCACGAATGTGGCCCGCCAACCCCACTGCTGGCCGATGAACGTGCCGAGCGGAACGCCGAGCACATTCGCGATGGTGAGCCCGCCGAACATGATCGAAATGGCTCCGGCCTTCTTCTCCGGTGCGACGAGCGAGGACGCGAGGACGGCTCCGATGCCGAAGAACGCACCATGTGCGAGCGCCGCGAGGATCCGCCCGCCGAGCAGCGCGGCGTAGCCGGGGGCCAGTGCCGAGGCCGCGTTGCCAACGGTGAACAGCATCATGAGCAGCTGCAAGGCGCGCTTTGGCTGCCAGCGGTTGACGAGCGGAGTGAGGGCGAGCGCGCCGACGACGACGGCGAGGGCGTACCCGGAGATGAGGTATCCGGCGGTGGGCACCGAGACGCCGAGGTCGGCCGCCACCGGGGACAGCAGCCCCGCGATGACGAATTCGGTGAGCCCGATGCCGAAGCCCCCGAGCGCGAGAGCGATGAGACCGAGTGGCATGTGAACGCTTCTTTCCATCAGGGGCCGATTACCAGCGTGTGCAACTAACGATATCCGACGATAGTTGCACACGCGCTATATTGCAACCGCCAGCTATACTCGTCACATGGGTATTGCTGATGACGCCATCGAGGTCCGCGCGACCGGCTGGCGCACCCTCGCGGCACTGCACGGACACATCGAGACCGCGCTCGAACGCGAGCTGGTACGCGAACACGAACTGTCGATCGTCGAGTTCACCGTGCTCGACGCGCTCACCCGCCAGGACGGCTGGCACATGCGGATCTCCCAGCTGGCCCGCGCCGCCGCGCTGTCTGCGAGCGCGACGACCCGGCTGGTCAACCGCCTCGAAGACCGCGGGTTCCTGGTGCGCGTGCTGTGCGCCGACGATCGCCGCGGCATCTACACCGAACTCACCGACTCCGGCCGCGCCGCCTATGAGAAGGCGAAACCCACCCACGATCGCGCGCTGGAAAAGGCGCTCGCCGACGCCGAGCAGATCCCGGAACTGGCACCGCTCGTCGGTTTCCTGCACGGGGTTCCGGCGCCGAGCTGACACGCGACATCGATACCAACGCGCCGATCATGGTGACTGTTGGGAGCACCGGTGCAATGATCGCTTGGTGACTCAGTGGCTCCCCCTCCTCGGCTCGCTCCCCGTCGCCGGCGCAGTTCTGGTCGGCGTGATGGCCAACAACCGAACCCACCGTGATGCAATCGCGGCCGCCGACGAGCGCGGCAGGCAGGCGCTCGACGCCTCGCAGCGCAATGTCGAACTGTCGAATATGGTGGGTGACCAGCGCGATCACGAGGCGTGGCGGCGTGAAGCCGTGCTCGCAGCGGTCGCTTCGATCCTGGAGACCTCGGCCTCGGTGCGCGCCGATCTGACCACCTGCGGCGAGTGGGACATGGTTACCAACGACGAGATCGACCGGTTCAGCGCGCAGGTTCACAAGGTGATCTGGGATCGCCCCGGCGGCATGCTGACTCGCCTGCGGGTGGTGGCTCATCGCCGGATTCCCAACAAATGTGAGGACCTGCTGCGCACTCTCACTGCCGCGCAGCACATCACGATGCAGCGGCTGAAACTGCACATCGACGTCGAAGCCACTGTCGATGAGCTGGAGGAGATGGCGTCGCTGTGGCAGAAGGCGATGCGGCATGCGGCCGAGCAGGAGCGGGCGTTGGTGGAGACGACGCGGATCGAGCTCGGGATCGAGATCGCTTCGAAAGGCATCGGGGTAGAGCCGGTTCCGATCCCGCAACCGGTGGTGGCCGAAACCCGTTCGGCGGCGGACGAATCCGTCGACCCCGAGCCCGCCCAGCCGCACCAGTCGGCCGAACCCCCGCAAGCCGCCGAGCGGCAATCGGATCGGTTGCCGGCATCCGACGACCAGCACTACGCGCAACAGCAGCAGACGGTCCAGCTTCACCGGCACGCGGAGCAGCAGGCGACCGAGGCGGATCACGTGAATGCCTCACCGCAGCAAGCTGATCCAAGCGAGGCCATCGATCCACGCGACGCGCACACAGTCAAGGTCTGACCCCGAACGCCTGGCGGGCCGCGACACCTGATGTCGCGGCCCGCTTTTCGTCGGCTGGACTCTTGCGGACGAGCGCTCGGCCGAAGGCAACCGCTCAACAGCGCGGTGATTCCGCCTTGCACCGACTGCGGGTCACCCGTTCGACGGCTCGGTGATTCCCGCTCAGCCGTCGGCTACTTGTAGGCGAGCATGTAAGCCAACTTGCCCGGCTTCTCATCGCTGATCGGCTTGGACAGCTTGGTGAATTCCTTCTCGTTGAACGCGCCCAGCTTGCCCAGCTGAGCCGCGGTCTTCCCGTCGCTCACCACGGCATTCGGGTCGAGCGCGACCATCGCGGTGGCGATATTGCGGATCAGCTGCAGGTAGGCGGCGTGATCGGCGATGTTGGCGCCTTCGGGGCGCAGTGCAGGGGCGGTCTGGGCGCGCAGCCAACGGCCCCAGTAGAACTCCTGGAACGCCGGGCCGCCGTCCTGGGTGTAGCTGATGTCGCGGGCGAAATACAGTGCGGCGCGGTAGGGGTCGTTGCCGAACTGCGCCAGGCCCAACTTCGCGGGCAGTTGCTGCGGGGTGATGGGCTGGTCGGCGGCGTTGCGCAGCCAGGTCCAGCCGCGCTGCTGCATGGTCTGCCAGAACGCGGCCGGATTCTGGTCGGACAGGTTGCCGGTGATGCGCACGCGGATGCGGGTGTTCGGGCCCGCGCCGGGGGTCTCGGAGTAGGCCGTGAAGGAGTGGTGGCCGTCGGTGAGGTAGAGATCGCCGCGCGGGCCGACGACGGCGGTCTTCATCTTCGCGATGGTGGCGGGGGTTTCCGCGCCGACGGCGACCTTGCAGGTGAACGAGCCCGGATCCGACAGTCGCGCACCGGGATTCGCTGATGCGGCTTCCTTCTGGCCGTTGTCCTCACACCAGTCGTCGAACTGCTTGTTGATCGCATCCTTGCCCTGGGTGTAGCGGCCGAGCTTGTAGAACACCTCGTCGTGGCCGAGCGACGGCTGGGTCGGGTGCAGGTCGGCGAGCGAGACCTCGACCAGCTGGTCGACCTTGGCGTCGCAGTAGTTCACCGGGTTGCTGTTGCCGGGCGCGCACGGGAAATCGCCGGGCGCGGCCCCCGACAGCGTGGTGGACGATCCGAACAGACCCGCCGCGATGGCGACCATGGTCACCGACCGGCGCAGAGTGGTGTGCATACGACGTGAACTCCTACAGCGAAACGTTGCCCCTTCCGATTGGGAGCGGCCCGCTGTGTCTAATCACCGCGAGCGTCCAGTACTGTTCCGCGAATTGAACATCCGGCGAACACCATGACGTAGGTCATGGTTCGAGCGATCGTGTGACGTGACCCCCTAATGGCGGGTAACTTGGTAATACGGCACGCAGGGGTGCCGTACCCGACAGCGTGGTCGATCCGTCGAAAACCATTCACGATCCACTCTCGTCAGGGGGCGATCTGTCATGGATCTCATAGCGCCGTTGGATGCGCTGTTCTTACTCGCCGAATCCCGTGAGCACCCGATGCACGTGGGCTCGCTGCAGTTGTTCGAACCGCCAGAGGACGCCGGGCCCGAGTATCTGCGCGAGTTCCGCGACGCCCTGTTGGCCGACAAGAACGTTCGGCCGACATTCAGTAAGCGTCCCGCCACCTGGCTGGGCGCGCCGCAGCTGGCGTGGACCACCGACGACGTGGTCGACCTCGACTATCACGTGCAGCGCAGCGCCCTGCCCGGTCCGGGGCGCATCGGCCAGCTGCTCGACCACACCTCCGGCCTGCACAGCGGCCTGCTCGATCGGCACCGCCCGATGTGGGAGATGCATTTCGTCGAGGGCCTTGCCGACGGCCGGTTCGCCCTGTATTCGAAGATGCACCACTCGCTCGTCGATGGTGTCTCCGCCCAGCGCATCATGCGCCGCACGCTGACCACCGACCCGTTCGCGACCGAGTTCATGCGGCCGTGGAACCTGCCGCGCATGCAGCGTCCGGATGCCGGGCGCCCGAAGAAGTCCCGGCTCACCAGCCTGCTGGACACGGTGTCTTCGGCGGGTTCGTCGACGACCGCGGTGATGAAGGCGGCCCGTACCGGCCTGCTGCAGCAGCAGCTCACCCTGCCGTTCGAGGCGCCGCGCACGCTGTTCAATGTGCCGATCGGTGGCGCCCGCAAGTGCGCGGTGCGCAGCTGGTCGATGGACCGGATCAAGCAGGTGAAGAAGGCGACCGGCGCCACGGTCAACGATGTGGTGCTGACGATGTCGGCGGGCGCGTTACGCGCGTACCTGTTGGAGCGCAATGCCTTACCCGACAAGCCGATGATCGCGTTGGTGCCGATGTCGTTGCGCGAGGAGGACGATGTCGACACCCAGGGTGTGAAAGTGGCCGCGCTGCTGTGCAATCTGGGCACCGATATCGCCGATCCGCTGGAACGTCTTCGGGTGGTGAGTGATTCGGCGCGCCGCAACAAGGAGGTGTACCGCTCGCTCTCGCCCGCGCAGACGCTGGCCATGGCGGGGGTGATGTTGAGTCCGCTGGCGGCGATGCTGCTGCCGGGGTTCGCGTCGGTGGCGACGCCGCCGTTCAACATCGTCATCTCGAATGTGCCCGGTTCGAACGAGTCGCTGTACTGGAACGGTTCTAGGCTGGATGCCACGTATCCGCTGTCGATTCCGCTCGACGGCCAGGCCGTGAACATCACCCTCACCTCCAGTGGCGAGAACCTCGATTTCGGCCTGGTCGGCTGCCGCCGCACCCTGCCCGACCTGCATCGATTGCTCGATCATCTCGAGGATTCGCTGGCTGCTCTGGAGGATGCCGCGCTCTAGAAATTTACCCCTCGAGGGCAAACTAGAACGTGTTACAGTTCGGTATGCGTACCGAATTCTGCGAACAGCTCGGCATCGAGTTCCCCATCTTCGCCTTCACCCACTGCCGCGACGTCGTGGCGGCGGTGAGCAACGCGGGCGGCTTGGGGGTGCTCGGCGCGGTCGGCTTCACCGCCGAACAGCTCGAGGTGGAGCTGGCCTGGCTCGACGAACACGTCACCGGGATCTACGGCGTCGACCTGGTGATCCCGTCGAAATACGAGGGCAAGGGCGTGGACGGGCTCACCCCCGAACAGCTGGAAAAGCAACTGGCGCAGATGGTTCCGCAGGGCCATCGCGACTTCGCCCAGCAGATCCTCACCGACCACCACGTGCCCGCGCTGCCCGACGGTGAACACCACAACGAGCTGCTCGGCTGGACCGCGACCACCGCGGGCCCGCAGGTCGACGTGATCCTGAACCACCCCAAGGCCAAGCTCGTCGCCAACGCGCTCGGCACCCCGCCCGACGACGTGATCAAGCGCATCCAGGATTCCGGCCGGGTGATCGGCGCGCTGTGCGGCTCGGTCAAGCACGCGATGAACCACAAGGCCGCCGGCCTTGACTTCGTGGTGTGCCAGGGCACCGAGGGCGGCGGGCACTGCGGCGAGGTGTCCTCGCTGGTGCTGTGGCCGCAGGTGATCGACGCGATCGGCGATACGCCGGTGCTGGCCGCCGGTGGGATCGGCAACGGCGCGCAGGTGGCGGCGGCGCTGGCGATGGGCGCGGCGGGCGCGTGGACCGGGTCGCTGTGGCTCACCGTCGAGGAGGCCAATGTGCCGCCCGCGCAGATGGAGACCTACCTCGAGGCCTCAAGCCACGACACCATCCGCTCGCGGTCGTGGACCGGCAAGCCGTGCCGCATGCTGCGCAACGACTGGACCGACGCCTGGGAGTCGGCCGAAACTCCCGACCCGCTGCCCATGCCGCTGCAGATGATGGTCGCCCTCGACGGCGTGAAGCGCGGCCACCGCTACCCGGAGGCCGCCAAGGATGTGAACTTCAATCCGGTCGGCCAGGTGGTGGGCATGATGAACAAGGTCGAACGCAGCGCCAACGTGATCAACCGCCTCGTACAGGAGTACGTCACCGCCTACGACAGGCTCACCCAACTGAACGGCTGATAGATAGCTGAGCGCCACCGGTCGCCGCCACTTCTGTCCTACACTCGGCATATCTCACCAGCGATGCGGGGTGGTGCGCAGCGACGCACACCTGTCCCGCACCATTGCCCAACGGTTGCGGACGGCGGTGACATGGCTTCGGAGGAATACGCGCGCAGGACCTGGACGGTGACCCGGCACCGGGTCACGCACGCCATGGCCAAGATCCGCTCGGAGTACGAGAAGGCGCCGCCGAAGCCCACCGAGCACAAACCGGTCGACGAACCGCCGGTGCCCGCCGACCTGCTGAATCTGCTGTGCAGGCTCGGCGTGGCGCTGGTCGGGGCAGGTGAGACCTCCGCGCGGGTGCAGACCATCCTCGACAAGCTGTCCAGGCGCTACGGCACCGACAACATCCACTTCATGGTGTTGCCGACCGCCGTGTTCGTCCGGGTGCGCACCGACGAGAGTTCCGCGCTCGACATGCTCGATGCCCGCGTGGGCACCCTGCCGCTCGACCAGATCGCGGGCCTCTACCGGCTCATCGACCAGATCGAGGAGGACGCGCCGCCGCCGAGCCGGGCGTCGAGGGATCTCGACAAGATCCTGACCCAGAAGCCCGGCAGTCCGCCGTGGCTGATCCTGGTCGGACAGGTCGTGCTCACCGTCGGCATCGGCATGATGCTCAATCCGGGCGCGCGGGCACTGGTCGGCTATGTGGTGCTCGGCCTGGTCGTCGGCGCGCTGACCCAGCTCGCCGACAAGTGGCGGCTGCTGTCGATGGCCCTGCCGGTGGTTGCGTCGGCGGTGGTGGCGTTGCTCGCGTACGGCTTTCCCGGCGCGCTCGCCGGTGGGCAGCCGCAGCAGTTGCTGATTCCCGCGGTGGCGACGCTGCTGCCAGGGGCGATGCTCACCAACGGCACCATCGAGTTGGCGACCGGCTCGATGGTGGCCGGTGCCAGCCGGGTCGTCTACGGCATCAACATGCTGTTCCTGCTGGCGCTCGGTTCGTATGTGGGGATCAGTCTACTCGGGCCGCTGTCGGATCCGCCGGTGAGCCATGCCCAATTAGGTTGGTGGGCACCGCTACTCGGGGTGCTGCTGATCGGCTACGGGCATTCGTGGCGATCGAGCGCGCCTGCGAACACAGTGGGCTGGCTGCTGATGGTTCTCTACATCACCTACGCGGCGCAGTTCCTCGGCAAGCACGTGTCCGGCCCGCTGACGGGCGCGTTCTTCGGTGGCATCGTCGCGGTGAACGCGGCGTATCTGATCCAGGGCCGCAAACACGCGCCACCGACCCAGGTGGCCTTCCTGCCGGCGTTCTGGATGTTGGTGCCCGGCGGCATCAGCCTCACCGGGATCTCCGACCTGGTCAACCACTCACTGTCGGGGGTGGCGAGCGGCGGGTTGGAGGTGCTGGTGTCGGCGCTGCTGTCGGTGATGTCGATCGCGCTGGGCGTGATGGTCGGGTCGGGTCTGGCGACCGCGCACACTCCGCGGGTGAGCACGATCATCGACACAGTGGTGCCGCGTCATCTGCCGTGGCATCACACGGCGCGCGTCACCGAGAAGCCCGACTCAGACAGCTAGTCGGTTCAGACAGCCGGATTTCAGACGGCAGAGCTCAGGGGCACGGTGTGGATCGGTGTCTCGCCGACGAGTTGGTGGAAGCGGGCGATCACCTTCTCGTGGTAGAGCGCGAAGAGATCACCGAACAGCGCGAGTTGCGCCTCGCTCGGCGCGGATTCGGCGTCCCACACCGCCAGCAGCGCCCGCCAGACGAGCACATGCAGATCGGGCGCGACGGCGAAGTAGGCGGAGAGCGCCTCCGGCACCTCGACGACCATATCGGCGATCGAATTCAGTACCGCGCGTTGCATACTCATCTCGAGCACACCGAGCAGCTTGCGGATCAGCGCGATCTCGGCGGTGATGATGCGAGCGTGGTCGGGTACGGCGGCGCGGACCATCGCCTCGAGTTCGTCGACGGCGGCGGCCAACTCGGCCGAGTCGAGTACCTTCTCCCCCGCCGTGTAGGCGAGCAGTGCCTCGCCGACGATGCCGCGCTCCACTTCGACGATGTCGGTGAACATCTCGGCGGCGACGGCGGGCGCGGTGATCGAGAACCGGAACAGGTGCCGGTAGACGTCCATGCCGCCCTCGACCCGCACGTCGCGGATGGTGAATCCCTTACCGCGCCTTGCCTCGACGAAACCGTAGGACTCGAGCCGGCCGAGGATGAGCTGGGCGGTGGCACGGTTCATCCCGAACTCGTCGGCGACCTGGCGCACCGACGGCATGAGCTCGCCGGGCCGGTACTCGCCGGTGGCAACGCGACGTGCCAATTCGTCGGCGACGTCGGCAACCACCGTCCGGGATCCCATCGAAACAACACCTCTCGGTCATGATCCGGCTACGTCCCAGACAGTTTAGGTGGTGGGACCGACACCCGCACCCATCCGCGCTCCGGTGGGGCGGTTCGCTTTGCACAGCCGTTCACTGCCTGGATCCGACCGAACAGCCTGTTCGGCAAGCCACCGGCAACTCGGCCGAAATCGTGGCCCGCGCTAACCGACCGGCGGATATCCGACCGGGCAACGCGCGCAGCTGGATCAGACAGCACTGTGCGACACCGTGATTGAATACGCAGGCAACCGGTCAGCTAAACATCTTGGGAGGAAACAGTGAGAAAACCCCGCCTCGCCGTCGGCACGGTCGCCGCACTCGCCGTGATCGTGGGCCTGTCCGGCTGCAGCAAGGACAAGGAGGACCACTCGGCGCACGCCTCGAGCACCACCGCGTCCGCCACGACCACCGCCGCCGCGACGACCACACCGGCCAAGCTCACCGGCAGCCCCGCCGCTCCGCTGCCGCCGCCGAGCCCCACGCACCCGGCCGCCCCCGCACCCGCACCGCTGGCCGATGTCGACTGCGGGCCGGTGACCGGCGGAAACGGCGCGACCGCCAACGTCATCGCGTTCGCCTCCGACGCCGGTCGCCCCGGCTGTACCGACGCGATCACCGTCGCCTCCGACTACCTCGGCATCCCGCGCACCGGCGACGCCGCATCCGTCGACGGCTGGACCTGCGAACCGCAGCCCGACACCACGATCCCCCACATCTGCTTCAACGGCGGCCTGACCATCGGCCTCCGCGGCGACGCGGCCCCCGCGTCCCCACCGCCACCCGCCCCCTCCCCCCGCCGCACAGTCGACCCCACCCAACCCCCGGTAACGACCACAAGCAGCGTGCCCCCCGCCCCCGCCCCCACAGTCGAGGACGTGAACTGCGGCCCCGTCACCGACGCCGCCGGCGCCACCCGCACCGTAATCGCAGTCGGCAACGCCGCAGGCCGCCCCGGCTGCACCGAAGCCATCAACGTAGCCACCACCTACGTCACCACCATCGCCCCGTCGGATGCGGTCGTCGTCGAAGGCTGGCAGTGCAACGCCCAACCCGCCCCCACCACCCCCTCGGTGTGCTCAAAGGACGGCCTCGTAATCGCCCTGCGCGCAAACTAATCCGCCACATCGCCCACCCAGCAACACCGCACGCCCCGTATCCGCCATGCCCCCACAACCCGGCCCCCCACGACCCGACCTCGAGGAGGGTCCCGCCGCGCAGCGGCGGTAGCGGCCCGGCCGCGAGTTAGCCGCCGTTGCGACGAGGCGAAGCCTCCAGCAA
>NZ_JBHXRR010000024.1:0-101109 GCF_042716665.1 Nocardia sp. NPDC058658
GTGAGAGATTCCTCGAAGGATCACACGGTGACCGCTCTGTCGTCGATGCGTCGAGCTCGATCACCGTGCGCTACACCACTATGCGGGACTCAACTCTATACGCATGGCAGTTGGAGCTGCATGCGGCGTGGTATGAGGTGCTGGGCCTGGTAGAAATGCTGCTGCGCCAATCGGTGGACAACGCGCTTGCCGATTGGAATCACGGCGCATTGTTGCCGGGAGGCGGTACTCGGGACTGGCTGATCTCTGCAGCCAAACCGCTCGACTCACTCGCCGCGAAGATGTCCAAGGATGCTCAGGTCGCAGCGAAGAAGGCCGCCGACAGACGCCCGCGCAGTCACCCTCGCTACAACGTCCCGGTCACCCATGACGATCTCGTGGCTCAACTGACCTTCGGTAACCTCGCGCATCTCCTACCCACCAAGGCAGCCCCCACCAACCGGAGCAGTCGCGCCACTGGCCGGTCTGCCCGTGAGAATCTGTGGCTTTACGGACTCATCGACACCTTCCCTAATCGCGGCCAAGTCTGGCCCGCAGGCGCGCGCGGAGACACTGTCGGGCGCAAGGTATGTCTCGGTTACCACGTAGGAAACACCGTCGGTCGCCTCAAAGACCTTCGCAACCGCGTGAGCCACCACGAACAGACACTCGCAGCCAATCACGCCGCCCGCCACGAAGACGCCCTATCGCTAGCACGCGCGATAGACCCACACGCTGCGGCGGCCATTACCGAACTCAGCGCTGTTCCCCGCATCCTGGCACGGCGACCACGGTTCTGAAAACGACTGCTCCGAAATCCGCGAGACTGCGGCTCTGGGTCGCGTGCGCGATTGAGCGCGATACTGGTGTGATGGCGACCGTCGTGGCATTCCACGCCCACCCCGACGACGAGATCATCCTGACCGGTGGGACTCTGGCGAAACTGGCCGACGCAGGCCACCGCACCGTCATCGTGGTCGCCTGCGATGGACATATGGAACAGTTCGATGACGACCTCGCACCCCGCCTGCGCGAATTACATTCCAGTGCTGAGGTTCTCGGCGTGAACAGGGTCGAACACCTCGGCTACGCCGACAGCGGACACGGTCCGATCCTGTATCCGGACCCGCCCGGACGGACCCGATTCGTCCGGGCACCTATCGACGAGGCTGCCGAACGCCTGGCAGCAATCCTCACCCAGGAACGCCCCGAAATACTGTTGAGCTACGACCGCAATGGCGGATACGGCCACCCCGACCACATCCGGGTCAACGAAGTCGGCGCCATGGCCGCGAAAAAGGCGGGTATCCCCCGGGTTCTGAACGCGACAGCCCCACGAGAACTGTTCGCGCGACTGACCTGGCCTGCGCGCCGACTCGGCTACGACGCCACCGCGATCAGCGCGGGTTTCACCGCCCGCGCCGACATCACCCACCGAATCGACGTCGGAGTCTTCGCGCCACAACGCATGAACGCACTCGCCCAACACCGGTCTGTCCTCGAAGGCCGCGGCCGTTTCGCCATGATCGCAAACACCTTGCGCCGCATTCCGACACCAGTTCAGACACGGATCCTCCGATGGGAATGGTTCGCCGAGAACGGTTTCCAATGCCCAGCCTCGGGCCCGCTCGATGACATCTTCACGCAACCGACCGAGGCGAGCGCCCGCTGACGCTCCACCGCCGCCGAGGCCTCCTGTCGCGGACAGGACACGGCCTGCCTACGCCAGAAGGCCCCGACAATCCGCGTCGTGGTGAAAAAACCGCTGATCAGTTGCAGATCGACTTGATGACGTACGAGTCGCTGTACCACTGCGAGTCGCTTTCGGCCTCGTACCGCGACGCTCCGTTGCCACCGGTGTACGAGCCGTAGCCGTAGGAGTACGAGACCGCGCCGCAGTCGACGAACGTGGTGAGCACCTCGCAGGTGTAGTCGCCACAAGACGACAGGGCCGCGGACTTGGCCGCCGATGGCGAGGGATAATCCCAGGCGGAACCGATGGAGCCCCAGTCGGAGACTGCGATCGCGCCCCAATAGGTGGAGGCTGCGGTCGCGCGGGGGGCGGCGGGGAGAGCGGTCGTGACAGCGGCGGCGAGACCGACGAAGAGGTAAGCGAGTTTGCGCATGATTTGTCCTCGAGAATTCGGTTTCCGATATCGGCTGATCCGATCGGATACTCGAACCGTAGAAATTCTCGGCGCCATCCGGCCATCACCTTCGGCCTTGAACGGACATTAATACCTGGTCAGAAGGGCTGGATCGAGATTCCGGACCGGAATCAGACTGCGCAGACCGGGCTGTGCGCAGTGAAACACTCACCGATACAACAACTTCCGCCCGATGACGGCCGGAAAACAATTCCGGCCCGGAATATTAGAAGAAGCCCCTCACCTGCAGTGATCACGCATCGGACCGGTCGCCCACTGGACCCCGCAGCGTCGTCGGATGACAGTTGGTTATCCGCACGGCACCATCGCCGCGCTGCGCTGATTCGTGAGAATCAATGGGGAGGTTGTCAATGTCGATCAGGCCCGGAACAGTAGTCGGCGGCCACCGGATTGTCGGCACGCTCGGAGCGGGCGGCAACAGTACGGTGTATCTGGCCAAACACCCACGCCTGGATCGCAATGTCGCATTGAAGGTCGCGCACAAGGATTCCGCCACACAGGCCGACGTCCGCACGGCATTCGACCGCGAAGTCCGCCTGATCTCAGCATTGAGCCACCCCAACATCATCGACATCTACGACCGGAATGGGCCGGGCGACGAATATCTGTGGATGTCGATGCGACTGATCTACGGCGGCGACCTCACCGACCTCATCGCCACCGCACCCGACGGAGTCGACCCCCACCTCGCTGTCCGGTTGATCGCCGACACCGCTCGGGCACTCGACTACGCCCACACGCGAAATACTCTGCACCGCGACGTCAAACCGGCCAATATCCTGATCGACAAGCACCCCGGCGGCGTCACAGCGGTGCTGTCCGACTTCGGGATCGCGAGCGCACTCGATGTCGCCGCGACCGATTCCGACGTTCTCGCCAGTCTCGCGTATACCGCCCCCGAGCGTTTCTCCGCGCACCATCGCATCGACAGCCGAGCCGACGTCTATTCCTTGGGCTGCACCCTTTTTCAACTACTCACCGGCGAAGTCCCCTACCCTGCCCGACATCCAGGAGCCGCGGTCGCCGCCCATCTGCGTACGCGTGTGCCCTCGGTCTGCGCCCGCCGGGTAGGGCTGCCCGCTGCCCTCGACGAGGTCATCGCGACCGCCTTGGCGAAGGATCCTGACGACAGATTCCGCACCTGCGCCGAACTCGCCGCGCATGCCGCGAACACCGTGACCCCCACCGGACGCCACGCGGTGGCTCTCCTGAGATCGGGAGCGGTGCCGTCCGACCACGCGACTCGCGTGCCCGTTCGGCGGGCGGACAACGTCGAAAGCCGACAGCTGATGTTGTGAAGTTGCACTGGCACAAGCGAAATGCCGCCGTTGAGCACTGCCCGCGGACTGTGCCCCCGGTACCCTGAGGTCGTGGTCGAGGCAGGCGGAAGTGCCAGGGTGGGGACCGAGGGGTCGGCGCGGACGCTGTTTTCCCAGCGGATGCGCGACCTGTTCACTGCGGCGGGTAATCCGACATTGCAGCAGGTGCAACGGGCAACCCGCACCCGGCTCGGACCCAGGCACCGGGTGCCCGATATCCGGCGGATCAGCGACTGGCGAGCGGCGAGGAACGTGCCCGATCGGTTCGACACCGTCGAGCCGGTTCTCGCGACATTGATCTTCCTCGCACGACAGCGCCCGGAGCCCGCCGCTGCCGAGGTCCTGAGTATCGCTGCGTGGCAACGGATTTGGCAAGACGCCAGGACCGAGGAAGTCAGCAGGGCAGGCATTTCGCCACCTCCCGACCCGCCTGTGCCGCCGGTCGTCACCGATAATCTTCCCCGCGATGTGGCGCTGATCGGACGCGAGCGTGAGCTCGCCCAGTTCATCGACGGGCAGCGCAGGCAACGGCCTGTCTCGATCTACACCGTCGACGGCATGCCGGGGATCGGGAAAACCGCGTTCGCGACCAGGGCCGCGCACCAACTCGCCGATCAGTACCCTGACGGGCGATTCTTCGTCTACCTGCACGCGCACACCGTGGGCCAACCGCAGGCGCGGCCCGAAGACGTACTCGGCGGACTGCTGACAAATCTCGGCGTGGACCCGCGAGTCCTCCCCGCGAGCCTGGAGAGCCGACGCACGCTGTGGCGAGATCGACTGGCGGGCAAGCGAATTCTGCTCGTCCTCGACGACGCGCACGACCATGCCCAAGTCGAACCGCTGCTACCCAACCAGCCCGGCTGCTTGACCATCGTGACCTCTCGCAAGCGGCTGGTCGCGCTCGACGGGTCGCAACCGCTTGCGTTGGACACCCTCGACCCGGTCGACGCCACCGCCTTGTTTCGCGAGGCATCCCGCCGCGGCACTGCGGCCGACGCCACCGCGATCGCCGATATCGTCGCACTCTGCGGCTATCTGCCGCTGGCGATCGTGCTGCTCGGCGGTCGACTCGCCCACCATCCGGCCTGGACGTTCACCCAACTCGCCGCCGATCTGGTGGCGGCGCAGGACCGACTCGGCGAGCTGGCGGCCGGGGAGCGGGCTGTACACGCGGCGTTCGGGATGTCGTATCAGGATTTGGCGCCGCGCGGTCGGCAGCTTTTTCGGCGGCTCAGCCTGCACCCCGGCCCGGAGGTGGACCGCTACGCCGCGGCCGTGCTCGGTGACCTCAGCGTCATCGAGGCCAGGACCGAACTGGAGGCGCTGTTCACCGACCATTTCCTCGAGGAGCCCAGCGTCGGCCGGTTCCGCATGCACGATCTGCTGCGCGAATTCGCCATCACCTTGTCGGCCGATGACCCCATAGCCGAGCGGGACGCGGCAGTCCACCGGCTCTTGGACTACTACCGAGATCACGGCAAGGTCGCCGACCGTGAGCTGAGTGCCGAACCACGATCCGAGGACGATCATCGACCTGCCATCGGCGCCCGCGGCCAAGCGTTGCGCTGGTTGCGGGCCGAACGCGCCAATCTCCTCGCGTGTCTCGAGTACGCCGACAGCCATCATCTACATACACGAGTCGTCGAGTTGACGAGCGCGTTGGCGGGTTTGTTGCGCCTGGACGGTCCGTGGCATCTCGCCGCCGGATTGCACCGGCGAGCGGCGGAGGGCGCCGAGCGGACCGGTGACCGGATCGGCGCGGCCGACGCGCGCTGCGATCTGGGCGCGGTGCGCTACGCCACCGGCGATTATTCGGGCACAGAGCAGGTTTTTCGCCAGGCGCTGGCCACCTACCAGGAAACCGGCGACCGGATCGGCGAAGCGCACGCGTTGAGCAACCTGGCCAGGCTCGGCTACGCCACCGGCGACTACCCGGGGACCGCGGAACTCATGCGGCGGGCTCTGCTGATCTATCGCGAGGCCCACGACCGTCAAGGCGAGGCGTACGCGCTGATCGGGCTCGGCGTGGTGCGCTACGCGACGGGCGATTACGCCACAACGACCGACCTCGTGCGGCAAGCATTGGTGATCTTCCACAGTATCGCCGACCGCACCGGCGAGGCCTACGCGCGCAACGAATTGGGTGTCGCCCGCTACGCCGTCGGCGACTATCTCGGTGCGACCGAGGCGATGGACGAGGCGATGGCGATCTACCGGGAGAACGGCGACCGGTTCAGCGAGGCATATGTCCTCAACGACCTCGTATGGGTGCGAATCGCGACCGGCGACTACCCGGAGGCCGAGGAATTGGTGCGCCTGGCCCTGGTCATCTACCGCGAGACCGGCGATCGGCTGGGCGAGGCGTACGCATTGAGTAGCGCGGGCAAGCTGCGTTGCGCGACCGGCGACTCGGTCGGCGCCGGCGAACGGATGGAGCGCGCACTCGCGATCTTCGAAGGAATCGGCGATCGGCTCGGTCAGGCGTATACCCAGGGCGACCTGAGTTTGGTGTGCTACGCCACCGGCGACTACGCCGGTGCCGGTCGCCGATTGGAGGAAGCGCTCACGGTTTTCACCGAGATCGGCGATCGCGTCGGTGAGGCGTACACACTGATCAGTTTGGGTTTGTCCTGCTACGCGGCGGCCGATTATCAGCGGGCCGACGAGTTGTTACATCGCGCGGCCGCAGTATTCCGCGATATCGGCGACCGTGTCGGCCTGGCTTACACTCTCGCTTGCCTCGGTCGGCTCGGCCACGCCGTCGGCGACAGTGCCGCAGGCATTGCCGCGCTGACCGACGCCCTCGCCATCTTCACCGATATCGGCGATCGGGTCGGGGAGGCGTACGCGCTCAGCTCTCTCGGCCGGATTCGAGCCGCGATCGGCGACACCACGACCGCGACGGAACTGGTCGAGCGGGCGATCGCGATCTATGCCGAAGTCGGCGACCGATTCGGCCAGGCTTTCGGCCTCGGCGGCTTGGCGCTTTTGCGCTACGTCACCGGCGATTTCGATGAGGCACCCGTATTGGCCGAACGCGCGCTGGCGATCTTCACCGAGATCGGCGATCGGGTGAGTCAGGCATATATTTTCATTGCCTTGGGGCTGCTGCGTTATCGGGTCGGCGATTACCCCGGTGCGCTCGCGATGACCGAACAGGCTCCGGCGATCTTCCGGGAAATCGGCGACAGACTCGGCGAAGCCTACGCGTTCATGGGCATGGGCCTCGTCCGATACAAGACCGGCGACTATTCCGGCGCGGCTGACCTCGTTCAACAGGTCCTCGTGCTGTTCAGCGAAATCGACGAACAACCGGGCCAGGCCGAATTGCTCGAGCGGATCGGCACGATCTGGGATGAGAACAGTGTGCCCGACAACGCGGTTGTCTCCTATATCGATGCCTTGCGGCTGGTTCGCGAGATCCATGTCAGATGGAAGAAGCGGCGAGTATGGCGCGATCTACCCGTGCCGGATGTGCATCGGTAGTCACCGCGGTCGCGCTTTCGTCCACATCTGGTGCAGGCGACCGAGTTCGGTGGCCGGATCCTCGGCAAAGATCCATTCGCGGGCGATACGGTGCCAGTTCGCGGTGGCGTGCAGTTGACCGAGCGTGCCGAATGCCATGAATTCGGCGCGCCGTGACAACAGGTGCTCGGGTGGGAGGTTCTGTTTGCGCATCCCGCTGAATTCGGCGAGCCGTGGGTCGATGGCCAGAAGGACCGCGCTGCTCGCGATGTCGGGAGAGATGGTCAGATCCTCGTCGACCAGGCACCATTCCGCAGCCGAGAGCACGTAGTTATAGCATTCGGCCGGATCCACCGCGGTGTCCTCGTCGATCACCCCACGCTCGACCATCAGTTGATACAACGCGTCGATTCGTTCTTCGGCCGCAGCCCGCAGGCAAGTGATCTCGAAGTCGACATGCGACCGATCCATTCGCTTGTACAGACCGAAATCGAGGAAGACGACCCGGCCATCTGCGGCCAGCAGAATATTGCCCGGATGTGGATCACCACAGAACTCCGCGAACTGGTACATCGAGCCGAGATAGAAGCGGTAGACGATCTCGCCGATCCGGTCGCGCTCGGCCGCGGGCAACACGCGCATCTCGTCGAATCGCGCGCCGGGGTGATATTCGGTGACCATCACCCGACGGCTACCGAGATCGGGAAACGCCATCGGCACGATAAAGAGTGGATGGTCGGCGAAGAATTCGGCTACGTGCCGTTGAGTACGTGCCTCACGACTGTAGTCGAGTTCGTATTCCATGTTCGTGCGCAACTCGTCGAGCACCGCGAGCGTGAAACCTGGAAGTACCTGGACGATCATCGTTCTGAGCAGTCCGAGGTTACGCAAATCGGCCCGCACAGCCCGATCGATCCCGGGATATTGGACTTTCACCGCAACCGAGGTGCCGTCGAGCAGGGTTGCCCGGTACACCTGTCCGATCGAGGCGGCGGCGATGGGTTCGGGATCGAATTCGGCGAACAGCGACGTCAGAGGTGCGCCCATATCGTCTTCGATCACAGCCTGCATCGCCTCGAATGGTAGTGCGGGTGCCTTGTCGCGCAGCACAGCGAGGCTGTTCTGAAAAGCCTCGCGATGCTCGGGTGGGACCAGATCGAGGTCGAGCATCGACAGCCACTGGCCCAATTTCATGGCCAGCCCCTTCATCTCGCCGAGGACCCGCACCAGGTGTGTGGTCAGTTCCAGCGTCGACTCATCGGCCAGCCGCGCCTTCACCTCGACGGAACGACCGATCATCGACAGCCGCAATCGGCCCTTACGGACGACCTGCGTGGCAGCCACCGCGCTGATCTTGGACCCTCGAGCCAGTCGTGACGTCGGCATCGGCTTGTCCACGGCTGTTCCCCCTTCACCGGGTCGCCACGAGCGCACCGGATTTCGTCGCGATCTCAGTGATTTCGGGCGACCCCGACCTCCCATTACGGTGGAGATCTCTCCGGGAAGCGAGCCGAACGCGCGTTCCACCTCAGGTCGTTCCTGGTAGGGCGATGTATTGGGAATTCCGGACCGGAACACGACCGGACTGCGCGCAGTCGTCCGCGATCATGCGCGTATGGCTTTGACACTTCGGTTGTCCGAGGAGGCTCCGCACCGACTCCGGCAGCGTGCTGGTGTTGCGGGAGGCGATTCGTCTATCGCGGCGACATCCCGACACGTGCCGTGATCACCGGGCGCATTCGTCGAATCCCTCGGTGTCACACAGCTTTCCAAGTCCCAGGTCTCGATCATGGCCGCTGATCTGGATGGCTAGGCGAGGGTTTCGAGGAAGAAATCACGAGCAGCGCCGGATGTTCTTTCGAACTGCTCCTCGTACACCGCGAAGTGCGGCCCGGGTACCAGGACGAGGCGCTTCGGTTCCAACGCTTCGGCGTAGCTTTGCAGCGCGATGTCGGTCGGTGCCAGAGTGTCCTGTTCGGCGATCACCATCAGCAGAGGGGTTGGCGACACCCGTCGTATGAACGCTTCCGGCGTGTACGACTGGAATTTATCGATGCTGGAGACGGTGACCTCGTTGCGCCAAGAGGGCACCTGGGGACCATTGGCCATCAGCCATTGATATGCCTCTGTTCCGGGCATAGCGACGAAGTCTGTCGGGACTTCGGAGGCTGCTTTGAGGGTTTGGTGAGGCTTGCCGCACGCGCGGGCCATGCGGTCAGCAGCGATCGCCTCGTGAACGATCGGCAGCATTGTCGTTGGGACCAAGCTGCGGAAGTTGGCCCACCCGTTGGTAGTCGGTACCTGAGAGACAACCGCGCGCACGCGCCGGTCTGTCGCAGCGACCACCAGGACGTGTCCACCCGAGAAGCTGGTACCCCAGACGCCTATCCGGTCGGAGTCGATCCCCTCTAGTGTTTGGGCGAAAGTGATCGCATCGCGATAGCCCTCGATCTGTGCGCCAGGGTCGACCTCGTGGCGCGGTTGCCCGTCGGAGGTCCCGAAGCCCGGGTGGTCGTATACGAGGCATGCCAGGCCAGCATTGCTGAGCACATCAGCGAAAGGCGCTACCCACTCTTTCACACCCGCGAATCCATGAGTCATGACCACAAGCGGCGCACTCCGCGGCGCATTGTCGGGGCGATACAGCCATCCCCTCAAAACCACCCCGCCACTGGTGAATTCGATGTCGACACGCATGAAGCCCCCTCCGATAGTTTCGTTCTCCACCGACGGTACGGACCTGGCGCAGATAAGACAGCGATTCGGCGAACATGTGCCGGTCGAAACCCGGGTTATGTTCCAGCGCAACGGCAAGCGTCGGCGACCTCGCCTGGACTGCCACGCCGATCGGAGAACAGATCGACATCCTCGGACGGTCGCGAACCCATCCCGTGCAGTGCGACCGCATGACCGCCACCGCCCGTTCAGTGAATTCGCCGACTTCCATGGCCTGCGAATCGTGTACGAAGGCGACATCCGCGCTGGTGAACTCCGCAACGAAACCGATGGCTCGACCGACCTCGCCGCCCGTCATCCGCTTACTGACGTCGAGCAACTCGACCGAGTCGACCTCGTGGACATCGGAATCGAGCTATGGCGAACCAAACCAGCCCTTGGTCGCGTGCGCGATTGAGCGCGATACTGGTGTGATGGCGACCGTCGTGGCATTCCACGCCCACCCCGACGACGAGATCATCCTGACCGGCGGAACTCTGGCGAAACTCGCCCACGCAGGCCACCGCACCGTCATCGTGGTCGCCTGCGACGGACATATGGAACAGTTCGACGACGACTTCGCACCCCGTTTGCGCGAATTACATTCCAGTGCTGAGGTTCTCGGCGTGAACAGGGTCGAACACCTCGGCTACGCCGACAGCGGACACGGTCCGATCCTGTATCCGGACCCGCCCGGACGGACCCGATTCGTCCGGGCACCCGTCGACGAGGCCGCCGACCGCCTGGCAGCAATCCTCACCCAGGAACGCCCGGAAATACTGCTGAGCTACGACCGCAACGGCGGATACGGCCACCCCGACCACATCCTGGTCCACGAAGTCGGCGCCCTTGCCGCGAAAAGGGCAGGCATCCCCAGAGTGCTGAACGCGACGATCCCCCGCGAACTATTCGCGGGACTGACCTGGTCCGCGCGCCTGCTCGGCTACGACGCCACCGCGATCAGCACCGGTTTCACCGCGCGCGCAGACATCACCCACCGCATCGACGTCAGCGCCTTCGCATCACAGCGCATGAACGCACTCGCCCAACACCGATCCGTCCTCCGAGGCGGCGGCCGTTTCGCCAAGATCGCACACACCTTGCGGCACATGCCGACACCCGTTCAGACGCGGCTTCTCCGGTGGGAATGGTTCGCCGAGAACGGTTTCCAACGCCCAGCACCGGGCCCGCTCGACGATATCTTCACGCAACCGATCCTGGTGGCGTCTCCGGACATATCGGCAGGCGATTCGAACTCACGTCAATAATCGAAACGAGTGAGCTAGCGGCATCGTGTACGCATGGCTATGACACTGCGGCCAGCGGACCGGCCGTCGCCCCGAATGACCACTAACCCGTACAGCGCTATACGAGTTATGCTGGAGAGGTGAGCGCCACCACACCTCGTCGCAAACGCGCAGATGCCCGTCGCAGCATCGACAGCATCATCGGCGCTGCCCGCGCTGAGTTGAGCAAGGATCCACAGGCGAGCGTCGATGACATCGCCGTGGTCGCAGGGGTTGGGCGGATGACGGTGTACGGGCATTTTCCCAACCGGGCCGCGCTGGTCGAGGCGGCCCTGGCTGCCGCGCTGGCGGAGGGTGACGAGATGTTGGCGGCGGCCGATCTCAGTGGGAACGCCGAGCGGGCGATGATCCAATTGCTCGGTGCCAGTTGGGCTTTGATCGCCGAGTCCTCGGCGTTGTTGACCGCCGCTGTCGAGGCGCTGCCCGCGGGTCGAATCCAGCAGCTCCATGACAGTCACGCCGAGCGCATGGACGAACTCATTCGCCGTGGGCAGCGGCAGGGCGAATTCCGCACCGATCTGCCTGTTCCGTGGCTGCGCAACGTCATCCATTACGTCTTGAAGGGTGCCGCCGAGGAGGTCGGCGCCGGTCGGGTTCGGTCTGCGGACGCTGCTGGTCTCGTCACCGCCACCGTCCTTCCCGTTCTCGCGTCGAATCGTGCTCCTAGCTAGAGGAATTCAGATGGCCACCACCGAAACTCCGGAGCGCAGGCACTGGCTGGGAAAGCTGGTCGAGCGCTGGCCGACGGTCTTGGGACTGGCGACGGTCGCGACGCTGGGCGCGGGAGTGGCTGGGGATGCCGACAACGAACTCGGCGACATCCTGCTCATGCTTCCGCTGCTCTACCTCATCGTGGCGAAATTGCGCCGCCCCGCATCGACCTGGCCGGTCGTCATCGGCCTGCTCGTCCTGGCGACCGTCGTGAGCAAATTCGACATCGTCCGGACCGGGTACGTGTTCTCAACCGGACGGTCGCGCGTTCGTTCGCTGAATGGTGCGCTGTTGTCGACGTCCTGGTCGCGGTCGTGCTGGTCATCGGAATATGACGTCCGCGCGGACGTTTCGCGGCGATCATCGATCGGTCGGCGTCGAGTTCCTCCCTAGGCCGCTTTCTCGGTTTCCGTGACCGGATCCGCGGCCCGTCGACCGTGCAGGGGTCGGCCGACCGCGACGGCTAGCGCCGTACCCGCAACACCGGGGAGACCGCGCCAGCTCGATGAGAGGGTGCTCAGCGAAAGGACGGTGCGGGTCTGTGGTGCGGGCAATGGCTTGCCCTCGAGGCGGTCGGCCAACCACGCGAGGCTCAACGAGGTGGACAGCGGAAGCATGGAGAAATGTTCGCTGAGCCGGTCGCGGAAGTAGGTGACGTGCACGCCCGCTCGCAGGTACCGCTGGACCTGCAGGTCGACGTTGCCGCAGTGGATGACCTGGTCGTTGACCGGCTGGAGCACCAGCAGCGGACACGTCGGAGTCGACCGCCCCAGCCGCAGATCGTCGATCACCGCGCGGACGGCGGGTTCGGCGAGGATCTCCTGCAACGGCCGAAACAGGTGGTCGTCCAACTCGAGACCGCTCATCCGCGAGACCGCGACGAGCGGCGGCAGTTTCTCGGCTCGGCTCAGTAGGTCGAGTCCCGTCGGCGTGGCGTTCGCGGTGATCGCACGATCCAACGCGGGATACAGCCGACGCAGCGCGGCGATCACCATCGCGGGAAATCCAGCGAAACGACCACCGTCGAGTCGCAGGAGGATTTCGCCGGGGTCACCCACCGGCGCGCCGAGTACCGCCCCGACAATCGCGAGTTCGGGCGCGTACTCGGGAGCCATTTCCGCGACCCAGGAACTGGCCATCCCGCCCCCGGAATAGCCCCACACCGCGATTCGGGTTCGAGAGTGCAGACCGAGTGGGGAGAAGGCCAGTGCGGCACGTGCGCCGTCGAGGCACCGGTATCCGGGTTCTCGCGGCGCCCCGAAGCTGCCGTGTTTGCCACCGTGGTCGGCGATGCTGACCGCCCAGCCGCGTTTGAGCGCGTTCGCGATGAGCAACCACTCGAGGCGGGTGATCGAACCGCGCGCGCGGGTGTTGTGTCTGAGCGCGTAGGACGGCGCGCACCGTTCGGTGATCGAATCGATCGCGGACTGGAACAGCAGTAACGGACGGCCGGGGTCCGGCACCGCGTCGGCGGGCAGCACCACGGTGGTGACGCTCAATTCCGGACGTCCGTGCAGATCGGTGCTGCGGTAGGCCAGCTGCCACGCCTCGACCCGCTGACGAACGGTTCCGAACAGGGACAACTCGACCTGACGGCTGCGGATCAGGGCACCGGGCGCGTAGGTGGCGATGTCGGTGGGGCAGTGCATGAACGGATCCCGCGACGGTAGTAGCGGGCTGTCGCCGTGCTGCACCGTTCGACGTTCTCGCACCGCATCTCCGTTCACCGCGCCGTCGGTCTCTGAAATCACAGGTCGCCTCAGGCGGAGCGAGCCGCGAGGAAGCCGGCGGCGTCCACCTCGTGTGCGGTGGTCGACGTCGGCGAGCCCTGGTGACTGCGGGCGATCATCGCCGAACGCAGTTGCCACAGACCCGAGGACTGCGTGGGATCGAGCCCGGTGAGGGTGGCGATCCGGCGAAGCCGGTAGTCGACGGTATTGGTGTGGATATGCATCAGCCGGGCGGTGCGCTGGCGGTTCATGTTGTTGGAGATGTGAATCCGCAGCGTCTCGTACAGCTCGGGGTGGTTGTCCAGGGGCGCGAGGAGGTTACCGAGCAGGTTACGGGCTGGGCCGGGCCGGGTGAGCTGGTATTCCAGGGCGAGCTCGTCGAATCGGTAAAGCCGCGGTGCGCATTCGAGCCGTTCGACCATGTCGAGCATTTCGTGGGCGCGCCGGGCCCCGTCGGCGATGTCCGCGGTCGCCGCCGGCACCAGCGCGGCCGTGATGTCGACCCGAGCGGCGTGCGACAGCGACGCGATCAGCGCGTCGAGTTGGGTGTCGTTCATCGACTCGGTCGGCAGGAGAAGGGTTCCGCCGTCGACGGACAGCTGCGCGAGCGCCCGTTCGCCACAGTGGTGGGCCAGTGCCGCCTGCACCCGCCGCAACTTGCGCCGTGCCACGACCGAACCATTGAATCGCGCATCGGCTTCGTCGGGATGGGCCGGGATCGACAGCGCCAGTACCGAATACGAGTCCGCGACGGAGATTCCGCATTCGCGGGCAATCGTCGATGTCGGGCGACCGGCCAGCAGGGCGGTGGTGAGGGTATGCACCGCGGTGCGGTGTTCATCGGCGACCTCACGCTGTTCGCGCAGGTAGGACCGAGTCACGGTGGTACACATCAGATCCGAGATCGACAGAATCGTTCGGAATCCATCGATCATGGTGTCGCGGTCGTGGGCCACGTCCGTGGTGTAGACCTGCTCCACGCTCAGGCGCAGGCCTTCGTGGAAAGCACGCAGGACAACTTCGATCGGCACCCCTTCGTGCGCCCACCCGGCCGCGGCGACGGAGAGCCGCTTCAGCTTGTCGGTGACGTCACGACTCTCGATGACACCACCCACGATCTCGAGGCACATCCGGGTGACGTCGGCGGCGATCGCGTCCCCTGGCGAGGTTTTGCTCGCCACATTCGCGACGAAATGGTTCACCAGCTCACCGGTCAGGCCGCGCACATCGCGCAGCGGGGTGAAGGTGGGTGCCTTGTCGAGCTCAATCGTCATCGCGGACTCCTTTGTGTACCACCAACGAGACCGAACAGGTCGTTGGTGACGGTTCCTTCTTCCGCAGGTAGCGATGGAACGGCTAGTGTTCGACGCTGACGCGTAGACACTTTCGCTCGTTCCGATGTGACAGATCGCACTGCGAATTGTTCGTGGGCATAACAGTAGGATGAGCTACCGCTCACCTTCTACTTTTCTTTTCGACCATGTTCTGAACCGAAAAAAGTGCGCCCTACCTGGGAGTCTGCTGCGGGGTTCCGACCAACTCGGAAACTGGTCACCCGATTTAGAGATAACCACTCACTTTTCGATCCTGGCGGATTCACCAGCCTCGCTGTCGCCATTCGTCGAGGTGCGGGCGCTCGGCGCCGAGCGTGGTGTCGGCGCCGTGGCCCGGATATACCGCGGTGTCGTCGGGGTAGCGGTCGAACAGCTTGGTCGTGACATCGCGATAGAGCGAGTCGAAGTCCGCTGGTGTGGCGGTTTTGCCGATGCCGCCGGGGAACAGGCTGTCGCCGGTGAACAGGTGCGTTCGGCCCGCGCCGTCGGTGAGTGCGAGCGCGATCGCGCCTGGGGTGTGGCCGCGCAGATGGATCACTGTGAACGTCAGGTCTCCGATGACGATCGCGTCATCGTCGCAGAGCAGCCGATCCGGGGTCACGGGTAGCGGGGCCGCGTCGAGTTCGTGTGCGGCGGTGGAGATTCCGAGCCCGGCTACCTCGGGCAACGCCCACCAGTGATCGATGTGCTGGTGCGTGGTGACGATGAGCCGCACCTGGCCCGCAGCTTCCTGCTCGATGAGCTCGATCAGCCGCGCTGCCTCATTGGCGGCATCGATGAGCAGCGCCGCACCGGTGGCGCAGTCCTGCACGAGGTAGACATTGTTGTCGCCGCCACCTACCGACATCTTGATGATTCGGGCGCCGGTTATGTTGCGTTGCTGGGGATTCGACTCCGGCGAGACGTCTCCGGTATAGGGACTATCGATCGTGATCACGGCCTGATGGTAGCGAGGAACCACCGGCTGCTCGGTTAGGTTGATCCGCGACAGCGCTTGCGACACAGCCGCGGTCGCTACTTCGATGCCGTCCGGGTCGATGACGGCAGCTTCAGCGCGGAGTCGCGTTGTCCTGGTTGACGACTGCGGTGTATTTCGCGGCGGGCACACCATCCATGACTTCGGTCCACCACGTGTCGAGAGGACTTGGCTCGGGCCAGCGGATCACTGTCGGGTCCGTGACGGGCTGGTCGGCGGGTGAGGTGATCATCGGGCACTCCTCCAACGGCTACCGGTTGCGGTGGCCGAGCCCTCGAGGACTCGGCCACCGCGGCGGGTTCAGGCGTTGATGACCTGGGGTTCGTTGTCGCGGGCGATCTCGATCTTGCGGGGTTTGGCCCGTTCCGCCACCGGGATCGACAGGCGAAGTACGCCATTGCGGTAGTCGGCGCGGATCTGGTCGGTGTCGAGGCTCTCGCCGAGGAACAGCTGGCGGCTGAAGACTCCGCGCGGGCGTTCCGCGGCGATCATCGATCGGTCGGCGTCGAGGCGGGGGCGCGTCGCGCGCACGGTCACCACATTGCGTTCGACGTCGAGGTCGAGGGAATCCGGGTCGATTCCGGGCAGGTCGAATTCGACGACGAACTCGTCGCCGTCGCGCCAGGCATCCATCGGCATCGCCGCCGGTTGCGCTGCTGTGCCGAACATCTGCTGGGTCCACCGGTCCAGATCACGGAAGGGATCGGTGCGCATCAACATGGTCGCCACCTCCAACTCACTCCATTCTCACTCAGGATGGTTATCAGATAACCTGTGTCATCTGACATAGATATTATCTAGCACTCGGACCAGATGAGTGCAAGTGCCAGAGCCAAGTAACCTGATCACCAAGCGAAAGAATCGAGGTGAGGACCTAGATGATCCCCTCGCACGACGGCACGCCCTCGCCCGCGCAGGCGGTGTATGCGATCTCCGTAGCCGCGGAGCTGGCAGGCATCGGGGTCCAGACCCTGCGCCTCTACGAGCAGCACGGCCTGCTCACCCCCGAGCGCAGCGCGGGCGGCACCCGCCGCTACAGCGGCGACGACCTCACCCGCCTGCACCGCATCACCACCCTCACCGGCGAGGGAATCAACCTCACCGCGGTGGCCCGCATCCTCGAACTCGAAGACACCGTCGCCCGCCTGCGCGCCGAACGCGATCGCCTCCGCGCCGAACCGGAGCAGTAGCTCGGGCAGCATCCTGCTCGGATGGTGGGCTGCCGGGTGTTCGGTTTGCGGTGGGTGTGGTGTTTGCGGCATCTTTACGGGTAGGTGCGCCGGGAAGTCTGGTCGGCAACCCCGACTCGAGCTCCGTCGGGTGGGGTTCGATTGGTGACGGGTAACCACTCTTGCTATTGCCGCGCAGCTCAGGACCTATCGACCGCCGATACCGGGCGGTGATCCGATGACGCCGCCCGCTACTCGTCGCAAGGTTCTCACTCGCGGCAGTTGGCCCGAAGCTCAGCGGCTGACCTCGGTGCTGCGGCGCGAAACCGTCGGCGGTGTGCTGCTGATCATCGCGGCGATCATCGCGCTGATCTGGGCCAATACGCCGTGGGCGAATGCTTACGAGGCGTTGCGTGATTTCCGGATCGGGCCGTCGTCGCTGCACCTGAATCTGTCGTTGAGCGCTTGGGCGGCCGATGGGTTGCTGGCGATCTTCTTCTTCGTGGTTGGTCTCGAACTCAAACGGGAGTTCGTGGCGGGAGATCTGCGTGACCCTCGTCGGGCGGCGCTGCCCGTTGTCGCCGCGGTCGGCGGCATGGTGTGTCCGGCCATCATCTATGTGCTGATCAATCGGGGCGGCGCGGTGGACGGGTGGGCCATCCCCACTGCCACCGATATCGCGTTCGCGCTGGCTGTGCTGGCGGTGATCAACACCCACCTGCCTGCCGCGCTGCGCACCTTCCTGCTCACCCTGGCGGTGGTCGACGATCTCCTCGCGGTCACCGTGATCGCGATTTTCTACACCAGCGAACTGAACCTGCCCTACCTGGCTGCGGCCATCGTGCCGATCGCCCTGTTCGCGCTCGCGGTGCAACGTCGGATCAGTTCGCCGTGGCTGCTGGTGCCGCTCGCGCTCGTCGCGTGGTGGCTGGTCCATTCCTCGGGGGTGCACGCCACCGTCGCGGGCGTGCTGCTCGGGTTCACCGTCCCGGTGCTGGCCGAGCACGGCGAACCCGACGAGCACGGACCCGCTGAGCGGTTCGAACACGCGATCCGCCCGCTGTCGACAGGGTTCGCGGTGCCGGTCTTCGCGTTCTTCGCCGCGGGTGTCACCATCGGCGGGCTGAACGGGCTCACCGATTCCCTCGGTGACAAGGTGACCCTCGGCATCATCGCGGGCCTGGTCGCGGGCAAGTTGATCGGTATCACCGGCACCACCTACCTCACCGCGAAACTGACCCGCGCCGAACTCGATTCGGATCTGGCCTGGATCGATGTCGTGGGAGTTGCGCTGCTGGGCGGCATCGGGTTCACGGTATCGCTGCTCGTCGGCGAACTCGCCTTCGCCGGTGACCACACGAGCGCCGACCACGTCCGCATCGGCGTGCTGTTCGGCACGGTGACCGCCGCGATTCTGGCCACCATCGTGCTGCGCGTTCGCAACCGCGTCTACCGAGCGCTGGACGAAGCCGAAGCGCGCGACGACGACGGCGACGGCATCCCCGATGTCTATCAACACCCGCGCTGACGCAGCGCTCTCATCCGCCCCACCAGGATTGAGACTTCGCCCCCATCGGCGAGCCGAGGGCTACACGATCTGCGCGCAGTCGGACGCGCCGGTCTTGTCGACGAATTCGCCGGAGGTGCCGTCGCCGAGTTCGTGATCGGCGAGCAACACCGCTCCTCGATCGTCGCGCCGATGAGTTCGGCGTCGGTCGACAACCACTGTCGTCGTCGACCGACGCCGCTACCTCCACCTCGAGTACCGACCTGATGGTCGCCGGTATCGGGTCAGTGCTGGCAGAGCCATTCGGTGCCGTAGTGCCCGGCGTTGCCGCCCTCGAGGTGGACCCAGCGGCCGTCGCCTTCACAGGGCGCGCCCGCGACCGGCGCCGAGTCCGCGGGGGTGGTCGTCGGGGTGACGACGGGTGCGGGGGTGGTCGGCTCGGGAGTGCCCGCGCCGTGATTGGGGTTGGTGCAGATCGTGCCCTCGCACGGCACCCAGGTTCCGTCACCGTTCGGGTTCTGGATCGCGTTGGGGCCGACGTAGCTGCCCGCCGGGCAGCCCGGGTCCTGGTTCTTCGCGCAGTACTCCGCGCTCAGGTTGTTGCCGGTCGAGCCGTCGGCGCCACGCTGCTCAGGGCTGGTGGTCGGCTGCGGCGATGCCGAGGTCAGCCCGGCAGGCGAGGTCGACGGGGCCGCGGTCGTGGTGCTGCTCGGCGTCGGTGACGGTGTCGAGTTGTTGTCGGAGCACGCCGTGGCGCCCCACACCAGGGTCGCACCCGCCAGGACGGCCAACGAACGCTTCATCGTCTTCTGCATGAATGTCGATCCTCTGCTCGTGTCGAGACGGTGTCACGCTCGACCGCCAAGTCATTAACTGTCACATTGCCGAACGTCGACAACCGACCAAGTAAATTGCAGCAACTGGACGTATGTCAAGGTTGGCCGGGTCATCGGATCTCGCGTTTTACCTGTTACAGAGCTTCATCGAACCTTGCTTCCATTCGGACGGCACCCAAATCGGTTGGTAGCAGAGTGATTGCGGCCCTTCTCCATGATCCGAGTTGCTCGCTCGAGGCCCCCGGCGTGGCGGACCACAACCGATTCCCGGGCGACATACCGTGACGCAATGTCCGACACATCGACGCCACCCCGCCGCCGCTGGCCGATCATCGCCGTCCTCGGCGTCGTCGTCGCCACCGCGACCTACCTGCTCGCCGTGCGCACCGGCGACGGCCAGGCCATCGAGAACGCCGCGTTGCGTGGCGCGGATCAGGCGTCCGAGCGTGACGCGAACGCGGCATCGCAACACCTGGACCAGATCACGGTGTATTCACTCGGCATCGCGGTGTTGGTCGTCGCGGCGATCGCGCTACTACGCCGACGGCTCGATCTGCTGGTCGCCGCGGTCGGGGTGATCGTCGCCGGGCAGGTGGTCGTGCAGACGCTCAAGCGGTATGTGCTGCCGCGGCCCGAATTGGTGGAGGTCACCGGTCATTTCGCGCAGAACAGCCTGCCGAGCGGGCACACGACGATCGCGATGACGGTGCTGTTCGCGACGATTATCGTGGTGCCCTATCGCTGGCGCGGGCTCGCGCTGATCGTCGTGCTCAGCTGGGCGATCGGGATCGGCCACTACACCCTGACCGCGAAATGGCATCGCCTCAGCGACACCATCGCGGCCGACGCCATCTCCCTGAGCCTGGCCTGCCTGGCCTCCTGGTTCCTCGTCGCGCGCGGGGGAATTCAGCGATACACCGGGCGCCCCAAGGTGATTCCGGCGATCGTCACGGTCCTAGCGTCGATCTCGGTCGTGACGAGCCTGCTGATGGGAGCCGTGCTGTGGGGCGTGCCGCTGAGCGAGGAAGGCATCGCCGTCGCGACCCACGACGACGAGTGGAACATCTACCTCGGAGCCACGGCCTTCGCCTCGGCCGGTTCGGTGATCGCCGCGCTGATATTCCTCGCCGCCTGGCACCGACTCGAAACCACGACCGAACAGCCCTGAATCGCCTACTGCGAGCTCGACTGCAGGTGACTTTTCGCGAATGCGGCCGTCACGTAGTCGACGAGGTGCAGGCGCAGGCTCGAGTGCCGGTCGACGGGAATGTCGTCGGGGATGGCAGTGAGCGCGGACTCCACTTCGCTCAGCACCAGCGGAAGCGGGATGCCTTCCCTGGCACAGAGCCGTATCGCGGTTTCCAGATTGTCGACCACCGAACCCACATCGGTAGCTGAAAGATCGCTCGCTTGTGACTCGATACCCAGATCGAGTTCGAGGTTGCGGCGCACCTGGTCGCCGCTTTCACAAAAGAGCGATCGCCCGCCATGGCCGATGTCATCGTTCATCCACCCAATGTAGGCGAATACTCGCCGGTAACCAGGATCGATCCAGATATTTGTGGAGCTGTGCGGCAGCCGACGCACCGACCAGTGAACAGTCCCCACCGAAGGTTAACGGAATGTTGCCTACAGACTCCGTTCCCATTCCAGGCCGCGATGGTGAACAGACGCCCGTCGTGGTCGACTTCGGTCACCGCCCGGGAGGTACGGATGTCGGCGTCGAGGGTTTCGGCGGACGCGGCACGGTCGCGATGGCAGCCAGCGCCGCCACCGCGGCGATGCCCGCGAGGACGAAATAGGTACCGGCATAGCTGCCGGTCCAGGTCATCAGCACGGTTCCGCCCCATGGGGCGAGTGCCATCACGATCACCATCGGCGCGGACAACAGGCCGTTGAGGCGGCCGTAGTGGGTGGCGCCCCAGCGGTCGGTGACGGCGGTGGCTTTGACGAGGGTCATGATCCCGCGGACCACCCCGGCGCCTATCGAGATGGCGATCAGCACGAATGCTGTTGTCGCCCAACCTGTCAGTGCGGTAGTCACGGCGGTTGCCGCGAAAACGCCCACGATGCGGCCACGCGCGGTCGTGCGGGTCACCAAGGGCAGGTAGCCGATCCGGCCGAGAACCTGCCCGGCACCACCCAACCCGAGGGTGAGGGCAGCCAGTGACGGGGAGAATCCGCGTTCGATCAGCAGGGGGACCAGGTTGAACACTGCGGCGTAGACCGCGAACGCACCCAGGCTGGAGGCGAAGACGAGCATCAGGAATGCGGGGCTACGTGACACTGCTCCGTGATCGTCGTCGGCGGACGAGGCCGCGATCGGCGGATTCGGCCACGGGCCGGTCAATCCGAACAGGTGAGCCGGGATCGTCACGGCCGCCAGCACCACCGTGAGCGTGAGATAGGTCGCGCGCCAATCGGTGTGCTGGACGAGCGCGGCGGTGAGTGGAGCGAAAACGGTGCTGGCGAAACCGCCGGAGAGAGTCAGGATCATCAGCGCCTTGACATGGTCGGTACCGAACCAGCGCGTCAACGCCGCGAACGCGGGCGGATACAGCACCGCCCCCATCGCGACACCCGCGGCCGACCACCCGGCGAAGAACACCGCGGGGTTCGGCGCCAGCGCGACCGCGATCAGCGCGGGCACCGCCAGTATCGATCCTGCCGTCATGATCGTGCGCGGGCCGACGCGGTCGATGACGCGACCGACCGGAATTCCGGTGAGCGCGGCAGCGAACTGACCCAGCGAGAAGGCCGCGGTGATCATCGGCAGCGACCATCCGGTGTCGGCCGAGATCGACACCGCCAGCACGGGAAAGGCGTAGTAGAGGATTCCCCAGCTGGTGATCTCGGTCAGACACAGGATGATCAGTACGCGCCGACGCAGACCGGGATCGGTGGACCCGGTCTGCGCGACGATGGCGGTGGTGGTGGTCGACACTTCTCAGCGGATGAGCGAGGGTGCGGTCAGGGTCAGCACGTCGGGCGCGGGACTGCAGCAGCCACCCGAACTCGCGCCTTCGGGTTCGTCGAAAACGCCCGCACCGCCGCAGACTCCGGTCTCGGGCAACGTCAGCTCGACCCGCGCCGCGGACTCGTGGTCACCGACAATCGAGGCGGCGATGGAGCGAACCTGCTCGTAGCCCGTCATCGCCAGGAACGTCGGCGCGCGTCCGTAGCTCTTCATGCCGACCAGGTAGACGCCGGGTTCGGGGTGGGTCAGTTCGGCGACGCCGTGGGGGTAGACGGTGCCGCAGGAGTGCACGTTCGGGTCGATCAGCGGCGCCAACCGGACCGGGGCCTGCAGAACCGGGTCGAGTTCCAGGCGCACTTCCGACAGCCAGCCGAGTTCGGGGCGGAAACCGGTGAGTGCCACGACATTGTCGACATCGGCGATGCGGCGGCCGTCGTCGGCCACGAGCACGACGCGACCGTCTGCACCGGATTCGATTGCCGCGGTGCGGAATCCGGTCACCACATCCAGCAGACCGGCATCGACAGCTTCCTTCGCTCGCACACCCAGCGCGCCACGGGCGGGCAGTTCATCGGCGTCGCCGCCGCCGAAGGTCGAGTCGGCGGATCCACGCCGCAGGATCCAGGTCAGCCGGGTACCGGGCCGCTGCTGCGACAACTGCGCGAGCGCCACGATCGCACCGAGCGCGGAATGTCCACCGCCCGCGATCACCGTGTGCTTACCGCCGAAGCGTTCGGCCTGCTCGGGGGAGTCGATGTCGGGAACCCGGTAGGTCACCGCATCGGAGGTGCGCTCACCGAGTGCCGGAAGTCCTTCTCCGCCAAGTGGATTCGGCGCTCCCCAGGTGCCGGAGGCATCGATCACCGCACGCGCGAGGACGCGCTCCTCGGTGCCGTCGGTGCGACGCAGATGTACCGACAGGGGTTCGCTGTCGCGTCCGGCGTCGACGACACGGTCACGGCCGCGGCGGGCGAGCCCGACCACCTCGGTGCCGTAGCGGACGACGTCGCCGAGCGCGGCGGCCAGCGGGGCCAGGTAATCGCGCGCCCACTCCTGCCCGGTCGGGTAGCCCTCGTCGGCGGGGGCGATCCAGTCGGTGCCGACGAGCACGCGGCGGGCGGCGGGGGCGATCAGCTCGGCCCACCGGGAGAACAGCCGCACGTGATTCCATTCCGCGACGGCGGCACCGGCCCTGGGTCCACGTTCGAACACCAGGACATCCACGCCGCGTTCGCGCAGTTCAGCGGCAGCGGCCAACCCCACCGGGCCGGCTCCGACAACGACAACAGGCAGTTCGGACATTTCGAGGCTCCATTCATCGACGCACATCGATCTAATAAATGTGACTGTATCGACAGTCGTCGATGAACGCAACCATTGATCGACGTCGATATAATCGAGTTCATGACGTCCCTCGAGATGCCCGTCGTGCGCGACGCAACCGCACCGCGCGTCGACGCACTGGCCGTCGACGACGCCACCACCTACGCCGAATGGTTCGCCTGCCTGGCCGACCCCACCCGCGTCCGGCTCCTGCACCTGGTCGCCAGCCGCCCCACCGGAATCACGGTGGGCGAGCTGACCGCGGCCCTCGACATCCGGCAGCCGACGGTCTCCCATCACGTCCGCAAACTCGCCGACGTCGGCTTCGTCACCACCCACAAGAGCGGCACATCGACCATCGTCGTGGTCAACCCGACCTGCTGCACCGGACTCCCCCACGCCGCCGACGCCGTCATGGGCGTGCTCTCCCCACGGCCGTGCTGCCCGTCCGACCTGCCCGCCGACGTGGCGGTTCGGGCGATGCGCGACGACGATTGGGACGCGGTCCTGCGGATCTACGGCGAGGGCATCGCCACCGGACTGGCGACCTTCACCACCGAGGTGCCGGATCGGGCAACACTGGACGCCCGCTGGTTGCCGGAACATCGCTGGGTCGCCGAGATCGATGGCGCCGTCGTCGGCTGGGCCAGCCTGGCACCGGTTTCCGCGCGCGACTGCTACGCGGGTGTCGCTGAGAACTCGGTCTATGTCGCCGACGGTATGCGCGGGCGGGGCGTCGGAAAGTCGTTGCTGCGCACCCAGGTCATGGCCGCCGACAAGGCGGGTCTGTGGACGCTGCAGACCGCCATTTTCCCCGAGAACCGCGCCAGTATCGCGCTGCATCACTCAGCGGGATACCGAACCGTAGGCCTGCGCGAGCGCATCGCCCAGCTCAACGGCATCTGGCGCGACACCGTCCTACTGGAGCGGCGCAGCGACAATTCCTGACCGGTTCGAACCGCGCCCACCTGCCTACCGGGCATGCGCCGCCGATCCGTTCACCGGACGTTTGCTTGCGCATTGATTCGATATACGTCAATATCGAAGAATGTCTAAGTCGGAGCTGAATCTGACACCGGTCGCGGCCTGTGCCGCGGAACCGGCGGTCCGCGATCCCTTGACTCCCACCGAGGCGGTCGAACTCGCCGCCGTGTTCAAGGCGCTGGCGGATCCGGTGCGCCTTCGACTGTTCTCGCTCGTCGCGAGCCGAGCGGGCGGGGAAGCGTGCGTCTGCGATATCTCCGACGGTGTCGACGTCAGCCAGCCGACCATCTCGCACCACCTCAAGGTGCTGCGTGAAGCCGGACTGCTCACCAGTGAGCGCCGCGCGTCGTGGGTGTACTACCGCGTCGTCCCCGAAGCATTCGCCCGCGTCTCGAACGCGCTGATCACCGAAAGTGCCACCGCGTGAGCATCTCCACCACCGAACACCCGCCCGTCGTCGGCAAACTGTCGACTCTCGACCGGTTCCTGCCGGTGTGGATCGGCGTGGCGATGGCCGTCGGCCTGCTGCTGGGCCGACTGATTCCGGGCATCGGCGACGCGCTCGGCGCGGTCGAGATCGACGGCATCTCCCTGCCGATCGCGCTCGGCTTGCTGATCATGATGTACCCGGTGCTGGCAAAGGTCCGCTACGACCGCCTCGACTCCGTCACCAGCGATCGCAAACTCCTGATCGGTTCCCTGGTCCTGAACTGGATTCTCGGCCCCGCGCTGATGTTCGCGCTGGCTTGGCTTTTCCTGCCCGACCTGCCCGAGTACCGCACCGGCCTGATCATCGTCGGCCTCGCTCGGTGCATCGCCATGGTCATCATCTGGAACGACCTGGCCTGCGGTGATCGCGACGCCGCCGCGGTGCTGGTCGCGTTGAACTCGGTGTTCCAGGTCTTCATGTTCGCCGTGCTCGGCTGGTTCTACCTGTCGGTCCTGCCCGGATGGCTGGGCCTGGAACAGACCACGATCGACGTCTCACCCTGGGAGATCGCGAAATCGGTCCTGATCTTCCTCGGCATCCCACTGCTGGCCGGGTACCTGACCCGCCGTTTCGGCGAACGCGCCAAGGGCCGCGAGTGGTACGAGCAGAAGTTCCTCCCCCGCATCGGCCCGTGGGCGCTCTACGGTCTGCTCTTCACGATCGTGGTCCTGTTCGCCCTGCAGGGTGACCAGATCACCTCCCACCCACTCGACGTCGTCCGCATCGCCCTCCCGCTGCTGGCCTACTTCGCCATCATGTGGGGCGGCGGCTACACCCTCGGCGCAGTCATGGGCCTCGGCTACGCCCGCACCACCACCCTCGCGTTCACCGCCGCGGGCAACAACTTCGAACTCGCCATCGCCGTCGCGATCGCCACCTACGGCGCCACTTCCGGCGAAGCCCTCGCCGGTGTCGTCGGCCCGCTGATCGAGGTCCCGGTCCTGGTCGCCTTGGTCTACGTCTCGCTCGCGCTCCGCAAACGATTCGCCGATCAGAACGCCGCTGTCACCGGAGACATCAAGTGAGCGACAAGCCCTCGGTGCTGTTCGTCTGCGTGAAGAACGGCGGAAAGTCCCAGATGGCAGCGGGGCTGATGCGCCACCTGGCCGGCGACCGAATCGACGCGCACTCGGCAGGCACCCGCCCCGGCACCGCGTTGAACGAGCTGTCGATGGCCTCGCTCGACGAACTGGGCATCGACCTCGCCGACGAGAAACCCAAACCCATCGACCCCGACCTACTGCGCACCGTCGACCTGGTGGTCACCCTCGGCCGCGAAGCACAGGTCGAACCCGTCGCGGGCGTGCGAATCATCAACTGGGACACCGACGAACCCTCCGATCGCGGAATCGACGGCATCGAACGCATGCGCCTGGTGCGCGACGACATCGAGACCCGTGTCCGGCACCTGCTCGCCGAACTCGACCTCCCCACCAGCTGACCCTTCACCGAAAGGCATTGCCTCCCATGACGACCAAGCCCAGCGTGCTCTTCGTCTGTGTCCACAACGCAGGCCGTTCCCAGATGGCACAGGGCTTCCTGACCCATCTCGCCGGTGATGCCATCGAGGTCCGCTCCGCTGGCAGTGCACCAGGCAGCTCACTCAACCCCGCAGCGGTCGAGGCGATGGCCGAACTCGGCATCGACATCACCGCCCAGTCGCCGAAGATCCTCACCCCCGACGCGGTCGAGACCTCCTCGGTCGTGATCACCATGGGCTGTGGCGACGCCTGCCCGTATTTCCCCGGCGTCGACTATCGCGACTGGAAGCTCGAAGATCCGGCGGGCAAGGGGGTGGAATCGGTGCGGCCGATCCGCGACGAGATCAAAAAGCGCATCGAGGAATTGATCGCCGAACTGCTCCCCGCCTGAACTCCCTACCCGAGAAAGCGACCTGTCGATGAGCAAGATCGAGGTATTCGAGCCCGCGCTGTGCTGCAACACCGGTGTGTGCGGGCCCGACGTCGACCAGGCCCTGGTGAATTTCTCCGCCGATCTGGACTGGCTGCGCGGCCAGGGCGGTGACATCACCCGGTTCAACATGGCGTCGGAACCACTGGCTTTCGCCGGTAACGACGCCGTCCGCAACTTTCTCGAAGTCGCAGGCTCGCAAGGGCTTCCGCTCGTCCTCGTCGACGGCGTCACCGCGCTGACCGGCCGTTATCCGACGCGTGACGAGATCACCGTGTGGTCGCGCACCCGCCAGGTGAGCCCGCCGCCCGGTGTGGGATTGCTCGATATCGCCGAGGACAGCTGTAGCGGACCCGGCTGCTGCTGATCATCGTGGAGACCCCTTCCTTCTTGACCGATGCCCCGCGCTTTGTCTTCTTCACCGGAAAGGGCGGGGTCGGCAAGACCTCGGTCGCCTGCGCCTCGGCGATCGCGCTCGCCCGTAGCGGTGCCCGGGTTTTGCTGGTCAGCACCGATCCCGCCTCGAACGTCGGGCACGTCTTCGACACGACCATCGGCGCGTCGGTCACCGAGATCCCTGCGGTGACCGGCCTGTCGGCGTTGGAGATCGATCCACACCAGGTCGCGGCCGCCTACCGCGAACGGATCATCGGACCGGTGCGAGGACTGCTGCCCGCCGCCGAGATCGACACCATCACCGAACAGTTGTCGGGCTCGTGCACCACCGAGATCGCCTCGTTCAACGAATTCACCGCACTCCTGCACCCGTCCGCGCTCCCGCAGTTCGATCACATCGTTTTCGATACCGCCCCGACCGGTCACACGATCCGGCTGTTGCAACTGCCGGGAGCATGGACCGAATACCTGCAGGGCAGCGGCGATGCTTCCTGCCTCGGACCGCTGTCCGGACTGAACGCGCAACGCGAAACCTATGCTGCCGCAGTGCATGCGCTGACCGACCCCGCGCTCACGCGCCTGGTTCTGGTCGCCCGTGCCCAGGACGCGGCGCTGCGCGAAGTGGCCCGAACCTATGACGAGCTCACCGATATCGGCGTCAAAGCCGGTCACCTCATCATCAATGCTGTTCTGCCGCAGAGTGATACGGATGTCCTCGCCGCGGCGATCACTCTTCGCGAGAACGCGGCGATCGCTGCGATGCCCGCATCGCTGGCCGCGCTGCCCTGCGATCGGATCACGCTCAAGCCAGTCGACATGGTCGGCGTCGCAGCCTTGAGCACGCTCTTCGACTCCGCCACAACGGTTTCCGCGTTCACCGACACCGACGCACCGAACCTCGCACCTGCCCCGCTGGCGGCACTGATCGACGAACTGGCACTCGACGACCACGGCCTGATCATGTGCATGGGCAAAGGCGGCGTCGGCAAAACGACCATCGCCACCGCTATCGCCACCGCCCTGGCCGCCCGCGGCCACGACGTGCACCTGAGCACCACCGATCCCGCCGCCCACCTCACCGAAACCATCGGCACCGGCTCTTCGACCATGCGGGTTTCGCGCATCGATCCCGACGAGGCAACCGAGCAGTACCGGCAGCGGGTGTTGCGCACGCGCGGAGCCGATCTCGACGAGCAGGGACGCGCCGCGCTCGCCGAAGATCTGCGCTCGCCCTGCACCGAGGAAGTCGCTGTGTTCCAAGCGTTTTCGCGCCTGGTGCACGAGTCGCGCCGCCGCTTCGTGGTCGTCGACACCGCACCGACCGGCCACACCCTGCTGCTGCTCGACGCCACCGGCGCCTACCACCGCGAGATCAGCCGCAACCTCGGCGCCGATCGCAATTTCACCACACCGCTCATGCGGTTGCAGGACCCCGCGCAGACGAAGATCCTCGTCGTCACCTCCCCGGAATCGACACCCGTCCTCGAATCCGTCGAACTCTGCGCGGATCTGGAACGCGCCTCCATCACCCCGTGGGCGTGGGTACTGAACAATTCCCTCGCCGCAGCCCACCCGACCGACGCCTTACTGCGCGCGCGTGCGTCAGCAGAGGCAGCCCACATCGACTCTGTGGCAACGCAATACAGCCACCGATACGCACTCGTTCCGCTGTTGAGTTCTGAGCCGACCGGCATCCGACTGGCCGAGTTGTCCGGCGGCGCGGTGCCGACAGGCGACTGACCACCATCCTCGGTTGCCTCGAAACTTGTCGATACACAGGTGCGTCCATTCCTGTGCTGCCTCGTCTGTCCTAGTGCACACCCCCACCGATCAAGGAGCCACTATGACAACCACCCCGAACGAGGTCGAAGCAGCGGATCGAACCAACGCACCGCAGCCTGCCGCGACGTGTTGCAGCACCGAAAAGCAGACCACGTGCTGCGAGCCGAGTGCGAAGTCGACATGCTGCGGCCCGGCAGCGACAGTCAGCGGCGGGTGCGGCTGCCAGTAGCCGGTTCACGTGCGGTGCGAGCCTCGAGCTCGCACCGCACTTTCGTTCGTGGTGGCGGCCCGGCAATGACCGGTCTATCGGTCCGCAGGCGTGTCCCCACATGCGCAGTCTTCGCTGCGAGGCCGGTAGTCGTGGACGTGCCCGGTGCTGTCCCTGCTGATCTGACAGCACGCCTGCAGTTGGGCACGCAGCGCCGCGCGGCCACGTTGGACTCGTGATTTCATCCCAGACACCGAGATGCCGGCCTCCTCGGCGGCAGCGGCGTGCGTGCGGGCATCGAGGTCGACCATCTTCACCGCGGCGGCTTGATCGGCGGGCAACGCGGACAGCATCGGCACCAGACACGACGCGAGTTCCCGGTAGGCCGCGACGTCGGTTTCGTCACTGTCGGCGGTCTGGTGGTCCGGGACGGTGTCGACGGGAAGTTCGCGACGACGCGGCGCAGAGCGGTAGTAGTCGGTGATCGCGTTGCGGGTGACGGCATACATCCAACCGAGCAACCGGTCCTGATCACGCAGGTCGTCCAAGCTCTTGGCCATCCGAACGAACACATTCGACAAGATGTCGTCGGCGTCTTCCGGGCGGGAGACCCTGCGGGCGATGAAGACCCGCAGGTCGCCGGAAAATCCATGCCACAACTGCTCGAGATCAGCGTTCTGCGGTGTGCTCACTCGTCCCACTTCCTGTCTGCCTTCAGCATCCTCGCCATCCGCCACAAGGACAGCGGTCGTACCAACTCAGACGACGTAGCCGCGAATCGGACGCACCGTTAGGTTCACTGCTGAGTTGCGAGCCGATCGCAGTCCGAGTTGTCGAACAATGTCGCGGTACCGACGGGTGAGCACCACGCTCACCGATGCCGGTCATCGAGATCGGCTCCGACGATGGTGCGTCGCACGGTGTAGATCACGATGCCGAGCGCGACGACGGCCGCCCCTGCCAGCACGGATGCGGCGGGCAGGGTGCAGGCCAAGATCACGCAACCGAGCAGCCCGACCACCGGAACCCAGCGCGGCGGACGGCCTTCCGACGGTGTCAGCGTCCAAGCGGCCGCGTTGGCCACGGCGTAGTAGAGGAGCACGCCGAACGAGGAGAACCCGATCGCGGCACGGATATCGACCGTCGCCGCGGCGACGGCCACGATCGCCCCGACCGCCAGTTCGGCGCGGTGCGGCACCGCGAATCGCGGATGCACCGCGGCCAGCGCGTGCGGCAGGTGCCGGTCGCGGGCCATCGCCAGCGTCGTGCGCGACACCCCGAGAATCAGGGCGAGCAACGATCCGAGCGCGGCCACCACCGCACCGACCCGAACCACCGGCTCGAGCCAACCGACCCCGGCCGCCCGCACGACCTCGGACAGCGGCGCCGCGGCCTGCGCCAACCCCTGCGACCCCAACACGATCAACGCCGCGACCACCACGAGCGTGTACACCACCAGCGTGATGGCCAGCGCCAACGGAATCGCCCGCGGAATCGTGCGCGCCGGATCGCGGACCTCCTCCCCCAGGGTCGCGATCCGCGCGTATCCGGCGAACGCGAAGAACAACAGACCCGCTGCCTGCAGCACTCCGAAAACCGTGACGTCGGAACCGAATTCGAGCCGGGCGAAATCGGCGGACCCGGAGGTGAACGCCGCGACCACGACCGCGGCCAGCACCGCGAGCACGAACGCCACGATCACCCGGGTCAGCAGCGCCGATTTCTGAACACCGCGATAATTCACCGCCGTCAACGCGACCACCGCACCCGCGGCCACCGCGTGCGCGTGGGCAGGCCACGCGTAGGTACCGACGGTCAACGCCATCGCCGCGCACGACGCTGTCTTGCCGACCACGAAACACCAACCGGCCAGGTATCCCCAGAACTCACCGAGCCGTTCGCGCCCGTACACATACGTCCCACCGGAGGACGGATACCGCGCGGCCAATCGCGCCGAGGAGGTCGCATTGCAGTACGCGACCACCGCCGCCACCGCCAGCCCCACCAGCAACCACGACCCCGCAGCCCGTGCGGCAGGCGCCAGCGCCGCGAAGATCCCGGCCCCGATCATGGCTCCGAGCCCGATCATGACCGCATCGGTCACACCCAACCTTCGGCGCAACTCCGACGTCGCTATCTCGGACACTGTGCTCCCGTCGCAGAATTCTCGGCCGATCCCAAATACTCGCCTACCCGGGACCGCACCGCATCTCGCGTCAGACGCCGTTCGGGTCGTACTCGCCCTTGATCACGAAGTAGGAGCCACGAATGGTGCCGGCGAGCTTCGACTTCTGCCGGGCGAACTTGAAGGAATCCAGCTCCGCAGGCACGTCCATCCCCTCACTGAGCTTGAACCCGACCGCGCGCTTGCTCGCATCCTCGATCGTGTACATCACGTTGATCGACAAACCACTCTCGTAGAAGACATAGGCGATCCGAATGCCCTCGACCACGAAAGTCGTCGCCTCGAGTGGCCGAGAGGAAATGACGATGTCGCGTTCGTCCGCAAGAATCCCGCTCACCCAATCGACCACCGACTTCGCCTCATCAGCAGGCTCCACCGTGAACACATAGTCGTACTTGTTCTTGAAGTACCGAGCCTCGTTCGCTCGCAACCCCGCCAGCGCCTCCGCCACCGGCGACGACTCGAGCCCCTCGGTCGACACAGTCTGGAAATCCACGACATCAGCCACAGATAACTCCTCAGCAATCCCGTCGGAAAATGCCCTCGAGCTGCCCCGATCCTAGCCCCGGACACCGCGCCGCAGCGTCGCCTACGCGGGAGTGAGGACGTCGATGGTTTTACTGGACTCGTCGTGCGTGACGAATACCTCGTGGGTCGCGAGGTCGACAGCTATTTCCTGGGTGTTGCGGCCACCGGACGATTCCTTCTCGGTCATCCGTGACGCGGTGACCTTCCGGGTCTTCGTATCGATCATCGTGATGCTGCCGAACGTTCCGGAGGTGACGAAGACAGTGTGCGTGCCGGGATCGACCGCAACCCCGATCGAAGGCTCCTCGCCCAGGGGGATCTCGCCCACCGTCCGAGTCGCGATATCGACGAATGTCAGTTCCTTGCCGGACAGGTCGGTGACGAACACGGTGCGAGTCTCGGGATCGATGGCGATACCTTGCGGATGACGTCCGACCGGAAACGTGGCAGTCACGGTGAAGGTGGCCGGGTCGATGACCACCAGAGCCTCGGCCCGCCCGTGGCCGAGGAGGTACACCAGATGCGTCACCGGATCGATAGTGATCGACTGCGGACGTATCGCGAAAAATTTCTTGTCCAGTTCGATCGTGTCCAGGTGCGCAAGCGTGCGGGTGTCGATGATGTCGAGGGTGTGCTCGCTGGTGACAGCGTAGGCCCGGTGCAGGCCGGAGTCGATGGCGACGTTGCGCGCATGATCACCGACCTGCACGTCGCCGCGGGCGCGGTACGGGCCGACGCCGATATCGGTGTAGTTCCGGTTGGTGGCGGGGTCTGTCGTGGTGGTCACGACAACCGTCGACGTGGGGGTGGCGATCGGCGTCGGCGAGGCGCAGCCACTCGCCACCACGACAGCCACCACAAGGCCGATCCCCCCGATAAGCCTTGTCCTGAAGCACATTCGCAGAAATCTAGCACCCGGCACCGACCGAGAAGCCCATCGCTCAACACCGCCCCACCGATCCGGGGCGAATCGTGTTCGCAGCGTCAGTGCGAGTAGTCCCGGAACGTCATGACACCGCCGACCACGACGGCCATCGCCGTGAGGATGTAGACGGTGACGCGGATCCAGGTCGGTCCGTAGTAACTGACCGCCATGGACGCGCCGAGCGCTACGAGAATCAGCACCACCCCGTAAAAGGGCGTGCGTTGCTCTCTGTCAACCATTCCTCCAGTGTCCGCCGACTGTGCCGTGGGCGCCACACCCTTGCTTATACGTATACATCTACGTATAGTCACAAGCGTTGTCAGACAGCACGCCGAAACCCGCACGCTCGATCGGATCGAACATGACCGCGCCGCAGATCACCCACCCGGGAATGCTCCCCACCAGCGCCTTCACCTCGCCGCGCCCCGATTTCGCCCGCGTGCTGCACTACCTGCGCAGCGACCACGCATTCGCCCAACTGATCCGCTTCGCCCTGGTCGGCGGCGCCAGCAACATCGCCTACGTGCTGCTGTTCCTGACCATGCACGGCAGCGGACCATTGGTCGCCAATGTCGCTGGGTCGATGGTGAGCACGGTGATCGCCAACGAATTGCACCGGCAACTCACGTTCCGAGCGGGGAACCGAGTCGGTGGGTTCACCGCGCAGTGGGAGGGCGGCGGACTGGCGTTACTCGGGCTCGCGATCAGCACGGCAGCGCTGGCCGGACTGGATGCACTGGCACCGAACCTCGGCGAGGCCGCACAGGCAGGCGCCGAGCTCACGATCATGGCGTTGGTTGGCGGGCTGCGCTTCCTGGCCCTGCGCAATTTCGTCTTCGCCGAACCCGCTCGGTCCTGACTCGTCCTTGCCTATTTTGTAGGCCAGCCACCATTGCGCTCGCTCATGTCCGGCCCGTCGTCGTCGCCGCCGACCAGATGCTCGATACCGAGTTTCTCGGCGAACAGGTGGCGCTGGGTGATCCAGCCGAATACCGAAAGGCCCGCCCAGACCAGGGTGGCGGTGACCTGCTGCCAGCCGGCTTCGGGTTCGCGCAGGAACGACAGCGAGTCGCTGAACCGCGCGACACCGCTGCAGACCATGCTCGCGCCGCCGATCGAGGTCAACCACAGCAGCGCACGGGCTCGGAACTTCTGGGCCAGGAAAGCGCCGGACACACCCACCGCACCCGCGACGATCATGCTCAACGCCACGTTCTTGTCGCCCGGTTGCAGGACGGTGGCCAGCTTGGTGCCGATCATCACGCCGGTGAGACCGCCGATGAGATAGGCGGCGAATCGGAACACCAGCGCAGTGACCGCCCAGACCGACACCGCGCCGATCAGTCCGATCAACAACAGCCACCAGAAGCTCGCGTCGAACAGATCCGCGATCAGCCAGCCGAGGCCGAACCCGATCGCGAGCAGGCCCAGGTTCACCGAGCGAATCCCGTAGAAGCACAACAGCACTCCGACGAGGGCGACCAGAATGCCGTTCATCTGTGGTCCTTTCGGCAGGCGGGCACGATCACGACCCGGGTAGGTCGGCCGATGCCGCCGCGACAGTGGGGTGGATCGGGATCGGGACGTCGCCGTGTTCGGCCGGCCAGCGACGCGTAGGCCAGCGCTTCCGGGACGAACACCGCCCACACGGTGAGACCGGCGATCACATCGGGTCGCAGCCAGGCCCGCCGGTAACCGTGCAGCGACTCGAACACCGGTAACGCCACGACCCCTCCTCGCTACAGCCCGCCGATGCCCTTACCGACCACCACGGTGCCCATGATCAACAGCACGATCGCCATCACCTCGTGATTGTTGTTCTGCAACCACTGGCGCAGACTGTCCAGCGGCGGCCGGAGTCGATCGGCGGCGAGCAGGTACCCGAGCACCACCGCCAGGACCGTCGACGAGGCCAGCAGGGTGAACACCACGATCGCGACCACCTCACTGCCCGCACTCAACCCGCCGGATCCGATCGCGACACCGGCCGACACACACAGCAGCAGGTTCTTCGGATTCACCGCCGACAGCACCACGCCGAGCCCGGTCGCCTTCAGCGGGGTGAGCGTGTCGATCGCCTGCATCCAGCCGGGCACCGAGGTGTCCGACCGCTCCTGCCACTGGATCACGGCCAGCACCACCAGGGCGGCACCCAGCACGATCTTGACCACCGAAGCGCCCTTCGACGGTGCGGTATCGGTCCCACCGAGCGTTCCCGCGAGCATGGTCAATACCCCGGTCACGACGAGGATTCCGGCGACCCATCCCGCGGCGAATCCCACCGCCGCACCGCGGGCGTTCTTGGCCATGATCATCAGAATGGCCGCGATGATCGGGATCGGTGAGAGCGCGACACCCACCGCCAATGGCAGGAGACCGCCGAGTACTGAGCCCATGCCACGACGCTAGGCGGGGCGGTGCGCGGCCCGCCTCACACTTTCCGGGTGAACTGCACCCGCATTCATCCGAATCGGGTGAAGCAGCGGGGGCCTGATCAGCGGCATGATTCGGCACATGGGATCACCAGCAACGCTCGGACCGGTCGAATTCCTTGTGCTCACCTTTCCCGGTACCGAGATCGACACCGCCGTCTCGGCGGCACTGACCGAGGTCGTCGCGCAGGGCACGGTCACCCTGCTCGACCTGATCGTGCTGTCCATGGACGCCGCGGGCGTCGTCACCGAACGCGAGATCGACGACGACATCGCCGCGGTGGGGCTGACCGGCCTGACCGCTGCCGACATCGACTTCGTCAGCGACGACGACCTCGACGTCGTCCGCGCGTCGATGGAACCCGCTACGACCGCCGTCGTCATCGTTTTCGAACAAACATGGGCAACGCGGCTGGCGGGGGCGGTGCGCGCGGCCGACGGCGAGGTCGCCTTGCACGTGCGGGTTCCGCATGACGCTGTCGACGCCGTGCTCGCCCTCGCCTAGGAAGGACACCGTCATGCCACTTCGGAGAGGCCGCGTCGGGCGGCCAGGACTGCTCGGCGCCGTCGCCAGAACGGCCGTCGTCGCGGGCACCGCCACCGCCACCTCGAACGCGGTGAACCGGCGGGGAGCGCGACGCGCCGCCGAGCAACAGTCCTACGCCGAGCAACAGGCGCCCCCACCGCCCCCGCAGCAGGTTTACGCACCCGCGCCTGCCCCGGTGTCCGGCGGCGACGACACTGTCGCCCAGCTCAGCACATTGGCCGAACTGCATTCCTCGGGCGCGCTCTCGGACGCCGAATTCGCGGCCGCGAAAGCGAAACTGCTCGGCTGATCCGGACAGACGAGGGCCGCTGGCGACTGGAATCCGCCCTGCTCGCCGGCGGCCCTCGCTGTGTGGCTCGCCCGAGTGAACTGTGCCCTACTGCACGCGACCACCGACGGTGTGGACGATGACCACCTGCGGGTTCCACGGCACCAGCTCATCCACCTTCTGCTGCAACGCTTCTCGCGGTGGCAGCTCCTGCGGTGCGAGCACCGACACCGTCGCGACATCGCTGTGCAGGGTGACGTCGAGAACCTGCGCGTCCGGCGAGTCACGCAGCCAGTCCTGCGCCGCGTCGGAGATCTGACCGGCCCACAGGGTGGTCAGCGAGTTGAGCACCATCGGCACGGCCACCAGCACCAGCGCCGACCCCAGCACGATGTAGGCCTTGCCGCGCCCCAGCGTCGACGGATCCGCGTCGCGCGCATAACCCGCGATGAGCAGCACGATCGTCGAGGTGATGATCATCGCGACGACGTTGGACGCGAACAGCACGAACGCCCCACCGGCGAGCGCGGGCGCGTGCGAACCCAGACATACGCCCACCACCCCGAGCGGCGGCACCAGTGAGATCGCGATCGCCACGCCGGGCAGCACATCGCCGACATCACGGCGGGTGATCGCGATGGCGGCGACCAGGCCGGTCGCCATCGCCGCGGTGAGGTCCATCAGTTTCGGCGAGGTCCGCCCGACCACCTGCGCGTTGGACAGCACATTGACCGGATTGGGCAGCAACTGCGCGAACAGGAAGCCGAGCGTGACCACCACGACGATCCCCGCCAGCACCAGCAGCAGGCTCCGGCCGAGCAGCGGCGCGCGCCCGGTCACCACGCCCAACGCCACCCCGAGGATCGGAATCGACAGCGGCGCGACGATCATCGCGCCGATCACCGTGGCGGTGGAATCGCCGACGACGCCTGAGATCGCGATCACCGCCGACAGCACCAGCATGATCCAGAACGCCGACCGCTTCGACCCGACCGCGCCCACCGACAGATCCAGTTTGTCGGTCAGCTCGTCGAGCGTTCGACGTTGTTCCTGCGGGACCAGAAAGCTCAGCATGACGGTCCTTTCCGCTGCTCTCGATGAATGCGGACCTCGGCATCGGCGTAGGCCGGCCAGCGTCGACTCGCAGCCACCTTGCCGACCACCCCGGCCAGCGCGACCAGGATCACCAGAATCCACAGCCCCGACCACATTCCGCCCCAGCGACCACGCGCACCGGAGGAGACATTGATCGCCGCCTGTCCCACCGACCCGCCGACCGGCATCCCCGGAACAGCCCGGCGAAGATATTACCGATGCCCTGGGCGGTGAAGTCGCGATCGACCGAGGTCCGCGAGCCGCCCGGGTTCGGCGCCGACTCGGCCACCCGGCGCCCTGCACCAGCACGATCACGGTCACCGCCAGCGCCCCGACCACCAGCGACGGCGAGAACGCGCCCAGGTCGGGCAGGTGCGGCAGCGGGATGCCGGTGGGGATCTCGCCGGTGTCGGCGACCGTGCCGATCTCGTTCCAGCCGAAGACGAGCATCACGACCATCGGCACGATCAGGGCGAACAGCGACGCGACCGTGCGCAGCCGCGTGTACGCGAGCCCGATCAGCAACAGCACCGCGACGACCCCGACGACCGCGGCCCGCCAGTCGAAGTCGAACGGATGCAGCGCCTTCTGCACCGCCAGTGATCCCTGCACCGGCGCGCCGAGCAGGCTCGGGAGCTGGCCGAACAGGATATTGGCCGAGATGCCGAGCAGGAACCCGGTCATCACCGAATGCGAGACGAACCGGGTGTATTTGCCAAGGCGCAGGATCGCGGCGACGATCATCATCGCGCCCGCGATCAGCGTCAACATGACGAGCGCGCCGGCCCGCTGATCCGGTTCGACCTCGCTCATGGTCGATGTGGCGCCCATCGCATCTCCTTCGCCGACGGACCCGTGGATCAGGGAGTGACGATCGCGAAATCCGGGTCGGGGGTATCGAGGTAGCCGACCAGTTCCGCCAGTGCGGTGGGGTCACCGTCGACGGTGACGCGGCCGTCGCCGATCATCGTCGCGAGATCCGCCCCACCGAGCAGTACCGCGCGCAGATCGGACTCGGTGAGCGCGAATGTCGCTGCGGCATACGGCAGTTCGCCCTCTACGTCGAAGTGGACGAGCAGTCCGTTGCGCAGTTCGGTGCGATGCACGATGCCGGAATCGGTGATCCGCCAGTCGATCACGATCTTCGCGTCCCACGCGCGCGGCCCGTCGACCCGAAGGGCGAGCGCGTCGAACACCTGCTCCACCGACAGCGCGGCGGCGATGTCGGCCGACGAACTCGACAGTGGCGTACCGACATTGCCGTTGCGGAGCTCGTAGGCGCCCATCAGGTAGAAGTTGCGCCAGGTGCCGTTCTCGCAGCCGTAGCCGAGTTGTTCGAGGGTGTCGGCTTGCAGCGTCTTGGCCTCGGCATTGTCGGGATCGGCGAAGATCACGTAGTTGAGCACCTGGGCGACCCAGCGGAAGTCGCCCTCGGCGTAGGACTTTCGTGCTTTCGCAACGACTTCGTCTGCGCCGCCCATGAATTCGACATGGCGAACCGCGGACGGGACGGGTGGGTGCTGCCAGAGGTTGGCCGGATTGCCGTCGAACCAGCCCATGTACCGCTGATAGATCGCCTTGACATTGTGGCTCACCGAACCGTAGTAGCCGTGGGTCGACCACGAGTTCACGATGGCCGGCGGCAGGGCGAAGTCCTCGGCGATCTCGATACCGGTGGCGCCCTTGTTCATTGCGCGCAACGTCTGGTCGTGCAGGTAGCCGTAGAGGTCGCGCTGGATCGACAGGAACTCCGTCAGCCGCTCGGTTCCCCAGGTCGGCCAGTGGTGGGAGGCGAATACGACATCGGTGCGGGCGGCGTACCGGTTGATCGCCTGGGTGAGGTAGCTCGACCAGACGTGCGGGTCGCGCACCAGCGCACCGCGCAGGGTCAGCAGGTTGTGCAGGGTGTGGGTGGCGTTCTCGGCCATGCACAGCGCCCGCCGCTGGGGGAAGTAGAAATTCATCTCCGACGGCGCCTCGGTGCCCGGCGTCATCTGGAACTCGATGTCGACACCGTCCACTGTCACCGTTTGCCCGGTGTGGTCGATGTAGACCATCGGCGAGATCAGGGTCGGGGTGCCGGTCGAATTCGTCGGCCCGAGACCGGCTCCGACCGCGCCTTTCGGACCACGGGGCAGCGCGGCGCCGTACATGTATGCCGCCCGGCGCGCCATCGCGGTGCCCGCGTACACGTTCTCCTCGACCGCGTGCTCGGTGAAACCGACCGGCGCGATGATCGGGCAACGCCCGGCGGCGACGTCTTCTTCGCTGGTCACACCCTTCACACCGCCGAAATGGTCGATGTGGGAGTGGGAGTAGATCACCCCCACGACCGGGCGATCCCCACGATGCTCGCGATACAGCGCCAGCCCGGCTGCGGCGGTCTCCTCCGAGATCAGTGGATCGATCACGATCACGCCGGTATCGCCTTCGACCAGCGTCATATTCGACAGATCGAACCCGCGAATCTGATAAATACCGTCGGCGACTTCGTACAGCCCTTGCTTCACACACAATTGCGACTGCCGCCACAGGCTCGGATTCACCGTCGGCGGGCACTCGCCGTCGAGGAAGGAATAGGCGTCGATATCCCACACCACATCGCCGTCGGCCTTCGTCACCACCCCCGGTATCAGGGCCGCGACGAAACCGCGTTCGGCATCGGCGAAATCCTGGGTGTCACCGAACGGTAGCGCGCGCAACAATGTCTGGTTGTTCGCCTCGACGCGGGCAGAGGCGCCCTGCTGACTGATCATCGGATCCCCATCTGTGAGCGACAACGGTCGGTTTCAGGCGAGCGCTCTGGCCTTGAGCTGCTGGAATTCCGCGTCGGTGATGGTCCCGGCGTCGAGCAACTTCTTCGCATCGGCGATCTGCGCGGCGGAACTGGTGCCCGCGGTCTGGCGGATGTAGTCGTCGGTCGCCGTGCGTTCCTGCTTCTGCGCCTGCTCGGTGCGCTCGGCCATTCCGTCACCGCGGGCGATCAGATACACCAGGCCGGTGATCAGCGGGAAGACGATCAAACACACCACCCAGATCGCCTTCGCCCAGCCCGAGACGGACTTGTCCCGGAAAAGGTCGGTGAGGATGTAGAACAACAACATCAAATAGGCGACAAAGCAGAAGCTCACGATGATGATCCAGAGAAAATCCCACACCGACGACATGATTCACCCTCACTGTTGTGATGCGTGCACACCAACCGGTGGTCACGGTTCAATCCATGCCGCCATCGTCGCGGGGAACCCGGTCGCACACATCATCCGAATCGGGTGAATACGGATCGTCCTCGACGGTTCTACGGTCGAACGATGACCACCACCTCCCATCCCGTCCGTCAAGGCCTCGCCGCGGGCATCACCATGCTCGCGGCGATCCTGCTCCTGGTGGCAGGCACACTGGGCATCCTGCGCGGCATCGCCGGGGTCACCAAGGACGAGGTATTCCTGATACCGAGCGAGTACAGCTACCAGTTCGACGTGAGCACTTGGGGCTGGATCCACCTCGTGCTCGGCATCCTCTTCGTCGCCGTGGCGATCGGCATGATGGTGACCGCCACCTGGGCGCGCGTCTTCGCCTACTGCCTGCTGGCCCTGTCCATCATCGCCAATTTCCTGTCGCTGCCGTACTACCCGGCGTGGGCGGTGATCGTGATCGTGATCGACCTCGTCGTCATCTGGGCGCTGTCCACCTGGAACCCCGACCGAATCTGAACGCTACTTCTTGGTGGCGGTGATCTGAGTCAGCAGGCAGCGCCATCGGCCGTCGGCGTGGATGAAGGCGTCGGTGGTCCATTCGTCGGCATCGAACCGAACGCCTTGGTAGTGGGCGGTATTGGTGATGCGGGTCGACAGCAGCGCGAGGTCGCCGTGGTAGCGGATTCGGGGATCACCGACTCGCTGAAACGCTGAATGGGTGAGGTCACCGGATCGAACGAAGGCCAGGAACTGCGCGGCGGTGGTGATCCCGTTCTCGGAGACCATGACCCATTCGTCGGCCATGAACGAGCCGATCCGATCCGCGTCGTTGGCGACGATCGCGACCTGCCATTCGTCGAGCACTGCCAGAAGTTGGTTGTCGAGGGACGTAGTTGTCATGGTCCAACGTTAGGACGGCCATCCCACCCCGTCTTGGACGAATGGAATGGCCGCCCGGTGCGCTGTTCGGAACTTCGAGATCTACAGCGCGACGCCGAAATCGCGGGCGATGCCTTCCAGGCCGGAGGCGTAGCCCTGGCCGGTGGCGCGGAACTTCCACTCGGCACCGTTGCGGTACAGCTCGCCGAAGACCATGGCGGTTTCGGTGGAGGCGTCCTCGGAGAGGTCGTAGCGGGCCAGTTCCTCACCGTTGCTGCGGTCGAGGACGCGGATGTAGGCGTTGCGCACCTGGCCGAAGGACTGGCTGCGGGCAGCCGCGTCGTAGATCGAGACCGGGAAGACGATGGAGTCGATGGTGGCCGGGGTGTTGGCCAGGTCGACGTTGATCACCTCGTCGTCGCCCTCGCCCTCACCGGTCTTGTTGTCACCCGCGTGCTCGATCGCGCCTTCGGGCGACTTGAGGTTGTTGAAGAAGACGAAGTGCCCGCTGGACACGACCTTCTTGTCGGCGCCGAGGCCGATCGCGCTGGCATCGAGGTCGAAGTCGGTGCCGGTGGTGGTGCGCAGATCCCAGCCGAGGCCGACCGCGACGGCGGTGAGGTTCGGCGCTGCCTTGGTCAGTGAGACATTGCCACCCTTGGACAAGCTGACACCCATATCGAGAACTCCCCTACGTCATCGCGGCACACAGCGCACCGACGCCAACACCCTAGCCGTCGACTCTGAACATTTGCTGTGATCAATCCTGTTCGGCCGCACCCGATTCCACCGGCATCCGATCGGCACCCCAGCTGCGGTGGATGTAGCCGATCACCCGGTCGAGTTCCGCGCGCTCGACAGCGGCCATCTCCCCCGGTTCCAGGGGATCGAAATGGAAGATGTAGAGGCGAGAAGCGAATTGCTCGAACGGCAACGAGGCTTCGCCGAAACGTTCACCGTGCCCGGCGGTTCCGACGACGACCCCGTCGCCCCAGTCCTGACCGCTGTCGTTGTTCGGGTTGTAGAAGTACACCCGCATCACGTCCTGCGGGTCGAGGCTCACCCGCAGCACCGTGATCGCGTGCCAGCCCACGAAGCGGGCCGCGCTGTCGGTGACGGCGATCCCGGCCGGCTGCGGGTGGATCACCGGCTGGTTGCCGTTGTAGAACGGGTGATAGCCGGCGTAGAAGTGGCGCAGGAATTCGTCGAGGTCGGTCAGGTTTCCGGTGGCCACGTCGACATTGATCCGGAAGCCGCGACCCGACCACCAGCCGTGGAATTCCGGGTTGATCCAGCGGTGCGGGTCGCCGTCACGGCCGATGCAGTGCCGTCCCATCTCGGCGTAGATCCGGTCGAGATGCGGTACCACCAGCAGTGACACCGGGTCCAGATCCTGTTGCAGCGCAGTCGATTCCGTTCCGTCGGCCGGGCGAGAGGAGATCGGCTGCCCTTCGAAATGCATGACGATCTCGTCGTCGCGCGCGGCCCAGACCACCGTCTGCAGTAGATAGTCGGGGTCGTTGTAAGCCCACATCGACAGCGCCCGCGCCGACTGGCAGGTGGGGTTGTCGCCCTGCCCGATCCCCAGTGGCAAGCCGAGCACCGACAGCACCCCCGCCAGCAACCACGCCCTCGGCTCCGGCGTCGGCCCGAACACCCGGGTCAGCCGCTCACACGAATGCGGCGAAAGCCGCAGTGCCAGTTGACGCCACAGCGCGGGCGCGACCGGCGGCTGATAGAGGATGCCGCGTTCGAGCATGAGCGTGAGCCCGTAGACGCACTGCGCCGTTTCGACGTGCACCGCCTGGTCGATCAGGCTGCGCACCAGTTCGTGATAGCAGAGCAGGCTGTCGCGCCCGGTGCTCGACAAACCCATCGCCTCACCGAGCAGGTACTCGCCCTTGCTGAGCAGAAAGCGCAGCAGCACAGCGTGATACGGCGAGACCAGGCCGGTGTCGTGCAGGGATCGCGCGAATCCCGTTGCCTCGTACTGCAATGCGCTGTCGTCCATCGATTCCAGTCGCGCACGGTAGATCTCGACGCCCGGGTCTTCCCGGCACCCCTCGGTGGTGCCGTAGAGACTGCTGATCAACCGATCGGCACCGAGGCCGCTGGCGCCCAGATCCACGTCGGGATTCGCTCTGGCAACAGCGATCTGGGTGATCATCCGCTTGACCCCGTCGACCTGGATGGGCCGCTGGCGCAGGATCCGCCAGATCTCGTCGACCAGGTTTTCCAGGACCTTCTCGTACCCGACCTCGGCGACCAGGTAGTGCAGCAGCTCGCGCGAGACCTGCGCCATCCGGCCCTGCTGTTCGCGTTCGGCCTCGGTGGGCGGGGCGAACAGCAGGGTCAGATTCACCGCGAGCACCTGGGACAGATGATCATTGGCCTGCTCGGCCGAGATCAGCGGATGCTTGTAGTCACCCTTGGCGACCGCGAGCAGCCGCAGATTGCTCACCGCCTCCAACACCACCGTGTCGGCGTTGGCGCTGCGCAACGAACCGGTGCTCAGCGCCGGGATGAGGATCTGCGGCTGCGCCCAATCCGTACCGAGGAACAGGCCCGCGGACTCCAGCTTTTCGGCCCGTTCGCGCACCGCGGCACATCCGCCGGGCAGCATCAGCACCCGCCGCAGGGCATCCATCACCCTGGGCAGTTTCACCATCTTGCCGAAATCGCCAGCGTCCGCGAGGGACTGCGTGGCGTGGTCCACCGTGGCGAGACGCCGGGCCGAGCTTGCCGCGTCGTGGCCGTCTGGACTCAATCGCCGATCCCTTCGCACATCCGTTGCCCTGGCAACAGATCAGATATAGAAGTCGAGCTCTTCTTGTCGCTTCAACAGATCCCGCATAGTGTACGGGTCCTCGCCGAAGAAATAGAGCAGACCCCAATGATTACCGAATGCAGTACGTTTGGTGACCTTTTCGGCCTGCGGTGCGGTGAGTTCGTGCGAGTCGAAGTAATCGTGATCTTCGGTCTCCGGCGGCACCGACAGTCGACTCACCACGCGCCGACGCGGATAAACACCGAAGCAACCCGCGTGACCGGTGGCATCCACCACTTCCTTCGGGAAGAACTCGTCGATCTCGGCCTCGGTGGTTTTCGGATCGAACGCGAGCACCAGTGCATGATAGGCATTGAAACCGTAGGTCCGTTCCAGCAGCTCGAACACCTTGAAACCCGGCGGGCGGTAGGCGACTTCGCCGAAATACATCTCCCCGTCGCTGGTGACGAAGTACTCGGGGTGAATGAAACCGAATTCGATATCGAAGGTCTTGATCAGCTTCTCGACCTGCCGGGTGATCTCGGGCCGGTACTTCTCCAGCTCCGGGGTGGCGGGCACGAACACCGAGTACCCGAGCGTCACGTACTCCGAGATGTTCAGAAAAGCGATGCGGCCGTTGTGCACCCAGGCCTCGACCGCGAACTCCCACCCGTCCAGGTGCGATTCCATCAGCATCGGGAACTCGTCGTCGGGGATCGTGTCGACCTCGTCGGGGGTCCGGATGATCCGATGGCCGAGGCAACCCGCTTTGTCGAATGCCTTGAGGTGAATCGGATCGTTGGGATCACCGTCGAGTTTCAGCAATGTTTGATTGACCCGCTTGAGGAAGCGGATCACGTCGTCGCGTTCGTGCGCCTCTTCGAAAATGCCGACCCGGATACCGCCGAGTTGCGCGCGCCGCTTCATCAACGATTTGTCACGCAGCAGCATGGACTGACCGAGCAGGCGGGGATTGTCGAGCAGGACGGAATTGATCGCGCCCGCCCATTCCACCGTCTCCTCGAAGATCGGAATGGCGACGTCGACCCCTTTCGCCTTCAGGGTCTCCGCGATCTCCATCGAACGGTCGTTGAGCCGCTCGAAATCCCAGGGGATATAGGGAATGTCGTGCTCTGTGCAATAATCCTGCGCCCACGCGGGGGCGACCACGATATAGCGGCGATCGAACCGATCAACCGCCTCGACGGCGTTCAAACTCCAGCCGAGTAGCGCTACGTAACCTTTGTTCGGGTTTCGACTTTTCGATTCGTCAGCTGAAATCGACAAACCTGATCCCTCCTCGAACTCCGCGGCCCGGGCACCGTGACTCGGGCGAATCCCTGCAGGGCCGCTATTCCCCTGGGGTACCCGGCACCCGCGCGACCAACCATGACGAAGCTGTGACCGGCCCGATCAGCACCCGACCCACGGCGCGGCTACGCTCGGGGAATGCCCGGTCCCGAGACCCTGCCGCCGCCACGCAACGGCGCCGGCCTCACGGCATTGGTGCTCGGCATCATCGCCTGCGCGGTCTCCTTCATTCCCGTAGTCAGCGAGTTCGTGGCCGCCCCAGCCGGAATCGGGGCCGTGGTCGCCGCATTCGTCGGCTGGGATCGGATCGAGAACGGCGTGGCCACCAACCGCGCCGACACGATCGCGGGCGGGATTCTCGGCGCGGTGGCGCTCGCGGTGACGGCACTGGTCTACCTCGCGACACATTCGGGCTGACCTGCCGAAGTTGTTGTCGGGCAACGTGCTCGGCGGGCGGCGAACTGTTGGTCTGCACGTGCGCGACGAAGTCCGTAGCCTGAGTTCGTGATTACTCTCAAGAAGGAAGACGGCGCGGCCGATCTCGCCGGTATCACCAAAATGAGCGTGGGGGTGAGCTGGGATCCGTCGGCGGGTTCCAGCGGTGGAATTCTCGGCATGGCCCGGCGCAAGCGCGGTGTCGACCTCGATCTGATCGCCGTGCTGTTCCAGGGCGGTGAGCCGGTGCGGTTCGCCGGTCTGGATTCGCTCGACCCGCTCGGCAACGGATCGGTGCTGCACACCGGCGACGAGCAGACCGGTGCGGCCGCGGGCGACGACGAGACCGTGCACGTCACCTTCGCCAACGTGCCCCCCGCCATCGACTCCATCGTTTTCGTCGCCGTCGCGTTCAAGAAGGGATCCTCCTTCGAGAAGGCGAACAACGTTTCGTTCAAGATCTACGACGCGACCGGTGGCGACACCCAGCCCGTCGCCGATATCTGGCCGTCGCTGCTCGGTGCGGAAAACGCCAACGCGATCGCGCGGACCTTCCGCAACGGCCCGGTCTGGCAGCTGGAAGTCCTCGACCGCAAAGGCAAGATCAAGCAGGGTGATCGTCAGGCGTTACTGCGCTTCGCCATCGGCTGACGCCACCGCGGTAGGGCTCGGCGCACGCCGCGCCGGGCTCCGCCGCGCCGACCTCCCCTTTTCGCACATTTGCGACATCAGCGAAGTTCGTCAAGTCCACGCGATTTCGGTGTTCCCTGAATAGTTGCTGCGATACGGTTTTCCGCATGGACGACATCGAGTTGGATTTGCCGAGCGTCGCTACTTCCCACAACGCCGGACGCATTCTGGAAATCGGCGCAGTCGGTCTGCGCAACCCCCTGCCCATCGACGGCGAACAGACCCACGCCTACGTCTGCTGCGTCGACGGCACCACCCTGCAACTCCCGGATTCCCTGCAGAACTGGGCCATGCAAACCCTCGCCGCGAACTTCGACCTCCGCGCCACCGGCCTCCCGTCGCTGTTCCCCTGCCGCTTCGAATTCGGCATCCGCGACGGCGCCGCCTACGCGATCCCGGTCACCGAACGCTCCCAGCGCGAAAAGGCCAACGCATGACAACCTGACGAGGGACTCACCGGCGTCACCAGCCCGGCCGACGAACCCCGGCCCGGAGTCAGACGATCGGGGGTAGGTGGACTACCTGGCCTGCGTAGGCCAGGCCGGCGCCGAAGCCGAGCAAGAGTGCGGTGTCGCCGGGGTTGGCGGCTCCGGAGCGGATGAGTTGTTCCATGGCCATCGGGATGGATGCGGCGCTGGTGTTGCCGGTTTCGATGATGTCGCGGGCGACGGCTACCTGCTCGGGCAGGCCGAGGGTGCGGATCAGGGCGTCGGTGATGCGGATGTTGGCCTGGTGGGGAACGAACGCGTCGAGGTCGGCGGCGGTGATGCCCGCGAGGTCGAGTGCGTCGCGGCACGCCTTCTCCAAAAAGGTGACGGCCCAACGGAATACCTCGGTGCCGTTCATCCGGATGTAGGGGCGCTGTGTGGTGCCGCCGCTCGCCTCGGCCGCGGCGACTTCGGCGAAGTACTCCGCGAAATCCTTGTCCTGCTTGATCGCCGAGGTGCGACTGCCGTCGGAGCCCCACGCGACCGGCCCGATCCCCTCCTGCTCGGCCGGGCCCACCACCACAGCGCCCGCGCCGTCGGCGAAGATGAACGCGCACCCGCGGTCGGTGGTGTCGAGTAGATCCGACAGCCGCTCCACCCCGATCACCAGCACGTAGCGCACCTGACCCGAGCGCACCAGGTTCGCCGCGTCCGCCAGCGCGTAACAGAACCCCGCGCATCCTGCGGAAATGTCGTAGGCGGCGGTGTCGTGCATGCCGAGTTCGGTGGCCACCACCGCGCCCGCCGACGGACCGAGCACCATCTGCGACGAGGTCGCCAGCACCACCGCATCCATCTGGTCGGCCGCGAGTCCGGCCGCCCGCAGCGCGTCCTCGGCAGCCGCCACGCTCATCGACACGATCGTCTCGTCGGGCTCGGCCCAGTGCCGGGCGGCGATCCCGGAACGGGTCTTGATCCACTCGTCCGAGGACTCGATCGCCTCGACGATCTCGGAGTTGGGCACAACGCGACGCGGCCGATATACACCGAGACCACAGAGTTGCGCGTGGGTGACCGGAACCGCGGTGGCAATGGGGGTGGGCATGGCATCCTCTCCATATGAACCGATCGGTTCACCTAGGTATAGGTCTAACATGAACCGATCGGTTCAATCAAGGGGTAGGAGAAAGATCGGATGGCTGCCGGACCACGCGCCCGACTCATCGAACACACCATCAGCACCGTTCAGGAACACGGCGTCCACGCGTCCACGCTCAGCGAACTGCTCGAGCGCAGCAACACCTCGCGCAACTCGCTGTATCAGCACTTCCCTTCCGGCAAAGGCGAATTGGTGCAGACGGCGGCCCGGATCGTCACCCGCCTGGTGTACTCACATGTGAGCGCGATGGCCGATTCCCTGCAGACCGCACCATCGGCCCAGCAGTGGCTCACCGACCTGCTCGCCTTCTGGCGCACGCCGCTGGAAAAGTCCGATTACGCCGCCGGTTCGTTCATGATGGCCGCCGCACTCGACGAACTCGACCCCGCCGTCCAGTCCATCGCGGGCCAGGCCTTCGCCGAGTGGACCGCGCGCCTGGCCGACGGGATCGTCGCCGCCGGGATCGAACGGTCGACCGCGGTGTCACTGGCCGGGTTCCTGCTCACCACCATCGAGGGCACGATCGTGCACAGCCGCGCGCTCAAGTCCGCGCACCCGTTCGACCAGGCGGTCACCCAGCTGACGATCCTGTTCAACGTGCACCTGTCGCAGCGCTAGGCGTGCGTCAGCGCAACAAGCCGTTGGCGATGACGTCGGCGGCCGCCTCGAGAAGCTCACGCAACTCGGATTCATCGCGACGCAGCTGATCCGGTCGCCAGTTGAGACTGATGATGCCGTTCCACGCGGCGAGCAGCACCATGGCGACCTTCTTCGCGTCGACCGACCGCGCCACCCCGGAATCGATCGCCGCCTGAATAGCCACCACCATCCGGTCGTTCTGTTCGTTGATCTGCCCGGCCATCCGCTCGGCCAGCGCACGGCCCGCGGTGTACTGGCCGGGATCGACGGGGAACGCCAGCATCCGGAAGTACTCGGGATATTGCAGGTAGAACTGCAGATACTGCTCGCCGACCGCGTAGAGCTGCTCGGCGGGCGTGCGGTCAGCAGTGAAGGCCACATCCATGAAAGATCGGTCAACCTCGAGCACCCGTTCGACCACAGCGGCATGCAGTCCGGCCTTGGAGCCGAAGTGGTTGTAGATCGAACCGACTGCCACCCCGGCACGTTCGGCGATCTCTTCCACCGTGACACTCTCCAGCGACCGGCTTCGAAAAGTTTCCTCCGCCGCTTTCAACAACGCCTCGATCGTCCGCAGTTTCCTGGCATCCACCATGAATCCTCTTGTATCCATTGCAAGAACTCGCCCGAATTGTTAGTCTACTTCACATACTTTGCAACCATTGGAAGAAGCCCGATGACCGCCGCCCACCTCGGCCTGCGAGCGCTCGCTGACGCACTCGCGCAGGGCAAAGTCTCGTCACACGCGGTCGTGAGCGCCGCGCTCGACCGCATCGAGGCAAGCCGAACCACTCTCAACGCATTCCGGGTGATCCGACGTGAACACGCTCTGGCCGAAGCGATCACAGCCGACCACCGCATCGCCGTCGGCGACCCAGCGCCGCTTCTAGGTGTCCCGATAGCGATCAAGGACGACACCGACATCGCCGGCGAACCAACGGCTTTCGGCTGCGGTGGCGACTTCACTCCGAAGCAGGCCGATGCCGAAGTGGTTCGCAGACTCCGCCACGCGGGCGCAGTCATCGTGGGCAAGACCAACACCCCGGAGTTGGGCCAATGGCCGTACACCAGCGGCGACGCCTTCGGATATACCCGAAATCCCTGGGCTGCCAACCGATCTCCCGGCGGCTCGTCCGGCGGCAGCGCCGCCGCGGTAGCTGCGGGACTTGTGCCCGCTGCCCTCGGCTCCGACGGCGGCGGCTCGATCCGCATCCCCGCTTCCTGGACCGATCTGGTCGGCATCAAACCGCAACGCGGGCGGATTCCGACCTCGCCACACTCCGAGCTCTATTACGGGTTGACCGTCCTCGGCCCACTGGCCCGCACCGTCGCGGACGCGACACTCCTGCTCGATATCGCCGCTGAAACGACCTTCTCAGCGGCGCTGGACATTGAGCCGGGCAGGCTGCGAATCGCGTTGTCGACGAAGCCGCCATTCACCGCGTCCCGGATGCCGGTCGACCCCGAGGTCGAAGCAGCGCTCGCCCATATCTCCCACACGCTGCGCGGACTCGGTCACACGCTGATACGAGGCGAGCCGAATTATTCTCCAGCCCTGAGCTTCTCGATGATCACGCGGATCGTTGTGGGGATGCGAGAGCGTCTGGCAGCCCTGCCCGACGCGCGGGTCGATCCGCGGACCAGGGCCAAAGCCGCGCGGGGCGCTCTCCTGACCGGGCCGATATTGCGGGCGGGACGTGCGGTGGAACCGCGACTACGCCGACAGGTCGGCCGGCTCTTCGACGAGGTCGACCTGATTCTCGCACCGACGACGGCATGCCCGCCGCCACCCATCGATGTCGTCGACGGTCTCGGCAACACCGCGACCGACCGTATTGTGCTCGGGACAATCCAATTCACGTTTCCGTGGAATGTGCTCGGCTGGCCGAGTGTGAACATTCCGGCCGGACTCACCGCCGACGGTCTACCGGTGGGAGCACAGTTGATGGGCCCACCCGATTCGGAACCGCTGCTGGTTTCGGTTGCCGCGCAGCTGGAGTCGGAGCTGCGGTGGGACCTTCGGCAACCTACCCCGTGGTGGGAACGCTGACTACGGCTGCTCGTTGCCTGTGTCGAGGAACTCGAGGACCTGCGAGACGACGACGCCGGGACTGTCCACCTGAACGAAATGCGACGAGCGATCGACCCACCGCAATCGCGCGTTCGGGATCAGTTCGGCCAACCGCGCGCCGACTGTGGGCGACACCAACGGGTCCTGGCAGGAGTAGATCAGCTGCAGCGGCACGGGAAAATCCACACCCTTGGCGGCCTGTCGCTCCAGCAGCGCGATGAACTCGGCGAAATCGTGCGGGCTCATCACTTCCCGCAGGTAGTCCGCGAACGCGCGGGTTCCCGCGACGGTCCGCAGCGGGTCGCCGTACTCGCGCATCTCCTCACGGGACTTGTGCGCGTCGTCGTAGTAATGCACCGCCTGATGCGCCCAGCGCTGCGTGTCGCGACGAATCCACCAGCCGAGAATGTCCCCGGCGCGTGGCACCGACAACACCGCCCGCAGCGCGTGCAACCTGACCTGCGGGAAAGCGGGCGCGTGGATGGTGACCACCTTCGAAAACGCACCGGGGTCGGCCAACGCCTGACGCATCACCAGGTACCCGCCCAACGAATTGCCGACGACAGGGCACCCGCGAATCCCGATCGCGGACTGAAAGTCCGCGATCCATGCCGCCAGCCGCGGCGCCGACAAACCTTGCGCCGGTATTCCACTGCGACCGGCGCCGGGCAGATCAGGGATGACAAGGCGATACCGGGCGCCCAGCCCATCCAGCACATCACGCCACGAGTAACCACTGGTCATGAGTCCGTGCACGAGCAACAGCGGCGCACCGACGCCGTATTCCCGGTAGTGCGTGCGCACCGAGCCCAACGCCGCCGAATCCACGTCGATATCGTGCGCGGTCGCGGTGAAATACGGATGTGCCCGACGGGGGAATTCGGGTAGATCCGAGAACGCTTGCTGCCGGAACGGACGGCCTACGGTGCTGTCGGACTGGATCGGCATAGCGCTCCCCGGTCAACATTTTGCAATCATTGCAATTTCACTCCAAGATTATCACCGCCGCCGTAAGGGTGTCCACCAGTTGGCATTTCCCATCAACTTGACGATGGCCGGGACCAGCAGCATGCGCACGATGGTCGCGTCGATCACGATCGCGATCGCCATACCGAGCGCAGCCACCTTGATCAACGCGACATCCGACAGCGCGGCGGCACCGGTCACGATGACGAACAGCGCTGCCGCCGCCGTGATCACCCGACCCGTCCGCGCGACACCGGAGACAACGGACTCCTCGGTACTCGCGCCCGCATCGTGGGCCTCCACCATCCGCGACATCAAGAAGACCTCGTAGTCGGTGGACAGGCCGAACACCGCCATGGTGACCACGACCAGCGCGGGCAACGGCAACGGCCCCGGTTCGACACCGAGCAGACCCGCACCGTGCCCGTCGACGAAGATCCACGTCAGCACACCGAATGTCGCACCGAGACTGAGCGCGGCCATCGCCACCGCCTTGAGCGGCAGCACAATCGAGCGAAAGCCGAGAAACATCAGCAGCAGGGTGGCAACCAGGATCACCGCGATCGCGAGGGGAATACCACCCACGATCGCGTCGTAGCTGTCGACTCGCTGCGCGTTCATGCCGCCGACCAGCACGGTGGCATCGGCGGGTGCGGGAATTCGCTGCAACGCGCGCACCGTGTTCTCGGCGGCCGGGGTGAAGTCCGGCGCGGTGAGCAACGCCCGGATCAGCACCCGATCATCGACCTCGGCCAGTCGCACAGCCATCCGCACGCCATCGATGCGACCGACTTCGGAGACCAGTTGGGTCACCGCCGAGGCCGACGGAGGCGCGCCCGCCACGCCGCGAACCACGAGGGTGGCACCGTCGGTAGCGTTCGGGAAGTCGGCGGCCACCGTCTCCTGTGCCTGCCTTGCCGGATCGTCGGCAGGTAGCCCGTTGGGGTTCACCCCGCCGGTCACAATCCCGAAGAGGGGCATGCTCATCGCCAGCAACACCGTGACGATCACGACGGTGACCGCGACCGGACGCCGCATCACCCACACCGCAAGTCGACCCCAGAAGCGTTGCGCGCGTTCCTCGCCCCGCTGCGCGGCACCTCGTCGCCACGGCAGCGCGTTGATCCGCTCTCCGAGCAGAGCAAGAGCGGCAGGCAAGGCTGTCAACGACAGAATCGCGGCGATCGAGATCGCGGCGATGGCCCCGTATCCGAGCGAGCGCAACATCGAGATGGGGAAGGCCATCGAACCAGCGAAAGCACACCCGAGCAACAGGGCCGAGAACACGATGGTTCGGCCTGCGGTCTCGATGGTGCGCACAGCCGCGTCGGCGGGAGTTCTTCCCGCACCCAGTTCCTCACGGAACCTGCTGACGACGAACAGGCTGTAATCGATCGCCAACCCCAAACCGATGATCGACGCGATGTTCAGCGAGAACGCACTGACGTCACTGAACAGACTGATCAACCGCAGGGCGCCGAGCGCGCCGAACACCGCGAGACCACCGATGATCACCGGGGCCGCGGCGGCGACCAGCCCGCCGAAGATCACCACCAACAAGATCAGCATCAGCGGGATCGCGACCGATTCGGCAAGTACCACATCGGTTTTCGACTTCGTGTTGTAGGCGGCGGTGAGGGCGGTGTAGCCGGCGAACTCGGTCTGCACACCCGCAACGGTCAACTGGTCGGCCAGATCGGGATAGTGACGCAGCTTGTCGCCGTCGTCGCCTGCTAGCACGACAGTCGCCAAGGCCCGCGTCTGATCCGTGGACCGCAACGCGATCTGCCGCAGACCCTGTGCGCTCCAGAATGATTCGATCGGTGCCGCGAGCAGACCGGGATCCACCTGTGCCAGCTGGGCCGTCACGGTGGGCCCGATATCTGCCAGCGTCTTTCCGGCCGGCACGGTATAGACCACGACGACGTCAGGACGTTGCCCGCCAGGTGTGGCACTGATCAGCTTCTCCGCCTCGGAGGAGCCGCTGGCCGGATCGGCGTAGCCGGCCAGATTGAGATTCTGCAGTACCCCGATCCCCCAGATCCCGCTGAGCACGAAGATCGAGAGCGCAAGCGCCACAACCACTCGCGCATGGTTGGTTGCCCATCTGGCCCATACAGTCATTTCGCCACCTGTTCGTCACACGGTTGTCAGAAGTGGTAAAGGGCGCAGCCGACCTGAACACCGGCACCGACCGCGATGATCACACCGAGATCGCGCGGTCCGGCGGCACCGGTTTCCGCGCAGTGCCGCAACGCGGCCGGAATGGACGAGGTATACAGATCGGGGCCCCCGTCGACGACGTCGACCAGGCGCGCCCGGTCCACCCCGATGCGCTCGGCCACGGCGTCGAGAAACCGTGTGGAGATCTGCGGCGCGAGTACGACATCGATATCGTCGAGCCCGATCGACGCGGTACTCAACAGCGCTCCCAGCGCTTCCTCGATCACCTTCAGGTAGATAGCTTCGACATCGGGATCCTGCTCGAACTCGAGTCCCGTCTCACCACGGACCCTCGTGAAACTGGTGACAGCGCCGAGGTATTCCGGGTGGGCAGCGAAGTGGAACGCACCGAAGCCGGGCCCGTCGGCCGCGCCCGCCACCAGGATCACCGATGAGCCGACATGACGGACACCGCGGCGAGCCGCCGATTCGCTCGGCACCGACGGGTCTGCCTCCGCAGCGACCACCAGTGCCGCGTCGGTCATATCGTTCTCGATCGCGGTGCTCGCCGCGCAGCAGGCTTTCAGGAATCCGGTGCCACCGTCGAACAGATCCAACGCCAATGTCGCGTGGTCGAACGGATCGTCCGGGTCGGCGTTGATCTCCAGCCGATCGGCGACGAATGTTGCGGTGGCCGGTTCGACCAGGTAGTCGTCGCGCAGCGCTCCCGCGTAGATCACCAGTCCGAGATCGTGTGCGGAACGGGAGGATTCTTCGATGCACTGCCGACCGGCGCACGTCGCCAGTTCGACCGAGGTGTCCTCGCCTTCGGGATGGGCGAGCGCGACGGCATCTACCCGGACCCTGATATCGGTGCGCCTCGGTGCAGACACGGCGACGGACTCGCGCCGTTCGCCGCCGCGACGACCTTCACGCACCCGGTCGGGCAGATCGTCGAACGTGTACAACGCCGCGCCGACCGTTTGTCCGGAACCGGTGACCCCGAAGAGGATTCGATCGCCGGATTGCAGGTCGCCGCGGTCGATCAGGTCGTTGACGGCAACGAAGTGCGTCGTCGAGGCCGTGTTGCCCCGATGCTCGAGATTCGAGACGGTGTTGCCGGGATGCGCGGCCTGGCGACCGATGAGCCGATTGATCGTAGCCATCGCGTCGTTGATCGATGCCTGTGAGGTCTGGTGCACGATGATCCGGTCCACCGATTCCGGTTGCCAACCATGACTTTCGAGCATCCGCATGGCGAACGGTACCGACTTGCGCACTGCGACAGCGGTCTGCTCCACGGCCTTGGTCCGCATGATCGCGCCTCCGTGCGGCTGGTCGGTCCGCTTGCCGATGCACAAGTCACTGTATCGACTCAGCGTGCGCAACCTCAGGTCATGGAATCCGATGCCGGCCGAAGCCCCCCGGTGCAGGATCACCGCTGCTCCCGCGTCTCCAACCGTGAGGCAGGCGAGCCGATCGTCGAGGAAGTCGACGATCTCTCGCTGCGCGGTGTCGATGATGTGGGAGACGTACTCACCACTGACCACCATCGCCGTGCGGGCACGGCCGGTGGCCAGGAAGGCATCCGCAATCGCGATGCCGGTGAACATTCCGGCACAGGCGTTGGACACGTCGAAGCTCAGCGCCGCGTGGATGCCCAACCGTGCTCGCAGGCGCGTAGCGGTGTTCGGCTCGAAGATCAGACGTCCGTCCGGACCTTCGTTGTTGGAGATGTTGGTGCAGATCAGCAGATCGATATCGGAAGCCGAATAGACCGAGCCCAAGAGACATTTCACCGCCGCACGCTCGGCGAGGTCGATCGTGAACTCGCCCGGCCCCACGACTCGGCGAGTCGTGATGCCGGTCAGTTGTTCCAGCGGAATCTCGACCGGCCTATCGCATCCGTCGACTATCTCCGAAGTCTTGCGTACGGTCTCAGGAAGGAACACACCCAGGCTTTCGATCACCGTGTTTCCCGCTGTTCGCGGCTGCGCGGCCGGTGTAGGTGCCATCGGCTCTGCGACCGGCGACGGCGCTTCTACCACGGGAGCTGGTAGCGGATGCGGCTCGAGTGCCCCCGCGAGACCGGCCACCGTTCGGTGTCGGAAAACGAGTTCGGGCGTGACCGTGATTCCCAGCTCCCTCGCCCCCGCGCAGATTTGCATGGTCTGGGTGGAGGCGCCGCCGAGCTCGAAATAGTCGTCGAACACGCCGACGGCATCCAGTCCGAGAACCTGCTGCCACAGTCCCGCGAGCACGCGTTCGTGCTCCGTACGCGGTGCCTGATACGCCGAGGCGATGTCAGGCCGGGCGGTGTCGGGCTCCGGCAGCGCGCGGATATCACGCTTACCGGTGGCCGTGGTCGGTATCTGATCGATGCCGACGAACTGTGCCGGGATCATCGCGTCGGGAAGACTGCCGCGCAGAAACGCGCGCAGTGTGGTGGTGCTCGCCGGGTCGGTCGGATCGGTGGCCACCACATAGGCGACCAGTTTCGGCGCGGCGCTGCCCCGGACCACGACCACACAGGCGCGAACCTGTGGATGCGCCTGTAGTGCGCCCTCGATCTCGCCCAGTTCTATCCGCACGCCGCGGATCTTCACCTGGTCGTCCGCGCGGCCGAGATATTCGATCTCGCCGTTGGCACGATAGCGGGCCAGGTCGCCGGTGCGATACACCAGACCGTGCGGATAGGCGAGCGCGTGGTTCTCGCGCGGTCGACCCGCATCGATGAATCGCGCCGATGTCAGCTCGGGCCGGTTCAGATATCCTGCGGCAACACCGATTCCACCGATGTACAGCTCGCCGACGACGCCGACAGGAACCGGATTCAGATTCCCGTCGACCACATGTATCTGAGTGTTGGCGATCGGCCTGCCGATCGGGATGATCGGATCGACATCGCCACGCACGCAATCGAAGTAGGTCACGTCGATGGCGGCCTCCGTCGGACCGTACAAATTGTGTAGCTCGGCGGACAGCGTTGCGAACAGCGTGTCACGCAACTCGGCGGTCAACGCCTCGCCGCTGGTGACGACTGTGCGCAGACTCGTGCAGCGGCCCGCGCCCGGATCGGTGAGAAACGCGCCGAGCATCGACGGTACGAAGTGACTGACGGTGACCTGGTACCGGGTGATCACGTCGACGAGGTAGCCGCTGTCACGATGACGCTCCGGTTCGGCGACCACGACGCGCGCCCCCGCGAGCAATGGCCAGAACAACTCCCATACCGAGACATCGAAGTTCGCCGGCGTCTTGTGCAGTACCACATCCCGTTCACTCAGCGGATATGCCCGCTGCATCCACAGCAGACGATTGCTGATGCCGCGGTGGGTGTTCACCGCACCCTTGGGTCGGCCCGTCGTACCGGACGTGAACATGATGTACGCCGCGGAGTCCGGCGACACGGAGTCGGTGGGCGGGACGAACTCCTGCACCGTTCCCGGTTCGTCGACAAGCACCGTGATCGCGCCGGTGGGTAGCCGGTGCCGCAATCGCGAATCGGTGATCCATACGACGACGTCGGCTTCCGCACCGATCGCTCGTAACCGCTGGGACGGGTGCGTCGGGTCGACCGGTAAGAACGCGCCACCCGCCGACAGCACCGCCAGTGCGCTCACCACCGACATCTCGGACCGCTCGATCGCGATGCCGACTACATCACCTGGTCGTGCACCCGCGGCATGCAGCCGAGCCGCCAGCACCATCGCACGCTCCCCCACCTCGCGGTAGGTGAGGTCTCGGTCGCGAAAGCTCACCGCGATCGCGGACGGCGTTCGCTGTATCTGCGCGGTGACCAGATCGAGGAGCCTCGACTCGCGAAAGTCGGGAACAGCGGTGTCGTTCCAGCGCACGCGCTGCATGACCTCCGCGTCGGTCAGCAAGGGGACCTGCCCGATCGACTGCGCCGGATCGGTGACGACCGCGCGCAGAAAGTGGCGCAGATGCGCCGCGAAGCGGTCGATCATCGCAGCGTCGAACAGATCCCTGTTGTACTGCAGAATCGACGACAGCGTGTCCTCGCGCTCGGCGATCATCAGCATCAGATCGACCGGCGCGCCACCCTGCCGCAACGACAGTGGCTCGAAGTCCGCTTCGGAGACGACCGCGCCCGCGGCGGACGACATGGTGAGCCGCGAAGTCTCCCAGGCGAAAAACACTTGGAACAAGGGCGAGAACGCCGGATCCCGGGCGGGAACAAGCTCCTCGGCGAGCAACGCGAACGGAAGCTCCTGGTGCGCTATCGCTTCCAGCACCGAGATGCGGGTGCGCTCCAGCAGTGTCGCGAACGAGGGGTTGTCGGTGAGATCGGTGCGCAGCGCTACCGAGTTCACGAAGTAGCCGACGATATTCTCCGACCCCGGCATCCCCCGGCCCGCGACCGGCGAGCCGACGATGATGTCGTCCTGGCCCGAATATCGGTGCAGTACCGCGATATACGCGGCCAACAGCACCACCTGCAGCGTGACACCGTGTGCCCTGGCGATCTCGCGAAGTGCCGTGGTCTGGTCCGCGTCGATCTCGAAGCTGTGTTCGGCACCGTTGAACGTCTGTGTCACCGGACGTGGCCGAGTGGCGGGAAGAGCCAGGGTCGGCAACTCGCCCGCGAGGCGCTCGCGCCAGTATTTCCACAATTGCTCGCCGTGTTCACCGGCGAGTAATTCCGACTGCCACTGCACATAGTCGGCATATCGTGCCCCGACCGCCGGCAATGGCGCCGACGGGTCGCGGTAGAGCTGCGCCAATTCGGTGAGCACGATATCCAAGGACCAGAAGTCGACCACCACGTGCGCCACGGTGAGCACGAGCAAATGCTCGTCGGCCCCCCGACGCAGGATGGTGACCCCAAGAATCGGCCCGTCCCGCAGATCTATTCGCGCCGCGAGCTCGGCATCGAGCCAAGCGTCAACGCGCTCCGACGTCCAGTCCGTGGCATCCAGCGAACGAACCGGGACGGCCGTCTCCGGGTTCGGGACGGCCACGGGTTTACCCGCGACCTCGCGAAACGTCGTGCCGAGCAGTTCATGTCGGCGCACCAGGATCGAGAGAGCGGACCGCAGCCGGGTGTCATCGATCGGCACGCTGGAGCGTCCGAGGTAGAGCAGGTTATAGGAGGCGCTGTCGGGGGCGAGCACGGAATGCAGCCACAATCCTCGCTCACCGTGCGAGAGTTCGCGCTCGGCCCTTGCCCGCAGCAATCGTTCGAGCAGCTGCCGTTTGTCGTCGATCACGAGCCTTCTCCTTCGCCGGCGAGGACGTCGGCCAGTAATTGTTCGACCTCGTGGTCGGACAATGCGTCCAGGTCGGCCAAGAGCTCGACCGCGCGTCGGTCATCTATCCCGATATCCGCGTCGGCGGGGACGTGACCTCGCGCCGCCGACACCGTCGGTTCACGGTCGAGCGCACTCAGCAGCCAGCCGGCGAACTCGGTGACACTCGGACCTTCCAGGAGCTTCACCACCGGCACCGTGACCGGAAGGTCACGCTCGATCCGCGTACGCAGCTCCATCGCGCCGATCGAGTCCAGGCCCAGATAGCGCAGCGGACGGTCCCGATCGAAGGTCTCGGCATCGGCGCCGAGGCGGCGAGCGATCACCTCGGCCAAGTAGTCCTCCACCACGGCACCACGCTCGTGCTCATCGGTTGTCCGTAGACGTTCGAGTACCGCGCTCGGCGAACCGGCCGGCGCCCCCGCGTCGATCGGCAGCAGTTCCGCGAACCGTGGCAGATCGGCGAGTTCGGCGGGCAGCGCGCCGTCGATGGGGAGGACGATCGTCTGAACCGGGTCGGTCACCATGATCCGCTCCAGGACCGACAGACCATCCGCCGCTGCGATCGTGCCGAGGCCGACCGCGCTGACATGTGCGACGCGCTGTTCTGTCCCAGCGAGCCCGATCTCGCGCCACGGCCCCCAGGCGATGCTGGTGGCAGGCAGTCCGCTACCGCGGCGATGGGTGGCCAGCGCGTCGAGGAACGCGTTGGCCCCGGCGTAGTTGCTCTGTCCCGGCGCACCGAGCACACCCGACGCCGAGGAGAAAAAGACCATGAAGTCCAGCTCAAGGTGTCGCGTCGCGGTGTGTAGGTGCCACGCCCCTGCGGCTTTCGGCAGGAGCACCGCTGCCAGCGAATTCGCGTCCTGCCGGTCGATGATCGCATCCGCCAGCGTGCCCGCGGCATGTACGACACCGCGCAACGGCGGCCCGCTCCCGTCGATCCGCGCCACCATCGCATCCACCTGGTCAGCCCGGCTGACATCGGTGATGCTGGTAACGACCCGGGCGCCGGCTGCACGGATTCGCGCTATCGCAGCCCCTGCCTCCGGCCCTGGACCCCGCCTGCCCGCGAGCACCAGGTGCCTGGCGCCCTGTGCGACCAGGGACTCGGCGACCGCGATGCCGAGGGCACCGAATCCACCGGTCACCAGGTATTGCCCGTCGTGCTCCAACCGCGGAGTGTCAGCCAGGATCTCCGGCTCGGTTTCAGCGGTGAGGACTACCTTGCCGATGTGTCCCGCAGTCGCCATCAATCGAAACGCCTCTTCCGCCTGTGACAGCGGGAAGGTCGTGGTCGGCAACGGCGCCAGCTCCCCTGCCCCGACGAGGTGCACGACCTCGCGCAGCACGGCGCCCACCGCGGCCGGCCGCTCGACGGCCATGGCCGCGACGTCCACAGTGAAGTGCGCGATGTTGCGCCGCAACTGCCACAGATCGATCGAACGCTTCTCCACGACATCACGTTTGCCGATTTCGACGAAGCGCCCGTAGGGAGCCAGAACCTCGAGGCCCTTTCGGATCGCGATGCCCGACAGCGAATTCACAATCACGTCGACGCCTACCCCGGCGGTGTCGCGGCGGATCTCCTCGGCGAAGTCCACTGTGCGCGAGTCCATCACATGCTCGATGCCGAGTTCACGCAGATACTCACGCTTGGCCGGGCTGCCTGCGGTCGCGTAGATCTCGGCTCCGATCCGCCGCGCCAGTGCGATCGCCGCGAGTCCGACTCCGCCTGTCGCGGCGTGGATGAGCACCCGCTCACCCGCTCGGAGCTGGGCCAGGTTGCAGAGTGCGTGATACGCCGTGACGAAGGCGATCGGCACGCTCGACGCGGCGACCGGATCCAGCGAATCAGGAATGGGGACAACAAGTTCGGCGGACGTCGTGACAAACGCGCCGAATGCGGGAGACGCGATCGCCGCGACCACGTCACCGCAGGCCACCTCGTCGACACCGGGCCCCACCGCACACACCGTGCCGACACATTCGCCGCCGAGCTGGATGCGCGTGTCGTCCTCCGGCGGAATGAGCCCGACCGCGACAGCGACGTCATGGAAGTTCAAACCCGCGGCGGATATCTCGATCTCCACCTCTCCCGCAGCAGGTGCACGGCGCTGCGCCTGACCCAACACCAAGTCCTCGAGCAAACCCGGGGTCTGCTGGGACAGCGCGAATCCCTCGCCGAGCCGAGCGGTTCTCCGGATCGGACCCGGCGGCGACACGCGGCACAGCCGGGCCACGAAGCGGGTCCGCGAGCGCAACGCCAATTCGGTTTCGCTCCCGCCCGATCCCAGTTCCCGCCACAGCGCGTCGATTTCGGCCTCGTCCGTCGACTCGCTCAGATCGATCCTGGTGCAGCGCAGTTCCGGCAGCTCGTGCTCGATCGTTCGGCCGACTCCCCAGCAGGTCGCGGCGGCGACACCACCGATCGACACCCGGTCGGCAACCTCGACGGCCTGGCTCGCACGCGTCACAACGAACAGGCGAGGTGCCTCGCCTTTCCAAGGGTGACGACCGAGCGCCTTGGCCAGATACAGCAGGTGCAGCGCGTCGGCATGGGCGGCCTCGGCCGGTCCGCGGTCCTCGTCGGACCCGGTGTAGACGACCCCGATCGGTGCCGTGCCGAAAGCATCGACTCGGTATTCGGTACCGGGGCGGACCACCAGAACCGACTGTCCCTCGGCGATCAACCGTTTCGACACCGCGGACCCGACGCGGCTATCCGCGACGACCACCCAGTGGTGTCGGGTACCGGAGGCCGGCTCAGGCGTCGGTGGCGTCTGCTGCCAGTCCAGCTGATGGAACCAACCGTCCACTCTCGTACTCGACCCGCCGGGGCGCAGGTGCCGAACGCGCAGTTCGGTGCCTTGCGCGACAACCTGGCCGGTCTCCGACAGCAGCTGGAAACTGCCCACCAGGTTGTCCGGGTCCGATTCGGTGTCCGTCGACCGTTCCATATAGCACCATCGAGCTGTGGAGATGTCGTCGAACACTCGCAGCCGCGCCAGCCCGACCGGCAGGAAAACGCTCTCGCCGAGCGCGTCGTCGGTCGTCACCGTCGCCGCGAGCACCTGGAACGCGGCGTCCAGCTGCACGGTGAATCCGGCCACCGCTGGATCGAGTACAGCACCGGCACGCACCGTGTCGCCGGACAAGCGTGCCAGTGCCGCATTGTCACGTCGCCACACCGTCTCGACCCGGCGGAATGCCGGGCCGTAGTTCAGACCCGCGCCGTCGAGCATCCGGTAGAAGTCCGCTGCGTGGATCTGCGCATCCCAGTCATCCGGCGCGCCGGCAGCGCACAGAGCAATCGGGCGCTCCACGCCGGGCTCGAGTGCACGGATCATCCCCTCGGACAGCGACTCCCAGCGGAGTTCGGTTCCATCGCCCGAAGAGCTGGAGACGCGGAAGGTCGCGCCCCCACGGATCTCGCCGACCAGTGACAACTGCCATGTTCGGCGGATGCCGTCCTCGAAGGACAACGGGCCCGCGAACCGCAGGTCGTCCAACTCACATCCCGCGCCGAACCGAGCGGCGACGGTCGCGGCGAGCAGGGCAGCGTGCAACGCGGCAGGCGCGGTCGGCGAGTGCTGGACGCAGTGGTCGCGCAGAAATGACGCCCGATCGAGATCGATGTCCCACTGCCAGAACTCGGTGTCGGCGTGGATCGACGAGGCCAATCGTTGCGATCCATGGCTGTCGACGTGCACGGAAGGCGTGGCGGGCCGATCGCCGTCGATCCAATGCACCGCCCGCTGCCAGGGATACCGAGGCAGCGCGACGAAGGTGCCATCGCCCGCGAGCGATCTCGCTACCGGAACTCCTCGGCAGTAGAGGGCACCAAGGGTAGCGAGCACGGTGGCACGATCCTCGTCCTCCCGAACGCTCGACGGCAGTGCCGTCACCGGTTCGGCCGAATCAGCGCCGACGATGGCGGGGATGAGCACCGGGTGCGGCGATACCTCGACGAATAAATCGAATCCGTCGGCGATCATCCGATCGATGGCAGGCCCGAAAAGTACTGGCTGACGGAGGTTGTCACCCCAATACCCGGCGTCGAATCGTTCGGCGGGGTCGGCCACACCCGAAACGGTCGAATACATCGGGATCTCGGCGACACGTGGCGCGATGTGGGCAGCGGCCGCGACCAGGTCGCCGCGAAGCGGGTCCATCTGGGGTCCGTGTGACGCGACGTCGACGGCAACGGCCCGGCAGAAGACATCCAGGTTCCGTACCGCTTCCAGTACCCGTTGCACTGCGTCGGGTTCGCCCGAGAGCACTGTCGAGCGTGGACCGTTGATCGCCGCGACCGTCACAGGCTCGCCGGTGATCAGCCCGGCCACCTCCGCGGGCGACATCTCGACCACAGCCATCGCACCCGCCCCGGCCACCGTGCGCAGCAGCGCGCTACGGTGCGCGATCACGGTGGCCGCGTCGGCGAGATCGAGTATCCCCGCGACGTGGGCGGCGGCGACCTCACCCATGCTGTGTCCGACGACGGCGTCGGGCACGACGCCCCACGACCGCCACAGCGCGGCGAGAGCGACCTGAACGGCGAAGATCATCGGCTGCACGACATCGACGTCGGAGAGTCGGGAGCGTTCCTCGGTGGCGTGCAATTCGTCGATCGGCGACCATCCGGTGATGTGCCGCAGCTCCCGGTCGCAGCTGATCATCGCGTCCCGGAACACCGGCTCGTCGGCGAAGAGGGCACGACCCATGCCCAGCCATTGCGAACCCTGGCCGGAGAACACGAAGGCGACGCGTGGACGACCACCGTGGTCGGCGCGTCCGACCGAGAGGCCGGAGCGGCCCTCACCGCGCAAGAAGGCTGCCAGATGGTCAGCTGCTTCGTTCGCGGTGGCGGCGACCAACGCGAGCCGATCGTCGCGATGTGTGCGATGCACCGCCGCCGAGTACGCGATATCGGCGAGATTCGCTTCCGCTGCCGACAGCAACGCGTGATACCGCCGCGCCGAGTCGATCAGCGCGGCCCTGTCGTTGGCGCTGACTCGCAGCAATGTCGGACTCTGTACCTCGGAACTCGCGCGGCGCGGCGGCGGGCTGGTCGGCGCGGACAACACGACATGGGCATTGGAACCCCCGAACCCGAACGAACTCACCCCTGCCACGCGGGGGCCGTCCGGCCATGTCTGCACGGCCGTCGCGACCCGCAGACCTGAGCCGAAAGCATCGACGTCCGGGTTGGATTCGCGGTAGTGCAGACTCGGCGGGATCGCGCCGTGGCGCATAGCCAGGGCCACCTTGATCACCCCCGCGATACCCGCCGCGGCTTCGAGGTGGCCGATATTGGACTTCACCGAACCGATCGCGCAGGCAGTGTCGGACGTCCGGCCCGCCGCGAAGACGTCGGCGAGAGCGTTCGCCTCGATCGCGTCGCCGAGCAACGTCCCGGTCCCGTGCGCCTCCACGTACGCGACATCCTCGAGCCGGATTCCCGCATTGCGGTATGCCTGCCGGAGCAACGCCACTTGGGCAGTGCGGCTGGGTGCCATGATCCCGTTCGTCCGACCATCCTGATTGGTGGCACTGCCGCTGATCACCGCATACACCGGCCGCCCGGCCGCCACCGCGCGCGAGAGCGGCTCGACGATGACGACGCCCGCGCCTTCGCTGCGCACATAGCCGTCGGCCGCTGCGTCGAAGGTCTTGCACCGTCCGTCGGCAGCCATGACGCCTGCCTTGTGCATGTTTATCGACACCGACGGTGACAGCAGCAGGTTCACCCCGCCCACCACCGCCATCGTGGCCTCGCCAGAGCGGAGCGTGGCACAGGCATTGTGCAGCGCGACCAACGAGGAGGAGCACGCGGTGTCGACAACCGCGCTGGGCCCGCGGAAATCGAAATGATAGGAGATCCGGTTGGCAGCGACGCTCAGCGCATTACCGGTGCCGGTATAGGCGTCGATCCGATCCTCGGAGGTGTAGAAGAGCCTGCCGTAATCGTTGGTCGAGATGCCGAGAAGCACCGCGACCGGCTGCCCTGCCAGGTCTGTAGTGACGATTCCGGCGTCGTCGAACGCCTCGACGGCGAGCTCGAGCAACAGCCGTTGCTGCGGATCGATGTGTTCGGCCTCGCGCGCCGAGATACCGAAGAAGCCGGCATCGAACGATCGGACATCGCGCAGGAATCCACCCCACCGAACATCCGAGTGCGACCACCGGTCCACGGGGACGGGGCCGATCGCGTCGACACCGTTGCGCAGGAGTTCCCAGTACTCGTCGGGGTTGTCGGCACCGGGGAACCTGCACCCGATGCCGACGATGGCCAGCGGCTCGTCCATCGGACCGTCGATGTGACGGCCGGTCGGGGTGTCCGACGATTCGACGGTGGTGCCGATCGTGCTGTTGGCACACAGATGCTCGGCCAGCTCCGCGATCGTCGGGTACTCGTAGGCGATGGTCGAGCGGAGTTCGACGCCGAATCGGAGGCCGACCGCACCGGCGAGTTTGACCGCGCGCACCGAATCCATGCCGTAGTAGGCGAACGGCTGTCTCGGATCGATCGCATCCTTGTCCACGCCGAGTTCACGCGCGAGATGTGCGACCAGCCAGTCGGCGACAGCGTCCACCCGAAGTCCGGCCCCCGGTGCCGGGGGCGCAGCGGGCGTCGCCGTCGCGAAAGCCCGAGGCGCGGCAGGAGCCCATCGCGCCACAACCTTCAAGGTCGCGGCTTCGAACTTCTCCCGGCAGGCGAAGCGCTGCACTTTTCCGCTCGAGGTGCTCGGCAGACTGTATGCCCGGGTGAGCACCACTGCCGATACAGCGGCCTCGTGCTCTTCGGTGACTGCCATGGCGATCCGTCGGCAGATGTCATCGAAACCGGTGTCGGGCGCGGCGTCCCGGTCGATCTCCTGCACGATGACGAGTCGTTCTTCGGCCTCGTTTTCGACCGAGAACGCCGCGCCCCGCCCCGCCAACAGGACGGAGTCGACTCCGGCAACCGTCCCTTCGATGTCATCGGGATACAGGTTTCGACCACGCAGAATGATCAGATCCTTCAACCGCCCCACGACGAAGAGCTCGTCGTCTCGGACGAAACCCAGGTCACCGGTCCGCAGGTACGGACCGACCTCGTGTACGCCGGGGTCGACGAGTTGCGCTCCGAAGGTGGCCTCGGTTGCCTCGTCATTGCGCCAATATCCGCGCGCAACCGACGGACTCGCGATCCATATCTCACCGACTTCATCTGCGGCGCAAGGCCTTCGGGTCTCCGGATCGACGATGACCAACCGCAGCCCGTTCTGCACCCGACCGCATCCGACCATCTCCGTCGACCCGGCGGAGTCCGGCGTGACCTCGACGATCCGCCGTTGCTGTAGCGCTTGCCGTGACAGCGTGCGCACCAGCGCGCCTTCCGGCCGCGGCGACCCGGTGACCAGCAGCGTCGCCTCAGCCATTCCGTAGACCGGCTGTGCCGCCGCCGGATCGAATCCCGCCGGCGCGAAGGCATCGGCGAACCGTCGCATCGTTTCTGCGCGCACGAACTCGGCGCCGCACAGCGCCGTTCGCCAGCCGCTGAGATCGAGCTGCGAGCGTTCGAGCGGAGTCGTCATAGTGACGCACAGCTCGTGGGCGAAGTTCGGTGCGGTGGTGATGACATCGCGATGACGGGAGATCCGTTCCAGCCAGCGAATCGGTTGCAGCACAAACGACGCGGGCGACATCAACTCGGTACTGACGCCCAGATACACCGAGGCGAGAACCGCACCGACCAGACCCATGTCATGGTGCAGCGGCAGCCAGAAGACACCGGAGATGTCGTTGTCGAAATCGGGTGACCCGAGGGCGCCTCGGATGCTCTCCACGTTGTCGAGGAAGTTCCGGTGCGTGATCATCACGCCCTTCGGATCGCTCGTCGACCCTGAGGTGTATTGCAGCAGTGCCACGTCGTCCGGATCAGCGGCCGGGTACGACGAGGTCGATCGATCGGCAATGCCGGTCAGGGGTAGCGAATCGGACGCGCACCAGCGCAATTGCGCTACAGGGCCGAAGGTTTCGATGGCGGCACGGGTCTCGTGGAGAGCGTGCGACGAGCTCAGCGCGAAGCGGGCTCCGGAGTCGTCGACGATCTTGCCGATCCTCGCGACCTGCTTCTTCCCGACTGGGGAGTACGCGGGGACAGCCACCGCACCGGCCAGCGCGCAACCGAACAATCCCGCGATGAAGTGAAGATGATTCTCGTGCAGGAGCAGCACCCGTTCGCCGCCCGCACCTGCCTCACACAGCCAGTCCGCGACGCCCTGCGCGTGCTCGCGCAGCTCACCGAACGTCCACTGTTCGGCGATCGTCTCGCCGTCGGGTAGGTAGGCGAACGCCACTCTGTCTCGGTGCGATTCCGCCCGATTGAAAAGTAGGTGCGTCAGTGTTGTCTCGACAAGTTCAGCACGGTACATCTAACACGGCCCCCATGAATAACGAAAGCGGTACGCTACTGGTTCGTCGATTTAGACATTCGCGCACGGCATTTACAAAGCGTGGCCGAAAAAGTTGCCTGCGACATTTCGGTTCCCCGTTGAATCCCCCGCCGACTCAGACCAGCCGTGCCCGAGTCTAGCTATGCCGACCGCTTCTTGCAAGCATTGCAAGATTCTGACTTCAGGGGGTACGGTCGCTCAGCCTGGCGTCATCGCCTTTTGAAACATGTTGCAAAACAACTACTTTGAGTTCTCTCATACCAGGGCAAGATGCGCGTAGTCTTCGCACCCGACTCGCGCGCCATCCCCACTCCCGAATGCGATTTTTCGGCCGAGGTAGACGTCTCGTTACGACACAGATGTCATCCTCTGTTCACGGTCGCGGCCCTGACATTTTGTGTATTGACAACGTCGTATCAAACAGTCCGACAGGGGGATAACATGCCAGCGATTATCGAGCATCAGGGAGTCATCGCAGCACCGAAAGACTTCACTTTCGATTTCATCACCGACTACAGGAACGTCCCGAGTTGGATGTTTGGGGTTTCCGAGTTCACCCCGGTCGGTATCCAGGAATCCGGTCCCGGAACGGTCTTCGCCATGACCTTCACCAGCCCGGTGGCCGCGCTGCGCCTGCGGCTGACCGCCGTCGATTGGCGTCCCGGCGAGGTGTTCGACCTACGGTCGCAACACGGACCGGAGGTGACCGCCCGCTTCGCGTTCGCCGCACCGACGACCGACACCACGTTGTTGAGCGTGCGCGTCAGCTATCCGCCGGGCAAGGGACTGACAGGCCGAATCATGGACAAGGTCAACGAGACAATCGTGGGCCGAGCACTGCGACACGTCGAGACCAGCCTCCGCCGAGAAGTGGCTCGCGCGTACACGGCACGAGAGCACTGAGACGATTCGCTACCCCGGAAGGGACGAACATGGATCGACGAACCCTGCTCCGCGCCGGTGCCATCGCCACAATGATCGGTGCGACGAGCACAACCACCATGGCAATGGCCGAAGACAACGCGAGGTATCGCGCCATGGTGCCGGAGATCTTCGAGCCGCTGCCAGATCCGCCGGAACACTGCGCGAACCTCGTGATCGGCTCCGGTTTCGGCGGTGCGGTGACAGCTCTGCGACTCGCCGAGGCCGGCGCACCGGTGACGGTGCTGGAACGTGGTTCGCGCTGGCCCAACGATCCTTGGCGCGACATCTTCACGTCCGAGACGCTGCCGGACGGGCGGGGAATCTGGCACCGGAGGTCGGCGTCCGATGTTATCGGCAATATCACCGGAGTCTCGGTCCCCATGCCGGTCGACGACTTCGGCGGGGTGCTGTGTATCGACAGCTACCCGCATATGCAGGTGCTGCGCGGCGCGGCTGTCGGCGGCGGTTCGGTGGTCTACACCGGCGTCTCCGCGCAGCCCGAGCAGCGATTCTTCGACGCCGTGTTCGCCGGCGTGGTCGACTACCGCGAAATGGCTGCGACCTACTACCCACTTGCCCGAAAGATGCTGCGTGTCAGCGCAATGCCCGATGACATCTACGCCTCACCCGCGTTCGCCCACAGCCGTGCGTGGGACGCCGCGGCTACGAGTGCGGGCTACCACCCGTTACCCGCGGAGTCGACGTGGAACTGGGGAGTCCTGCGGGATGAACTGGCTGGGTGGTCGCGACCGTCGGCGACGATCGGCCGTAGCACCATGGGCAATTCGAACGGGGCGAAATTCGACCTCAACCAGACGTACTTGCGCTACGCCGCCGAAACCGGGCGCGCCCACGTGTACCCAGGCCACCAGGTGACGGCGATCGGCCAGGAACGTGGCGGTCGATTCAGCGTGCAAACCACCAAACTCGCACCCAGCGGACAGACCCTGCGCACCCGGACACTCACCTGTGATCGGTTGTTCCTCGCCGCTGGGTCCATCGGTACATCCGATCTACTCGTCCGCGCCAGAGCAACCGGCACGCTCCGCGATCTGAACGAACACGTCGGTACCGGCTGGGGTTCCAATGGCAATGTCGTCATGATGCCGTGGACACTCGACACCCTCCAGCTGGGCACGCAGGGCGCCGCTGTCGCCAGCCGCCTGCTCGACGAATCCGGTGTTCCGACGGTTCTCGAGAACTTCGCCGTGCCGGGTGTTGCGTTCGATATCGGGTTGCTCGTCGTGATCGGGTTGGTCCTCGACGACACCCGGGGCACGTTCCGCTACGACCCGAGCACCGATCAGGTCATCCTCGACTGGCCCGCAGGCGGCGGAAGTTCCGCGATCGCCGCCGCAGGAGCGGTTGGCCGCAAGGTCGCCGCCGCTGGGAACACGCTACTACCCGCCGACTTCGGTTATGCCGGCGCGTGTTCGCACCCGCTCGGCGGCGCCGTACTCGGTGCCGCCACCGATGGGTACGGCCGCGTTCGTGGCCATCCCGGTCTGTACGTGGTCGACGGTGCCGCAGTACCGGGTAACGCAGGTGTGGCCAACCCATCCCTCACGATCACCGCTCTCGCCGAACGCGCTGTCGCCCAGGTCCTCCGATCGGGTCGTTGAGCCGGGCGAGGTCGGTGCGCAAGCGATCGATGATCCGACGCCTTGCCGAGGCTCCCTCCTCGCTCGGGGTCAGCGGGTACACGTGCACCAGTCCGGGTTCTTCGTGATAGTCGAGGTCGACTCCGGCCGTGCGCGCCTTCGCGGCGAACAGGCGGGCGTCGGGGTTCAGGATGTCGTCGGTGCCGGTGAACACGGTGATCGGGCCCAGCCCGTCGAAGTCGCCGAACAAGGGGCTGACCAGGGGATCTTTCATGGAGATTTCGCCGCTCCACAACCTGCCGAACACCAGGCCGCCGTCGCGACCCAGCCACGGGTCACGCTCGAGGACGGCGTCGATCTCCGGGTTCTCGAGGGTGAGGTCGAGGGCGGGCGAGATCAGGATCGTGCGGGGGACGATATGGCCCGCGTCGCGCAGGTGCAGGGCAGTGGACAGGGCGATCTGACCGCCGGCGGAGTCACCAGCGAGGAAGGTCGGGCCGTGGCGCTCGGCCGCCTGGACCAATTCGGCGACCCGCGGAATCACCTGGGCGGCGGTGCCGAACGGGATCAGCGGATAGATCGGGACCGTCACCACGAGATGTGTCTGCGCGGCGATCCTGGCCGCGAGTTGCCAATGTTGCGAAGCGATTTCGCCGACCCAGCCGCCACCGTGCGCGTAGACGAGCGCGCCCCGGGAGATCCCGTCCGACGGGGTCAGGGTGTACACCGGCCAGCCGCGGTCGTGCGCCACCGAGACCTCGACCCCACGCAGTTTGCGCGGCGGACCATAGGCGACGGGCCGCAACGCACGCTCGCGCACGTGCGCGGTGGCCCGCTCGGCATCGATGTAGGTCCGGTTGCGGCCGGTGACCCGAAGGAATCCCGGAATCACGAACCGACTCATCACACCGGGCACCGCGACCTCCACTCGACGACTCCGGCGCAGTTCACGCCGGTGGATGCCAAGTTACTCCGCGCCCGCCTCAGCCGAGGGGTTGCTCGGTGACGTCGGTGCGCAAGCTGGTGCCGTTGAGATCCAGATAGAGCACCCCTTCAGTGACCGAGAGGGTGGCGGTATTGCGCCGGTCCACCAGTGCCGCCGCCTCGTCGATGAACGCGCGATCGAAACTGAACAGCGGAATCTGCGCCGCATTGTGAATCTTCTTGCCCGCATACTGCGCGAGCACCTTCGCCGGATCCCGATGGGTATAAACCACCGCCCGACCAGCGAGTTTGCTCCCCCGATGAATCCGATCCGCGTCCGGCGCCCCCACCTCGATCCACGCGGTGGTCCGCCCCGTCATATCCCGCACCTGCACCGCGGGCTCATCGGTAGCCGAAATCCCCCCGTCACTGAACACAATCCCCTCCTCGTACTGCAAGCAGTACGCGAGGATCCGCGTGACCATGTACTCCGCCGTCTCCGAAGGATGCCGAGCCACCCGCAATTCCAGATCCTCGTACACCCCCCGATCCACATCGGCGAGCTGAATAGCGAAGTTGTGCAGTGTTGCGCTGAGTGCCATAGGAGTTGTGAGCCTACCGGTCGCGGCGGGTACACCGGTCGCCACCAGCAGCGTCACGCCGTATTCGATTGATAGCCAAATGGTTTGACTTACGCTCAAGGCTGACCATAGTGTGCGCGAGTGCCCCGTAGCCACTCCCGCGCGCTCGACCGGTGGAACCAGAGTCGACGCGGCTCGCTCGACAGCCTGGAGTCTGTCCATAGCACCGTGACCGGCGGTAGACGTGGCCGCCAATACGCGACCGAGCAGCTGAATCTGGCCCTGTTCGTCAGCCTCGCAGCCGAGTTTCAAGGCTACTGTCGCGACCTACACGATGACGCAGCTTTCGCATTCACCGATCGGATCGGCAGTGAAAGCGACCGCTGGACTGATGTCGTGCGTAGCGCACTGGTGCGCGGACGCAAACTCGACCAAGGGAACGCGCACCCCAGCTCCCTGGGCAGCGACTTCCAGATCCTTGGCCTCGATCTCTGGCGCCGGGTGCACGTCGCGTACCCGAATCGCGGAAAGAAGTGGAACGAATCGTTGACGGCTCTCAACATCGCCCGCAACGCGATCGCACACCGCAACGACGCGCAACTCGCGGCCGTCAAAGCCGCGCAACCACTGAACTTGGCTTCCTTCCGTCGGTGGCGGCGTTCCCTCGACGGCGCAGCGACTGGTTTCGATAACGTCGTCGGGGCATACTTGACAGAGACAATCGGCGCAAGCTGGCGGACCTAAGAAGGTGGTGACCACAATGGGCAAGCACAAGAACAGCTCGGTCAAGCCCGGGGATCGCGTTCGCGTCCGTTTCGGCGGGGAAATCGTCGATGCGATGGTGACCAGTGTGTGGCTGGACCGCATCCACGTCACCTTCAGCTTCGAAGGGTCAGACGAGCCAGTCGACGGCCTCTACCTCGAGAGCGAGCTACTCGCGGCCTGAGTCAGTCGGCTACGGATTGTCGAGCAGCTCTCGCGGAGCAGCTCGGCTCCAGGAGTCGGTGATGATCGCTTCCAACTCCTCGTGGTCGTCGAGGGCGGACAGCCGGACGCGGACCCAGGGGTTGCCTGCTTCGTGCGGGGCGATCCAGAATTTCGCGGGCTCGGCGAGCACCAGCTCATCGCGGTCGACGATAGGGCAGCGCACCGCCATCGAGGTCTCTTCCTCCGGCAACGTGAGGAACAGCTTGCCCGCCACCTTGAAAATCGGCATGCCCCAGGCGAATTGCTCTGCGGTCTGCGGTAGCGCGAGCACGAAGGCGCGGACGTCATCCCCGGTGACATTCATGTCTACATCCTGGCAGCAGGTACCGACACGAACAGTGCCTAACTGTCGCTCAGAAGGCGAAGGTTCCGCCCCTCGATCTTCCAGTCTCGACTGAATACCCACTTCAAGGTTGATCTCTGACCGAAAAGGACCCGGGCTCCGCTGCCGCCGACGAAGACGTCTCCGGACGGTAGGCAGAAGTTCCAAAGTTCGTGGGTGTCCGGTTCCTCCTTGCCGGTGAACGATTTCGACGACATTGCCGGAGTAACTGGGGAACAGGTGGAGGCGGAGCTCGTCGAAGAGGAAAGTGATCTCGCCTCCGTGGGAGATCGGGGTGATCGCCGTCAGCGAGCGTCCGTCGAGGATCTGGATGGTATCGGCGATGTATTCGTGCGGGTCTTCACAGGCGAGAACGACCTGCTCATCGGTCTCGATGCGCCAATCCGCGCTGCCGACCAGTAGAGCTGTCGACTCGACCAGCGAGGTCGGCTCCACACTGTCGTCCCGACCGAAACGTACCGAAAACATGCTGCCGAGTAGCCATTTCGTGCCCCAGGACTGCGTGACCACTGCGCGCATAATGGCCGCTGGAACGTCGAGCTCAGTACTGTTCAACGCCCCAACCTCCCCGCACACCCACACGCAGCGCGCGCCGACCGCCGAGCGTGAACGACCAGGACGGCAGGTCTCCATCAGGCCCTCGGACCGCGGTCGGGAAGATTCGAAGTGCGTACTCGCCGAATCGGAATGTGGTGTCCCAGCTCGGGCGGCGCGCCTCGAACGCCCGGAATTCACACCCGTCCAGGATCGGAACGGTATCGCGGATGAACCAGGGCGCGTCGCCTCCCGCGACCAGGGGCCCCGAGTCCCCATCGATTCGCCATGACCGAGTTCCCACACTCAGGACGGGCCCGTAATGCGTGACCTCACCGCGGCGGAACAACTGCAGACGGAGCATGCCGCTGTCGAGGAGCCGAGGCTCGCCGATCTCGCCGCCGAGGAACGGTATGACCAGGGCGTCTATCGAATCTTCGAGCATCGGATCGGAACGCTAGTCGACGGCGCCGAGGGTGGCGACTGTCTTTCGGGCGCGGGAGGCGGTGATTCGGCGGCCGATCACTCCGTGGCGGGGGGCGAAGAGGTAGACGAAGGTGAAGGCGATGCCTTGGGTGACTACGACCATGCCGCCGGCGGCGGTGTCGAGGTGGTAGCTGATGTAGAGGCCGGTGACTGCGCACAGGACCGAGATGGTGGGGGCGATGATCAGCATGCGGGAGAAGCGGTCGGTGAGTAGGTAGGCGGTGGCGCCGGGGATGATGAGCATGGCTACTACCAGGACCACGCCGACAGCTTGTAGGGCAACGACCGAGGTCAGGGCGAGTAAGGCCAGTAGGGCGGTGCCGAGGATGCGGGGGTTGAGGCCGATGGCGTGGGCGTGGGTGGCGTCGAAGGCGTAGAGGGTGAAGTCGCGTCGCTTCAGGATCAGCGCAACCAAAACGATCGCGGCCAGGATCATGATCTGGATCATCTCACCGCGGCTCACCCCGAGCAGATTGCCGAAAACGATGTGGTTCAAGTCGGTTTGGCTCGGCGTCACCGATACGAGTACTAGACCGAACGCGAACAACGTGGTGAACACGATGCCGATCGCCGCGTCCTCTTTCACGCGACTCGTATCGCGCACCACCCCGATCAGCGCGACCGCGAGGAACCCGAAGATCACCGCGCCGACGGCGAACGGCCAGCCGACGATGTAGGCCAGCACCACCCCGGGCAGCACCGCGTGCGACACCGCGTCCCCCATCAGCGACCAGCCGATCAGCACCAGCCAGCACGACAGCACCGCGCACACCACGGCCGCCGTGACCGTGGTGGCCAGCGCGCGCACCATGAATTCGTAGCGCAGCGGGTCGACGAAGAATTCCTCGAAGCTCATCGGTCTTCCTCTACATCCAGGCCGAAGGCCTTGGCCAGGTTCTCCGGCCGCAACACCACCGAGGGGTCGCCGTGTTCGAGCACCCGCCGGTTCAAAAGCACTGCCTCATCAGCCAATTGGGGCAGAGCATGGAGGTCGTGCGTAGACACGAGGATGGTGGCACCGTCGGTGGCGAGCTCGCGCAGCAAGGCGGTGATGGTCGCCTCGGACCGCTTGTCGACACCGGCGAACGGCTCGTCGAGCAGCAGGATCGTGGCCTCCTGGGCGATGCCGCGGGCGACGAACGTGCGCTTCTTCTGACCACCCGAGAGCTGACCGATCTGCCGGTCGGCGAGGTCGGTGAGATCGACACGGGCCAGCGCCTCCTCGACGGCGGCGCGGTCGGCCTTGCTCGCCCGGCGGGTGAACCCCATTTTCCCGTAGCGCCCGGTCATCACCACATCGCGCACCGACAGCGGAAAACTCCAGTCCACGTCCTCGGACTGCGGCACGTATCCGAGGCTGCCCGCCTTGCGCGCGGCAGCCGGGGCGCGACCGTTGATCAGCACCCGGCCCCGATCGGGTGTGACCAGACCCATCACGGCTTTGAACAGTGTCGATTTGCCCGAGCCGTTCATCCCGATCAGCCCGCACACCCGACCCGATTTCAACGTCAGTTCGACATTGTCGAGCGCGAGCACATCACCGTAATAGACTGTCACGTCCTGGATTTCGACAACAGGCGCGGTCATTTCAAAGCTCCGGCAAGTCCGGTCGCGATGGTCTTCGCATCGTGGCGGATCAGGTCCAGGTAGGTCGGGACGGGCCCGTCGGCTTCGGACAGTGAATCGACGTAGAGCACCCCGCCGAACCGCGATCCCGACGCCTCGACCACCCGCTGCATCGGCGCGTCCGACACCGTCGATTCGCAGAACACGGCGGGCACACCGCGCTGGCGGACGAAGTCGATGGTCGAGCCGATCTGCTGCGGGGTGGCCTGCTGCTCGGCGTTGACCGGCCAGATGTATTTCTCCGTCAGACCGGCGTCGCGCGCGAGGTAGGAGAACGCGCCCTCGCAGGTGACCAGGGCGCGCTGGTCGGCGGGCAGGGTGTTCACCGCGGCGACGAGGTCGTCGCGGACGGCGCCGAGCTGGGTTTTGTAGGCGTCGCCGTTGGCACGGTAGGCGTCGGCGTGGTCGGGGTCGAGGTCGGTGAACGCGCGGACCATGTTGTCGACGTAGATCTGCGCGTTCACCGGCGACATCCAGGCGTGCGGATTGGGCTTGCCCCGGTAGGCGTCCTCGCTGATGTCCATCGGCGCCACACCCTCACTGACCACCGCGTGCGGCACATCGAGATCGGCGACGAACTGGTTGAACCAGGCCTCGAGGTTGAGCCCGTTGTCCAGGATCAGGTCGGCCTTGGCGGCCTTCTTGATGTCGCCGGGCGTCGGTTCGTAACCGTGAATCTCCGCCCCCACCTTCGTGATCGACTCGACTCGAAGGTGCTCGCCCGCCACATTCCGCGCCATATCGGCGAGCACAGTGAAGGTGGTGAGGACTACTTTCTTTCCGTCGTCATCGGAAGTGATCCCCCCGCACGCGGTGAGCGCGAACGCCATGACACTCAGAACACCTGCCGCGAGCACCCGGCGTCGCACCGGCGAACGGTAGAACCCAACCTTCATCCCAGAATTATATTGTTCGGCGACCCAAACTTTCAAGTTCTGGGCTCAAAACAGCCAGGAAGACGGCTCAGGATGCCCAGGGCGGGGTGAAGGTGGACCCATCGGGCAGTTCCGCCGCGAAACCGACGCGCACGGCCACCAGCAAGGTGGCGGGCTCGTCGGTAGCGTTCGCGAGGGCGATCAGCGAGCCGGCGGGCGCGACCGCCGCATCGCCCGGTTTCATCGGCGCCGACTCGCCATCGATCGTCAAAGTCACCTCGCCCGACAGCAGCACGAAGGCCTCCTCGCCCAGGATGCGATGCGGCACACCGACCGAACCGGCCCGCACCTCGGTCTGCCAGACGCACAGTTCGGCACTCCCGGTGGCAGGACGGACGAGCGAGGTGAAGCGAGCGTTGTGCACCTCGTACACCTGGGCGTCAGCGGAACGGATTACCGGCATTCGAACCTCCATAAAGTCAAGCAACTTGTCTATATGGTCAAGTAGATTGACCATTGTGTCAAGTGTCAGAATGAACGCCGTGCCCGCGAACGCAGACCTGCCCCTCCTGCTGCTCGCGGCAGCGGCCGAGGTGACCCAGGCGGTACACGCCAAAGTCACGGCCGCGGGATTCGCCGATATCCGGCCGACGCACGGGTTCGCCTTCGTGCGCATGGCACCCGACGGCGCGACGGTCGGCGAACTCGCCGAGCATCTCGGCGTCACCAAGCAGGCGGCCAGCCAACTCGTCGACGAGCTGGTCATCAAGGGCTACGCCGACCGCAATCCACACCCGCGCGACGCCCGCGCCCGCCTGATCACACTCACCGACCGGGGCTGGGCGTGCACGCGAGCCGCCGACGCCGCGCTGGCCGAATTCACCCAGAACTGGTCGGACACCCTCGGACCGAGGACCCTCACCCAGGTCAGCGAGGCGCTGGGCCGTGTCGTCACCCCGGGACGCGTCCGCCCGAGTTGGTGAACTCTCACCACAGGCGTAACCAAACGGCGCGGGCCGACGATTTCATACCGGGTATCCGCACATTTGAAGAATTGGATTTTCAAAACCTGCGCGGCGTCACGGCGAGCGGCATACTCTCGGATCGAGCGGTGACGCGCCACCGCAGCACCCGGGCCGACGGTCCGGGTCGCGCACTCGTCACGCCACCGTTCCACCTCGATCTCGGAGGATCAATGTCAGCCCTGGCCACCACTATCGACACCGTCACCCGCCACAAGTACGAGCGGTTGCAGTACACCGGTTCGGCCGGCGTCGTCACCTCGCTCGAGGACGCCCGCCTCGTCGATCGCTGGCGCACCGACTACCCCGGCTGGGACGGCGAGCACTGGGCCTTCGACGCGGGCACCGACAGCCCGGGGCGACTGCGCCCGATCAATGTCGCCGCTCGCAGCAACTGAGCAGCGCTGTCGGTGATCAGCGACCGTGACAGCTGATCAGGCGGCACCAGCGGCGGCGGCCCGATCGACGATCCGCGGAAACGGGCTCGCCGCCTCCACCTGATAGGCCAGATCCAGCAGCGTCCGCTCGTCACCACGACGGGCAGCGAGCTGGATCGAACCGGGCAGACCGCTCGACAGCAGTCCGTGCGGCAGCGAAATGCCCGGTCCCCCACCGACATTGTTGAGCGGGGTGAAGCCCACGTAATCGGTGAGCTTGGTGAACAGCGCGTCGAACGGCTGCCCCGGCGCGAGCTCGCCGATGCGCGGCGCCGGATGGGACAGCACCGGCGACAGCAGCACGTCGACCTCGGTGAATTGCTTGTCGTAGGCCGCGACTCCCCCGCGCAACCGCCAGGTCGACGCCGCCAGCGCGAGCGGATTGCGTTTGGCCAGCCCGATCAGACCGGTGGTGAACGGGTCGAGTTTGCGCGCATCGAAATGCCCGCGATGCCCGAGCCGGAACGACAGCGTCATCGCCGCGGCCATCATCGCCCAGTACCGCTTGAAGTCCTCGACGAAGCGCGGATCCACATCCAGGCGCATCTCGACGATCTCGTGGCCGAGACCCTCGAGCACTTTCGCCGCCGACGCCAGGATGACGCCGTTGTCGGCATGCACCGGCCGATCGAGAATATCGGCGGTGATCAGGCCGATCCGCAGCCGTCGCGCGCTCGGCCCTTCGACCAGTCCGACCGGCGCGAGCTTCGGATTCGCCTCGAACTGTTCGACGGCGGCCAGGTAGTGCGCGGTGTCGCGGACCGAGCGGGTGAGCACGCCCTCGGAAACCAGGTGGACCGGCAGGTTGCGGGCGCCCGGCTGGTCGAGCAACCGATTGCGGGTCGTTTTCAGACCGACCAACCCGTTGGCCGCGGCCGGAATGCGAATCGAACCGCCACCGTCATTGGCATGCGCGATCGGCACCACCCCGGCCGCCACGAGCGCGGCAGACCCACCCGAGGACGCGCCCGCCGAGTACTCCGGATTCCACGGATTGCGGGTGGGCGCGCGATGGGTGAACTCGGTGCTCGCGGTGAGCCCGAACTCCGGCAGCGTCGACTTGCCGAGCACGATCACGCCCGAATGCAGGAATTGCGCGCCGGGACCGCTGGTCACCGTGGCCGGGTGCGGGGTGAACGCGGCCGACCCGTGACAACTGGGCAGGCCGGCGACATCGGTGTTGTCCTTGACGAATGCGGGCACCCCGGCGAACACGCCCGCGGTTTCCGGCGTCGAGGCCGCGCGCTCGAAACACGTCATCTGCACGGCGTCCAGACTCGGCTCGACCCGCCGGGTTCTGGCGATCGCGGCCTCGATCACCTCCGCCCGGCTCACCTCCCCCGCCCGCAACGCCGCGGCGAGGCCGACAGCGTCGTGTGTCCCGAGGGCATCGTCAGTGAATCCATGGACCGCGGAGCTCATGGCCGCAGCGTATCGCCGTCGACGTCCATTCGCGGCAGTAACGATCTCACTCCTTTGGCATTTGCGCCTCGACGCTGGCGAAGCGGCGACATACACGGCACTATCGAAGTCGTGGATCTCTTGGGAATCGGACAAAAAGCCCGGCCTTCGGGTGCTGTGTCGTGACCGCGCTGGCTCCCGGCGAGAACCGGCCCGCGCCCGGTGATCAGCTGACCATCACCGTGGCGAGTTCGGCGTCGGTGGACGTGTCGGCGCTGCTGGTGAACGCCGCGGGCAAAGTCCGGTCCGACGCCGACTTCGTCTTCTTCAATCAGCCCACCGGGCCCGGTGTGGTGTACCGGCACGGCAATGGCGGGCCGGATGTGGTGTCGGTGCAGACCTCGGCGTTGCCCGCCGATGTGGACAAGGTGGTCGTCACCGCCAGTCTCGACGGTCGTGGGCCTGCGACTTTCGCCTCGGTCGGCGCGCTGACAACCACGATCGAATCCGGTGGCACCGCACTGACTTTCCCGATCTCCGGGCTCACCACCGAGAGCGGCGTGGTGTGTGTGGAGGTCTACCGCCGCAACGGGGCATGGAAGGTCCGCGCGATCGGGCAGGGTTACGACGACGGGCTCGCGGGGATCGCTTCCGCCTTCGGGGTGAACCTCGACGATGAGCCTGAACCTGTTGCGCCGCAGAGCGGTTCCGCCAGTTCGGCCCACGGGTCCGGCTATCCGCCGCAGGGCGCGCCCGGCCATCCGCACCAGCCCGGCTCCAACCCGCCGATGCCACCCGGCCAATTCGCGCCACCACCGGGCGCGCCCCCAGCCGGTGCCCCCGGCTACCCACCGCCCGGCTACGGCCCCGGCGCACCCGCGCAACAACCGATGTATGCCTCTCAGCAAGGAGCCCAGCCCGTGCACAGCGACCTGTTCGACCCCTCGCATGCCGAGGTCAACGGCCTCGGTATCCAGAAGCAGGGCGGCAAGATGGTGAAGGTCGGGATGAACGGGGAGGTGATGGCGCGGGCCGGGTCGATGGTGGCCTATCAGGGTGACCTGAAGTTCGAAGCGCTCGGCTCCGGCGGCATCGGCCGTGCCATCCGCCAGCACCTCACCGGTGAGGGCGTACCGCTGATGAAGGTGACCGGCCGGGGTGACCTGTTCCTGGCCAACAGCGCCGCCGACGTGCACATCATCGACCTCGACGGCACCGACGGCCTCACCATCAACGGCGCCAATGTCCTCGCCTTCGACTCCACCCTGCGCTACGACATCGGCCGCGTCCAGGGCGCCGCGGGCTACGCCTCCAACGCGGGCCTGTTCAACTGCGTCTTCACCGGCCGCGGCCGCATCGCCATCACCACCCACGGCACCCCCGTCGTCCTCACCGTCGACCAGGCCACCTACGCCGACCCCAACGCCGCCGTAGCCTGGTCCTCGAGCCTGCAAACCGGCATCAAACGCAACGACTCCTTCGGCCTGGGCCGCCTCATCGGCCGCAGCACCGGCGAAGCGAGCACCCTCGCCTTCTCCGGCCGCGGCTTCGTCATCGTCCAGCCCTCCGAACTCCCCCCGGGCGGCCTCATCGGCGGCACCGGCGGCGGCCAACAAGCAGGCACCGGCAGCAGCCTCTTCGGCTGATCAGAACACAAGAGAAGGCCGATACCCGCTCGGGTATCGGCCTTTTCCGTGCGTACTAGTTCGCGCGTTCCTTGCGGGCCTGGCGGCGGGCTTCACGCATGTCGTTGAGTTCCTGTTCGAGGCTTTCCGCGATGCGGAACTGGCCGGTGTCGTAGATGCTCGTCGGCTCGATGGCCTCGTAGCCGAAATTGGCTTCGGCGAAAGCCTTTTCGACGCGGGCTTCGATGTCGGAGATGGCGCTCTTGCGAGCGGCCGGGACGGCGTCGGCGACGGGTTCGGGCTTGGCCGGTTCCTTGGGGGGTTCCGGGGTCGCCACGGGGGCGGGGGCGGGCGGGACGCGCTTGGCGGTGATCTTGTCCGCGGAGGACGGCTTGCCGATGCCGAACCGCTTGCGCTTCTCCGTGGTCCGGCCGTTGCTGACCGGCTCGGTGGGAGTCCAGGCCGGCTCGCGGGTGACCGGAGTCGTGGCGGCGGTTTCGACGGCGGCCATCGCTTCGGCGCGGGCGGTGCCCGACATCGGCGGGGTGTAGGTGAGGCGGATGCCCTCGGTGGTCTGGCGGGCGAGGATGGTGTCGGCCGGGTCGGGCAGGTCACGGACCTGGCTGGTCGCGCGGGTGATCGCGAGACCGTAGCGCGCGCTCACCGCGTCGTGGATCAGCAGCGCGACACCGATCATCACCGGCGCGACCGCGTGCACCGCGACGTCGTACCAACGCCCGTCGCGCACATAGGGATAGGTGTTGAGGGTGACGGTGAGGCCGAGCAGCGCGAGTTCGGCGAGCGCGACCTGACGACGATTGTCGATCACACCCCACTCGGCGACCTTGTTCGTGCCGACCATGATGATGATCAGACACACGCTGATCATCGCCTCGAGCAGATAGCTGAACCAGAACAGCGGATCGCTCGGCCCGCCGGGCGCGATGTTCTGCTGCACGTTCACCGCCGACCACAGCATGCCTGCGCCGACCACCCCGGCCAGCGCCTTGAGCGACCAGGACCGGTGCCGGTACAGCGAAGCCAGCCGCGCGTGCGGGCTCGATTCGCGTCGCTGGGCGGCCATCGCCTTCCGGGCGAGCAGCAGATCTCGCATGTCGGCCTTCTCGATCGCTTCGGTGGTCTGACGACTGCGGTCCGAGGCGGATGCCATCGCCTGGGTGTGCTTCCAGCGCTGCTCGCGATCCTGCTCGCGGATGCGTTCGGCGAGTTCGCGTTCGGCGCGCAGCTCGTCCTCCGACAGCGCGTCGGTGAGAGCTGGATCGAATTGGTAGGCAAGGCGCCCACGGGCACGTTCGACTCGCTCGGCGAGCTGGCTGACGTCGTCGGTGGGACCGGACTCGATCGTCATGCCAGACCACCGCCCGGGGTGCGCAAAGGCAGGCAGGTGACCACACGTGTGAACGGCACACGCCATTCTTAGTCGATATACCCTCGAGCGCGAAACCGATGCTCGCACACGGCACCCCGTACACGGCGCGCCGTGCGCGACACGCCCAACATTTTCGGCCGGACACGCGATCAGCGAAGATAATCCCCCGCCGCCGACGGCGCGTGAGTTTCCGTCGGTTCGGTGCCCGACCGTTGCCGGCGACCGCTCGCGATCGGACCGACGTGCCGCCGCCTACCGAACGGCCACCCGGCAGCGAAACCCCGTTTCGCCGGGCGACGCCGACCACGGACACCTAGGGTTGGGCCGGGGTGCCGGGGGGGTTTCGCGCACGCCCGTGAGATCGACTCGGGAGTAACGAATTGACCCAGCACACAAGCGAACTCGACCAAGCGATCGCCCAACAACTCGAACCGTGGACCGCCCGGCTCGGCGCCGACCGCAAGGCCTACTTCCATCACGTGCTGCGAGTGCTGCGCTTGGCCGATCTACTGTTCGCGCACAGCGGCGAGCCGGGCGAACCACCCAGTGCGCGTGAGGAATTCCGCACCGCGGCGGTCTTCCACGACCTGGGTATCTGGGCCGCGGGCACTTTCGACTATCTCGAACCGTCCTGCGCCCTGGCAGGCGACTGGCTGATCGCCCGGCGCCGCGAGGACCTCACCGATGTCGTCGGCGCGATGATCCGCGATCACCATCGAGTGCGACCGGCAGGCAGCGCGACCGACCCCGCCGAACTGTTCCGGCGAGCCGATCTGATCGATGTCACCTTCGGCGCGCGCCGCTACGGCCTGCCCTTTTCGGCCTACTCCGCGCTGACCCGCCGGTACCCCGACAGCGGCTTCCACTTCAAGCTGGTGGAGCTCACGGTGCGTCGCGCGCTCATCCATCCGCTCTCGCCGCTGCCCATGATGCGCTGGTGAGACGCTATTTCGCCAGCACTATTGTCACTGCGCCAATACTGATGCACACTGGTATCCGTAACCACCGGTCACGTCTGGACCGGTGCTGTGCCGAGCCGAACTAGGAGACTCGATGGCCGCCAATCGGTCCAGCTGGATGAATGAGGACCTGGACGCCCTGCGCGACCTGGCCCGGGCCTTCCTGGCCAAGGAAGTGGAGCCGAACACCGATAAGTTCCGCGAACAGCACCACGTCGACCGGGAGCTGTGGAACAAGGCAGGCGAGGTCGGCCTGCTCTGCCTGTCGGTTCCCGAGGAATACGGCGGCGGCGGCGGCACCTTCGCCCACGAGGCCGTGCTCATCGAGGAGCAGGCCAGGATCGGCGACACCTCATGGGGCGTGAGCCTGCACAACGGCATCATCGCCCACTACATCCTCGCCTACGGCACCGAGGAGCAGAAGCAGACGTGGCTGCCGAAGATGGCCAGCGGCGAGGTGGTCGGCGCGATCGCGATGACCGAGCCCGGCACCGGCTCTGATCTGCAAGCGGTCAAGGCCAAGGCGATCCGCGACGGCGACGAGTACGTCATCAACGGATCCAAGACTTTCATCACCAACGGTGGCCAGGCCGACCTGATCATCGTCGTCGCCAAGACCGACCCGACCCAGGGCGCAGCCGGCGTCTCGCTGGTGCTGGTCGAGGCCGATCGCGCCGGGTTCCGCCGCGGGCGGGTGCTCGACAAGATCGGCCAGAAGGGCCAGGACACCTCCGAGCTGTTCTTCGAGGACGTCCGCGTCCCGGTGAGCAACCTGCTCGGCACCACCGAGGGCCAAGGCTTCATCCAGCTCATGCAGCAACTGCCGCAAGAGCGCCTGATCATCTCGGTCGGCGCGGTCGCCGGGATGGAGAGCGCCCTCGAGCACACGCTGCGCTACACCAAGGAGCGCGAGGCATTCGGCCGCCCGGTGTTCGGTTTCCAGAACACCAAGTTCAAGCTTGCCGAGGTCGCCACCGAGGCCACCATCGCCCGGGTGTTCGTCGACGACTGCGTCGAGAAGCACGTACGCGGCGAGCTCGATATCCCGACGGTCGCGATGGCGAAATGGTGGACCACCGACAAGGCGATGCAAGCGGCCGACACCTGTCTGCAGCTGTTCGGTGGCTACGGCTACATGACCGAGTACCCGATCGCGCGCATGTGGGTCGACAACCGCGTCCAGCTCATCTACGCGGGCACCAACGAGATCATGAAGGAAATCATCGCCAGGAGCCTGTGATACTCCAGCTCCACCGGTGAATCCGACCGGCCGCGAACACCAGTTCGCGGCCGGTTTTCGCTGTTGAGGGGTCATTTCGTGACCTATCCGCCGTCCCCGCCGAGACGAATGTCCTTCGACATCCATTTCCGATAGCGAGGACGGTGCGGCAACAGTGGACACGGACGGCAGCGGTTCGCCCCGGCGACCCGGAGCGGAACCGGTACTGCCGGACCGAGCGCAGATGATGCAGGCGGTCTGCGGCGTCGCCGGTGACGACGATCCGGTTCTGACCGCCGCCCACGAACTCGCCGGCCTGCACGAACGCCGCGAACAACAGATACCGGGCGACACCAGCGACATCGATTGGGCGCGTGCGCGTCTGGTCTGTGAGATCGACCGCTGGGTCGCCCTGCGCGCCCCGACTCCGGCGATCTCCGCGCCGATGCACACCGAGAGCATCGGCGCCGTCGTCGACCGCATGGCGCATTTCGCCGCCCTCACCTACCGCGCCCTTGCCTACGGCGCCGAGGCCGCGCTCCATGCCGCGCAGCTACGTCTGCACGAATTGGCCTGCGGCTACGACGATCTCATCGACGAGGTGGCCAGCGGGGCGCGGCGTCTGCCGGACGGCGCGGACGGTGATACACCGGAAAGCGATGGGACACAACATATCCGGAACAAGCCACGCAAGGAATAATCCGAGCACGGAAACGCGACGGTACGACCCGTCGCAGGGGGTGATCACCCATCCGCTTCTCGGTCCCACGAGGCACGCGGGTCGGTCTGTCCGGCGGCGGGATCGCTTCGACCGCGGCGTGGCGGCGTCGTTTCACCGTCGCTACCCGGGCGATCAACGGCCACATCATTGTCTGCGTACGTTCAGGCGGGCGCCGTACCGTCAGCCGTAGACGGCGAACGGAGCCCGGCATGCTCGATCCGCGACTGCACACCGCATGGTTGGTCAACGCGGCTTCGGGTGCCGCCGCCGCGACAGTTCGGGCGCCGATGGCGCGGCCGAATTCGTGGACGGGCGTGCGTGATCGGCTCGTGGTCACCGATCTCGAGGTCGTGACAGTCACGCACGACACGGCGATCATCACCTGGTCCACGCATCGTCACGACCGCTCGGGACAGCTTCGCCCAGCCTCCGCCGACACCGAGGTGCGCCTCGCGCCCGCCGACAGCCCGGCCGCCCCCGTGACGCGCTACCTCGACGGCCGCCGCACCGCACACCACTACGCCGAGGTGCGCGGACTCGAGCCCGGCCGCCGGTATCGCTTCATCGCCTGCTCCGACGGCGAAACCGCGGTACCGGGCCGCACCTGGGTGACACGACGCCCCGGAACACCGGAGGTCACCGGCGTTTTCCTGACCGCGCCACCACCGCCGGGCCGGCTGCTGCGCACGATCGCCCTGGTCAACGACCTGCACTGGGGCGAGGACCGCAGTGGTCTGATCGTCGCCGGGTTGCCACCGGGTCTGCGCCACGACGACGGCCACTACCCGCAGGTGATGACCGAGGCGCTGCTGCACGACATCCGCCGCCCCGAGCGCGCCGCCGACCACCTCGTCGTCGCGGGCGACCTCACCGATTGCGGTACCGCCGAACAATCCGCGGGTATCAGTGCGCGCCTGGACGATTGGGGAGTCGCGGGCCGCGAGCACTTCGTGTGCCGTGGCAATCACGACGTGCCGCGTGGTGCGGATGACCACTGGGGTCAGATGTTCCAGCCGTTCGGGCAACTCACCTGCCACGAACTCGGCGGCCTGCGCCTGATCGGCCTCGACACCACCCGCAGGCGAGGTTCCGGCGGCACGATCGACGCCGACCAACTCGCCCGGCTCCGCGCGACCCTCGCCGCCGATCCCGACCGTCCCACCCTGGTCTTCGGACACCATCCCGCGACTCGCTATGCGGCACTGAGTAATCCCGGCGGCCCCGGTTTCGTCCTCGATCGCGCCAGCGTGACCGCACTGCAAGCCTGCTACCGGACAACCCCCGGCGTCTTCCTGCATCACAGCGGCCACACGCATCGAAATCGCCGCACCCGCCCCGATTCCGGCCGTGTCGAGTACCTCGAGGTGGCGGCCGTGAAGGAGTACCCCGGCGGCTACGCGCTGCTGAGCATCTACGAGCGCGGCTACACCGTCCACTTCCATCGCATCGCCGCCGCGGCCGCACTGGCCTGGACGAGCAAGACCCGCAAGCAATACTTCGGCCTGCACCCCGACCACGCGCTCGGCAGCCTGTCCGACCGCAATCACCGTGCGCCCAACGACTTCTCGGGTGTCACGACGCTGCGCTGAGGTCAGAACATCCGCACGGCGACCAATCGCCAACTGTCCTTCGACTGCTCGATTCGGCCCGCGATGGCGAGTGTTCGTGGCCCACGTTGGTACGAGGCGAAGACTTCGGCGGCACCGTCTTCCGCGGGAGTGACTTTCACACTGGTCAGGGTGGCGGTTCCCAGGTTTCGGGCCGGGACCAGGTCTTGGGTGAGCATCGTGCTGATGGCGGAGAGTACGCGCGCATCGGCGAATGCGCGCAGATGACTCGATGATCGCCGCCGGTCGACCACTTCGAGGAGCAGCCGAAGTACCTGCTCGGTGAATCTCCTTGCCTGCGGAGAGGAGTCGATAACCGGCGGTGCGACCTGCGGGCAGGACGCGCGTACCACCCTGCGGATGCTCGCCGGTGTTCCACCGGTCGACCTTCGACGGGCCGAACCGGTAACCGGATGCGGTGCAGCGACATTCGCGGCCTCGGACCGCCGCACCGAAGCGGCGCCCTCCAACTGCGGCTCGCAATGCGGCGCGGGCGACAACAACATTTCATCCGTAGACATGCTCGTCCCCTTCGAGTCCGTCCACCCACTCCCCAGTGGTGGCGCACAGCATTACACGGGGGTACGACAAGTTTTCGCGAAATCAGCGCAGGTCACCTCACGTTGTCCGCACCGCCTCAGAACAATGTCATCGGCTCATCCGACGTCGGAGTCGGCTGCGCGGGCAAGTCCGGCACCAGCGCGCGAACCTCGTCATGGAAGCGGCGGGCCAAACCTCGGGCGGCGGCGTTGTCGGGAGTGTGCACGAAGAACGTGGGCGAGCGACCTTCGCGCAGCCAGTCGGCGACGGTCTCCACCCACGGCACCCAGCCCGCGACGGTGCGATCGGCGTCGGCGCGGCCGTGGTAACGAACGATCGGGTACTCGGTGAGCGCCCGCATCCGCCGCGGCACCCGCGGCTTCTTCGCTCGCGCCTCGTACTCCGAGGGGTCACCCGGCGGCCCGTCGAACAGGACAGTCGTGTCGAACGGCACCCACTCGGCGCCGATCCGCCCGAGCACCCGTTCCAGCTGGATCGCGGCCCTCTCGTCGTCGAAGAACGCCGGATGACGCACCTCCACCGCGCACCGCAGCCCACCCGGCAACTCACGCTGGAAGCGGGCGAGCGCGCCCAGATCGGTCGGCCCGAACGAGGCGGGCAGCTGGATCCACAGTGCGTGCACCCGCGACCCGAGCGGTGCCATCACGTCGAGAAACGCGCCGAGTTCGGCACCGGCGTCGACCAGCCTGCGCTCGTGCGTCACCGCCCTCGGCGGCTTGAGCACGAACCGGAAATCGGGCGCGGTCTGCCGGGCCCACGACTCGACGGTGGACACCGACGGGGTCGCGTAGAACGTGGTGTTGCCCTCGACCGCACCGCAGTGCCCGGCATAGGCGCGCAACCGTTCCCCCGGTGCGGGCAACCGCTCCTGCCACTGCGGGTGCGTCCACATGGCACACCCCATCCGCAGCTCACGCACAGGCCGACGGTAATACAGCGACCGGCCGCCCTTAAAATGAGACCGGTTGCCACCATTTCGCCCGTGCGCGGGTGGCGAGAGTGCGCGCACGACGGAAAGGGCCTGTGATGGCGATTCTCACCACCGAGCGGCCCAGTGCTGTCTCCGTCTCCCGGGCCTGGCTCGGTGTGTCCGCCGCCATGGTGACGATCGCGTGGGGCGGCAACGAGTTCACGCCGCTGCTGGTGATGTACAAAGCCCACGGCCTCCCGCTCACCGCGGTCGACCTGCTGCTGTTCTACTACGTTCTCGGCATCGTGCCCGCCCTGCTCATCGGCGGACCACTCTCTGACCGGTTCGGTCGTCGCCCGCTGATGCTGCCCGCCCCGCTGATCGCCGCGGCCGGTTCGCTGCTGCTCGCGGCGGGCGCGGCCTCGGTGCCGATGCTGGCGGCCGGGCGGATGCTGTGCGGTGTCGCGCTCGGGCTGGCGATGGCGGTGGGTGGCAGCTGGCTCAAGGAGCTGTCGCAACCACCGTTCGCCACGGCCGCTGCGGGCAAGGGCGCGCGTCGATCCGCGATGAGCCTGACCGCCGGGTTCGCCCTCGGTGCGGGAGTGGCGGGAACGCTCGCGCAGTGGGGCCCGCTGCCCGATTCGACCGCCTATCTCGTCAACGCCGCGCTCTGTATCGCGAGCGCCTACTGGATTTTCAGAACACCGGAAACCGTGACGCGCCAAGCGAATCCGGGCCGCTTGTGTGATGACCTGAAGATCCCCGCCGCCGGACATCGACGCTTCCTGCGCGTCGCGGTGCCGATCGCCCTGTGGCTGTTCACCGCCAACGCGACGGCCTACGCCGTCCTCCCCACGCTGATGTTGCCGCGCGTGCAACAGGCCCCGATCGCCTTTTCCGCCCTGGTCACCATGGTGACCCTCGGCTGCGGGTTCACCATCCAGTCCGTCGCCAAGCGCATCGATCGCCCCGGCACCGCGCGCGCCGCGGTGGTCGCGCTGGTACTGCTCACGCTCGGCATGGTCCTGGCCGCGTGGACGGCGGCGACCCTGAGCATCTGGGTCACGCTGCTCACCGCCGTCGTGCTCGGCAGCGGCTACGGCATCGGCCTGGTCGCGGGTCTGCAGCAGATCGAGCGCATCGCGGGTCCCGGCGATCTGGCCGGTCTGAACGCGGTCTTCTACTCGGTGAGTTACCTCGGCTTCGGCGTCCCCGCGGTCCTGTCGGCCCTGAACGGCAGCCTCGGCTTCGGCTACCCGGCGATGTACCTGGTCACTGCCGCGATCGCCGCGTGTTGCCTCGCACTCGTCGCCGCGAATTACCGCGAACGGACCTGAGCCGCGCCCATCCCGGTCTCCCGGCCGAAGCCGTCGCGATTCACGTACCTCGGTCAACCGAACGATCCGCGATCGCGGCGCATTACGGTGGATCGTGTGAGCGACCCGGTCGAAACCCTTCTCCGCTGGCAGGATTCCGGCGCGATCTGGCGGGTTGTCGCGCGTCGGCCGGACGCCGTGACTATCGCCCTGTACGAATGCACCGGCGGACAGGAAGCAGACCGCTTCACCTCCACCGATCCCGCCCTCCTTCGCTTTCTCGGCGAACGCGCCACCAGCGAGGGCTGACCGCCCGCGCCAACCGGGGCCTAGGCGTACCTCCGCTTTCGCTCCGGCCATGCGCAAACGGCTGAGGCCGCTACGCGCCTGCGTCCATTAGGCTGGTTGACGCAATCGCTTCACGCTCGCAGACCCGCACACCGCCGGAACGCCAAGTGAGGAGAGACCATGTCGGCCCCTACCGGATTACCCGCTGGAACCTGGGTCATCGACCCCGCACATTCCACTCTGCAGTTCTCCGTGCGCCACCTGATGGTGAGCAAAGTCCGTGGCAGGTTCACCGACTTCTCCGGCACGCTCGTGATTCACCCCGATGGCATCGCCGACGCCGACGTGCAGATGAAGGTCGCCTCGGTCACCACCGACAACGCCCAACGCGACGGGCACCTGGCCAGCGCCGACTTCTTCGACGTCGCCAACCACCCGATCGCCACCTTCAAGGCCACCGGCTTCAAGGCGATGAGCACCGACTTCTCCGTCACCGGCGACTTCACCATCCGCGGCAACACCCACCCGGTCACCCTCGACGTCGAATTCCTCGGCACCGGCCCCGGCATGGCCGACGCCCCGGTCGCCGGTTTCTCCGCGACCGCCACCATCAACCGCCGCGATTTCGGCCTCACCACCGAGATGCCGATGGCCGACGGCGGCGCCGTGATCGGCGACAAGATCAACCTCTCGCTCGACGTCGAGGTCGGCTTACAGAGCTGAGCAGCAGGAGGGGCGCATGTCAGGACTACGTTTCCGAGTCGGCCTCGCCGCCGTGCTCCTGGCGCTGGTCGCGGGCTGCGCCGAGACCGGCGACTCGAGCCCGGAATCGGCCGCCCCTCCCGTTCCGACGATCTCGGTCGCCCCGGCAGACGGTGCGACCGAGATCGACCCGCTCGGCCCGGTCCGCGTCAGCACCAGCGACGGGCAGCTCACCACGGTCACGATGACCAACGAGGACGGCGGCACCGTCGAGGGCATCCTCACCCCCGACCAGTCGGCGTGGAAACCGTCGGTGCCGCTCGGCTACGGCCGCACCTACACCGTCACCGCCGAGGCGGTCACCGTCACCGGCAAGGTCGGCCCGATCACCTCGTCGTTCTCCACCCTGGCACCCAACAATCAGACCGAGGTCTCCTTCCGCACCACCGGCGGCACCCCGCTGTCGTCGTCGGGCACCTTCGGCGTCGGCACGGTCGTCGTGGCACATTTCGACGAAGACGTCCCTGACCGCGCGACCGCCGAAAAATACCTGGTCGTCACCACCGATCCGCCTGTCGTCGGCTCCTGGTACTGGGTCGACAACCGCAACGCCCACTGGCGCCCCGAGAACTACTACGCATCCGGAACCCGGGTGACCCTCGCCGCCGATATCTACGGCAAGGACCTCGGCGGCGGCCTCTACGGCCAGGAAGACACCAAGACCAGCTTCACCGTCGGTGACTCGCACGTCTCGATCGTCGACGACAACGACAAGCAGGTGCAGGTGTACGAGAACGGCACGCTGGTCAAGACCATGCCCACCTCGCTCGGCAGGGGCGGCAGCGAGACCGTGGCGGGCAAGACCATCACCTTCTGGACCCAGCCTGGCATCTACACGGTGATGGCGAAGGCCAACCCGGTGATCATGGATTCCTCCACCTACGGCCTGCCGGTGAACTCCCGGCTCGGGTACAAGGAAACCATCGGCTGGGCGACCAAGATCAGCACCGACGGCATCTATCTGCACCAGCTCGACGACACAATCTGGGCGCAGGGAAACACCAACGTCTCACACGGCTGCCTCAATCTCAGCGGCGACAACGCTCGCTGGTTCTACAATTTCTCCCAGCCGGGCGACGTGGTCGAGATCAGGAACACCGGCGGCGCCCCGCTCGAGGTGTGGCAGAACGGCGACTGGAGTGTGCCGTGGGAACAGTGGCAGGCAGGTAGCGCGCTGCGGTGAACGGGGACAACGACTTTCCGGCGGACCTGCCGCGCCGGGAGCACAGGCGGGGACCGCAGCGCGTGGGCAGGCACGTCACCGAACACCGCACCCCGCGCCGCGGACGCGCTCACCGCGCCGCAAAGATCTTGGCCCGCACATTCGTGGCGACGACAGCGCTGGCCGTCCTCGCGGGCACCGGCCTTGCCTGGTCGGCCAAGCAGGACTTCGACTCCGGCTTCACCCACTCCACCGCACTCGGCGAGGATGCCCCGCGGTCCGGTGGCGGCGCCGTCAATATCCTGCTGATCGGGCTGGACACCCGTAAAGACCTCAACGGCAACGACTTACCGAAACAGGTGCTCGACCAGCTGCACGCCGGTGACGGCAGCGAGGGCGGCTACAACGCGAATTCGCTGATCCTGCTGCATATTCCGGCCGACCACAGCAAGGTGGTGGCGTTCTCCATCCCGCGTGACGACTATGTGCCGGTGACGGGCATCCCCGGCTACCAGCAGATCAAGATCAAAGAGGCATACGGGCTGAAAAAAGCTGCGGTACAGGCGAAGTTGATCGAGCAGGGTGAGAAGGACCCGGTCGTGCTCGAGCGGCGCGGCCGCGAGGCGGGGCGCGCGTCCATCGTCACCACGGTCCGCAATCTGGTCGGGGTGCCGATCGATCGCTTCGCCGAGATCTCCCTTGCCGGCTTCTACGATCTGGCCACCGCGGTCGGGGGTGTCGACGTGTGTCTCAATCACTCGGTCGACGACAGCGAGTTCTCCGGCGCCGTCTTCCCCGCGGGCAGGCAGCATCTCGACGGTGCGCAGGCGTTGGCGTTCGTCCGCCAACGGCACGGCCTGCTCAACGGCGACCTCGACCGCACCCACCGTCAACAGGCATTTCTCACCTCGGTGGCCAAGTCGCTCAAAGACTCAGGCACCCTGACCAATCTGAGCCAACTCGCGGAGCTGATGGATGTGGCGCACCGCGATATCGTGCTCTCCGACGGCTGGAATCTGTTCGACTTCGCCCGTGATCTCGGCTCCGCAGGCTCGGTGCCGGTGGAATTCCGCACGCTGCCGGTGGTGCGCTACGACGTGATCGACGGTCAGGACGTGAACATCGTCGACCCGGCCGCGATCAAGCGGGAGGTGCGGGCGGCATTCGGCCAGGAGGAACCGAAAACCACTGCCGCGGTGCCGGTTCCGACGAGCGTGGTCGATGTGCACAATGTGGGCACCGTCAAGGGGCAGGCCGCGGTGCTCTCGGCGGCACTGACGGACCGGGGTTACCGCGCGGGACTCATCGGCAACGGCGATTCGAACGACGGCCAGTATTCGACCATCACCTACGGCCTCGGTGCCGCCGACGACGCGAAAGCGCTGGCGGAACTCCTCGGCGGACTTCCGGTTTCCGCGTCGCCCTCGGTGGCGGACGGGCGCGTGCGCATCGCACTCGGCGCCGACTTCACCATGCCCACCGAACTGAGCCCCACGACACCGACCACGATGCCGAAGCCCACTACGTCCGGCTCGACGCCACTCCCTGATGCGGGAAAACCGTTGTCCACCAACATCGGTGACACCATCCCCTGTGTGAACTGAGTCGGTCGGCCGCCGGAATACCCAGCGGCCGACCGATTCTCACTCCTCCGGTGCGTCCGGATACGCCTGCTGGCGGTACCCACCGCGCAGCGTCCCGTCCAGGTACGCCGCCTTGCACGCGCGCCGGGCGATCTTCCCGCTCGACGTCCGCGGAATCGACCCAGCAGGTACCAGCAGCAGATCCCTGACCATCACCCCGTGTCTGCGAGCGATGGCCGCCCGCACCGCATCCGTGATCGGACCTGGCTCCAGTTTCGCTGCACCCGTAGCTCTTTCGGCCACGATCACCAACTGCTCCGCCGCCGGGTCCGACGCACTCCCCGCCTCACGTACCGGCGCGGGCAGCTGCCCCGCCTGCACCGAGAAGGCCGCGATGAAACCCGGCCGCAGCGCGGTGCTGGCTTCCTGCGCCGAGTACTCGAGATCCTGCGGATAGTGGTTGCGCCCGTCGACGATCACCAGGTCCTTCACGCGACCGGTGATGAACAGTTCGCCATCGTGATAGGCGCCGTAGTCGCCGGTCCGCATCCACTTCGCGTCATCGGGAGCACCCTCGGCGCGACTACCGATCGGCAGGCGCGCGATCACCCGGTTGTGGAAGGTCTCCGCGGTTTCCTCCGGCCGACCCCAGTACCCGATGCCCATATTGTCACCGTGCAACCAGATCTCGCCGACCTCGCCGTCGCGGCGCTCGATCCCGGTGGCCGGGTCGACGATCACCGCCCACTGCGACCGCGCCACATGCCCGCACGACACCTGGGCCACCGCGTTCGCGGCGTGTTCGTCGCACTCCACCATCCGACCGTCGTTGAGCTGCCCACGATCGACATAGACCACCCGCGCCTCGTCATCGCGCTTGGTCGCCGACACGAACAGGGTCGCCTCGGCCATCCCGTAACACGGCTTGATCGCGGTCTTGGACAGCCCGTACGGCGCGAACGCCTCGTTGAACTTGCGCATCGAGGACACCGACACCGGCTCGCTGCCGTTGATCAGACCGATCACATTCGACAGGTCCAGACTCTCGTCACCCTTGGGCAGCCCACGCATCGCCGCGTGCTCGAACGCGAAGTTCGGTGCCGCCGAATAGATTTCGGCACCATCAGCCTGCGCGGCCAGTTCCTTGATCCAGCGCGAGGGCCTGCGCACGAACGCGCTCGGCGACATGATCGTGATGAATTTGCCGCCGATGGTCGGCAGGATCACCGTGAGCAGCCCCATGTCGTGGAACAGCGGCAGCCAGGTGACCCCGCGCGCGTTCTCGGTGATCCCGATGGCGTCGATCATCTGCAGCAGATTGGTCCCCACCGAGCGGTGGGTGATCTCCACACCGGCGGGCACGCGCGTGGACCCGGAGGTGTACTGCAGGTAGGCCACGCTGTCGATATTGATGTCGGGCCTGCGCCAGCGAGTGCCGACGGTATCGGGAATCGCTTCGACCGCAATGATTCTGGGCCGTTGCGCGGCGGACTGTTCGCGGAAGAAATTGCGTACCCCCGCGGCCGCGCTGCCGACGGTGAGCACCGCGGCGGGTTCACAATCGCCGAGCACCGCGTGCAGCCGGTCGCTGTGCCCCTGCTCCTCCGGATCGAACAGTGGCACAGCCACATTCCCCGCGTACACCGCCGCGAACAGCGCCACTACATAGTCCAGCCCCTGTGGCGCCAACACCGCCACCCGATCACCGGGCTGGGTCACCTGCTGCAACCGTGCGGCTACCGCGCGCAACCGCACGCCGAATTCACGCCAGGTCAGTTCCCGGTATTCCCCCTCACGTTCGGTCGAATAGTCGATGAAGCGGTAGGCCAGGTCATCCCCGTTGGCCTCACTGTGCTTGTCGACGAAGTCGATCAGGGTCTGATCACCGGGAATCCGGATAGTCCCCAGTTCGTCTACATAGTCGTCGAATGTTTCGCCGATCATTCCCAATCCTTTTCAACGCACATTGACCAGAAACCGCCACTGCTGGGCAGATCGTCAATACCGTCCGAACGAGATCGCCACGTTGTGACCGCCGAAACCGAATGAGTTGTTCACCGCGTAATCGATTCGACCGCGCCGCGCCTGCCCCGAAACCACGTCCAAATCGATAGCGGGGTCCTGATTGTCCAGATTCAGGGTGGGCGGAACGATGCTGTCGCGCACGCTCAGCACGGTGAGCACCGATTCGAGCGCACCGACCGCGCCGATCGAGTGCCCCAGTGCGGATTTCGGCGCGTAGACCGAAGCGTGCGAGCCGATGGCCTTGGCGATCGCGTTGGCCTCGGCGGTGTCGCCGATCGGGGTGGCGGTGGCGTGGGCGTTGATGTGGGTGACGTCGGTGCGGCTGATCCCACCGGTCTGCATCGCCCGCGTCATCGCGCGCGCGGCGCCGGTGCCCTCGGGATCCGGTGCGACGAGGTGGAACCCGTCGGAGGTGACGCCCGCGCCGAGCAGCCGCGCGTGAATCGTCGCGCCACGTGCCTTGGCGTGCTCCTCGGTCTCGATCACCATCATCGCGCCCGCCTCGCCGAAGACGAAGCCGTCGCGGTCGACGTCGAACGGACGCGAGGCCGCCTTGGGATCGTGGTTGCGCGTGCTCATGGCTCGCATCTGCGTGAACGCCGCGATCGGTACCGCCTGGATGGACCCCTCCACCCCGCCGGTGACCACCATGTCGGCATCGCCCATCACAATCATCCGCCACGCGTTGGCGATCGCCTCCGAGCCCGACGAGCACGCCGACACCGGCGTGGAAACCCCGGCGCCCGCGCCCAATTCGATGCCGACACAGGCCGCTGGGCCGTTGGGCATGATGGCCTGCACAGTCAGCGGAGAGACCTTGCGGTAGCCGCCGTTACGCAGGCGATCGCGGGCGTAGATCAGCGATTCCGCGCCGCCGAGGCCGGTGCCGATCGAGACGCCGAGCCGTTCGCGGTCCACTTCGGGGCTGCCCGCGTTGCGCCACACCTCGCGCCCGAGCACCACGGCCATCTGTTCGACGTAGGACAGTTTGCGCGCCTCTTCGCGGGTGAGCGAGAGGGTGGGCGACACCTTCAGGTGGCCGCCGATCCGTACCGGCAGTTCGAAATCGTCGATGAAGGAATCTTCCAAGACGTCGATTCCGCTCTCGCCGTTGAGCAGACCCTTCCAGGTCGAGTCGACGTCGCCCGCGATCGACGTGGTCGCCGCCAGGCTCGTGACCACGATGTCCGTCATAATTTTTCGCTCACTCTCTCTAGCTATGCCACGACTGAACGGGAACCGCTGATGGAGCTGAACTGGTGGAGCGTATATGCACTCGGCGCGACGCGCCCAAATTCCGTCACAGTAGCCAGAAGTACCGTGTCGTTTCCAGGCGCGATGCGCCAGGTCTATTGTGACGACGGGCAACACTACCGGACCGACGCAACTCTCGCTTTTCACTAACCGGAAAGGGCAAACGAGCGTGGCCAGGAACCTGACCCAACTGGAACTACTCATCGAGCTGGAACCCACCGCCGCAAGCAATGTCGATCGGCATCTGGCGATGGCAAAGGACTGGCACCCCCACGATTACGTGCCGTGGGACCAGGGCCGCAACTTCGCAGCACTGGGCGGAATCGATTGGGACCCAGAGCAATCCGCGCTCAGTGAACTCGCCAAGGCGGCGATGATCACCAACCTGCTCACCGAGGACAACCTGCCCTCCTACCACCGCGAGATCGCCGAGAACTTCTCCAAGGACGGCGCGTGGGGCACCTGGGTCGGCCGCTGGACCGCCGAGGAGAACCGGCACGGCATCGTGCTGCGTGACTACCTCGTGGTGACCCGCGGCGTCGATCCCGTCGCGCTCGAGCAGGCGCGAATGATCCACATGACCAACGGTTATTCGGCGATGGCCGTCGTCGACGACAAGGCCCCTGGCTTCGACATCCACTCCGCCTCGGGCGCCGGATTCCTGTTCTCGGTGGCCTATGTGACCTTCCAGGAACTGGCCACCCGGGTCAGCCACCGCAATACCGGTCGCGTGTGCGACGATCCGATCGCCGACCGCATGCTCGCGCGCATCGCCGCCGACGAGAACCTGCACATGATCTTCTACCGCAACCTGTGCGCCGCCTCGCTCGACCTGGCCCCCGACCAGACCATCGAGGCGATCAACACCATCGTGCAGAACTTCCAGATGCCGGGGGCGGGTATGCCCGGCTGGCGGCGTAACGGTGTACTGATGGCCAAGCACGGCATCTACGACCTGCGCCAGCACCTGGAGGAGGTCCTACTGCCGGTGCTGCGCAAGTGGAACATCTTCGAGCGCAACGACTTCGGCCCGCGTGGCGAGGCGGCCCGCGAGGACCTGGCTGCCTTCCTCGAGCGGCTGCGCGGCGATGTCGCTCGCTTCGAGGAGCAGCGGGATCGCTCACTCGCGCGGGCGGCCCGGCGCGAGCACCAACCCGTCTGATCAACCCGGCCCGGGGTTACCGGGCCGGGTCGCGGCGCGCGTCGTTCTTGTTGCGGTACATCGCGGCATCGGCGACGTGCACCAATTCGTCTACGGCGCTGGGCAATTCAGCGAAGAACGCGGTACCGATGCTCACACCGACGGCGAGCACATGGCCGTCCACCTCGAGCGGCTCGGTCAGCGCGGCCATCAGCTGTTCGGCCAACTGCGCCAATTGCGGCTCACCCGAACACTTTTCGACGAGCACCAGGAATTCGTCGCCACCGATCCGGGCGGCCAGCGCGTCGGCCGGGCCGACAACATGGCGCAACCGGTCGGCCACGACCTCGAGCACACGATCCCCGATCGCGTGCCCCCACAGGTCGTTGATCTCCTTGAAGCCGTCGAGGTCGAGGTAGCAGACCCCGATCGGTGGCTCGGCCGCGTCGAGCCGGTTGAACAGGTGCGGGCGGTTCGGCAGCCCGGTGAGCGCGTCGTGATTGGCGTCGTGCCACAGCCGGTCGGCGAGCTGTTTGCGCTCGGTGACGTCGACCGCGACACCGATCAGGAACTCGATACCACCGTCGGCACCACGCACCGCCGACATCGACAGGTCGATCGCGGTCACCCGTCCGTCGGTGTGCAGGTGCTCGGTCTCGGTGCGGAAGCTCTCGGATTCGCCCGCGATCATGCGCTGCAGTTGTTCGAAGGCGAAGTTCAGATTGTGTGGGCCGAGTATGTCGGCGACGGTCCGGCCCGGCATCGTCTCCGGGGTCTGGCCGAGCATCTGCGCCATGGTGGCGTTGCAGTTCACCACCTGGCCGGACATGTCGACGGTGCCGATCCCGACGAGTGCGCCGTCGAAGACCGCCTCGAATCGGGCCTCCGACAACGCGCGGCGGGTCTCGGCCTCCTGCGCCGCGGCGAGCACCGCAGACAGGGTGGCCTCCTGCTCGGCCAGCGCGGCGGCCCGCAATGCGGCGGTGAAGCCGGCCGCGAAGTCGGCGGCAAGGCTGATCGCCCGCTCGCGGATCCGCGTCAGCGCTGGGTCGGATGGACCGTCGGCGGCCACCTCGACCAGGTCCGTGCACAGCACCGGCACCGATCGACTCACGGCTGCCGGGTCGCGGTAGTTCGCCGCCACCAGCATCCGGGCGGCGCGGCGGGCCACATCGGGGTCCTCACCGCCGCGTGCCGCGCCGATCAGACCGGTGCACAGGGCGGCCAGCATCTCGTCGATCTGGGAGCGGTTGAGCGTGGGAGCGACGACGCCGTCGAGGGCATCCGCCCACCGCTGCGCCAGCTCCCACGACCCCACTGCCTCATCCACCTGTCATCGTTCACACCGCCCGGTATGGGCGGCTCACTTCTTGATCGCGACCCCGCCCATACCGAGCGAACGGCCCGGCTTCTCGTGCTGGTCGCGCTCGGACTCGGGCCGCCACAGCGGCAGCTCGACAACGCCGGGTTCGACCGCGTCCCATCCTCGGAACAACGCGACGATTTCGTCCCTGGACCGGAAGTGGATTCCGACCTTCGCGTGATTCACCGACTGCACGCCAAGTTTACTGGCATCCTCAGGACGCAGCTCGGATGTGAGATGTGAAATGGCTATGAAACTGCCAGGAGCGACCGCCTCGCGCAGCGCCGAGACCTTGCCGATCGGATCCTCGTCGTCGTGCACCAGATGCAGCACGGCGATCAGCAGCAACCCCACCGGCTCGTCGAAGTCGATCAACCCGGTCTCGCGCACCGCTGTGAGCAGATCGCCGGATTTACGTAGATCAGCCTCGATCGCGCCGGCCCGCTCATTACCGTCCAGAATGGTCCGCGAGTGAGCGACCGCCACCGGGTCGATGTCAACGTAGAGCACCTGTGCCGTCGGGTCGAGCTCATGGACGATCTCGTGCACGTTGCCCGCGGTCGGGATGCCCGACCCGATGTCGAGGAACTGCCGTATCCCGGCGTCGAGCATGAAACGCACAGCCCGGCGCAGGAAGGCTCGGTTGCTCAGCGCCAGCCGTGGCAGGTCGGGAACCAGCTTGATGGCGAGCTCCGCGGCCTCCCGATCGACCGCGAAATTGTGCGAACCACCGAGCAGTGCGTCGTACATCCGAGCCGGACTCGGATACTGAATATCGACACCCTCGGGCGCCCACACCGGCCGTTCCATCACGTTTCCCCTATCCGCCATTACTCCGATTGCGCCATCGCAAACCCCGCAATGACACCACCAGAATCGTAAACGGCATCACCGACATCGGCGCGACTGTCGGCTGGCCAGGCCATGTACTCATCCAGCGATGGAGAGGGAGTGCCTACTTTTCTGTGCCGTATGGCTGAGCCCAGAGTGGGGCGGCGTCCGGGGTCATGGTGGCGACGACCGGAATTCCGGCGGCGAGGAAGTTGTCCAGGGCTCGGCGCATGTGGTCGGCGGAGGTGATGAGGACGGCCTTGGTGACGCCGAGGGCTTCCATCATCCGGGCCGAGAACTCCGCGTTCTGCACGGTGGATCCGGCTTCGGTCTCCGCGTGCAATCGATGCCTGGCGATGCCACGAACATTGAGCCAATCGGCCATCACTTGCGCCTCGGTGACACCGCTGCGCGGGTTTCCGCCGGTCACGATCACCGGCGAGGCGGGTGACATGAAGGCCTGAACAAGGGCCGCGTGCAAGCGATTTCCCAACTCGGGTCGCATCGTGCCGTCGGGCAGCAGCCCGTATCCGAGCACCACGATCGCGGTCTCTGGGCCATAGGTGGCAGGCAGTTCGATTCCGGCGATACCCGCGACCGAACCGACTGCGCCGATCAGCGGATCAGGGGCGGGCGCCGCGCCACCGGGTGACGCGGTCGCCACCGCGCCGACCAGTGCGGCAGGCAGCACGAGGGCTGCCGCGCAACGACGCAGTGTCTGGTGTGTGAAGAGCCAATCCATGGTGACCTCCCGAAGCGACGTCGCATCATGGTCGCGCACCGGGGCCTCAGGCATGGAGGTTTTCTGAAATGTTGATGGTTCGGACTGCGAGCCCGGGCCTGTCGAGGTGTCGCAAAACGCAAAAGGGCCCCCAGCAATGCTGGGGGCCTTTCGCAATGATGTTCCGGCAGTGTCCTACTCTCCCACACCCTGTCGAGTGCAGTACCATCGGCGCAGGTGG
>NZ_JBHXRR010000025.1:0-99526 GCF_042716665.1 Nocardia sp. NPDC058658
ATCTGAGCGTGTTCGGTCCTGCCGATCTCGAGCACGTCGCCCAGGAGCTCAATGGTCGTCCACGCAAGACGCTCGGCTGGGATACCCCAGCCGAGCGTCTGCGTGATCTACTTACCGTCTAACACCAGTGGTGTTGCGACGACCCCTTGAAACCGCCAAAGTTGGACGGCGGCCTTTCGCGTGACTAGCGCGGTACCGGGATGGGGATCGGTGGCAGGCGCGGAATCTGGGGCAGCCCCGGCACCACCGGCGCGGGCGCGGCGGGCGGCGGAGTCGTCGGCGCGGGCACCCGGACGGTGCCGTCACTGATGTAGATCGTGACCACCGAGCCGGGAATGGCCGAGCCGTTCGGCGAACTGCCCATCACCGTGCCCTTGGCCTGCGACCCGGCCCCCGTCACCGCGGAGACCTGGAAACCGGCGCCGGACAGGATCGCGGTGGCCTCGCCCTGCGACTTGCCCGCCACATCGGGGACCTGCGAATTGTTCGCGCCGCGGACGTACTTGTCGTCCACCGGCGGCAGCGCGGGCGGCGGGTACCTGTCCATCAACGGCTTGATGGCGTTGAACCAGGTGCGGGCCGGTTCGTTACCACCGAACAGGCCGTTGGCGTCGCTGGCACCGCAGTTGCGCAGCGGGAACGAGCAGATCTCGCCGGGGGTCGGGCTGTCGCCGTAGACGTAGACCGAGGAGGCCAGCGAGTTGGTGAAGCCGAGGAACGCCGAGGAACGGTGGCTCTCGGTGGTACCCGTCTTGCCCGACATCGGCGCCGACCAGCCCGCGGCACGCGCCGCGCCCGCCGCGGTACCGCTGGTGTCGTCCTTGCTCATCGCGTTGGCGAGGGTGTTGGCCAGACCGGGGTCGACCACCTGCTCGCAGGCCTGCTGGGTGAGCGGGACGGTCTTGCCGCTGCGGTCGACGACCTCCTTGATCGGCGAGGGCGGGCACCACTTGCCGCCCGAACCGAGCGTGGCGGCCACATTCGTCAGTTCGAGGGGGTTGATCGCGAACGGGCCGAGGGTGAACGAACCCATGTTGTTGTCTTTGATGTGGTCGGCCAGGCTCGTGTTGCCGCGTCCGGAAGTGCCCGGGTCGGTGTAGGCCCGCATGCCGAGGCGCACGGCCATGTCCACTGCGGCTTCGACGCCGACGTCCTGGATCATCTTCACGAAGGTGGTGTTGGGCGAGGTGGCCAGTGCGTCGGTCACCGACATCGACCCCGGATAGGCGCCCGCGTTCTTGACGCACCACGAGTCGGCCGGGCAGCCGGGCGAGTTCGAGTAACCCATGCCGCGGGCGGCGTAGGTGCCGGGAACGTCCACCTGGGCGGCGATGCCGAGGCCCTTCTCCATCGCGGCGGCGGTGGTGAACAGCTTGAAGATCGAGCCGGCGCCGTCACCGGCCATCGAGTACGGCTGGCCGAGCAGCGTCTCGTTGGCGTCGCGGTTGAGGCCGTAGGTGCGGCTCGACGCCATCGCGAGGACGGGGTGCGAATCCTGGCCGGGCGCGACCACCGACATGACCTCGGCGATGTTGTCGAGGTTCGGGTCGGCCTGCTCGTTCACCGAGCGCTTCACCGATTCCTGCAGCACCGGATCGAGGGTGGTCCTGATCAGGTAGCCGCCCTTGTCGATCTGCTCGCGGCTGATCCCCGCCTCGGCCAGGTACTGCAGCGCGTAGTCGCAGAAGAAGCCCTTGTCGTTGGCGGAGATGCACCCGCGCGGCAGGCCCTTGGGCTCTGGCAGCACGCCGAGCGGTTCGGTCTTGGCCTTGCGGAACTCCTCGGCGCGGTGCGGGATGTTCTGGATCAGCGTGTCGAGCACGGTGTTGCGGCGGTCGGTCACGCCCTGCACGTTGGTGTACGGGTTCAGCTTGGAGCTGGACTGCACCATGCCGGCGAGCATCGCCGACTGCGTGATGTTGAGCTGGGAGGCATCGATGCCGAAGTAGGTCTGGGCGGCGTCCTGGATGCCGTAGGAGCCGTTGCCGAAGGGCACCAGGTTCAGGTAGCGGGTGAGGATCTCGTCCTTGCTCAGCTCGCGGTCCAGCGTGAGCGCCATCCGGATCTCGCGCAGCTTGCGCGCCGGTGTGGTCTCGATCGCGGCGCGCCGCTCGGCGTCGGTCTTGGCGACCACGAGCAGGTTGAAGTTCTTCACGTACTGCTGGTCCAGGGTCGAGGCGCCCTGCTGCACCGCACCGGAGGAGGTGTTGGTGAGGAACGCGCGCAGCGTGCCCTGCCAGTCCACGCCCTTGTGGTCGGCGAAGCGTTTGTCCTCGATGGACACGATCGCCAGCTTCATGTTGTTGGAGATCTTGTCGCTCGGGACCTCGAAGCGGCGTTGCTCGTAGAGCCATGCCAAGGGCGACCCGTTCGCGTCGACCATGGTGGAGACGGCCGGAACCGTGCCCTCCACCAGTTCGGCTGAGACGTTGTCGACGGCATCGGCGGCGCGGTTGGAGATGAACCCGAACCCACCGGCCAAGGGGAACAACAGCCCAGCGACAAGCACGGCGGCCAGCGCGCAGCTGCCGGCCAGCCTCGCGAGCGTTTGAGTGATCGGCACGAACCCAGAGTAGAGGGTGGGGTCGACAGGTTCATGGGTGTGCTGCGCGACCGCTCGGTAAGGCGCGATGTCCGGCGGATGCCAGGGGGGTTGCTCGGGCGTGTCAACAAAATGATCACATCGGCGTGTCGCGACCGGCCACGCCGGTGATCAGGGCTACTGCGGGGTTCTTCCCCGATTTGAAGGGACGGTCGTACCAAAAAATCGGGGGGCGGTCTTGCGCAATCGCCATACCTTTACCTAGATTGAGTACCCAGTGTGATAGAGCTAACACTCAAAGTGGAATGTGGTGCGGACCGCAGCGGTAGTTGGGTTGCTGTGATCCGCGCTCGCGATTCTGGAGCGCCGCACAACGGTGTTCGGACTGCAAAGGGGCACATCAAATGCACATCACAACCCCCATCGCCCGACTGGATGTAGAGCAGGCCGAGGCAAGGATCGCTTGGGTTGCCCAGGCGCGATGCAAGGAAGTGGACCCTGATCAGCTGTTCGTTCGCGGTGCGGCACAGCGCAAGGCGGCAACCATCTGCCGTCACTGCCCGGTGCTGATGCAGTGTGGAGCCGACGCACTCGACAACCGGGTCGAGTTCGGTGTGTGGGGCGGGATGACCGAGCGGCAGCGACGTGCGCTGCTGAAACAACATCCTGACGTGACGTCCTGGTCTGAATTCTTCAACGCCCAGCGCCAGCACCAGGTAGCGATCTAGCAGGTCGATACCGGACCGTTATCACAAACGGCGCCGAGACCGCGTGGTTTGCGGAATCGGCGCCGTTGGTGGGTGTCGGGGAATTGTGAGCTATAGCTGATTTGTCTGATTCGATCAGGCTGAAGCGGGGGTACCTGTCAGCTGATCGCCGACCGCGCGCAGTGCCGCGAGGTCGGAGACCTCGAACGGCAGCGCCGTCACCGAGACGATCCGCACGCTCGGATGCGCACCGGTGAAACGATGCAGCAGTCGCCGCTCCCGCGCCGCCATCGACACCCGATCGGCGTGGATGCGCAGCACCGAGGCGGTCAGCGGGTCGGAATCGGCCAGCTGGTCCGCGGCGGTCATGGCGTGATCACCGGACAGCTCCGACAGCGCGGGGTGCGTCCGGTTCAGCACCAGCCCCGCCAGTGGCATCTGCTCGGTCGAGAGCCGGTCGACGAAGAACGACGCCTCGCGCAGCGCGTCCGGTTCGGGCGCCGCGACCACGAGGAAGTGGGTGCCCGGCTTGGACAGCATCGCGAAGGTGCGCTCGGCCCGGTCCTGGAACCCACCGAACAGCGATTCCAGCGACTGCAGGAACGTCGAGGCGTCCTTGAGCATCTGCCCACCGACGATGGTCGACACCCCGCGCATCGCCAGGCTCATCGCCCCGGTGACGAACCGGCCGACCCCGCGCCCCGGCGCCATGATCAACCGGATCATCTTGCCGTTGAGGAAGGTACCGAGCCGCTTGGGCGCATCGAGGAAGTCCAGCGCGTTGCGCGAGGGGGGAGTGTCGACCACGATCAGGTCCCACTCCTTGCGCGCGGCCAGCTGACCGAGCTTTTCCATCGCCATGTATTCCTGCGTGCCACCGAACGACGACGCCACCGTCTGATAGATCGGATTGGCGAAGATCTGCTCGGCCTTGTCGGCGCTGGTGTGCTCGAGCACCATGTCGTCGAAGGTGCGGCGCATGTTCAGCATCATCGCGTGCAGCTCACCGGGCACCTCGGGACCGAGATCGACGCGCTGCGGGCTGTTGTCCAGTTCGGCGACGCCGAGCGACTGCGCCAGCCGACGCGCCGGGTCGATGGTCAGCACCACCACTTTCCGCCCCGACTCCGCCGCTCGCAGCGCGATCGAGGCCGCGGTGGTGGTCTTGCCGACCCCGCCGGAGCCGCAGCACACGATCACCTTGGCGTTCGGATCGGCGATGATCTCGGAGACGTCCAATAAGGGCGGGGTGGAAACGTGCTCGCTCATCGGACTCCCTGCGCGGATAGCTGTTCGGCCAGTTCGTAGAGGCCACCCAGGTCGATGCCGTCGCCGAGGGCGGGCAGGGACAGCTGGGGGACATCGATCTGCGCCAGTTCGGCGGCACTGGCGTTCTGCGCGGTCAGCACCGTCGCGTGGTCGACCGTTTCGGCGATCAGACCGTCGAAGTCCGCTTCGGACAGGGTGATTCCGGCCTTGGCCAGGCCCGCGGTGATCGCGGTGGTGTCGAGTTCGCCCGCCACGGCGGCGTCGCGTTCGGCGGGGGACAGTTCGGCGGTGGCCGCCCGGTTGACGATCACCGTGCCGATCCGCAGATCGTCGGCGGTGAGCTCGGCGATCGCGTCGGCGGTCTCCTGCACCGGCAGCGCCTCGAGCAGCGTGACCAGGTGGACCATCGTCTGATCCGAGTGCAGCAGCTTGGACACACCGACGGCCTGCGAGGCGATCGGGCCGCCCTTGGCGATCTCGGCCATGGCCGTGGTGACGTCGAGGAAACTGGCGATCCGGCCGGTCGGCGGCGCGTCGACGACGATGTCGTCATAGGCGGGCTTGCCGTCCTTGCCGGTCCGCACCACGCACTCTTTGATCTTGCCGGTGAGGATCACATCGCGCAGACCAGGGGCGATGGTGGTGACGAACTCGATGGCGCCCATCCGGCGCATCGCCCGGCCCGCGAAGCCCAGGTTGTAGAACATGTCGAGGTATTCGAGGAACGCGTACTCGATGTCGAGGGCAAGCGCCGTCACTTCGCCGCCGCCGTCGGCGCTGGCGATATGGGTCTCGGTGGGCGGCAACGGTGGCCGGTCGAACAACTGCGCGATCGACTGGCGACTCTCCACCTCGACCAGCAGCACTTTGCGTCCCCCCGCGGCGAGCGCGAGTGCGAGTGCGGCCGAAACGGTCGACTTGCCGGTACCCCCCTTGCCGGTGACGTAGTGCAACCGGGCCTTGGCCGCGCGCTGTGGCCATCCGGTCGACGGTTCGGGAACCGACGAAACCGGCTCTGTTCTTGGTGCTCCCACGTCGCCGAGCCTATAACCCGTTTCTCCCTGACGTTCGGGGTGAGCCCTAAACTCACACCATGAGTGAAGTCACCCGTTGGGAGTACGCGACCGTGCCGCTGTTGACGCACGCGACGAAGCAGATCCTCGATCAGTGGGGGTCCGACGGCTGGGAGCTGGTCTCGGTGCTGCCGGGACCGACCGGCGAACAGCACGTCGCCTACCTGAAGCGGCAGAAGTAGCCGTGGCCACCGCGTGGAAGGACGCGCTCGACCGGCTCGGTGTCACGCTGCCGCCGGTCGCCGCTCCCGTCGCGGCCTACATCCCCGCTGTGCGCACCGGTTCGCTGGTGTACACCTCCGGCCAGCTGCCCTTCGTCGACGGTGAACTGTCGGCGGTCGGCAAGGTCGGGGCCGAGGTGGATGTGGAGCAGGCCAAGGAGGCCGCTCGGCTGTGCGCGTTGAACGCGCTCGCGGCCGTGCACGATCTGGTCGGGCTCGATCAGGTGGTGCGGATCGTGAAGGTCGTCGGATTCGTCGCCTCGGCGCCGGGGTTCAGCGATCAGCCGATCGTGATCAACGGTGCGTCGGAGTTCCTCGGTGAGGTGTTCGGCGAGGCGGGCGTGCACGCGCGTTCGGCCGTCGGCGTCTCCGAGCTGCCCAAGAACACGCCCGTCGAGGTGGAACTGATCGTCGAGGTCGGATAGGCAGCCGTCATGGCACTGGAACACCCTGCGTACAGCCAGGTCAGACGTGTCACCCCGACGGCATCGGTGCTTTTGGCCGACAACCCCGGTCAGATGACGCTCGACGGCACCAACACCTGGCTGTTGCGCGGCCCGGACAGCGACTCGTATGTGGTCGTGGATCCGGGACCGAAGGACAAGAAACACACGGCCGACCTCGTCGAAGCCACCGGCGGCCGGATCGCGTTGACCCTGATCACCCATCACCATCCCGATCACACCGGCGGCATCGATCACCTGGTGAAAGCCACCGGGACGCCGGTGCGTGCGATGGGTCCGAAGTACCTGCGCGGTGAGGTCGAGCCGTTGGTCGACGGTGAGGTGATCGAGGCCGCGGGCCTGCGGATCACCGTGCTGGAAACCCCAGGTCACACCAGCGATTCGGTGAGCCTGCTGCTCGACGACGCGGTCCTCACCGGTGACACGGTGCTCGGCCACGGCACCACCGTGCTCGAGTCCTCCACCGGCGCGCTGGCGAGCTTCCTCGCGTCGCTGGAAAAGCTGCGGGAGCTGGGCGCGGGCAAGGTTCTGCTGCCCGCGCACGGGCCCGATCATCCCGATGCGGCACCGGTCGTGCAGTACTACCTCGACCATCGGCGCGAGCGGCTTGATCAGGTGCGGGCGGCGCTGGCCGAATTGGGTTCGGATGCGGGCGCTTTCGCGGTCGTCCGCAAGGTGTACGCCGATGTGGACAAACGGCTGTGGCCCGCGGCGCGCAGCTCGGTGCAGGCTCAACTGGAGTACCTGCGGGCAGAACAGCGTTGAACGCCTTTCGATCGCAGGCACCTGTAGGTGCCTGCGATCGGAAAGCGTTCGAAAACCCCGGCGTCCCAGCGGCCCGACAGATCTCGCAAGCACATGGGTAACTCACCGGGCACGGGCTGACCCCGCCACCCACCGAGTCTGGCCGCCCGCACCACCTTCCCCGTACCTAAGTCTGGCCAAGAAACGCGGGGAGGCGGCTACCGTGCGCGACGTGCCAGACGCTCGGAATCCGAGATCAGCACGCTCTTGCCCTCGAGGCGCAGCCATCCGCGATGTGCGAAGTCGGCGAGCGCCTTGTTGACGGTTTCCCGGGAAGCGCCGACCAGCTGGGCGATCTCTTCCTGGGTCAGGTCGTGGGTCACGCGCAGCGCGCCCGCTTCCTGGGTGCCGAAACGCTGTGCGAGCTGCAGCAGCGCCTTGGCGACGCGACCCGGCACGTCGGTGAAGATCAGGTCGGCGAGGTTGTTGTTGGTGCGGCGAAGGCGTCGTGCCAGCACGCGCAGCAGCTGCTCAGCGATCTCGGGGCGCTGATCGATCCACGACTTGAGAGCGTCGCGATCCATCGTCACGGCGCGGACCTCGGTGACCGTGGTGGCGGTCGAGGTACGCGGGCCCGGGTCGAAGATCGACAGTTCACCGAACATGTCGGACGGACCCATGATGGTCAGCAGGTTCTCCCTGCCGTCCGGGGACCGTCGGCCGATCTTCACCTTGCCCGTCGTGATGATGTACAGCCGATCGCCGGGTTCGCCCTCGTTGAAGATGACGTGGCCGCGCGGAAAATCTACCGGCTGCAACTGCTTGGCGAGCGCGGCCACCGCGGTGGGCTCGACGCCTTGGAAGATGCCTGCTCTGGCGAGGGCCTCGTCCACGAATGTGCTCCTTATGGGATATGGCTTGCGAACCTGGTCGAGCGAATCGACCAACCGCGCAGTCTACGCGGCATTCCGGCACCGCAGTGACAGACACCACGTAAAGAGTGGATTGCGCGATGTGCGCACAGTGTGAATCGATCGGTCAGCTTGCCCTGGGAATCCAATCGTCAGTGCCCGATCGGGGCGGGCCCATCGGTCAGCTTGCCCTGGGAATCCAATCGTCAGTGCCCGATCGGGGCGGGCCCATCGGTCAGCTTGCCCTGGCCACGTCCAGATCGGAGTCACGGGAGCGGCGCTTGCGCACGCGCGCCACGGCGGCGGGCAGGCCGAGCTTCGTCAGCTCTTTCACTTCGGCGTTGCTGGCGTTGTCCAGGTACTGCTGAACCTCTTCGTCGGGTTCGAGAAGCTTTCGGAGCCGATTCTCGACCCGCTCCATCCCCAGCGCGAACAGCATCAACAGCACTGGGAAGAGCACCACAGCGAGTCCTTGCATGACTGGCAGTAAACACGGTCCAGGTCTCAGATGGAACACAGCGGGCAATCTGGCCCGGCAATGTTGTCGTAGTGGTTCCGTATGGTGAACGAGTGCCTGTTTCCCCTGCCTCCGCCGCCGCGGGCGACGCCGATTCGGCAGCGGTCACGCCCGCCGAACCCACCGGGATCTCCGCTGCTCGAAAGCGCAAGAACCGTGCGATAGCTGCGGAAACGCGGATCGGGCTCGTCCGTCGCGCCCGCCGGATGAACCGCACCCTCGCCGAGGCGTTTCCCGACGCCCACTGCGAGCTGGATTTCACCACTCCGCTGGAGCTGGCGGTCGCGACGATCCTGTCCGCCCAGTGCACCGACGTGCGGGTGAACCTCACCACACCGGCGCTGTTCGCGAAGTACCGCAGCGCCTACGACTACGCGCAGGCCAATCGGGTGGAGCTGGAGGAATACATCAGGCCCACCGGCTTCTACCGGAACAAGACCAGCTCGCTCATCGGCCTCGGCCAGTCGCTGGTCGAGAAATTCGACGGTGAATTGCCTCACACCCTGGACGAATTGGTGAAATTGCCCGGAATCGGGCGCAAAACCGCCAACGTCATCCTCGGCAACGCCTTCGATGTGCCCGGCATCACCGTCGACACCCACTTCGGCCGTCTGGTGCGCCGCTGGAAGTGGACCGACGAGGAGGATCCGGTCAAGGTCGAGCACGCGGTCGGCGCGCTGTTCGAGCGCAAGGACTGGACGATGCTCTCGCACCGGGTGATCTTCATGGGCCGTCGCGTGTGCCATGCGCGCAAGCCGGCCTGCGGGGCGTGTGTGCTCGCTCCCGACTGCCCCTCGTTCGGTCTCGGCCCGACCGATCCGGCGGTGGCTGCGGCATTGGTGAAGGGGCCCGAGCGCGAACACCTGCTGAACATGGTCGGCCTGTGAGCGAGCCTTCGCTGCTGCGGCGGCCAGCGCTGCGCTGGGCGCTCGCCGTGGTGATCGTGGTCGTCGCGGCGACGGTGGCGCTGTGGCCGCGCGAGGGTTCCGAGACCACGGGCCCGGTGTCGCAGACTTCGCAACAACAGTCGGGCGTGTCGGCCCAGGAGCGCGCGACCGCGGGGTTGGCGCCGTGCCCGGGATCGGCAGCGCCAGGATCGGGTCCTGGGGCGACCGACTCCGGCCCGATAGCGACCGGGTCGCGCACACCGGCACCCGGATCAGGACCGCTCGCCGGACTCGCGCTGACCTGTCTGGCCGACGGCAAACCGGTCAACCTGGCTGCGGCGCTGGCGGGCAAGCCCGCGCTGCTCAACCTCTGGGCCTACTGGTGTGGGCCCTGTGCCGTCGAACTTCCGCACCTGCAGGAATTCGCGCAGCGGGCGGGTTCGGCGCTCACGGTGATGACGGTGCACAGCGATCCCGACGAAGCGAAGGCGTTGTCACGGCTCGGTGGGCTCGGCATCACTTTGCCGGGCGTCGAGGACCCGAAGGCCGCGGTGCGCGGTGCGGTCGGTGCGCCCGCGGTACTGCCCGTTTCGGTGCTCGTGCGGGCCGACGGCACCATCGCGAGTGTGGAAGTGCGTACCTTTGCCGACGTGGCCGACATCGCGGATACGGTAGCCGCGAAGCTCGGGGTCACGGTATGACAGAGGACGTGATGGTGGCGTGCGGATCGAAGGCGATGGCGTGAACGATGTAGCGAGGCTCGACGATGCCGCCGTTCCCTCGTGGTTGCGCACCGCGATCAGAACCGGCGGCCCCGACGCCGACGACACCCTCGCCAAGTCCCGCATGTTGCGCCGGGCCATGTCCGTCACGGGCAAACCACGCCAGGCCGCGGTGCTCGTGCTGTTCGGCGGATCCGCTGAGCCCGACGAGACCGCGCCGGGCGGCCTACCCGCCGACGCCGACGTGCTGCTCACCCAGCGCGCCTCGACCATGCGCCAGCACGGCGGCCAGATCGCCTTCCCCGGCGGCGCCGCCGACCCCGGCGACGACGGCCCGGTCGGCACCGCGCTGCGCGAAGCCGTCGAGGAAACCGGACTCGACCCGGCCGGTGTCGCGCCGTTCGCCGTGCTGCCGAAACTGTTCGTCCCACCGTCGAAATTCGACGTGACCCCGGTGCTCGGCTACTGGCGAGCACCCAGCGAGGTTCGCGTGGTGGATCAGGGCGAAACCGAGCGTGTCGTGCGTGTGCCGCTCGCCGAATTGCTCGATCCGGCACACAGATTCATGGTCCGTGGCAGTCTCGGCTACCAGAGCCCCGCGTTCGGAGTCGATGGCATGTTGGTGTGGGGACTCACCGGCGGTATCCTCGCCGGCATCATCAAATCCGCTGGGTGGGAACAAGACTGGGATCGGGGCGACGTGCGTGACCTGGAGAGCTCGCTGGCTGCGGTCGGAATGACCCTGTGACCGCGTCGGTATGGCTCGATATCGCGGTGGTGTTGATCGCGCTGGTCGCGGCTTCCACCGGGTGGCGGCAGGGCGCGGTGGCGTCGGCGTTGGCGTTCTTCGGTGTCGCGCTCGGCGCGGTCGCCGGCATTCTGATCGCACCGCACATCCTCAAACACCTCAGTGAGGGTCGTAGCCGGTTGCTCGGCGGCATTCTGTTGATCGTGCTGCTGGTGATCGTGGGCGAGGTCGCGGGCATGGTGCTCGGCCGGGCCGCGCGCACCAGCATCCGTCAGCCCGTCGCCCGCAGTGTGGACAGCGTGGTCGGCGCGGCATTGCAGGCGGTCACCGTGCTGGTCGCGGCCTGGCTGCTCGCGCTGCCGCTGGCCACCGCCTCCCAACCCGCGGTCGCCGCCGCGATCAACGGCTCGAGGGTGCTCGCCGACGTCAACTCGGTCGCACCCGACTGGTTGCGCAAGGTCCCCAACGAATTCTCCAAGCTGCTCGACACCTCCGGGCTGCCCAATGTGATCGGCCCGTTCGGCCGAGCCCCGATCGCCGCCGTGGAACCACCGGATCCGTCCGTGCTGGCGAGCCCGGTGGCGGCTTCGCTGCAGCAAAGCGTCCTGCGCATCCGCGGCACCGCACCCAGTTGCCAACGGGCCCTGGAAGGTTCGGGCTTCATCGTCGCGCCGGAACGCGTGATGACCAACGCCCACGTCGTAGCCGGCACCAACACCGTGTCGGTCGACACCGCCCGCGGCGCCCTCGACGCCACCGTGGTCCTGTTCGACCCGTCCAAGGACATCGCCGTCCTGGCCGTCCCCGGCCTCACCGCCCCCGTACTGAACCAGGCCCCCGAGCCCGCGAGCTCCGGCGAAAGCGCGATCGTCCTCGGCTACCCCGGCGGCGGCCCCTACACCGCCAGCGCCGCCCGAGTCCGCGAAACCCTCGACCTCACCGGCCCGACCATCCACCGCGACGGCACCGTCGAACGCGAGGTCTACACCGTCCGAGGCCAGGTCCGCGCAGGCAACTCCGGCGGCCCCCTGGTAGACGCCGAGGGCCAACTACTCGGCGTGGTCTTCGGCGCGGCGGTCACCGACGACGACACCGGCTACGTCCTGACCCTGAACGAAGTCGCCTCCGAACTAGCCGCCGCCGCCCCCAGCACCACCGCCGTGGACACGGGAGCCTGCGTACTGAGCTGATCACACCCTGGGTCGGGTAATCACCAGGAAGTCTCTACCAAAGGGGCCCCGAAGGGACCCGCTCGAGCGCGCCAGCGCTCCAAAGACTCAAGGTGAGACGAGGTCGTCGTGCGGCGACCCGTTCACCCCGTTCTGCTCACGCCACCGCGTGGTCAGCACCTCGTTCACCTTGCTCGGATTCTCCTGATGCGCGTAATGCCCCGCCCGCGGAATCGACACCAACGTCCGGTTCGGCGACAACGCCTCCCCGCGCCGGAACGTGGCATCGAGCAGATACGGATCCTGCTCCCCACGCAGCATCAGCACCGGGATATCGATCGGCGTCCGCATCGTCGCCATGAACCGCTTACCGTCGGGCCGCCACTGACTGCGAAACGCCCAGCGCTGGTATTCGAGCGCACTGTGCGCGGCCCCAGGAATCCGGATGGCATGCCGCATCCGCGACGCCGTCTCGACGAATTCCGCACTCCCGGACCAGGATTCACCGACCCGATCGTGCAGCAGCCGCTCCACCTCGGCCCCACCACGCCGCGTGAGCAGGTTCTCGGGATAGCGCGGCAGCTGATACCGCAGGAACTCGGGCAGCCAGGTCGCGCGCTGGGCCGGATCACGCAGGACGGCACTCTTGAGCGCGGCCGGATGCGGCGAGCTCACCAGCGCGATCGAACGAACCAGTCGCGGATGCAGCACCGCGGTGGCCCAGCAGACCAGGCCACCTTCGGCGTGTCCCACGAGCGTGGCTTCGGTGTGCCCGAGCGCCCGGATCAGTCCGGCGATGTCGCCGGCGAGGGTCCAGCCGTCGTAGCCACGCGGTGGTTTGTCGGTATCGCCGTAGCCGCGCAGGTCGACCGCGACGGTGCGGTACCCCTTGTCGGCGAGCCCGGTCAGCTGATGCCGCCACGACCACCAGAAATCGGCGAAACCGTGCAGCAGCAACACCAGGGGCGCCTCGGAGCGGTCCGTACCGTCGGCTTCGACGACGTGGAAGCGGATTCCGTTGGCGTGCACGTCCCGGTGGGTCCACGGTCCGTCGAAACGGACGCTGGAGGGATCCGGGAATGAGTTGGACGACACGCCGATCGAGCCTAGTGGGCGGGTAGGGCTGTTGCGACCGGGCCCGCCCGGCGCGTCATCGGTTGCTCGACTTCTCCAGCGACGGAGTGGTCTCACGATGGGCGAATGCGGCGGGCAGCACCTCGGCGGTCTGCTTGAGCGAGCCGATCGTCTTCTCCGGCGCGCGCACCTTGCGGACCTTGAGCCAGCCCAGCAGCGCGAGCCCCACGGTGGCCAGGACCATCAGCGCGAACACGATCAGGAACGCGGCCCAGCGAGCCAGCCACACGTCGAGCAGTTCGGCGATGAAGAAGAAAAAGAAGAACGAGCTGAACAGCAGCACCACCAGCGCGAGGATGAAGAAGACGCTGCCGGTGAGCCCCTTCTTGATCTCGCCGGTGACCTCGGCCTTGGCCAGTGCCACCTCGGCGCGCACCAGCGTCGACATCTGCTCGGTGGCATCGCGCACGAGACTGCCGATGCTGGCCGATCCGGGCGGATTGGCGTCGGTCAACGGGATCGAGGTGACCGTCCGACCGTCATTTCCGCCTTGGGTGTAACTCACTTCGTCGACCCTTCTCCCTGTGATAATTGGTCCGCTTCGCGGCGTGGCAAACGGTCTGCATCGCGGCGCGCCTGGTGCACACGTCCTCGGCGCAACAGTAGCGCCGATCCGAGCAGTGATGCTGCCATCGAGGTAACCAGAACGGCGGCCTTGGCAAGATCAACAGCCTCGGTGCCGACGTCGGCGAGCGCGAGTTCCGCCACCAGTAGGCTAACGGTGAACCCGATCGCGCCCAGTACCGACAGGGCGAACATGTCGCGATACTCCAGTCCGGCTGGGCGTTTCGCCCATCCGAGCTTGATCACGACCCAGCTCACCCCGAAGATTCCGATCGTCTTGCCGAGCAACAAGCCGAGGATGATCGCCAGTGCGAGCCGGTCGGTGAACAGCGATCCGAACACCGCGCTGTTGAGCGGCACACCGGAGGCGAACAGTGCGAACACCGGCACACAGAACCCGGCCGAGATCGGTTGCACCACATGCTCGAGGTGCGTGGCGGGCGCGGTTTTCTCGCCGGGATCCTTGCGCACTCTGGTGAGCAGCCCGAGCGCGACACCGGCCAGCGTCGGGTGAATGCCGGCCTCGTGCAGCGCGTACCAGCACACCAGCGCGACCGGAATGTAGAACAGCGGCGTGTGCAGCCGGAATTTCTGGGCCAGCGCCCACGCGCCGCAGCAGGCGAGGGCGGCGACCAGCCACAGCAGCGACAGCGAGGCGGTGAACAGCACCGCGATGAGCACGATGGCGAGCAGATCGTCGACCACGGCCAGGCTGAGCAGGAACACTCGCGCGCTGGTGGGGATCCGCGAGCCGGTCATCGCGAGGATCGCGAGCGCGAAGGCGATGTCGGTGGCCACCGGAATGGCCCAGCCGTTGTCCATGCCGGGCGCCCCGTTGCCCACCACGAGCGCGATCACGGCCGGCGTGATCACTCCGCCCACCGCGGCGATGATCGGCAGCGCGGCCCGTTTCGGGTCGCGGAGCTCGCCGACCACGAACTCGCGTTTGAGCTCGAGCCCGGCGACGAAGAAGAAGATCGCGAGCAACCCGTCCTTCGACCAGTCGGCCAGGGTGAGGTCCAGGTGCAGCGCGGGGATGTCGAGGTGGGTGTCGATCAGCGTCTGATAGCTCGCGCCCCACGGCGAGTTCACCCAGATCAGGGCCACCGCGGCGGCTACGAGCAGCAGGGCGCCGCCGACGGTTTCGGTGCGTAGGTATCGGTTGAGCTCGGAGCGAACGCGCGTGATCAAGGGCAAGCCTTCCGGCAGGGGTCGACGCTGCTGCGGGCGCTCATCGACTCGATGCACGACCGCATGCCGACCAGACTTCCCGGCACACCAGTTGCGGCGATCCTAACGGACCGGGCCGACGACATCAGGTGTCACCGGCCCGGCGCCGTCAGTTGTTCGAGGTGCGAATGGCCTCGAAAACGCCCGGATCGACCAGCGTCGAGGTGTCGCCGAGCTCGCGCCCCTCGGCGATGTCGCGCAGCAGCCTGCGCATGATCTTGCCGCTGCGCGTCTTCGGCAGTTCCGGCACGATGTGGATCTCGCGCGGCCTGGCGATCGGGCTGATCTCCTTGGACACCTCCGCCTTCAATTCGGCCACGAGCCCCTCGGCCGCGGTAGCCGAACCGGTGAGGATGACGAACGCGACGATGCCCTGCCCGGTGGTCGCATCGGACGCGCCGACCACCGCGGCCTCGGCGACCGCCGGATGCCCGACCAGCGCGGACTCGACCTCGGCGGTGGAGATGCGATGCCCGGAGACGTTCATGACGTCGTCGACCCGGCCGAGCACCCACAGGTCACCGTCGGCGTCGAGCTTGGCACCGTCGCCTGCGAAGTACCACCCCTGCTCGGCGTAGCGCTCCCAGTAGGTGGACCGGTAGCGATCCATATCGCCCCAGATGCCGCGCAGCATCGACGGCCACGGCTTGTCGAGCACGAGGTACCCGTTGGCCTCGGTCTCCCCGAGCTGCACCGGTTTGCCCTCTTCGTCGACGACCGTCGCGGAGATGCCGGGCAGCGGGCCCATCGCGGCGCCGGGTTTGGTGGCGGTGACGCCGGGCAGTGGCGAGATCATGATGGCGCCGGTTTCGGTCTGCCACCAGGTATCGACGATCGGAGTCGCGTTGGCGCCGAACACTTCTCGGTACCAGCGCCATGCTTCGGGGTTGATGGGTTCGCCGACGGAGCCGAGCAGTCGCAGGGTGCTCAGATCATGGGCGTCGGGGATCTCGCGTCCCCATTTCATGAACGTACGGATCAACGTGGGTGCGGTGTAGTAGATGGTGACGCCGTATTTTTCGATGATCTCGAAGTGGCGATGTTCGTTGGGGGAGTTGGGTGTTCCCTCGTAGACGACTTGGGTGGCGCGGTTGGCGAGGGGTCCGTAGACGATGTAGCTGTGTCCGGTGACCCAGCCGATGTCGGCGGTGCACCAGTAAACGTCTTGTCCGGCTTGGTGATCGAAGACGTTGTGGTGGGTATAGGCGGCTTGAGTGAGGTATCCGCCGGTGGTGTGCAGGATGCCTTTGGGCTTTCCGGTGGTGCCGGAGGTGTAGAGGATGAACAGCGGATGCTCGGCGGGGAAGGCCTTCGCCTCGTGCACCGGCGACGCCGCCGCCACGGTCTCGTGCCACCACAGATCGCGCCCATCGGTCCACGGCACCTCCGTGCCGACCCGGCGCACCACCAACACGTGCTCCACCGAGGAGGGCACGTCACCCTTGGCGGCCAGCGCCTCGTCGACGGCCTCCTTGAGCGGTGCGGGCTTGCCGCGCCGCCACTGCCCGTCGGTGGTGATGATCAACCGGGCCTCGGCGTCGTCGACCCGCTGACGCAGCGCGCTCGGCGAGAATCCCGCGAACACCACCGAGTGGGTGAGCCCCAGCCGCGCGCATGCCAGCATCGACACGATCGCCTCGGGCACCATCGGCATATAGATAGCCACCCGATCGCCCGACTCGAGCCCGAGTTCGGTCAGGTAGTTCGCCGCCCGCGAGACCTCGTCGAGCAGTTCCTGGTAGGTGATGTTACGAGAATCACCCGGCTCGCCTTCCCAGTGGATTGCGACCTGTTCGCCGTGTCCGTCGAGCACGTGTCGGTCGACACAGTTGTAGGCGACATTGAGCTCGCCGTCGCCGAACCAGCGGGCGACCGGAGCGTTGCTCCAGTCGAGTACTTCGGTGAAGGGTTTGTGCCAGTGCAGTCGGTCGGCCTGCTCGGCCCAGAATCCGTCGCGGTCGGTCTCGGCGCGGTCGTAGAGCGTGGCGTCGGCATTGGCGTCGGCGGCGAACGCAGCACTCGGCGGATACGAGTCCTGGTGGCCTGCAGCGGTTTCGGTCATGTCGGTTCAGCCTCACGTGCGGCAGTGCGGTCGGGGTGGGCCCAGCTGTCTCGACAGTAGTCAACAGACCCCCGCCGCCGTCGGTCGTTGTCTCAGCGATGTTTCGCGGCGGTCAATAGGACTAGTTCATCCGATGACTTCGCGGACAGACCGACCGGTTCCGGGCTATCGTTTTTACTCAACGGTTCAGCTGACCATTCCGAGTTTTGTTCATATTTTTCCTGCCGAACAGGAGGGGTTCGGCAAATCTTCCTGCGTTTCCAGCGAGTAACCGTATCGATACATGTGAAGCGGAAATGGCTCGGATCGATGCAAAATCGTGCCCGAGCCGCTAACCTCCGACCGTTAGCCACGGAATTGAACCGGGAGAGAGCGTTGAGATTCATCAGAGCGACCGCGCTGGTCGCGGCGGGACTGGCGGCCACGAGCCTCAGTCTCACTGCGTGCTCGTCCGACGACAGTGCTGATTCGAGCATCGTCACCACCAATGCGGGTGAGCCGCAGAACCCGTTGGTGCCCAGCAACACCAATGAGAACATGGGCGGACGTGTTGTCGACCGATTGTTCGCCGGGCTGAAGTACTACGACGCCAACGGGGTAGCCCACGACGAGATGGCCGAGAAGATCGAGACGACCGATCGCAAGTCGTACAAGATCACACTCGAGCCGGACTGGAAATTCTCCGACGGCACCACGGTGACGTCGAAGTCGTTCGTCGACGCGTGGAACTACGGTGCGGCAGCCGAAAACGCGCAGCTGCAGAGCTACGTGTACTCCCCGATTGCCGGCTTCGACGAAGTCGGCGCCGAGAACGCGACGACGAAAACGATGTCGGGCCTGAAGGTGGTCGATGACCGCACCTTCACGGTGGACCTGAAGGCGCCCTCGATCGACTTCGAGAGCGCGCTCGGCTACGCGCCTTTCTATCCGCTGCCCGAGGTGGCGTTCAAGGATATGAAGGCCTACGGCGAGAAGCCGATCAGCAACGGCCCCTACACCTTGGAAACCTGGGAGCACAACGTCAAGATCGACGTGAAGCCCAACCCGGATTACAAGGGTGGCCGTCCGGCCAAGAACAAGGGCATCAGTTTCGTGATGTACCAGTCCTACGACACCGCATACGCGGATCTGCAGGCCGGTAACCTCGACGCGCTCGACACCATTCCCGACAGCGCGATCACCAGCTACAAGAGCGATCTCGGCGACCGTGCGATCACCAAGCCGACCGCGCAGAACCAGCACATCGGCATCCAGACCAACGTGCCGCATTTCGCCGGTGAGGAAGGCGTGCTGCGCCGCAAGGCCATCTCGATGGCCATCAACCGCCAGCAGATCGCCGACAAGATCTTCAACGGCCTTCGTAACCCGGCCAAGGACTTCACCGCCTCGACCCTGCCGGGCTTCAACGGCAAACTGCCGGGTTCGGAAGCGCTGGAATACAACCCGGACCAGGCCAAGAAGCTCTGGGAACAGGCCAACGCCATCTCGCCGTGGTCGGGCCAGTACGCCATCACCTACAACAGCGACGGCGGCCACCAGGCCTGGATCGAAGCCGTGGCCAACAGTGTGAAGAACACCCTCGGCATCGACGCGGTCGCCAACCCGATGCCGACGTTCAAGAACATCCGTGACGCGGTGAACGCCGAAACCATCGGCACCGCCTTCCGTTACGGCTGGCAGGGTGACTACCCGACGATGATGCAGTTCCTCGGTTCGCAGTACTACAGCTACTCCGAGACCAACAACGTCAACTTCAACAACCCCGAGGTCGATCGCCTCTTCGACGCCGCGCTGGCCGCGCCGTCCAACGAGGAGTCCTACAAGCTGATCGCGCAGGCCCAGACGATCATGCTGAAGGAAATGGTCGACATCCCGGTGTTCGACTATGTCGCCGCCGCGGGTATATCCGACAAGGTCACCAATGCCGAGCTCGGCTGGAACGGCCTTTTCGACTTCGAGAACATCGAGAAGTAGAACTCGACCATGGGGCCGAGTCACTGAAAGTGGCTCGGCCCCCGGCGTTTTCGAAAGGCGAATGATGGCTTGGTACATACTTCGGCGGCTGCTCCAGATGATCCCGGTATTCCTGGGCGCGACGCTACTCATCTACGCGATGGTATTTCTGATTCCGGGTGACCCGATCAAGGCGTTGGCCGGTGAGAAGCAGATGACGCCCGCCGCCGAGGCGGTGCTGCGCGCGCGCTATCACCTCGATCAGCCATTCATCATGCAGTATCTGTATTACTTGAAGGGGATCGTCACACTCGATTTCGGCACCTCGTTCTCGGGGCGGCCGGTGCGTGACGAACTCGAACGCGCCTTCCCGATCACCATCAAACTCGCGTTTCTCGCGGTGCTGATCGAAGGCTTCTTCGGCATCGTGTTCGGTTTGATCGCCGGGTTGCGCAAGGGCAAGCTGTTCGATTCCACCATGCTCATCGCGAGCCTGGTGATCATCGCGCTGCCCGTATTCGTGGTCGGCTATCTCGCGCAATTCCTGCTCGGTGTGAAGTGGGGGATCGCCCCGGTCACCGTGACGGGTAAAGCGAGTATCGGCGAGCTGATCGTACCCGCGTTCGTGCTCGGGTCGCTGTCGTTCGCCTATGTTCTTCGCCTGACCCGGAATTCGGTGGCGGAGAACAAATCCGCCGATTTCGTACGCACGGCAACGGCGAAGGGGCTCGGGCGCCGCCGCGTGGTGACCGTGCACATTCTGCGCAATTCGATGATCCCGGTCGTCACCTTTCTCGGCGCCGATTTCGGGGCGCTGATGGCGGGCGCGATCGTCACCGAGGGCATCTTCAACATCCCCGGCGTCGGCGGCACCATGTACCAGGCGATCATCCGCGGCGAGCCACCGACGGTGGTGTCGTTCGTGACGGTGCTGGTGGTGTTGTTCCTGCTCGTCAACCTCGTGATCGACCTGCTCTACGCCGCACTGGACCCGAGGATCCGCTATGCATGACAAACAGCAGCATTTCGTGGCCCCCGCCGACGAGGTGGAGGTGCTCGCCACCGACCGCGTCCTCGACCAGGGCACCCCGACCAGCATCTGGGGCGACGCGTGGCGTCGACTGCGCCGCAACCCGGTGTTCCTGGTATCGGTGGTACTGATCGTTTTCGTCATGCTCGTGGTGGTGTGGCCCTCGCTGTTCACCAGCCAGGACCCCCGCCAGTGCTTCGGCGAGTTCGGCATGGACGGCCCGCGGGCGGGTCATCCGTTCGGTTTCGACAAGCAGGGCTGTGATGTCTTCGCGCGCACCATCTACGGCGCGCGCGCTTCGGTGACCGTCGGCATCGCCTCTGCGGTGTTGTTCCTGCTGGTCGGTGGCGTGCTCGGCGCGATCTCCGGCTTCTACGGTGGTCTGCTCGACACGATCGTCTCGCGTATCGCCGAGATCTTCTACGCCATTCCGATGGTGCTGGCCGCGATCGTGCTGCTGCAGCTGCTGCGGCCCGCGGGGATCGCGACGGTTGTGACGATCCTGGTGGCCTTCACCTGGCCACAGGCCGCGCGCATCACGCGTGGCGCGGTGATCGAGGCCAAGAACAGCGAATATGTCACCGCCGCCAAGGCTTTGGGTGTGTCGCGGCTGAGCACGCTGCTGCGGCACGTGCTGCCCAACTCGGCCAGTCCGCTGATCGTGGTCGCCACGATCTGGCTCGGCGTCTTCATCGTCACCGAGTCGACGCTGTCCTACCTCGGCGTCGGCCTGCCGCCCAGCATCGTGTCGTGGGGTGCAGATATCGACCGCGCCAAGACCGAGATCCGTACCTCGCCGATCCTGTTCTATCCGGCGACCGCGCTGGCCATCACGGTGCTGAGCTTCATCATGCTCGGTGACGCGGTGCGCGACGCGCTCGATCCGAAGGAGCGCACCCGATGAACCTCGACAAGACCACACCCCTGCTCGAAATCCGTGACCTGGACGTCAGTTTCACCTCCGACGGCAAGGAGGTCCCCGCTGTTCGCGGCGTGAACCTCACCGTCTATCCCGGTCAGACCGTCGCCATCGTCGGCGAATCCGGTTCGGGCAAGTCGACGACCGCGCACGCGATCATCGACCTGCTGCCCGGCTCCGGCAAGGTGACCGGTGGCTCGATCGTGTTCGACGGCAAGGACCTGACGACGGCGTCGGAGAAGGAGATCGTCGCGATCCGCGGCAACGGCATCGGCCTGGTCCCACAGGACCCGATGTCGAACCTGAACCCGGTGTGGAAGATCGGCTTCCAGATCCGGGAAACCCTGGAGGCCAACGGCATCGCCAAGGGTGACGAGGCGCGTAAGCGCTCGGTGGAGCTGCTGGCCGAGGCGGGGATGTCGGATGCCGAACGTCGAGTGAACCAGTATCCGCACGAGTTCTCCGGCGGTATGCGTCAGCGCGCGCTCATCGCCATCGGGCTTTCGTGCAGGCCGAAACTGCTGATCGCCGACGAGCCGACCTCGGCGTTGGACGTTACGGTCCAGCGTCAGATCCTCGGCCATCTCGAAAAGCTCACCACCGAGCTGGGCACCGCGGTGCTGCTGATCACCCACGACCTCGGTCTCGCTGCCGAACGCGCCGAGCATCTGGTGGTGATGTATCGCGGCAAGGTGGTGGAATCCGGTCCGGCGCTGCAGATTCTGCGGGATCCGCAGCATGCGTACACGAAGAAGCTGGTGAACTCGGCGCCGTCGTTGGCGGCTTCGCGGATGTCGTCGTCGCGGCAGCGGGCCGAGGTTCGTGCGCAGGCTGTCGAGGTCGCCGGGGCGGAGAAGGCGTTGCCCGACACCGTGCTGGATGTGCGAAACCTGTCCAAGGCGTTCAAGATTCGCGGTAAGCGGCCGTGGCAGTCCAACGATTTCGTGGCTGTCGACGATGTGAGTTTCACGGTCTGTCGCGGGACGACCACGGCGATCGTCGGTGAGTCGGGGTCCGGCAAGTCGACCATCGCGCAGATGGTGCTCGGGCTGCTCGAACCTACTTCGGGGACTGTGTCTTTCGACGGTAAGGATGTCGCGAAGCTGGATGCCAAGGGGGCGTTCGCGTTCCGGCGTCGGGTGCAGCCGATCTTCCAGAATCCCTACGGGTCGCTCGATCCGATGTACTCGATCTTCCGGACGATCGAGGAACCGTTGCGGGTGCACAAGATCGGCACGCCTGCCGAGCGTGAAGCGGTGGTGCGCGATCTGCTCGACAAGGTGTCGTTGCCGGCGTCGGTGCTACGGCGGTATCCGAACGAGTTGTCCGGTGGGCAGCGTCAGCGGGTGGCTATCGCTCGTGCGCTTGCCCTTTCGCCGGAGATGGTGGTGTGCGACGAGGCGGTCTCGGCTTTGGATGTGTTGGTCCAAGCCCAGATCCTCACGCTGCTCAACGACCTTCAGGCCGAGTTGGGGCTGACTTACCTGTTCATCACTCATGACCTGGCTGTTGTTCGGCAGATCGCGGACAATGTGCTGGTAATGCGGGAGGGGAAGGTGGTGGAGGCTGCTACTACCGATGAGGTGTTCGCGTCTCCTCGGGAGGAGTACACGCGGGCGTTGCTCGAGGCGATTCCTGGTCGGGAGTTGTTGACGGGGTAGGTGTGGGCGGTCGGGCTGCGCGGCACGGCTCGGGGTTGGTAGTCCCGGATGGGTTGTGTCGCGTGGCTCCGGGGTTTGGGTTGTCCCGGGTGGTTTGGGGCTGTGTTTATTGGAGCGCTGGCGCGCTCGAGTCGCGGCCCCAAGGGGCCGCCGGCCGGCCACTTCGTGGCCGTCCCTCCCTAAGGGTCGGGAGTGCGGTGGGTGGGTTGGGAGGGTTGTGGAGGACGGGGACAGGCTGGGGTGCACGGGGGAGGTGTGGAGGACGGGGACAGGCTGGGGTGCACGGGGGAGGTGTGGAAGCCTGGGACAGCCCGGGGTGCACGGGCGGAGGTGTGGAGGACGGGGACAGCCCGGGGTGCACGGGCGGAGGTGTGAGAGGTGGGGACGGCTCGGGGTGCATGGGAGTTGGGCTGAGGCCTGAGGGGTGAGGACGGCCTGGGGTGCGCGTGGGTGGCTGGGAAGTGTTGGGATAGTTGGGGCCTCGAAGTTGTTTGCTGGCCTGGGTTGTCGGCGTAGCGTGGGGTTGTCCGAGGTGGTGCGGGTTGTTCTCAGGGTTGGAGACGCCGGTGGATCGTATTGATGCTGAGCGGTATGCGGAGCGGGAGGCGCGGCGGCGTCGGGCCAAGACGCCGGCGGCTAAGCGGTTGGCGGAGGTGCCTTGGCCGGATCGGAGTTGGCCTACGGTGCGTGGGTTGTATGTGACCGTGGGGGCCGCACTGTCCGGGCGGTAACCTCCATGCCGTGACTGATCCGCTGCAGCCCCTTGTCGACCTGCCCGGCGTGCTAGAGGCCGCCGACAAGGCGCGCGATGCGCTCGCGGCCGTGCACCGGCACAAGTCGAACCGGCGTGGGTGGGCGACGACCGCTGCCGAAGCCGCTGTTCGTGCCGCGCGTTCGTCTGCTGCCATCGAGGGGGCGAGTACCGATCTGCCCGCCGACGGTCAGGTCAGCGATCCGGTGCTGGCGGGGGCGTTGCGGGTGGGGCAGGCGCTCGACGGTGACGCGCTCACCAATCTCGTCGGCACCTGGCGGCGCGCTCCGCTGCAGGCGCTGGCCCGGCTGCATCTGCTCGCCGCCGCCGACCTGGTGACCGACGAGCAGGAACTGGGGCGTCCGCGCTCGACTCCTGGGGTGGCCGAACGGCTGGACATGCTCGCGCAAACGGTGCAGACCAGCAAGGCGCCCGCCCCTGTCGTCGCGGCGGTCGTGCACGGCGAGCTGCTGTCGTTGCGTCCGTTCGGCACCGGCGACGGGGTTGTCGCGCGCGCGGCGTCGCGCCTGGTCGCGGTGGCGAGCGGGCTCGATCCGCGCAGTCTCGGCGTGCCCGAGGTGTTCTGGTTGCGCCGCCGTCAGGCCTACCTCGACGCGGCCGCCGGATTCGGCATGGGCACCGCGGAGGGCGTGGGCGGTTGGGTGCTGTTCTGCGCGGGCGCGCTGGAAGACGGCGCTCGCGAGGCCAACTCGATCGCCGACGCGGCGGCGGGCTGAGCCGGCCGTTGAACTGACTGCGCACATCGAAACGGGCGGCGTTGTCGATTGCTCGACCTCACCGCCCGCTAGCACGGAACACCCGGTTACCAAGCGTGCAGGGTGGGTTGTGTTCGGTGGCCTCGGCGATCATCCCAACCTCGCCGGTTCATCCCCGCAACCTGTGCGAGGCGTTCGCCGACGTCGGCTCGGATTTCGCAGGCCCACAACTCTTTCGGCCTTGTCGCGGCGCGCTCCGCGTGGGTGCCTGGCGTCCGTGCTGGGAAGGGTGGGATGGGAGGCGAAACCTTCTCTTCCGGCTCCGTCTTGGCCTTCCGTCCTTCCGTGACTCCATTCTTACACTGTGACGGCACTCACATCAAGGGTTTCGGAGGCATAACCGAATACCCGTGAATTCGGCGTGTCGCTCGGAGATTCGTGCTGGTGGGGGCGGGTCAGCGCCGCTTGCGTAGCAGTCGGTAGCTGATCGCGCCCGCGATGATCGCGCTCAGCCCGACGGCGGCCGTCGCGGCCACGGTGGTGGTCGACGGCGTCTGGAAACGCGACCACAGCGAGACCGGATTGGAGAACATGAGCACCGGCCAGCCGCGGTTCGCGGCTTCCTTGCGCAGCGCACGGTCGGGGTTCACCGCGGTGGGATGGCCGACCGCGCTGAGCATCGGCACATCGGTCACCGAATCGGAGTAGGCGTAGCACCGCGACAGGTCGTAACCCTGCTCGACGGCGAGCTTTTCGATAGCGGAGACCTTGCCCTCGCCGTAGCAGTAGAACTCGATGTCGCCGGTGTACTTGCCGTCTTCGACCACCATACGGGTCGCCTCGGTGTGCGAGGCGCCGAGCACCTCGGCGATCGGCCCGACGATCTCCTCGCCGGAGGCCGACACGATCACCACATCGTGGCCGCGGATCTTGTGATCGGCGATCAGATCGGCGGCCTCGGCGTAGATCAGTGGGTCGACGAGATCGTGAAGTGTCTCGGCCACAATGGTTTTCACCTGTTCCACATCCCAGCCCGCGCACATGTTCGCCAGGTTTGCCCGCATCCGTTCCATCTGGTCGTGATCGGCACCGGAAAGCAGGAACAAAAAGTGCGCGTAGCTGCTCTCCAACACGGCTCTGCGGTTGAGCAGACCCTGTGCGTAGAACGGTTTGCTGAACACGAACGCGCTCGACTTCGCGATCACCGTTTTGTCGAGATCGAAGAACGCGGCGACCCGCCCGCCCGGCGCCGGACCGGCGCCCGATATGCCGAGTCTTGTGCCCGTAGGCGAGGTCTGGTCGCGTTCTGGCGTCACGACAACAGAATAGGCATCAGCCGCGCGCGCCGCAGGATCGGCCGTCCGCACCGTGGAAAAGGGTTTGCTCCGAGGACGCCGGAAGCTGCGAATCGCCGAAGAATGTCGGCGAATGCTACTTGCGCCCGCGGCAGGGGGTGGGTGTAGTATTGCTGGCACCTGGACTTAGTCCAGGCGCGTTCAGCCCGACCCCCCGGGGCTGAACCCGACGGCCCCAGCCTCCTCCCCCCCGGCTGGGGCCGTCCTCTATTCCGGGGCAGAACGTAAAACTTCTCCACACCCCCGAGTTATCCACAATTGGCGTTTTCGGGCTGTTGACAACTTCCTCGCTCGGCAACGCTGAGTGGCATGAACCCAGTCCCGATGCGCAGTGGCTCGCCACAGATCGCGCCCGCTCTCGTGCTCGTGCGTGATGAACGGTTGCGTGCGGAGGTCCGTCGAGTCGCGGCGGCCGCCGAGCGCGTCACCGATGAACGGGTGATGCCTGTCGGCCGACATACGTGGGCCGGGGCCGGGATGGTGATCCTCGATACCGCCGCCGCGGTGGCTGCCGCTTCGGCCGGCTGTCCGCGCCGGACCGGGGTGGTGCTGGTCACCGAAGGAGAGCCCGCCGTGCCCGACTGGCAGGCGGCGACGGCGGTGGGTGCCGAACGGGTTGTCGCGTTGCCGACGGGTGCTGTCGCGCTGGTCGAACAGTTCGCCGAGCACGCCGAATCTCGTACAGGTGAAGGGATAGTCGTCGCGGTGGTCGGAGCGGGTGGCGGGGCTGGTGCGTCCACCCTCGCGGCCGCCACCGCACTGCGCGGAGCCGCACGCCGGGTCCGCCGCGACACAGTGCTGATCGACGGTGCCCCACTCGACGGCGGGATCGACCTGGTGTTGGGCATGGAGAACGTGCCGGGGCTGCGGTGGCCCGACCTGATCATCGAAGACGGGCGGGTGTCCGCCGCGGCACTGCACAATGCGTTGCCCGCCGGGTCTCCAGGCTTGGCGGTGCTGTCCTGCGGGCGAGTGCGTCCGGGCGGCTCCGGGCCGACCGGGTCGGTGCCTGTGGATGGATGTGCATCGACCGAACTTTCTCCAGCGGCGGTGCGCGCGGTCATCGAATCCGGCAGGGATGCGGGCGATCTCGTTGTCTGTGATGTCTCGTCCGAGCGTGGGCCCGCAGCCGACGCAATGCTCGATGCCGCCGACCTGGTCGTCCTCGTTGTCCCGGCGCGGCTGCGCTCGATCGCCGCGGCCGAAGTCGTCGCGGCCTATCTCAGCGAACGAAATCCTAACTGCGGCTTGATTGTTCGTGGTCCCGCGCCCGGCGGTCTACGCGGTGCGGAGGTGGCCGAATTGCTCGGCTTGCCGCTCCTGGCGGCGGTTCGCGGGCAGGCGGGCCTGGCATCCCGTCTCGAACGCGGCGGTCTGAGTGTGCGCCGCCGCGGCCCCCTGCGAGACGCCGCCGACGCCGTACTGGCCATGGTCGGAGCTGACGCATGACCGCGACCCTCGCCAGGTACCGGCGAGTTCCCGACACGGCCGTCGTCGTCGCAACGCATCGGCGAGTCTCCGATGTCGTCTTGGCGATGGCCGGAACTGATGCCGCCGTCTCCGGGCGCAGGCGAGTCTCCGATGCGGCCGTTCGCCCGGACGGAGGCGCCGCGACATGACCTCCTTTGTCACCGTCGACCTCCTCGAGCGCGTCCGCGAACGCCTCGCCGAACATCCGGGCGTCCCTGATGCCGCACAGCTGGCGGCCGCTATCCGTACCGAAGCGGGCGGCGTGCTCGCCGACACCGACCTGCTCCGGGCACTGCGTCTGCTGCAAACCGAGATGACCGGGGCGGGACTGCTCGAGCCGTTGCTGCACGATCCTCGCGTCGCCGATGTCCTTGTCACAGCGCCGGATTCGGTGTGGGTCGATCGTGGCCGTGGATTGGAGCTGACCGATGTTCGTTTCGCCGACGAAGCCGCTGTGCGCCGACTCGCCCAGCGCCTGGCCCTGGCAGCGGGTCGGCGCCTCGACGATGCCCAACCCTGGGTCGACGGCAAACTGGCCGGCACCGAAGCGACGCTGGGCGATGCGTTCGGCGTCCGACTCCACGCCGTCCTCGCCCCCGTAGCCCACGACGGCACCTGTCTGTCCCTGCGAATCCTGCGCCCCGCAACCCAGGGCCTCGACGCTCTGGCAGCGGCCGGCTCTATCCCACCGGACGCCCACCGACTACTCGGCGACATCGTCCGCGCCCGGCTCGCCTTCCTCGTCGTGGGAGGTACCGGAGCAGGGAAAACCACGTTGCTCTCAGCCTTGCTCGCGGCGGTCGATCCTGCCGAACGGATCGTCTGCGTCGAAGACGCCGCCGAACTGGCTCCGGTCCATCCCCACGTCGTACGCCTGGTCGCCCGCACCGCCAATGTCGAAGGGGTGGGCGCGGTTACGGTCCGTGACCTCGTTCGACAGGCCTTGCGAATGCGTCCGGATCGCATAGTCGTCGGGGAGGTACGTGGCGCGGAAGTAGTCGACCTACTCACCGCGCTCAACACGGGTCACGACGGGGGAGCGGGCACCGTCCACGCCAACTCGCCCCAGGAGGTCCCGGCCCGCCTGGAAGCGTTGGCGGCCCTGGGCGGGATGGACCGGGCTGCCCTGCACAGCCAACTGGCAGCCGCCGTCCAGGTGGTCCTCCACGTCCACCGCCGATCCGACGGCACCCGCGCACTCTGCGAAATCGGTGTCCTGCAACGCGATTCCGACGGCGTGCACATCGTCCCGGCCTGGCGCTCGGACAGCAGCCCCGCTCCCGCGACCACTGAACTCCAACGACTGCTCGAGGTGCGACTCGGATGAGCGATCGGGGTGGCGCATTGCTCTGCTGCGCGGTTGCGGTGCTGGTACTACCGGCGGCGGGCGGTCAGCGTCGGTTCGCGCGCATGTTCGGCGCGGGCGGGCGCAGTAAGCCGAGGCGGGTACCTGTGGACTGGTGTGCAGGAATCGCGTTGGGCTGCACAGCATTCGCTTTCGGGCCTGGTGTCGGATCGGCGGCCCTCATGCTGGGAGCCACTGTGGCGGTACGGAAACGGCGCGGACGAGGTGACCGCCAACGTCGCCGTGAATGTGGATACCTGTTGGCAGGACTCGAAGCCGTTGTCGGTGAACTCCGCGTCGGCGCCCATCCGAGCGCGGCGGCCGAGTCCGCCGCGGGCGAGTCGCGTGGCGAAGCTGCTCGCGTCCTGGCGATCAGTGCGGGGCGCAGCCGACTCGGCGGTTCGGGAGCCGACGGCTGGGTGCAACCGGATTCGGTGGTGGCCGAAGAACTGTCGAGGATCGCCGCCGCCTGGCGCGTGGCCGAAGAACACGGCCTGGCACTGGCAGAACTACTGGCCGCCGCCAGAACCGACCTCCTCGGCCGCATCCGCTTCCGCGACCGCACCGAAGCGGCTCTCGCAGGCGCCCGAGCCTCCGCCACCGTCCTGGCGGGCCTCCCGCTGGTAGGTATCGGCCTTGGCCAACTGATGGGCGCCGCCCCACTGACCATCCTGTTCACCACCCCGGCAGGCGAACTACTCCTCCCACTCGGCGCGGCCCTGGCCTGCTGTGGATTGCTGTGGACAGATGTCATCACCCGCAAGAGCACAGCCTGACCCGGATCGCTCGGGTGGGTACCGGCTGCCGAGGCGCTGTGGGTAGGTGTGGATGAAACTTCGAGGAGGGGTCGCTGTGCAGTCGATAGCTGGAGTTGCTTCGCCGGAGGCGTTGTTGATCGCGGCGGTGGCGATGGCGTTGTTACCGGGGCGGGTGGCGGTGAGCCGACGGATGCGAGGGCTCGGTCCGGCATCGGTCTGCGCTGCCGGATCAGGCGAGGCCGCGAAGGTCGACCCGCTCGGGTCGGCGTCCGCGTTCGATCTACTGGCCGCCTGTCTGCGGGCGGGCCTGCCGATGGCAGCGGCCGCGCGAGCGAGTGCGCCGACCGCGCCGCCGGTGCTCCGGGCCGCATTGCTCCGGGCCGCGGACCTGCTCGCACTGGGCGCCGACGCGGCGACGGCGTGGGAACGGGCCGCCGCGGATGCCGTCGGGTCGCCGGGTGCCGACGACGTGGAGTCCCTGGCCAGGATGGCGCGGCGCTCGGCTCGCTCCGGCGCTTCGCTGGCCGCCGCGGTCGGCGAACTCGCCACGCAGCGCCGCGAAGCCGTCGAAGACGCCGCCGTCGCACGCGCCGAACGGGCAGGCGTGCTGATCGGTGGACCGCTCGGCCTGTGCTTCCTGCCCGCTTTCGTCTGTCTCGGCATCGTCCCGGTCGTCATCGGCCTCGCGGACCGCGTGCTCGGCGGCGGTGGGCTGCTGTGACCGGCCTCGACGAGGCCACCGAATCTTCACCGCGCGGATCAGCCGCGCGGTGCAACCAGAGAGGGGATCACGATGACGTTCGTCCACGCGGTATACCTGGGGGCCCGCACCCGATTCACCCATCTGCTGATCGACGACGACGGGATGTCCACGGCGGAATATGCCATCGGGACGATCGCCGCGGCGGCCTTCGGGGCGGTGCTCTACGGGGTGGTGACCGGGGACAGCATCGTCAGCGCGCTGACCGGGATCATCGACAAGGCGCTCAACACGAGCGTGTAATACACACCAGCACAAGCGCTTTCGGTGGCGATGCGGGTGCGGTGACGGTCGAGGCCGCCATCGCCCTCGCCGCCCTCGTCGCCGCGGTAGCTCTCTGTATCGGCGCGCTGCTCGCCGGATCCACCCAGGTCCGCTGTGTCGACGCGGCTCGCGAAACCGCCCGGTTGGCCGCTCGTGGCGACACCTCGCGCGCGATCACCGCAGGTAAGACGGTGGCCCCGCCAGGCGCATCCGTCGAACTCCGGACCGAGGGAGACCGGGTGATTGCCACTGTCGCCGCAGGAACCCCGCTCTTGCCCGGCTTACGCCTGCGCGCCGAAGCGGTGGCCGTCACCGAGCCAGGAGTGCAGTCGTGACCGCGAGATGGGCGGATGCCGCCAGTCGGCCGGCAAGAAGCGGATCGGCGGGGGATGAGGGCGGGGCGACGGTGTTCGTGTGTGTGGTGCTGGCGGCGTTGATCTGTTTCACGCTGGTGGTCGCGCAAGTGGGCGCGGTGGTGGTCGCTCGGCACCGGGCGCAGGGGGCCGCAGATCTGGGTGCCTTGGCCGCGGCGGTGATGCTGGCGGAAGGCGCGGAGGTCGGGTGCGCGGAGGCTTCCGAGGTCGCTCGACGGATGGGAGCGAAGGTGCGCCGATGTGCCGTGGCGCAATGGGACGTTGTTGTCGATGTCGAGGCGAACGTAACGGCGGGAGTGTTCGGCACGCGTTCGGTGCGAGCTTCGGCCAGGGCGGGTCCGGTGGAAGAGAATGGGTGACGCAGAAGTGTTATCACTGGTCGGTGGTTGTTCCGCACCGAACCAATTCGGAATTTACCGGAAGGGTGTTTGCGCTATTTCATGCGCATTCTTTGATCTGTGCAAGAAAAAAATGAAAGAAAGGAGCAAGCGGTACCTCCGGTTCCGGTTGGCTATGGACCAGTTAATATAAAAGTGGTCCTTTTTATTCGGGCGGCGAGCACTCCTGTATATATCGTCGCTGGTCAACACTAATTCGGACAAGTGACCAGCATTCCGCGAGCCGGGTGTATCGCCGGTCACGTGGTGGGCGCGGGGACATCACGAAACAGCGGGGTCGCCGTGGGTCGCCAGTTCGCCGAGAACGGCGCCGAGCAAGCGCGCGGCGGCGTCCTTGTCCAGCGGGTTGTTGCCGTTGCCGCACTTGGGCGACTGCACACACGAGGGGCACCCGTCCTGACACTCACAGCTGCGGATCACGCTCAACGTGGCCGACAACCAGTCCGTGAGCTGGGCGAACCCACGCTCGGCGAACCCTGCGCCACCCGGCTGGCCGTCGTAGACGAACACTGTCGGCGCCCCGGTGTCCGGATGTTCGGCGATGGAGACACCGCCGATGTCCCAGCGGTCGCACCCCGCGACCAGCGGCAACATGCCGATGGCGGCATGTTCGGCCGCGTGCAATGCGCCGGGCAACTGTTCGTCGGAGATGTCCGCGGCCGCGAGCAGTTGGGGCGTGACGGTGTAGAGCACAGCCTTGGTGTGCAGCGTGTGCGCGGGCAGATCGAGCTCCACCTGGTCGAGCACCTCGCCGGTCACCAGAGTCCGCAGGTAGCCGACCACCTGGTTGGTGACCGCGACCTGCGCCGATGCCGCGGTGACGGCACCGAACGCGCGCTCCTCGATCACCCCTTCGACGGTGATCGAGGTGACCTGCCGAGAGCTGGTGGTGAAGCCGGGATCCACCTCGTTGACGAACGCGACACCGCCCTCGAGGTCGAGTTCGTCGACCAGATAGGTCTCGCCCTGGTGTAGGTGCACAGCCCCGGTGTGAAGCGTGGCGGGTGCCCGGCCCGCGTCGGCGGTGCCGAGCAGTCGCCCGGTTTCGGCGTTGACGATCGCGACCGGCGAGCCGAGCCCGCCGCGCACGTCGACATCGTCGTGCGGGTGGGTGTGCGCGGTGATGTGCCAGCGTGCGCCCCTGCTGCTCGTCCTGCGCCGGATCAAGCCCTGTTCGGCCAGGTCAGCCAGTACTTCGTCGGCCCGGTACTCGCTCACCTCCTCGTCGGTGAGCGGCAGTTCCATCGCCGCGCACAGCAGCTGGGGGCCGAGGATGTAGGGGCTGTACGGGTCGGTGATGGTGGCCTCGATCGGCCGGTCGAGCAGCGCTTCCGGGTGGTGCACCAGGTAGGTGTCGAGTGGATCGTCGGTAGCTACGAGCACCACCAGCGAACCCTGCAACCGCCTGCCCGCCCGTCCCGCCTGCTGCCAGAACGAGGCGACCGTCCCCGGAAAACCGGCGATGACCACCGCATCCAAGCCCGCGATATCCACACCGAGCTCGAGCGCATTGGTACTGGCCGCCCCGAGCAAGGTCCCCTGCGACAGCGACTGCTCGAGCTCGCGCCGGTCCTCGGCCAGGTAACCCGCCCGATATGCCGCCACCCTTTCCTGCAGCTCAGGCGCTGTTTCCGCGAGCACGCGCCGAGCGTCGAGCGCGATCAGCTCGGCACCGCGCCGCGAACGAACGAAGGTGAGCGTCCGCGCGCCCTCGGCCACCAGGGCGGCCATGATCTTGGCTGCTTCGCTGGTAGCGGTCCGTCGCACCGGCGCCCCGTTCTCCCCGGTCACGGTCGCACTCAGCGGCGGTTCCCACAGCGCGACAGTCCGTGCGCCGCGCGGCGAGCAGTCCTCGGTGACCGCGGTGACCGGCGCCCCGATCAGCCTGCCTGCCGACGCTGCCGGATCGGCGCTGGTGGCCGAGCACAGGATGAACACCGGGTCCGCGCCGTAGAACTGAGCGAGTCGGCGCAGCCTGCGCAGCACCAGCGCGACATGCGAACCGAACACTCCTCTATATGCGTGACATTCGTCGACCACCACATATCGCAGGTTTCGCAGCACCCGCGCCCAGCGCTGATGTGAGCGGAGAATCCCGACGTGCAGCATGTCGGGATTGGTGAAGATCCAGCGCGCGTTGGCCCGCACCCACTGCCTGATCTCGGCCGGCGTATCGCCGTCGTAGCTCGCCGGATGGGCCTCACGCAGGGGGTTGTCGTGAATCAGGCTGCCGACGGCACGCAGCTGATCGGCCCCGAGCGCCTTGGTGGGCGACAGGTACAGCGCGGTGGCGCGCGGGTCGTCGTGCAGCGCGGTGAGCACCGGCAGTTGGTAGCCGAGCGACTTCCCCGACGCTGTTCCCGTGCTCACGACCACATGGTTTCCGCCCGCCGCCAGCTCGGCCGTGCGGGTCTGGTGTGCCCACGGCAGCTCGATCCCTTGCGCGTCCAGGGCTGTGACCAGCTCCGATGGCACCCAGTCCGGCCATTCGGTGGTGGTGGCGCGCTGCGCGGGCAGCTCGGCCACGTGGGTCAACGGGTTGCCGCCTGCGGCCGCTTCGGTCAGGACACGATTCAGCAACGATCGCCCGTAGCTGTCGCTCGCTTTGCGCGCTCGGAGCTCGGTCCGGTCTGCCGGATTCATCCGGTCCTCCTCTCACGCGACACGCGAAGTGTGAAACGTGTGTGTGCGCCAACCACTACCTGGGATTTCGTAACCCAGTAGCGATCTGGGTCACAGCAAGTTTGCTGGAAGCTCACTCGGTTATCTAGAAGCAAACAGACCAAAAGTACGGATACACCCAATCTCTCCCTTACCTGCACATTCGCAAGATCATGAATTTTGCAAATAGTCGGTAACTCGACTGTCGAATTGCCCAAAGACATGGTTCACTGGGTCTCGGTCGCAAGCTTCTGTGTTCGAGGGACGGATCCAAGGTCCAAACCATCAGCAGGATCGTTGTTGCGAACGCCGTGCTCAGGATTTCCTTGCAGGGGGACCAACAGTACAGCGGTCGGAACGGGCCCGGTGGACGAACCCAGTTGTCCGCCGATTCCGGTAGAAAGAGAAGGAAACAGAATGGCACAGGGAACTGTGAAGTGGTTCAACGCGGAGAAGGGGTTCGGCTTCATCGCGCCTGAGGACGGCTCAGCTGACGTCTTCGTCCACTACTCGGAGATCCAGGGCACGGGCTTCCGTACCCTCGAGGAAAACCAGAAGGTCGAATTCGAGGTCGGCCAGGGCACCAAGGGCCCCCAGGCTACCGGCGTTCGCGCGCTCTCCTGAGCTGCGAAACACAACAACGCCTCGTCCCCCTCCTCCGTACGCGGAGGAGGGGGACGAGTCATTTCCGGGTAGCATCGGCCACGGCAGCGGGGTTTTCGGTTCTCGGCCGCCTTGATCTGGACTGACCAGAGGGTCCCGGGACGTCTGACCGTTGTCAGTGCGACGAAGGAGTGCCCGGCGGGAGGGAAGATCGAGGCTTCCAGGCCGAGAGCCCGCGGCGCCAGCCGCCAGGTACGCAGCTCTACCCCTAGTGCGCAGGGTATAAACGTCACTGATGGTGATGTCCGAACGTCACTGTCAGCCCCAGCCGCGCACCGAGCGGACCTCCCGACGCGCGGATCAAGAAGGAAGGTGTTCGCCGGTGGCAACACGAGACCGCAGTTCAGCCGACCAGGGCCGACCCCTGCGTCGTCTCGTGATCGTCGAGTCCCCGACGAAGGCCCGCAAGATCGCGCCCTATCTGGGTCGTAACTACACCGTCGAGGCCTCGGTGGGCCACATCCGCGACTTGCCGCGCGGTGCCGCCGACGTGCCCGCCAAATACAAGGGGCAGCCGTGGGCGCGCCTCGGTGTCGACGTCGATCACGACTTCGAGCCGATCTATGTGGTGAACCCGGATAAGAAGGCCAAGGTCGCCGAGCTCAAGAGCTTGCTGGCCGACGCCGACGAGCTCTACCTCGCCACCGACCCCGACCGCGAGGGCGAGGCCATCGCCTGGCACCTGCTCGAAACGCTCAAGCCGAAGGTCCCGGTCCGCCGGATGGTCTTCCACGAGATCACCGAGCCCGCCATCCTCGCGGCCGCCGCCGACACGCGCGAACTCGACAACGATCTGGTCGACGCGCAGGAAACCCGCCGCATCCTGGACCGCCTCTACGGCTACGAGGTCTCCCCGGTGCTGTGGAAGAAGGTCATGCCGCGGCTGTCCGCCGGTCGCGTGCAGTCCGTCGCCACCCGCGTGATCGTGCAGCGTGAGCGCGAGCGCATCGCGTTCCGCTCCGCCGGGTACTGGGATATCGCCGCCAAGCTCGACGCCGGTCCCGACGAGAAGTCCGATTCGACCAACCCGCGTACGTTCGGCGCGCGCCTGGTGCAGGTCCAGGGCGATCGCGTCGCCTCCGGTCGCGACTTCGGTTCCGACGGCCAGCTCAAGTCGGCCACCGGCGTGGTCGTGCTCGACGAGGCCTACGCCCGTCGACTGGCCGAGGCGCTCGACGGCGCCGCGCTCGAGGTGAGCTCGGCCGAGGCCAAGCCGTACACGCGCAAGCCGTATCCGCCGTTCATGACGTCGACGTTGCAGCAGGAAGCGGGCCGCAAGCTGCGGTTCACCTCCGAGCGCACGATGCGGGTCGCGCAGCGGCTGTACGAAAACGGCTACATCACCTACATGCGTACCGACTCCACGACGCTGTCGGAGTCGGCGATCGCGGCGGCTCGTTCGCAGGCGACCCAGCTCTACGGCGCGGAGTATGTTTCGCCGTCGCCGCGCCAGTACACCCGCAAGGTCAAGAACGCGCAGGAGGCACACGAGGCGATTCGTCCCTCGGGTGACACCTTCATGACGCCCGGTCAGCTGGCCTCGAAGGTCGACAACGACGAGTTCAAGCTCTACGAGATGATCTGGCAGCGCACCGTCGCCTCGCAGATGGTCGACGCGCGCGGCACCACGCTGACCCTGCGCATCACCGGCACCGCGCGCACCGGCGAGGAGTGCGTGTTCTCGGCTTCGGGTCGCACCATCACCTTCGCGGGCTTCCTCAAGGCGTATGTCGAGAGTGTCGACGAAGAGGCGGGCGGCCAGTCCGACGACGCCGAATCCCGTTTGCCCGCACTGGAAGAGGGCCAGAGCGTCACCGCGGTCGAGCTCAACCCGGACGGTCACAGCACCAACCCGCCCGCCCGCTACACCGAAGCCTCGCTGATCAAAACGCTGGAAGACCTCGGCATCGGTCGCCCGTCGACCTACTCCTCGATCATCAAGACGATCCTCGACCGAGGCTATGTATACAAGCGCGGCAGCGCGCTCGCCCCGGCCTGGGTGGCGTTCGCGGTGGTCGGTCTGCTCGAGGCCTACTTCGGCAGGCTCGTCGACTTCGACTTCACCGCCGCGATGGAGGACGACCTCGACGCGATCGCCGGTGGTCGCGAGCAGCGTGGAAACTGGTTGTCCGCCTTCTACTTCGGTGGCGAGTCCGGCGCCGAGGGTTCGGTCGCGCGTTCGGGTGGCCTGAAGAAGATGGTCTCCGTGCAGCTCGACGACATCGACGCGCGCGAAGTGAACTCGATCAAGATGTTCGTCGACGAAGAGGGCCGCGACGTCGTGGTCCGCGTCGGCCGCTTCGGTCCGTATCTCGAGCGGATGATCATCAATCCCGATGACCCCGAAGGGGATCGGATCTCGCAGCGGGCGAACCTGCCCGACGATCTGCCGCCGGATGAGCTGACGCCCGAGGTCGCCGAGAAGCTGTTCTCGACGCCGCAGGAGGGTCGTTCGCTCGGCGTCGACCCGGTGTCGGGACACGAAATCGTCGCCAAGGAAGGACGTTTCGGCCCGTACGTCACCGAGGTACTGCCGGAACCGCCCGCGCCCGACCCGGATGCGGCGCCCGCGAAGAAGACCAAGAAGGCGGCAGAGGTCAAGCCGCGCACCGGATCTCTGTTCAAGTCGATGGACTTGGCCGAGATCACCCTCGACGACGCGCTGATGCTGCTCTCGCTGCCCCGCGTGGTCGGCAACGACCCCACGTCGGGCGAGGAGATCACCGCGCAGAACGGCCGCTACGGCCCATACCTGAAGAAGGGCACCGACTCTCGTTCGCTGGCAACCGAGGATCAACTGTTCTCGGTCACCCTCGAGGAGGCGCTGAAGCTCTACGCCGAGCCCAAGCGTCGCGGACGTCAGGCGGCAGCCGCGGCGCCGTTGCGTGAGCTGGGCAATGACTCCGCCACGGACAAGCCGATGGTGATCAAGGACGGCCGCTTCGGCCCGTACGTCACCGACGGCGAGACCAATGCGAGCCTGCGCAAGGGTGACGAGGTCGAGTCGATCACCGACGAGCGCGCGTCCGAGCTGTTGGCTGATCGCCGGGCGCGTGGTCCGGTGAAGAAGGCTGCGAAGAAGACGACGGCGAAGAAGGCGGCCAAGAAGGCACCTGCCAAGAAGGCTGCAGCCAAGTCGACCGCGACGAAGACGGCCACGAAGACCGCGGCCAAGAAGACGACCGCGAAGAAGACGGCTGCCAAGAAGGCTCCAGCGAAGAAGGCCGCCGCGAAACCTGCTGGGACAGAAGAGGATTGATCGTCTCATGGGCAGCTGCTTCGCAGGCTGTCCGGCGACAGTGAGGTCATGGTCCGGCCCTGGATAGACGTGTGTGCTCAACGCGCCGGGTGTTCGTCGGCCCGGTCATGGCGCGCGGTTCAGGAACTACGCGTGCGCGTCGCCCGGCCTAGCCGTCCGCGAACCCTGTCGGACCGCGAGGCTAGGGTGTAGCGCGTGGCAGGTGTCTTCGATCGACTGGTCGGCCAGGACGTGGTCGAGACCGAGCTGGCCGCTGCCGCCGCGGCGGCGCGGGCCGGTGTGGTCACCGGTGCGATGACGCATTCGTGGCTGTTCACCGGGCCTCCCGGCTCGGGTCGATCAGTAGCGGCGCTGTGTTTCGCGGCGGCGCTGCAATGCACGGATCCCGAAATCGTCGGCTGCGGAAAGTGCCATGCCTGCACCACCACGATGGCGGGCACCCACGGTGACGTGCGGCGCATCATCCCCGAAGGCCTCAGCATCAGCACCAAGGAGATGCGGGCGATCGTGCAGATCGCGGCGCGCCGCCCGAGTACTGGCCGCTGGCAGGTCGTGGTCGTCGAGGACGCCGACCGCCTCACCGAAGGTGCGGCGAACGCCCTGCTCAAAGTGGTCGAAGAACCGCCGGACCGCACCGTCTTCCTGCTGTGCGCCCCGACCGTCGACCCCGAGGACATCTCCGTCACCCTGCGCTCGCGCTGCAGGCACGTCCACCTGGTGACCCCGACCGTCCCCGCCATCGCCCAGGTACTGCGCGACCGCGACCAACTCGACCCGAAAACCGCCGACTGGGCGGCCTCGGTCAGCGGCGGCCACGTCGGCAGAGCCCGCCGCTTGGCCACCGACGAAGACGCCCGCCAACGCCGCAAGCGCGCCCTCGCCCTGGTCGTCGCCACCGAACGCCCCGGCGCCGCCTACCTCGCCGCCGACGAACTGGTGAAGTCCGCCGACGACGAAGCCAAACTGATGAGCGCCGACCGCGACGACCGCGAACGCGACGAACTCGCCACCGCCCTCGGCGCGGGCGGCACCGGCAAAGGCGCGGGCACGGCCACCCGAGGTTCGGCAGGCGTCCTCAAAGACCTGGAAAAACGCCAGAAATCCCGAGCCACCCGCACCGGCCGCGACGCCCTCGACCGCGCCCTCATCGACATCGCCGGCATGTACCGCGACGCCCTCGCCATGCGCTTCGCAGGCCGAGGCACCCCCATCACCCTCACCCACCCCGACATGTCGAGCGAAATCACCGACCTCGCCACGTCCGTCCGCCCCGAAGGCCTCCTCCGCAGCATCGACGCCGTCCTGGCCTGCCGCGAAGCCCTCGACCTCAACGTAAAACCCCGCTTCGCCATAGCCGCCATGACCGCCACCCTCATCACCGCCCGCACCACCTGACCACCCGTTTTCGCGTTCTACCCATTCCCGCGATAGACTCGCGTCGCCTAAACGGCACGCCGCCTTAGCTCAGTCGGTAGAGCGCTTCACTCGTAATGAAAAGGTCGGGGGTTCGATTCCCCCAGGCGGCTCCAGATCGCAGGTCCTTCCGGTTCGCCGGGAGGGCCTGTTTTGTGTTCTATCGGGTGTAATAGGTTATTTCGTCGTCGACGGGCCAGTTGGCCAGGTTGTTCACGGCCGTGATGGTGGTCGCCAAGGTGATCGCGGTGCCTAGGTTGTTGATTCGCAGCCCGTAGTCGAGCCAGTCGCTGAGCTGGCCGACCAGTAGGACCAGGAGGGTGTTGGCTGCGACGAAGGCCAGTGCGAGGAGCGTGTACAGCTGGGGTGTCGACGTTTGGAACTCGATGTTGATGCCGCCGTAGACGATGCCTCTGATCAGCCAGAAGGTGGTGGCCACGGCCAGCACTGCCAGCGATTTACCGGCCCATGCCGTGGAGGAGTAGACCAGCTCCATGCCGGGCAGCACGCTGCTCGCCACCCCGACGGTTACGACGAGGGCGATCAAACGTAGTACTGCACGCATGGAGTAAGGGTAGTGGGGCCGACTTTCGCATGCGTGGAATTGTTGGAGCGAGATCGCAACTGGCCCAACGGATTCGGGTGAGTATTCGAAACCGGATCTGGCAAAGCGAGAGTTGCGAACTCAGTGGCCGCCGAGGAGATCCCAGACTGTTTCGCGTTCGTGGGCGATATCGATGTCGGTGCCTGCGAGGGTGGTGAGGAGGGTGGGGAGGGGCCAGGTGGCGAGGTGGGCGTAGCGGGCTGAGTAGATGCCTACGTCGGTGAGGGCGTAGGTGTTGGTGTGGTCGAAGAGGGCGTAGGCGATCACCTGGTAGAGGTCGTTGGCGGAGAGGGAGTCGGAGCGGACTCCTGTGCGTTGGTTTTTGGGGCCGAGGTGGGTTTTGAGGTCCAGGAGTAGGCCTGCGCTGATGAGGTCGGCGTCGGCATTGCAGAGGGTGGAGGCGTCGAAGGTGGGGCCGGGGAATGTGGGTGGGCCTAGGTGGGGGAGGAGGTGGTCTTCAGCGAGGCCGCGGAGTTCCCAGAGTTGGCGGATCGCGTCGGGAGGCGTGAGGGCGAGGAGGTGGTCGGGGGTGAAGCGGCCGGTTCTGAGGAGGGTGTCGAGGGCGGAATCGCGGAGTAGGCCGCGGCGGTAGACGTCGGTGCACAAGGCGAGGGCCCAGCAGGCTCGGCTGAGGCGGTCGACGTCGGGGGCGGTCGGGGCGACGGCGGCCTGGGCGGTTTCGATCACCGATTCGACGACGGCCGACTCGCGGGGGTGGCCGAAGAAGCCGAGCAGCGGTAGGACCGGTGCGTGGTGGGGGACGAGCAGGAAGCGGACGGAGAAGTCGAAGGCGGCGCCGAGGGTGGCGGGGTTGGCGCCGCCGGTGTCGACCAGGAGCGGGCCTGCTTCGCGCCGGTACTCGGCCTGCACGCCCCTGGTGTGGGGGAATCGTTCGTGCAGGTACTCGCGTAGCGGCGAGGTTTTGTCGCGCAGTGCGGCGGACAGGTTGGTGTAGATGTACACGGGTCCTCCGTCTCTGGAGACGAGCGTGCTGTCGATAGTGCCACGGCCTACGACCCAATGTTGCATAAAGTTCTTTGCACAGTTATTTGTGCAAAGAGTACTGTGCAACTATGGACGTACCGCCGAGAGAGATCACCGATCCCGCCGCGCTGCGAGCGCTCGCGCACCCCCTTCGTCAGCGCATCCTGCGCGCGCTCGCCGAGCACGGCCCGGCGACTGCGACTGCCTTGGCGGCGAGGCTGGAGGAGAACACCGGCGCCACCAGCTACCACCTGCGCCAACTCGCCGAACACGGCTTCATCGAGGAGGCGCCCGAGCTGGCGAAGGGTAAGGAGCGGTGGTGGCGTTCGCCGCCGAAGGATCTGCGCTATCGGTTGGACAAGGATCAGTCACCGGAGATGCGTGAACTGCTGGAAGGGCTTGTCGCACAGCACATCACCGAGGACATCGAGTCGTTCCAGCGATTCCGGGCCGAACGCGACCATCTCGGCGACTGGGCCGATGCGATGCCGTTCTCGCGCGGTGCGATCTACGCGACGCGCGAGGAACTCGACGCCTTCTGCGAGGACTACCTCGCGCTCCTCAAGCGATTCCAGTCCACCCACGCTGAGGGTAGGCCGGGCACGCGCCGGGTGCTGACCCGGTTCATCGCCTTCCCGGCGCCAGGAATGAACGAGTAGAACCATGCTTATTCGAATTGCTTTGTTCGCCAGCATGATTGCTGCCCTGATGGTCGGCGCTCCGCTCGCGCGAGCCGATGACATCACCGACATCACCTTCACCCGTTCCGACGCAACGACAACCAACGGCACGATCCACGCCCCTGCGGGCGCGAGCGGCCGACCAGGCGTGGTGCTCGTGCACGGCTCGGGAACGGAGAAGAGCCCGCAATACGACCGAGTAGCAGCGGCTTTGGCGCGCGAAGGCATCGTTGCGCTGCGCTACGACAAGCGCACCGAGGACTACACTCCCGCCCACCGCGACTACTCCCTGCTCGCCGACGATGCGCTCAGCGCTGTTGCGGCACTGCGTAATCGGCCGGAGGTTGACCCGGCGAAGGTCGGGATCTGGGGACTATCGGAGGGCGGCTGGGTCGCGCCGCTGGCGGTGTCGCGGTCGGCCGAAGCCGCGTTCCTGATCACCATCGGCGCCAACTCGGGCGCACCGGCAGCACAGCAGACCTGGGCCAACGAGACCAGATTCGAGGCTGCGGGTGTTCGTGGCTCGATGGTCGATGTGCTGGGGCGCAATGGGATCCGGGTGATGGCGGGCGTGGGGTTGTTCGCTCAGGCCGACTACGACCCGCTACCCGTGCTGGCCCGGATCCAACAGCCGGTGCTGGGAATCTGGGGTGAGCTGGATCGGCTGACCCCGCCGGGCGACAGCCTGCGCGGCTTTCAGGAAGTCTTCGACCGCGCCGGAAAAACGAACTACACCTTGCGCACACTAGAGAATGCCCAGCACGGCGGCTTCACAACGACCGACGGTTTCGACAAGGGCGACGAGCTGGCACCCGGCTATGCCCAGCTCATGGGCGACTGGGTGAACGGGCTACCTGGCACTGCCGATACGCAAGCCGATCCACCTGCAGCACAGGGACATTCGGTGACACCGTTGTCTCCGCTGAAGTGGTGGGAGTCGCCCACCGCCCAGCTCATCCTCTTGGCGGTGACAGTGCTCGCACTGCTCGGTTACGCACTGACCGGCTTCGTCGAAGCATGGCGACTGCCCAGTGTGGCGCCGACACGAATCCTGTTGGCAGCGTCGGTAATCGGCATCGTCGGCGCCTTCGCGCAACTGCTGTTCGTCGCATCATCGAGGGCGACGGAATTCGGTCCACTGCTGTACGGCCGCACCCTGCCCTGGGTGGCTTTGCAGGTGATCGCCTGCGGCGCGGTGGTCGCGCTCGGCTTCGTCATCGTCCGCCGTCCTCGAGGTAGGGGGCAACAGATCCGATGGGCCATGATCGTCTGCGCTGGAATCGGTTTCACACTCTGGGCCGTGTACTGGGGCCTGCTCAGACCTTGAAAACGAAGTGAGGCCCCCGATCGAAGAGATCGGGGGCCTCGGTTCGAGTTACCCCTGAGCCGATCGCCGTTGATCGGTCTCAGGAGAACTGGCTCGGGTCAGCGGGCAGCGACGTTGCGGCGAGTGGCCCGAGAGTTCATGGAGCTGCGCAGGATCTGGTGGAGCACGGTGTCGAAGGCGACGGTGTCTTCGATATTGCTGAGGTGGCCGTGCGGCAGCACATGGAAATCGGCCAGGTGGCCGGTGCGGCGCAGGATGTCGACGATCGGACGCGAAAGACGCTGCGGGAGTAGGCGATCCCTGGCGCTGGCGATCACGGTGGTCGGGGCGTTCAGATTGGCGGTGCCTTCCGACAGATCCATATCGGCCATGGCGGCGGCGTGGCGGCCACGCGCGACCGGGCGGCAGGAACGGATGATGCCCATCGCGAAATCGACCTCGTCGGCGGTGGCCTCCGGGGTCAGAATGCGACTGCGGAAGATCTGCTGGGTGAGCCAGCCACCGGGGATCGGCAGCGGCGCGAACAGCAGCGACTCGCTCACCGGCTGCGGCATCCGCACCGGCGCGCCGAGCAGGGTCACCGGGTACTGGGCGACAGTGAGCTGCTTGTTCAGCACCGGCAGCATGTCGGTTTCCCAGCGGATCGCGGCATTGGCGGTGTTGGCGAGCAGGACGGCCGACGCGCGCGCCGACACCTGCTCGGGGTGGTGCTTGGCCCAGGCCTGGATGGTGAGCCCGCCCATGCTGTGCCCGGCCAGGACGGCCTTCTCGTCCCCGCGCAGCGTCGCGTCGAGGACGGCGGACAGGTCGTCGGCCAGGGTGTTCTCGCTGGGGGCGGCGGTGCCGAGGGTGGATTCGCCGTGGCCGCGCTGGTCGTAGCTGACCACGCGGTACTCGCCGGCGAAGGCGCTGATCTGCGGGTTCCAGTACTCGATGCTGCAGGCCCAGCCGTGGACGAGCACCAGGGTGGGGGCGGTATCGGGACCGTAGACGTGGACTCGGAGCTGCGCGCCGTCCGCGGTGGTCACCGGGACGACCCGGTGCTCGGCGGTGGGGGCGTTGAGTTTCGCGGTGGCGAAACTGCGGGTCCGTAGTCCGGCACGGAACTGTGCGGTCAGTGCGCCGGACTCGAACTGCGAGACCTTGGTTCGCGCTGCCGCAACCGTCATCATCGACTTCGCAAGCATGTGGCACTCCTTTGTGTCGTAGGCCACCGTACAGTGCGAGCTGGGGTGCTAGCTAGTGTTAGCGGGTCGCAGTGTCCCACTTGTTGTGAACTGGGCTGCTGTGGGCTCCATCACTGTGAAATCGCCTGATTTCGCCGGAAAATTACACAGTATCGATAACAATCCGGACCGGCGTGGCGGATCTCGGCGAGTCGGGTGGTGCTGGCGGTGACGTTCGCCCGCCGCTACCGTAGGGGAGTGGACAACGCGCACGTCATGGCCGGGATTTCCGGCGCAGGCCCCGAACCGGAGCCCGCGCCCGCCTGGCAGCGGTTCACGCCGCCGCTGCTAGCAGCCGGTCTCGGCATCGGAACGCTGGCCCTGCTGCATTTCCGCGACCCGCACGTCGAGGGTTCCTACGGCCTGTGCCCGGTCTACGCGCTGTTCGGGGTCTATTGCCCCGGCTGCGGCGGCATGCGCGCGATGCACAACCTCACCGACGGCAACATCGTCGACTCGTTGCACAGCAATCTGCTCGCCGTGCCGCTCACCCTCGCGTTCGTGATCTTCGTCGCCGACTGGTTCCGGCGCGCCCGCCGCGGCCAACGCTGGCGCGTGCCCAGCATCAGCCCGGTGATCGTGTGGTCCTTCTTCGGCCTGCTCGCCGTCTATACCGTCCTGCGCAACACCCCGTGGGGCACCTGGCTGACGCCAGTCTGATGGGCGCCGACGCCTAGCTGCACCCGGCCGGAGGTGTGCTTAACCGGGTGTTTGATGCGCCTGCCCGCCCAGCGGCGGTAATTGCGGCAGCGGTTTGGTGCCGAGCCAGATCGCGAACAGCCCGCGCAACGGCGCCACACTGTAATGACCGGCCAGATCGACGAACTCCTCCGTAGTAATAGAGGAATGCCGGTACCGCGCGGTCCATTCGCGAATCAGTTCGAAGAACAGGTGATCGCGCAGTTCCAGCCGCAGCGCGTGCAAGGTGAGCGCGCCCCGCTTGTAGACGCGGTCGTCGAACATGTCCTTGGGTCCGGGATCGCCGACGATGATGTCCTGTGGCTGGCGCGCCAGATTCGTGCGCGCGGCCCGAGCCAGCTGATCGGCGGTCGCCCCGCCGGACGCCTCTGACCAGATCCACTCCGCGTAACAGGCGAAGCCTTCGTGCAGCCAGATGTCCTGCCACCGCTTCAGCGTCAGGCTGTTACCGAACCACTGATGCGCGAGTTCGTGTGCGACAAGGCGTTCCGCGCCGCGCTTGCCGTCGCAGTGGTTGGCGCCGAAGATCGAGATGCCCTGCGCCTCGATCGGGATATCGAGTTCGTCGTCGGTGACGACCACGGTGTAATCGTCGAACGGATACGGCCCGAACTTCTCGGTGAACAGCGCCATCATCTGCGGCTGACGGGCGAAATCGTGGTCGAAGTTCGCCCGTAACCGCGGTGGGATGACGGCGTGCATCGGCACCGGTTCGCCGACCGCGCCGACCCGGTACTTGCGGTAGTTGCCGATCTGGATCGTCGCCAGATAGCTCGCCATCGGCTCGGCCATCTCGTACACCCAGGTCGTCTGGCTCGCCTTGGCCTGCTTGCTGAGCAGGGTGCCGTTGGCCAGCGCGTAGAACGGGCTGTCGGTGGTGATCGAAATCCGGTAGGACGCTTTGGAACTCGGGTGGTCGTCGCATGGGAACCAGGAGGCGGCGCCGTTGGGCTGGCTCGCGACGAGCGCGCCCTCGGTGAGTTCCTCCCAGCCGACCTCGCCCCACGGCCCGCGCACCGGTTTGGGGGTGCCCGAGTAGTGGACGGTGATCTCGAGGACGCCACCGGCGGGGATCTTCTGCTGCGGGGTCACCGCGAGTTTGCCCTGCTGATGGACGAACTTCGCCGCCTTCGACCCGTTGACCAGCACCTTCGACACCGTCAGCGCCTGCGACAGGTCGAGGGTGAACCACGGCCGCACCGTGGTGGTGACCGCGATGACCACCGCGCGTCCGGCGAGCCGGTTGCTGGCCGGTTTGTAGCTCAGCTCCAGCTCGTAGCGGGACACGCGGTAGCCGCGATTGCCGTTCTGCGGCAGGTAGTTATCGATGGGGTCCTCGTAGAACTTGCTCCGCATCAGGCGGCTCCGCGCTGCCTCGACTCCCGCGTCGACGCGGGATCGGTCCAGGGCGAAATGGGGTTGCCCCACCAGCGCGTCGACGGGGGAACCACGTCACCGCGCATGACGAGCGAGGCCGGGCCGATGGTGGCGCCCGCGCCGATGTGGGCGGCGGGCAGGGCGACGCAGTGCGGTCCGAGGGTGGCGCCCGCTTCGAGTGTCACGGTGTCCATGGACATGATCCGGTCGTGGAACAGGTGCGTTTGCACCACGCAGCCGCGTTCAACGGTCGCGCCGTCACCGAGTGTCACCAGGTCCGCCTCCGGTAGCCAATAGGACTCGCACCATACCCCGCGGCCGATCTTGGCACCGAGTCCGCGCAACCACAGATTCATCACCGGAGTACCCGTGGCGGCACGCGCGAACCACGGCGCGGCGACGGTTTCGACGAAGGCGTCGGAGACCTCGTTGCGCCACACGAACGAGCTCCACAGCGGGTACTCCACCGCGCGAATTCGCCCGACTATCAACCACTTAGCGGCCACCGCGATGGCGCCGGCGAGCGCGCCCGCCGCCATCAGCACGAGTCCGGAGACGAGCGCGGCGACGAGGTAATCGGTGTGCTGGGCGATCAGTGCGAGCACGAGCAGCACGCCGAGGCCGATGGCGAAGGTCACCATCACCGGGATCAACCGGCAGGTCTCCACGAAGGCACGAGCCAGCTTCAGTCGCAGCGGCGGATCGAAGGTGCGTGAGGTGTCGCTGGATTCGGTCGCGCGGCGCAACCGCACCGGCGGACTACCCAGCCACGACGAGCCCGCCTTGGCCTTGTTCGGTGCGGCCGAGAGCACCGCGACGAGGCCGTTCTTGGGCACGCGACGGCCGGGCGCGGTCATGCCCGAGTTGCCGAGGAAGGCGCGCTTGCCGACCTTGGATTCGCCGATGCGCAACCAGCCGCCACCGAGTTCGTAGCTGCCGATCATGGTGTCGTCGGCCAGGAACGCGCCGTCGGAGATCACGGTGAACTTGGGCAGCATGAGCACGGTCGACGCCTCGACGTTCTTGCCGATCTTCGCCCCGAGCAGCCGCAGCCAGACCGGGGTGAGCAGGCTGGCGTAGAGCGGGAACAGGAAGGTGCGTGCCGAATCCAGGAGGCGTTCGGTGGCCCACACCTGCCAGCCGGTGCGGCTGCGCACGGGGTGATAACCCTCGCGCAGACCGATGCTGAGCAGACGTACCGCGATCACGGTGGCCACGGCGTACACGCCGAGACTGAGCAGGGTGGCCAGCGGCAGGATGGCGAAACCGCGCAGGGCGGCGGCGCTGATGGTGGTCTCCTCGCGGACCCACCAGGCGATGAAGGTGCCGCCGACGGCGAGGCCGAACACGGGCATCGCGGCCAGCACCATCGACGACAGACCGAACACGACCAGCCAGTGCCGTGCGCGTTCCGGGGAGTGGTCGGGCCAGCGGTGTTGCGACTTGCCGGTCTTGGCGGCAGGCGAGCCCGCCCATTCCTGCTCACCCTTGACCTTGCCCGACACAGCGGAGCCTGCCGCGATCTCGGCCTTCTTACCGATCTTGCTGCCGGGCAACAGGATCGAGCGGGCGCCGATCACCGCGCCGTCACCGATGGTGATGCCACCGATGTGCACGATGTCGCCGTCGACCCAGTAACCGGACAGGTCCACCTCGGGTTCGACGCTGGCGCCGTCGCCGAGTTCGAGCATGCCGGTGACCGGGGGCAGGCTGTGCAGGTCGACGCCCTTGCCGATCTTGGCGCCGAGTGCACGAGCGAACGGGACCATCAGCGGTGCGCCGGAAAGGCTTTCGGCACCGCTGGCCTCGGAGAGTCGTACGGCGGCCCACAGTCGTAGATGCACCGACGAGCCGCGTGGATAGGAACCGGGGCGTAATCCGGCGAGCAGGATTCGGGCGCCGACCACGCAGATCGTCATCCGGCCGATCGGCGAGATGAACAGCACGAACGCCAGCAGAATCCACCACCACGACAGGCGCGGCAGCCACGGCAGCGAACCCGACCAACTCGCGATGCCGGAGACCACGGTCAGCCAGGTGACCCACTGCAATCCGGTGAGGGTGGTCAGCGGAATCGTGGCGAGTACCTGGATGATCTGCGCGCGCAACGGGGTCGGTTTCACCACGCGTACGTCGACGGCCGCGACCGGTGCGCTGCCGTCGAGGAGTTCGACCAGCGAGCCCAGGCGCGGGTGGTCGTAGAGATCGGCGACGGTGACGTGCGGGTACCGCTCACGCAGCGCGCCGACGAGCTGAGCCGCCGAGAGCGAACCGCCGCCCAGATCGAAGAATTCCGCGTCGAGATCGGTGGGTTGGGCGCCGAGGATCGCGTCCCACAGGCCCGCCACCCACGCCGCGGTGCCGGACAGTCCGGTCTCGGGTTCGTCGTTCGACGGCAGTGGCCACGGCAGCGCGTCGCGGTCGACCTTGCCGGAGGTGCGGGTCGGCAGGTCGGCGACAACGGCCAGTCGCGGAACCAGCGGGGCCGGAAGTTGTTCGGCCAGAATCTCTCTGGCCTTCTTCACGTCGAAATCGGGACTGGCGCTCAGGTAACCGACCAGAATCTTGTTGCCCGCCTTGGTTGTTCGAATCGCGGCGGCCGCGCCGCTGACACCCGGCAGGTGCTGCAGCGCGTTGTCGAGCTCGCCGAGTTCGATGCGACGGCCGCCGATCTTGATCTGATCGTCGGCGCGGCCGAGGAAGATCAAGCCTTCGCGGTCGTTGCGCACGAGATCGCCACTGCGATAAGCGCGTTCCCACCCGAGCGAGGGCAGTGGCGCGTACTTCTCGGCGTCCTTGGCAGGGTCGAGGTAGCGGGCCAGGCCCACACCGCCGATCACGAGTTCGCCGGTTTCGCCTTCGGCCACCGGATTACCTTGTGGGTCAACGACAGTCAGGTCCCAGCCGTCGAGCGGCAGGCCGATACGCACGGGCATTTCGCCGGTGAGCAGCGCGGCACACGCGACCACGGTTGCCTCGGTGGGGCCGTAGGTGTTCCACACTTCGCGGTCGGGGCCCGTCAAGCGCTCGGCCAGCTCAGGTGGGACGGCTTCGCCGCCGAAGATCAACATCCGCACCGAATCCAGCGCTTCGGCGGGCCAGGTCGCGGCCAGCGTCGGCACCGTGGAGACGATGCTGATCTCGCGGCGCATCAGCCACGGGCCGAGGTCGGCGCCGGTGCGCACCAGGTCGCGCGGGGCGGGGACGAGGCAGGCGCCGTTGCGCCAGGCCAGCCACATTTCCTCGCAGGAGGCGTCGAAGGCCACCGACAGCCCGGCCAGCACGCGGTCGCCGGGGCCGATCGGGGCCTTCTGCAGGAACAGGCGCGCCTCGGCATCGACGAAGGCGGCGGCGTTGCGATGGGTGACCGCAACACCTTTGGGGGTGCCGGTGGAGCCGGAGGTGAAGATGATCCAGGCGTCGTCGGCGGGGGTGGGCAGGGTGTTCCAGTCGTGGTCGCCTTCGGCGGTGGTGGCCGATTCGATGCCGTCGGCGGTCGCGATCGCGCTCACCCTGGCCTCGCCGAAGACCAGCTTGGCGCGCTCCTCCGGGTCGTCGGCGTCGACGGGGACGTAGGCGGCGCCGCAGTAGAGCACGGCCAGAATCGTCACGTACAGCGCGGCCGAGCCCGACGGCATCCGCACGCCGACCCGGTCGCCCGGTCGCACGCCCGCCGCGGTGAGCTCGGCCATCCTGGCCTCGATCGTGGCGATCAGCTCCATGTAGCTGAGTACGACGGTGCCGTCGTCGATCGCCGGTGCGTCCGGGTGGGCGAGGGCGGTGCTGGTCAGAATGTCGACCAGGGTGCGCGGCGGCGCGGCGAGATCCGCGCGCAGCAGCGGGTCGCGAAGGACCGCCGGTATCTGTGGCTCGAGCATCGTGCTCAGTCCACCTCTCATCGGTTGACCCCCATCGGTGGTGTCTGTTGTTTCATGAACGGGTTACCGGAGGGCAAACGGGATGGTCACCAGATGCCAACGGTACTCGGTGCGGGTGTCGCCGGACGGCAGCGCGAGGCGTGCCGTCCGCGCTGATCACGACGGCAATTCGCCCAGCGCTGTGACTGCCAGCTGGTGCAGCAGCCGCTGTTCGTCTTCGTCGAGGTTGCTCAGCACGCGCGCGGTGGCGTCGGCGATCAGCTTGTCGGTGCGCTTGCACTGCTTGCGCCCGGCCTCGGTGACCCGCAGCCGGTATTTGCGGCGATCCTTGCCGTCGCGGGTGCGCTCTACCAGGTCGGCGCGTTCCAGCGCGTCGATCAACCGGACGACTTCACTGCGGTCGATACCGAGCGCGTCGCCCACCTTCTTCTGCGTCAGGTCGGCGTTTTCGGAGATGAAGGTGAGCACCCAGTGATCGCGCAACGGGACGTCGATCTCGGCGTGCAGCGCCTTGGTGAGCCGTCCGAGCGCGTACACCGGGTAGCGCGGCAGGCCGCGGACGGAGTTCGTGTTCGTGGACATTTGGATGACTCTAGCAAATGGTGGAGCTGCTCAATCATCGTGGGTGTCCATCATGGGGTGCGTAGATGGTTGGAAACTGGGTGTGATCAGGCAACTCAGGGGCAATCGGCTAGGGGTAACCGACGACGTTGCGTGCGCGTGGCGAGCGTGCGGCCTGATAGGCGTTGGCGCGGCGCACGACCTGGTGGTGGATGGCGGATTCGGGGTCGAGTTCGGCGAGGTCGAAGGAGACCTTGCCGCCGTGATCGTGGTGAATGATCAGGGAATCGTCGAGTACGCGGTAGACGGCGCGCACGTCGCCGTCGGCCCAGGCCGCGACGTATCGCACCGCAACCGCCCGGTGCAGTGCGAGTCGCCAGTACTTGCTGGTTCGTTCGCGCAATCGGTCGGCGCTGACGCCTTCGTACCAGCTGGGCGCACGCGCTGGTGTGGAGTCGTCCGGTGCGGACTGCTGTGCCCACCGGTCGGCGGCGCTCAGGTCGACCCACAGGATTTCGCCGTCGCCGACCTGGTGGCCCGCGCGGGTCACGCGGCGTGATGGTGGGCGGCGGGGCGGTTTGGCGCGTTTGCCGATGACGGTGACGGCGGGGGTGCCGGGAAGTCGCGTCGAAGGGGCGACGGGCTGGTAGTCGGGGTTGTCCTCGCGGACGAAGCCGAGGACGCGGTCGAAGGCGGACAGGCCCGGCGCGGGGGCGCAACCGTCGAGGCACAGCAGGGTGCGGCCGAGTGCGAAGACGTGGTCCGCCGCGATCGAACCCCGCTTCTCCTCGTCGAACGCGCGGGTGAGGACCTGCGCGGGGACCATCACGATGGAGGTGTCCGAGGGGCTCGTGTGCTCGGCACAGCGGGTGAGGTGTCCGACGTGTGCCGACTCGGACTCGGCGTAGAAGAGGTAGTAGGCGGTTGCGCCGAAATGCTGTGCGGCGTCGCGTAAGTCGGCTCGCTGTGCGGCGGGGAGAGCCGCCGACTTGATCGGTTCACCGCGTCTGGCTCGCTTGGCTTGGATGAGCAATCGAACCTCGCTGATACCCGACGGTTCCTGCACGCTGTAGATGAAATCCGCGCCGACTCCGCGTCTTCCGCGAGCCCGGTTGCCGCCTTCCTCGGGTCTGGTCAGCAGCCTGAGCCCGCCCGAACCCGTTGCCTGCGAAGCCGACCCCCACGACGTGCACCTGCGCGGCGGCACGCAATCGGGGCAGGGTGCATCGATGCGGTAGTCGACACCGGTGAGGTGGCCGAGCAGGAGTTCGGTGAACGTCTCCTCCTGCCAGGCGAACAGCCGCGCCCCCAGATGCTGTAGGCGGTACACGCTCTGACAACTCAGCCGCCGCGCCGCGATCGGGTCGACGAAGATCTCCGCCGGGAACTCAGACATCGAGGGGGATCTCGATGGTCGGACGCAGCGCCTCCAACTGGGTCACGTACGCGCTCAGCACCCGCTCGTACAGGTCGTCGACCTTGGCGTGGCGCACAGTGATCACCATCGAATAGCGGATCGGCTGCGCGGTCGCGGTGGAGTGACCCGATTCCCTGGCGTTGTGGTGGATGTCGAAGACCGGGTTGCGCAGGCTGTGCACGCGCTTGCTCCGCTCGGCGTGCAGCACCGTGTCCCACTTGTGCGAGTTGCGGCGCAGGACGGCCTCGGGATCGAGTTCGTTGGCGCGGAAGAACGGGGCCGAATCGGGGTGGATTCTGGTGGGCTCGGCGAATTTCTCGTCGTGGGGGCGGAAGGTGACGTCGAGGCCGCTGCGGGTGTAGCTGCCGGGGTCGGCAGGGTCGACCGGTGTGGCGTAGACGAGCGTGGCGCGAATCCTGACCATGCCCGCGGGCAGCGCCGCCGGGAGCGGGATGTGGGCGCGCAGGTACTTCGCCGGGGTCAGTTCGCCCTGGTAGAGGACCCGGGCTTCGCCGTCGCCGCACAGGACCATATCGGCCAGAGTGGCGGCGATGCGACCATGGCCGGAGTCGGAATCCGGTGAGCTGGTACGCCTTTCGGCGGTGTGGACGAGCAGGGCTTTCAGATCGAGAGCGCCGAGTTTCGGGCCGAACAGGGTGCGCGCGCCGAGTGCCGCGCGCAGTGCCATCGGGGCGGCGAAGCTGGTACCGGAGTCCGGGACGGCGGTGCCGTCGGGGCCGACGACGTGGAAGGGCTCGTGATCGCTGCCGCCGAACGCGAGCAGGTCGGGTTTCACGGTGCCTGGCGAACGGCCGGGCCCGATCGCGGAGTAGGACGCTCTGTTCCATTGCGCACCAACGCGATCCGATGAGCCGATTGCCAAAGCATTGACGCTGTCGGCCGGAACCTGCACGCGCGCATTGCCGCTGGGTCGATCGGCTTCGCCGTTGTTGCCGACGGCGATGGTGGCCAGTGTGGTGCCGTCGCTGAGGTAGTCGTCCCAGAAGGCGGTCCAGGCGTGTACTTCGTCGTCCTCGATCGGCAGTTCGGGTCCGATACTGACGTTGACGAACTCGTACTTACGTTGGCGCAGTACGGAATCGATGCGTTCGATCGCGGCGTACAGCTCGCACTGGTCGTCGTCGGTGTCCTCGTCGAGCACCTGGTAGTGGTCGATGTAGCCGTACGGGACCGGCACCGGGTGGACCGGATCGACACTGCCGAACAGCAGTGCCGAGGTGACGCGGTGGCCGTGGTCGAGGTAGTTGCGCTGGGGTGCGGCGCTGTCGGCGAAGGTGTGGGCGTCGACCCAGCGGGTCAGTGGGGAGGTGGTCGGGAGGCCGCCGTCGAAAACCGCGATGGTGAGTTCCCGGTCGGTCGGTTCGTCGGTCGGCAAAGTCGGTCGGAAGGTGGAAAGACTTGTCCGGGTGGCGGTGTCGCGTCCGAGTTGGGTTCGCATGCGCGGCATCCGGCGGATCACCCTAGTGAACGAGTAGTCGGCGAGCGCCGCGATGGCGGCATGGGTGCCGGTGACGGGGACGAAGGCGAGGCCGCCGTTGTCGAGTCTGCGGTCGATCGCTACGTCGAGGTCGAGATCGCGGGAGAAGTCCAGCAGGCCCTGCAGGGCGATATCGCGGTCGGAGTGCAGGACCAATTCGGCCACCGTCTCCGAATTACGCGGTGCTGCTGTGAGTCTCAGCCGGTCCTCAGGGTTGTTGAGTCGGAATTCCGCCAGGCTGACGATGCCGTTCTCGGCGCTGCCCAGCGGTGCGTCGGCGCAGATTCGCGCGGTGAGCAACTGCAGATTCACGCGGGTCGTAGCCAAGAACAGCAGCGTGCTCGCCCGCGGCGTGCCGTGCTCCGGTGCGATCGCCACCGGCCTGCTCCCCAGCGGATCCAGCTGCAGCGACGTGAGAAGTCGTGTGGGGTAACCACTTTTGGACAGATACTGCGGATGCAAGGTGACCGCTGTGACGGTCTCGTCTTCCGGACAGGCCGTTTTCGGCAACGCGTCCGCACTCGCGGTCGCCGCGCTCAGCATCGGCGCGAGCCGGGCCCGCGCCTGTGCCACGGTGTACGGCGGCTGCGGCGAACCGCCGGCTCTGCTGGGGGAGATGGGCGCGGTGAGCCGCTCACCGAAGCCGATCAGAAATCGCGGTCCCGCCACCCGAAATCCCCCCAGCTGCCACGTTATTCCCGTCGATGTGTGAAGCCACGGATGGTGTCACGCGAGACCCCCGTGAGCGCACTGATCTGCCGCTGAGACAAGCCTGACACGCCCGTCAGCGTCTGGGCGAGCCGTAACCGATCCGTTTTGGGAAGTTCAGCTACTAGTCGCGCGGAATGCTCGGCCATCAAGCCGGGCAGTAGCTGGTCCTCGAGCACGCAACGTCTGCGCAAACGCAGCATCGTGCGCTCGATATCGTTGAACGACAACCCTTTCGATGCGAGCGCGACCGCATCCACCGCACCGTCGGGCAGTGGCTGTCCGGCGAACCGGCGGATCGCCTCGCAGCGTTGCTCGGCCTCGGGCAGCGCGAACTCCACGCTCACGTCGAAACGTCGCCACACGGCCGGGTCGAGCAGGTCGGCATGGTTGGTCGCGCCGATGACGAGGCCCGCACCGGTCGGCCAGTCGTCGATCTGCTGCAGCAGCACGGTGACCAGGCGCTTCAGCTCGCCCACGTCGCGATCGTCGTCGCGCCGTTTGGCGATGGCGTCGAGTTCGTCGAGCAGCAGCACGCACGGCCGCTGCTTGGCATAGTCGATGGCGTGGCGCAGATTGGTGCCGGTTTTGCCGAGCAGGCTGCTCATGATGGTCGCCAGGTCGAGGACCACCAGCGGCAGCTCCAGCTGATGGGCCAGCCACGCCGCGGCCATCGTCTTGCCGACGCCGGGCGGGCCGACGAACAGCAGGCTGCGCGCCGGGGTGAGGTCGGCGGCAGCCAGCCGGTCGGCCTGCTTGCGCTCGTCGACGATCTGGGTGAGCACGTCGTAGGTCTCGGCGGCCAGGATCGGCACTTCCACAGTGGCGCCGGGTGCGATCACCCGAACCAACGGCAGCCGACTGTCGCCGTCCACCGGAATCGGCGTATCCACCTCAGCGCGAAGGGGATTGGCGCGAGTGGGGTTCTGGCGCAGCAGCGCGATCAACGCATCGGCCAACTCGGGACTTGCATGCCGGTGTCGCCGCGCGGCCCGCCGCACGAACATCGCGACATCCTGCTCACGCCCCGCCAACGCCAACCTGGCCAGGTGGACGAATTCCTCGGGCAGATCAGCGCTCACGTCCGCCGAAGTGGAGCTCAAGGCGTGTGACATGGTCTTCTTCCGATCTGATACGTGGACTGTTTTCGCTTCACTCGATCGTACGACGTCCATCACGGGCAAAGTTCACCCCTTGTGTACCGGTTTGACATCGGACCCCACCCACAGCGTCATATTGAAAGCAGCGCCACATTGATCTGCCGCGCCCTCAGCGCAGCAATTCCCTTCGTCGGATGCTAGTTCCGCCAGCCCCCCTCATGGGCGATTCCCGCCGCGTCGGGCGTGCCTCGCGAACGGGGGTGGTTGACAGGTCCGGCGGTCGTCTGTCACTCTCGTTGCAGGTCACGAGTACCAGCGTTCAGCCCCGGCTTGCTGGTCGGCAACCCTCCTCCGCGGTGGGGTGCTCCGGGTGACGACCAGGCTGACGTCCGAATTGGGCGCGGCAAGCGCGGGCCAACTCTTGTGGAGCGGGTCCCTGAGCCGACGGGATTTCGTCATGACTGCTGTAATCGACCCCACCTGTGCCATCGCCGCCGTAACCGGAGCCGACCTGCAGGTTCCGCTCGTGCAGGGCGGCACCAGCTCCTACGCCAACTTCGACTACGCCGCGAGTGCGCCCGCGTTGAAGCAGGTCACCGACCGGATTTCGCAGCTGCTGCCGTTCTACGCCAGCGTGCACCGCGGTGCGGGGTACGCCTCGCGGATCTCGACCGAGTGCTACGAGGCCTCGCGTGGATCGGTGGCCCGGTTCCTCGATGCCGCCGACGACCAGGTGGTCGTGTTCACCCGCAACACCACCGATTCGCTGAACCTGCTGGCCGGGTGCGTACCGGGGGAGACGGTGGTGCTCGACATCGAACACCACGCCAACTTCCTGCCGTGGACCGAGAACGGTCGCCGGGTGGTGCGGGCCGGTGCGACCGTCGAGGAGACGATTCAGCGGGTCGTCGCCGAGTTGTGCAGCAGGCCGGCCGCGCTGCTCGCGGTGACCGGGGCATCCAACGTCACCGGTGAGGTGCTGCCGCTGGAACGGCTCGCAACCATCGCCCACCTGTGTGGTGCGCGGATTCTCGTCGACGCCGCGCAGCTGGCTCCGCATCGACGGATTTCCTTGCGCGAGACCGGGATCGACTACCTCGCGTTCTCCGGGCACAAGCTGTACGCGCCGTTCGGCTCGGGTGTGCTCGTCGGTCGGCGCGACTGGCTGGACCAGGGTGCGCCGTACTTGGCCGGTGGTGGTGCGGTGCGCAATGTCGGTGTGTCGGAAGTCGAATGGGCTTGCGCGCCGCAGCGGCATGAGGGCGGTTCGCCGAATGTGTTGGGCGCGGCCGCGATTGCCGCAGCCTGTGACGCACTCGCCGCCATCGATCCCGCCGAACTCGTTGCGCACGAACGCTTCCTGGCCGATCGTCTCCGCGACGGCCTGTCCGCGATCCCCGGCGTCGACCTGGTCACCATCTGGTCCGACAGCCCCGACTGCGTCGGCATCGTCGCCTTCACCATCGCCGACTACGCCCCCGGCCAGGTAGCCGCCTACCTGTCGGCCGAACACGCCATCGGCGTCCGCGACGGCCGCTTCTGCGCCCACCCCCTCCTCGCGAGCCTCGGCCTCGACGCCGCCCTGCGCGCCAGCATCGGCCTCGGCACCACCGCCGCCGACGTAGACCGCCTGATCAACGCCCTCGCTACCCTGGTCGCCAACGGCCCCACCTGGACCTATGCCGCCACCGACGGCCACTGGAACCCCACCCCCGAAACCCGCCCCCTCACCGCCGCCTCCCCCGATGGCGCTGCCCCTTGCTTGATCGGGTAGGGATCGACTACTCGTCGTAATGGCCACCGACAGCGATGACCACTATTTCGGAATCGGTGACGTAGTAGATCATTCGGTGTTCCCTGGTGATCCGGCGTGACCAGTTCCCAGCAAGCTGATGCTTCAGCGGTTCAGGCTTGCCGATGCCCTCGAAAGGGTTGGCGAGAGCTGCGGCGATGACCTTGTTGGCAGCCTTCAGGACGGTGCGGTCCCTGGCGAGCCAGGAAGTGTAGGTCTCCCATCCGTAGGCGCTGAACGCTAGTTTGCGGTCAGGCATCGGGATCGATCAGCTCGCGGGCCTCGAACTTCCCGTCACGCGCGTCTCGTGCCGACTCGAGCAGCCGGACGCCGCCGTGGGTGGACAGTACGTACAGGGTCTCTTGGATGGAGTTCCAATCGGCCTCGGAGACCAGCACCGCGTTCTCGCCTGATTTGGTGACGACCGTGACCGTGTCATGGTCGTCGTTGACCTGCTTGACCAGCTTGAACAGGTTCTGGCGCGCGTTGGAGATCGGTAGTGCAGTCATCGGAGCCTCACTCGGTAGTCGTACGGAATATTGTACGACTTAGGGTGTGGTTATGTCGAATGAATGACGTCGCCGGAGCGGACGTGCTGGGAGATCGTGTCCGAGAAGGTGAGTGCGATTTTGGCTCGGGGGCAGAGGAGTTCGACCGCTTGTAGCGTGCCGTGGGCGACGACCTCGTCTGCTCGTCGGAGTTCGACAGCGGCACCGACCTTGAATACGCCGATCGCGTCACCGGTTATGGACGGGTTCGGTTTGAAGCTGACCGGGAAGACGCCGGTTACGCGGAACTCGCACATCAGGCCGGATTCAGTCGAGGTCCGCGTCGAGGGCGTCCCAGGTGATGGTGACATCGAGCGGATCAGCGATGGCGATCGCGATGGGGTTGTGGGAACGGAAGCGGGTCTCGGCTGAGATGTAGACGCCTGCGGTATTGAGGCGCAGGATTTCGATGGACTTCACGCGGCCGGCGTTGTTCTCCATGCGGACGATCCAGTACTGCTCGATGCCGAGTCGCGCGTATTCCGCTCGCTTGTCCACACAATCGGCGGTGACAGTCGCTGGTGAGACCACCTCGACGACCAGGAGAGCGTCGCCCGCGGTCGGCTTGGTCTTCCACTTGTCGCGGGGGTCTTCGACGCAGCGATACACGATGGCGTCGGGGCGGCGGAAGTTGAACGGGACCTCGGAGACCAGCATGTCGAGTTCGCCGCTGGCCTTCAGACACGGTTGACCGGAATCGCGCTTCCGGATCGCTTCCCGCAGAGACTGTTTGATCGCGTCGGCGATGGCGATGTGATTCGGCGATGGTGAGTCGCAGTGCACGACCAAGCCGTCTTTGACCTCGATCACCCGAGAGAGGTCTTCCGGCATCGCAAGATAGGTGTCCAGGTCGATTCCCGGGACACCGCCGCGCAACCACGACCAGTCGTATGCCTCGCTCACCGGATCAACACTAGCCCTCGAGCGCGGTTTGCCTGTTCGATCAGGTATCGAGGGCGGTCGGGCGGTGGTATTTGCCGTTGTAGTACAGCAAAGGGGCTGCTGAGGGGGAGTCTTCGGTTTGGTCGTGGACTCGGGTTACCAGGCCTACGGCCAGGGTGTGGTCGCCGAGGTCGATGAGTTTGTGGATGGTGGTGCGCAGCCAGATGGGGGTGCCGTGCAGGACCGGTTCGCCGGTGTCGAGGGTGGTCCACAGGGAGCGGTCGGTGAAGCGGTCGGCGGCGGTGCGGGAGAAGCGGTGGGCGATGTGGCGTTGGTGCTCGCCGAGGAAGTGGATGACCACCGAATCGGCGGCGCGTAGGGCGTCGATGCTCGATGAGGTGTGCGCGATGTTGAACGAGACCAGCGGTGGTTCCAGGGAGAGGGAGGCGAAGGAGGTGGCGGTGAATCCCACCGGGCCGCTCTCCGCGCCGAGGGTCACTACGGTGACGCCGGCCGGGTAGTGCCGCATGGAGGCCCGATACTGCTCAGCGGTGATCCCGCTCAGATCGTCGGGGACCACGAGCCCGGTCTCAGAAGGTTGCACATCGCCCACCGCCCCCAACTTACGCCCGCCGTCCACTCACGCCCGCGCCCACTGTGTCCGTTTGATCCACTTCGTCCGTGCAGACGTATCAGTCGATGTCGATCGGTAGGCCTGCGGTGATGCGGACCAGTTCGCGGAAGTTGGTGCGGAACACGGTGTTCGGGTGACCGCCTGCTGCCCAGATCTCGGGGTGGGCGGCGAGGGCGGTGTCCACCCAGGTGGGGAGGTTGGTGGGGTGGCCGAGGGGGGCGGTGCCGTCGATGGGTTGGCCGGTGATGCGTTCGACCAGGGCGGTGGGGGCGGGGGTGAGGGTGCCTTCGAGGCGGTTGCCGGTGCGGGTCAGGTTCACGCGGTGGTGGTCGGCTACCAGGAGCAGGACCGGGTCGTCGTCGAGGAGGAAGACCTGGGCGGTGAGGATGGCGGTGGGTTGGGCGCCCATGGCGCGGGCGGCGTCGGCCGCGGTGGGGGTCGGCGTCTCGGGGCAGACGATGACGCCGTGATGCCCGCGGGCGATGAGAGTTTCCGCGACCCGGCATGCGACCGGCGGCAATGACGACCTGCGCATGTTATCCAGAGTAAGTGGATTGCCGGAAATGTGCTGTGTTACTGGAGTTCTGGCGAACTCGAGCGCGGCCCCCGAGGGGCCGCGAGTTAGCCGCCGTTGCTCGCGCTTCGCGCATGCGCAACGGCGGCTAACTCGCGGCCGGGCCGCTACCGCCGCTGCGCGGCGGGACCCTCCTCGAGGTCGGGTCGTGGGGGTTGGTAGTGCGGGCATGGCGGATCTGGGGTGTGCGGTCGCGGGTTGTTGCTGCGGGGGTCGGGGTCGGCGCGGATCGAGGCAGGCGATAATCGGCGGATGAGTGAATGGAAGGCCTTTGCCGTCGAGATTGCCGACAACGTTGCCCAGGTGACCTTGACGGGGCCGGGTAAGGGCAATGCGATGGGTCCTGATTTCTGGCGGGAGCTGCCGGAGGTCTTCGCTGAGCTCGACGCTGATCCGCAGGTGCGGGCGGTGGTGCTCACGGGGTCGGGGAAGCATTTCTCCTACGGGCTCGACCTGGCCGCGACCGCGGGGACGCTGGCGCCGGTGCTGGCCGACGACGCGAAGGCGGCGCCGCGTACGGAGTTCCTCAAGGAGATCCGGCGGATGCAGGCCTCGGTGACGGCGCTGGCCGAGTGCACCAAGCCGGTGATCGCGGCGATCTCGGGGTGGTGCATCGGTGGTGGGCTCGACTTGATCGCGGCCGCTGATATTCGGCTGGCCAGCGCGGATGCGAAGTTCAGCCTGCGTGAGGCGAAGGTGGCGATCGTGGCCGACATCGGGTCGCTGCAGCGGCTGCCGGGGATCATCGGCGAGGGCAATCTGCGGGAGTTGGCGTTCACGGCCAAGGACATCGACGCGGCGCGGGCCGAGCGGATGGGGCTGGTGAACGAGGTGTTCGACGATCAGGAGGCCGTGCTGGCCGCCGCGCACGCGATGGCGCGCGAGATCGCGGGCAACCCGCCGCTGGTGGTGCAGGGCATCAAGGACGTGCTCGAGCAGCGGACCAGCCCGGCGGTGGCCGAGGGTCTGCGGTATGTGTCGACGTGGAACTCGGCGTTCCTGCCGTCGAAGGACCTCACCGAGGCGATCACGGCGGTGTTCCAGAAGCGCGCGCCGCAGTTCAAGGGCGAGTAAAGGTAGTTCAAACGGTTGCCCCGGCGACCGTTCTGCCCACATACTTGCATCACGCAACTAATTGATTGATGCAAGTAAAGGTTGACCCGATTGAGTGAGACCGAACCCGCGATCGACGCGATCGCGATCCAGCTCGTGCGCTTGCACCGGCTGCGAGACCGGGCGATGGCCCAGATCAAGGACCGTTCGGGGATCGACCCGGCGGGCTTCGTGGTGCTGTTCCGGCTGGTGTGCGACGGGCCGATGCGCTCGGGCGCGCTCGCCGAGGCGGTGCACTCGGACGCGTCGACGGTGAGCAGGCAGGTCGCGCAACTGGTGGAGCGCGGCCTGGTGGTGCGCGTCGCCGACCCCGACGACGGGCGCGCCACCGTGCTCGAGGTGACCGACCACGGCCGCGAGACCGCCGATCGGATCCGGGCGCGACGACGGGAATCGATCGCCATCATCACCGAGGACTGGCCCGCGCAGGACCGCGCGCACTTCGCCGCGCTGCTGACCCGGTTCGTCGAGGACTACGACGCGGCCCGCCCGGTCCTGCTCACCAGGCCGCCCGCGCTGAGCAATACGGAGAACTCGTGACCACAACCGCCGCCCCGGTGGAATCCCCCGTGGGTTTCACTCACCGCCAGATCCTCACCATCCTGTCGGGGCTGATGCTCGGCATGCTGCTGGCCTCGCTCGATCAGACGATCGTGTCGACGTCGATCCGCACCATCGCCGACGACCTCGACGGCTACTCGCTGCAGGCCTGGGCGACTACCGCCTACCTGATCACCGCGACGATCAGTACCCCGCTGTACGGCAAGCTTTCGGACATGTTCGGCCGAAAGCCGTTCTTCCTCACGGCAATCGGACTGTTCATCATCGGTTCGCTGCTGTGCACGCTGGCCACCTCGATGTATCAGCTGGCTGCTTTCCGTGCTTTCCAGGGACTCGGCGCGGGCGGGCTCATGTCGCTGGCGCTGGCCATCATGGGCGACATCATCGGCCCCCGCGAACGCGCCCGCTACCAGGGCTATTTCCTTGCGGTATTCGGCATTTCGAGTGTGCTCGGGCCGGTGCTCGGCGGCCTGCTGGCCGGGCAGGACACCATCTTCGGCATCACCGGCTGGCGCTGGGTGTTTCTGGTGAACGTGCCGCTGGGGCTGCTCGCCCTGGTGGTGGTGACCCGGGTATTGCACCTGCCGCGCAAGCCGCACGCCACCCACCGCATCGACTTCGCGGGCGCGATGGTGCTCGCGATCGGACTCGTCCCGCTGCTGATCGTGGCCGAGCAGGGTCGCGTATGGGGTTGGGGCAGTACGGGTTCGCTCCTTTGCTACGCGATCGGCGCGATCGGTCTGGTCGCTTTCGTCGCGGTCGAGAAGTTCATGGGCGACGCGGCTTTGATCCCACTGCGGATCTTCAACAACGTGACTTTCGCACTGGGCGTGGTGATTTCGTTCGTCGTCGGCGCGGCGATGTTCGGCGGCATGTTGCTGCTGCCGCAATACCTGCAGGTGGTGCGCGGTGCGGGGCCGACCGAGGCCGGTCTGCAGATGCTGCCGATGGTGCTCGGGCTGATGATCGGTTCGATCCTGTCGGGTCGACTGATCTCCAAAACCGGTCGCTACCGGGCCTTCCCGGTGATCGGCGCGATCATGCTGCCCCTCGGACTGTTTCTGCTGCACCTGCTCGACGCGGACAGCCCGCTGTGGCTGGCGATGCTGTTCATGGCGACCACCGGTTTCGGCCTCGGCAATCTCATGCAGCCGCTGACCCTGGCACTGCAGAATGCGTTGCCGCCCAAGGATATGGGCGTCTCGACGGCGTCGGCGACCTTCTTCCGCCAGATCGGTGGCACCCTCGGTGCCGCGGTGTTCCTGTCGATCCTGTTCTCGCTGCTCGCCCCGAACATCACCGCCGAAATGCAGCAATCGGCCAAGGATCCGGCCTACCAGCAGGCCGTGATCGAAGGAGCGCAGAGCGCGAACCCCGTCGATGCCGCGCTGGCGAAGGGTCTTCTCGCACATGACACTTCGGCTGCCGGTCAGGTACTGCAGGACAGCTCGATCATCCAGCAACTCGACCCCGAACTGGCCAAACCGTTCCAGGTGGGCTTCGCCGACTCGATGTCGACGGTGTTCCTCGTCGCGGCCGGTGTCGCGCTGATCGCGTTGCTGCTGGTGTTGTTCTGGAAGGAAGTTCCGCTGCGGATGTCGAGCGGCATCCAGGCTGCGGGCGATGCCAAAGCCGCCGAAAAGGGTGGGCAAGGTGAGTCGCCCTAGGGGAGGTTGAACCTACCCCTAGGGGTGGCTGTCTAAACCTGTGCGCCGCAATAACTTCGAGAAGTCGATATTGCACGCATCAGGAGAGACAACATGCGCATCAAATCCACCATCGCCGCCGCACTGCTGGCCGTCGCGACCGTCGCCGGGGTGTCGGCGGTCGGGGCGGGCAGTGCCGCCGCCGCACCGTACGGGACCTACTACGGCACCTACTACGAGCTCTACCAGTGCCGCGCGGCAGGCGAGGACCCCTACACCGGTGGGTACTACTGGGAGTGCACGGAGAGCTGGGACGGCTGGGACCTCTACATCTGGTACTGACAGCAAAACGGGAAGTCCGAAAACCCTTCGGACTTCCCGTTTTTCATAAAGAACCAGCTCAGTGGCCGGATTCCTTCAGGCGAGCGAAGGACTCGTCGATGATCTTCTCGGCCTCGGCGCGGCCCAGCCACTCCGAACCCTGCACGTACTTGCCGGGCTCGAGATCCTTGTAGCGCTCGAAGAAGTGCTTGATCGCCGACAGTTCGAACTCCGAGACGTCGCCCAGGTCCTGGATGTGGTCCCAGCGCGGGTCGCCCGCGGGAACGCACAGCACCTTGTCGTCGCCGCCTGCCTCGTCGGTCATGCGGTACACGCCCACCGGGCGGGCCTCGACGATCACGCCGGGGAACACCGACTCGGGCAGCAGCACCAGCGCGTCCAGCGGGTCGCCGTCCTCGCCGAGCGTGTTCTCGATGAAGCCGTAGTCGGCCGGGTAGCCCATGGAGGTGTACAGGTACCGGTCGAGCTTCACCCGGCCGCTCTCGTGATCGACCTCGTACTTGTTCCGAGAACCCTTGGGAATCTCGATGGTGACGTCGAACTCCACGCCATCTCCTTGTTCGTTCGAGTGCTTGTGTGCCGAATCGCCAGATCGTTCTGGGGAACCGTTGCGCAACGAGGATAGTGTGGTGTGCTGGTACACCGACGCGGCAGGCGGGGCGAAGTCGCGCAGTCGAGGCGTGTCGGGCGGCGTTATAGGGAGACACGGTCGTGACAGACGGCAGTAATCCGGGATCTCCGGCGCAGGGGCGTCGCAGGTCCCGCTGGATCTGGTTATCGGCGGTGGTCGTGGCGCTACTGGTGATCGCGGGTGGATTCGCCGCGATCGCGCAGCCGTGGACGCCGGAGTTCCGGCACGGCGGGCTCACCGTGGCGCCGCCGCCGGACACCGGCCAGGTGTTCCCCGAGGTGGCGCCCGCCCGATCGGACGCGCCTGCGCCGACGGTGGCGGGGATCGCCGCGGCGCTCGCTCCCGTGGTCGGCAATCCTGATCTCGGCGCGTTCGCCGGTCAGGTGAGCGATCCGGGCAGCGGGACGGTGCTGTGGAGTCAGGAGCCGACCAAGGCGATGATTCCGTCCTCGACGGCGAAGATCATGCTGGTCGCGGCCGCATTGCTGACGTTGCCCGATGATCAGAGGGTGGCCACGAAGGTGCTCGCCGGTGCGCCCGGTGAGCTGGTGCTGGTCGCCGGTGGCGATCCGACGCTGACCCTGCAGGCCGACGGCGGCTACTTCACCGACGGTGCCAAGATCTCCGACCTGGCCGCGCAGGTGCGGGCCGCGGGCAAGCAGGCGAACGCGATCGTGGTCGACACCTCGCTGTACTCGGGCCCGACGATGGCCTCGGGCTGGGATCCGATCGACGTTCCCGAAGGCTCGATCACGCCGATCGAACCGATCATGATCGACAGTGGCCGCGCCGAATTCTCGGTCGACTACTCCCCGCGTACATCCACTCCCGCGCTCGACGCCGGCCGTGCGCTGGCTGCTGAACTGGGGATCGATCCCGGCGCGGTGCGGGTTGGTCAGGCCGCGCAGAACGGCGCGCAGATCGCGAAGGTCGAATCGGCGCCACTGCGAGTTCGACTGCACGACATGATGATTCACTCCGACAATGTGCTGGCCGAGACCATCGGGCGGGAACTGGCGATCGCCTCGGGACAGCCTGCCTCGTTCGCCGGGGCGGTGGCGGCAACGACGGCGGCGCTGTCGGCGGCCGGGTTCGATGTCACCGGACTGCATTTGGCCGACAACAGCGGGCTGTCCGTCGACGATCGGGTACCGCCGAAACTTCTCGAATCGATCATCGCGACCGCGGCGAAGCCGACCGGAAACGGGGCTGTGGTGCCCGCCGGAACGCAAGCCCGGCCCGAAAACGACCCGCGCGCAGCAGCTCTCGCGCCGTTGCTGGACGACCTGCCCGTCGCGGGCGGCACCGGCACGCTCGCGCCGCGGTTCGTCACCCAGAACCGGCAGGGCGCGGGCTGGGTGCGCGCCAAGACCGGAACTCTGAGCGTGGCCAGCGCGTTGGTGGGATATGTACTCGACCGCGACGGACGGGTACTCACCTTCGCCCTGATGTCCAACGACCGGCCGCCCGAGGTGAGCAGACCGGCCCTGGACGCGGTGGCTGGTGCCCTGCGCAACTGCGGTTGCTCGTAGAGAGCGGGTGGTAATGACCGGCAAGACCGAGCGCAAGAGTTCCGGGTTCAGCGGGGCAGTGGACTGGCGGCTGGCCGCGCGCACCGGGGCGCTGCTCGCGCCCGCCGGGCCGCGCGTATCCAGGCAGACGGCCGAACAGGTCGTCGCCGAGCTGGCGTCGGCCTCGGTACTGGCCGAACTGCCGGTGCGTGAGGTCAGCGGGCTGCTCGACGATCGGCCGGTGCCGGAGGCGCGGATCGTCGACCGGCCGGGGTGGATCTCGGCGGCCACCGATTCGATGGCGGTACTCACCGGGACCGAATCCGCTGATGGCGGCAAGTTCGTCGGCAAGCCTGCGGGGGTGCAGGTCGGGACGATGCTGGCGTTTCTGTCCACCGCGATACTCGGGCAGTACGACCCGTTCACCGGTGAGGACGGCACCTTGCTGCTGGTCGCGCCCAATATTCTGGGCGTCGAACGTGCGCTCGGCGTCGATCCCAGCGACTTCCGGTTGTGGGTGTGCCTGCACGAGGTGACGCACCGGGTGCAGTTCTCGTCGGCGCCCTGGCTCGCCGGGTACATGCGCTCCAACGTGGACATCTTGAGCGAGGTCGGCGAGGAACCGATGAGCGAGATGCTCACCCGGTTGCTCGGTGAGGTGCGGGCTCGGCGCAACGGTGATCAGGCCGATGATCCGAACTCTCGGGGCGTGGTCGGGTTGTTGCGTGCGGCCCAGGCGCCGCCGCAGCGGGAGGCACTCGACCGGCTGCTGATGCTCGGGACGCTGCTGGAAGGGCACGCGGACCATGTGATGGACGCTGTCGGGCCCGCCGTGGTCCCGACCGTCGCCGATATTCGGGCGGCCTTCGATCGGCGCAGGCAGCGGCCTTCGAATCCGATTCAGCGGCTGCTGCGGGCGTTGCTCGGGGTGGACGCGAAGGTCGCGCAGTACGTGCGGGGGAAGAAGTTCGTCGACGCGGTGGTCGAGCGGGTGGGGGTCGCGGAGTTCAACACGGTGTGGACGAACGCGGACACCCTGCCGCTGCTGGACGAGATCGATGAGCCCGAGCGGTGGATTCGCCGAGTGCTCTAGCTTGCCCGCCCCCCGCGACTGGGGTATCCGGGAGTGGGGGACGCGGCAAGACTCCGCAGGGGGCGGACCACCCGTGCCCGCCGGTGAGCGGCGGCCGAGCGCAGGCATCACTGGCTCTGTCGGTACAGCTCGTTCCCGGTGAGTTGCCCATGTGCTCCCGGGGGTTCTTTGCGCTGGGTAGCCTGCACAGATGAAGGAACCGGGCGGTGTGCGGCTGCCGGAGACGGCGGCGGTGCTGGCTGTGCGGCGGGGTGTGCGGGAGTGGGTGGCGGCGCGGGGTGGGCGTGGGCCGGTGGTTGTGGGGTTGTCCGGTGGGGCTGATTCGCTGGCTTTGGTGGCTGCCGCAGTTGTCGAGGCGGGGCCGGTGACGGCGGTGGTGGTCGATCATCGATTGCAGGAAGGTTCTGGGGAGGTGGCCGATCGGGCGGTCGCGCAGGCGATGGGGCTCGGGTGTGTGGGGGCGGTGGTTGTGCCCGTTGATGTGGGGCGGGCCGGGGGTGTGGAAGCGGCGGCTCGGGTGGCTCGGTACGCGGCGTTGGAGTCGGTGCGGGACGGGCGGCCGGTGTTGCTCGGGCACACCCTCGACGATCAGGCCGAGACGGTGTTGCTCGGTTTGGCACGAGGGTCGGGCGGGCGGTCGATTCAGGGGATGGTGGCGTGGAAAGCGCCGTGGGGGCGGCCGTTGCTCGGGGTGCGGCGGGCGCAGACGGTGCGGATGTGCGCGGATATGGGCATCGAACCCTGGCACGACCCGCACAACACCGACCCCAGCTACACCCGGGTTCGCGTGCGCGACGAGTTGCTGCCGCTACTCGAAGACGTCCTGGGCGGCGGCGTGGCGCAGGCACTCGCCCGCACCGCCGACCAATTGCGCGAAGACGGTGCGGTGCTCGACGGTTACGCCGACACCCTGCTGCGGGCCGCACGCACTGGCGATCCGGCTGATTCCGTCGATGTCGTCGCGGGTGCGGAGTCGACCACCGAGCGGCGATCCTTGGAGGAGTCCGACGCGACCACCGAGCGGCCCGCCGACTCATCGCCCCGTTGCCCCGACTCGACCTCGGATCGACGGCGCGGTGGGTTCGACGACATCCATCGGCCCGCACTATCGATCGAGATCCTGGCCACTGCGCCCGCCGCACTGCGTCGCAGGGCAGTACGCGCGTGGCTGGCGGATCAGGGCGTCACCGGGCTCGTTAACGCCCATTTACAGGCAATCGACGAGTTGGTGAGCAATTGGCACGGGCAGGGCGGAGTGGCCGTCGGGGGCGGCACAAGGGACCACAGGTTGGTCGTGACGCGCGAACGTGGCACGCTGGCGGTGCGAGCACAGCCGCGCATTTGATGCCACGAAGGGACACCCACTTCCGTGTACGGAGACGACATCGCATCGGTGCTGATCACCGAAGACGAGATCAAAGCCAAGATCGAGGAACTGGCCGAGCTCGTCGCCAAGCGGTACCCGCCCGATTCCCCCGAAGGTGACCTCCTGCTGATCTGCGTCCTCAAGGGCGCGATCTTCTTCATGACCGACTTCGCCAGGGCCCTGCCGATCCCCACCCAGCTGGAATTCATGGCCGTGTCGTCCTACGGCTCGTCCACCTCGTCCTCGGGCGTGGTGCGGATCATGAAGGACCTGGACAAGGACATCGCGGGCCGCAACGTCCTGATCGTCGAGGACATCATCGACTCGGGTCTGACCCTGTCCTGGCTCAAGCGCAACCTGTCCACCCGCAACCCGGCCTCGCTGGAAGTAGTCACCCTGCTCCGCAAGCCAGACGCCCTGCGCACCCCCGTCGACGTCGCCCACGTGGGCTTCGACATCCCCAACGAATTCGTCGTCGGCTACGGCCTCGACTACGCCGAGCGCTACCGCGACCTCCCGTACATCGGCACTCTTAACCCAGCCGTCTACTCGTAGTTCCCGCCGGGGGATCGACGACCCTGATCAGTGCTCGGATGTCGGCTTCGATCGCGCGGAACAGGGCGTACGAACCGAGGAAGGCCAGCACGCTGCCGAGGTAGACCACGCGCAGCGAGATCAGGGTCGGCAGTAGGTCCTCGGTGGGCAGCATCGTGATCGCGACCATCGCGATCAGTGGGATGGACGCCGCGACCGCCAGATACCAGCCGCAGCGCTGCCGGAGTCCGCGCAGCGCTGCGGCGTCGGTGTGGAACCGGTGGCCCTGCTGCAGGACGATCGGGTAGACGCAGCGGAGCATGTAAACGGTGATGAGGAAGAACGCGTAGGTCACCGCAACGGCGCAACCGATGGCGTTCGAAATCAGAAATTGCGCTGTGGTGCGGGTGTCCAGGTGACCGGTGCTGACCTTCACCGTGGTGGGCAGGATCGCGGCGGCGGTGACCCAGAACAGCACGGCGACAACCGCGGCCCGGTCACCCAGATACAGCGATTGCCTTCCGCTGAGCCCTAATTCGCGGGCGCTCACGCGACGTCCGGCCCGCAGAGCGCGCGGTACCAGAATCGCGTGCCGGGACACATAGATGAGGATCACCGCGCCGAGCGAGAACGAGATCACATTGGTGACCACCGAGACGATGTGCACCGCTTCGCGGGCGGCAGGCTCGAGGCGCTGCACCATCAGGCCGGAGTTCTGCCAGGTCTTGTATTTCACGGCTAGCCCATTGGGCACCGCGATGGCCAGCGCCATCAGGGCGATCATGAAGGGCCGCAGGCGAAGTCGGTAGGAATCGGCGGGTGGGTCGACGAGGCTTCGGCTGCGCGGGTCGAGACACAGATCGAACTGTTCGGCGAGGACGGTGCCGTCGGGCCAGCGATCCGTTCGCTCGGGTTGCAAGCAGCGCAACAACACTCGGCGTAATGCGGGCGGACAGTTCGGTGGAAGTTGTTGCAGTGCAGCGATGCTCACGCCCGCACTGCGTGAGGTGAGCATCGCCTCCAGTCGGGTCTGGTCACCCCAGGCGGGGTCGTCGGCGCCGGTGTCGTCGAACGGCTTTGTGCCGGTGAGCAATTCCCACAGCAGCACGCCCAGCGAGAAAAGGTCGGAGCGGGCTTCGAGATCGGCGGCGCTGCGCGGATGACCGGGGTGACTGGCCTCCAGCTGCTCCGGTGACATGTACGCCAGCGACCCACCGAAATACGACAGTGGGCTGGTACCGGCGGTTTCGCTGAAACTGATGTTGAAATCGGCGAGCTTCGGCACCCCCTCGGCCGTGAGCAGCACGTTCGCCGGTTTCACATCACGGTGCAGCACACCGCGATCGGCCGCGTGATCGAGCGCGGCTGCCAGGCGGCGGCCCAGCCAGGCGACGGTGTCGGGCCAGCTCAGTTCGGCGATCTCGTGACGGACGCTCGAATCGGTCGGCCGGATTTCGCCCTTCTCCGCCATGGCCGCGTCGATCGCGTCCAGGAGGAGTTGGCCGGTGCGTTCGGCGGGTGGGGTGGCGCGGACCCAGCGCAGCAGACCGAGCAGGGTGCCGCCGGGCAGGAACTGCATGTAGAGCAGGCGCAGCCGGGGTGAGCCGTCGTCGGGCGGGTCGAGGACGAGTTGATCGAAGACGCGCACGATGTAGTCGTGGTCGAGCTTGGCGAGGGTTTGTGGCTCGGTGCCGCTGTCGGCGGAGATCTTCACCGCCACCAGACGCTGCATCGACCGCTGCCGGGCGAGGAACACCCGCGCGAACGCGCCCGCGCCGAGTTCGGTCAGCAGCTCGAAGTCGCCGATGCGCTCGCCCACCTCGAACCGGTCGAGCCCGCGCCGAGCGGTGGGGTGCATGGTGGCGGTGCGGTCGGGCGAGGGGCGGGTCGCCTCGGTGATGACTGTCGAGCTCACGACGGGGGATACGCGGGCGATCGCGCGGAAGTTCATCCGCGCGCCGAACTCAGCTGACTACGCGTTCCAGAGCTTTCAAATCGGCTTCGAGGGCCCGGAAGAGCAGGTAGGAGCCGATGAAGGCGATGATGCCGCCGACGCACAGGACGCGGACGGCGACGATCACGTTCGGGATATCGCCGGGCGGCAGGAAAGTGACACCCGCGACGGCGAGCAGGGGGACCGAGGCGGCGACGGCGAGGTACCAGGTGCAGCGGCGGCTCAGCGCGCGCAGCCAGGTGCCGTCGTCGGTGCTGATCTCGCCGTGGCGGAGGAAGACGGGGTAGATGCAGCGGACGAGGTAGAACGTGACAAGGAAGAACGGGTACGCGACGGCGATCGCACCGCAGACCAGCAGGGATGCGAGGAAATGGACCACGGCTCGGCTCGGCACATTGCCGGTGGCCAGTTGCAGTGCGATCGGGAAGGTCACGCCGGCCAGCGCCCAGAGCGAGAAGGCGACGATCACCGCGCGGTCGCCGAGGCGCAGGGTGTCCTGTCTGGCGCGGCGCAGGGTGGCGGGGTCGTAACGGCGTCCCTTGCGCAGGCCACCGGGCACCCATAGGACGAAGCGCGACAGATAGATCAGCAGCGCGGCGCCCGCGGGGAAGAAGATCAGGTTCACGCCCGCGGTGATGAGAATGAAGGTCTGCTGGGCTGATTCGCTGAGGCGGCTGACCACCAGGTTCTGATTGTGCTGGATGTTGTACCAGGAGGCGAGGCCGTTCGGAATGCCGATCGCCAGCACGAGGACCAGCAGCGGCCACTTGCGCCACACCATCCGCCAGCTGTTCGGCGGCGGATCCACGAGGTCGCGAGCACGAGCATCCAGGCACAGATCGAACTGCTTGGCCAGCACCCCACCATCGGCCCAACGACCCGACCGATCCGGGTCGAGGCAGGTCAACAGCACCCGGCGCAATGCTGCGGGACAGTTCGCCGGAACCCGGTCCAGCGCGGCCGGATCGACCCCGCCGGTGCGCCGTTCGAGCATCGACTCGAGGGTGGTCTCGTCGCCGCGACCCTCGGCTTCGGCGGTGTTGTCGTCGAACGGTTTCGCACCCGTGAGCAGTTCCCACAGGACCACGCCGAGCGAGTAGATGTCGGCGCGGGTGTCGAGGTCGGCGGCGCTGCGGCCCAAGCCCGGGTGACAGGCTTCGAGCTGTTCGGGCGACATGTACGACAGCGACCCGCCGAAATAGGCCACCGGGCTGGTCCCCGCGACGGTGCGGCTGAAGCTGATGTTGAAGTCGGCGAGTTTGGGCACGCCCTCGGCGGTGAGCAGTACGTTCGCCGGTTTCACATCACGGTGCAGCACGCCGTGCGAGGACGCGTAATCGAGCGCCTCGGCCAGCCGCCGACCGAGCCAGGCCACCGTCTCCGGCCAGCTGAGCGCGGCGATCTCGGAGCGCACGCTCGAATCGGTCGGGCGGATCTCGCCCTTCTCGGCCATCGCCGTGTCCACCGCGTCGAGCAGCAGTTTGCCGCTGCGCTCGGCGGGTGGGGTTTCGCGTACCCAGCGCAGCAGGCCGAGCAGGGTGCCGCCGGGCAGGAACTGCATGTAGAGCAGGCGTAGGCGCCGCGATGCCGAAGGCGCCGAGTCGGTGTCGAGCAGCTGCTGGTCGAACACGCGCACGATGTAGTCGTGATCGAGCTGCGCCAGGGTTTGTGGTTCGGTGCCGCGATCGGCGGAGATCTTCACCGCGACCAGGCGCTGCATCGACGTCTGCCTGGCCAGGAAGACACGCGCGAAAGCACCCGTACCGAGCCCGGTGAGCAGTTCGAAATCGCCGATGCGCTGGCCGATCTCGATGCGGTCGAGCGGCTCGAACGCCCCGGGCACCGAATCGGCGGCCGTCGCGGCCGAGGTGGCGGTCGCGGTGAGGTCGAGCTGCGGACTGGTCACCTGGGTACTACGGAACGAGTCGGGGGAATGGTTCACCGTGGTGTCGGAATCATCGGCACGATGCGTGCTCTGGTCGAGCTCGTCGGTATTGAGCAGCCCGCGCAGACTGGCCGCCTGCTCCGGATATTCGCGCAGGCAGTCGCGCGGATCCACGCGCTCGCCGCTGTGCCTGCGGATGACGAATTCCTCGAAGACCAACCCGGCGGGCAACGCGGCCTGCTCGAGCTCGGGGAACTCGGCGCAGTAGTGGGTCAGCCGTTTGCGGGTGATGTCGGTGCTCGCGTGATGCAGCCAGCGGTGGCGCAGGTCGACCCTGATCAGTTCGTGCAAGGCCTGCGCGCGCAAGGTAGCAGCGTCGGGCAGGAACTCGGCGATCTCGGGCGGACGCCCGGCGGCCGTACCCCACGCCGCGGCGAACGCCTCGACCATGTCGACGCGCACATTCGTGGCCCGACCGGGAGTCGCGTCGGGATGGTCCCCGTTTCCGGTGTTCTCGCTCATTAAACCGACCTAAAGGTTCGCGCGGATCGGTGCGAAATTCATTTCGCCACACCCGCCGCCATCGCCGGAGAGCCGTCCTGAAAATGATAACTTGCGCCTCTAGAGCGATCACCCGAATTTCGACGACCGTGCGACGGGGGCGAATCCGCAGATGAACGAAGACCTCACAGCGGTAGCATGGGAGTCCGTCGACGACGACGGCGTGACGGACGCTGAGGTGACGATGGATTCCCCCCGCCCGCCCGCCGACGAATACCCCATCGGTGGCCCCGCCGCGGCACTGGCCGCCCGGGTTCGCGCGGGCACCATCACCCCCGCCGACGTCACCGCCGACGCGCTCGCCCGCATCGCCTCGGAGAACCGCAAGATCAACGCCTTCACGGTGGTCCGCGCCGAGCAGGCAAGGGCCGAAGCGCGCGAACTCGCCGCCAGAGCCGACCTCGACGAACTTCCGCTGGCCGGTGTGCCGGTGGCGGTGAAGCAGAACATCGCGGTGGCGGGGGAGGCGACGCGGGTGGGTTCGGCGGCCACCTCGGCCGAACCGGCAACCGCCGATCACCCGGTGGTGGCCAGGTTGCGGGCCGCGGGCGCGATCGTTGTCGGGTTGACGGCCATGCCAGAACTGGGTTTGTGGGCGAGTACCGATTCGCTCGGTTGTGTCACCCGCAATCCGCGCGATGTCGGCCGGTCGACGGGCGGTTCCTCCGGTGGCGCGGCCGCGGCGGTGGCCGCCGGACTCGTCCCGATCGCGCACGGCAACGACGGACTCGGCTCGATCCGGGTGCCCGCCGCGGCCTGCGGAGTGTTCGGCATCAAGCCGGGTAGACACGTGGTGCCCGCGCAGATCGGCGCCGATTCCTGGGCCGGACTCGCCGAGAACGGCGTGCTGGCGACGACGGTGTCGGACGCGGCGCTGGCGCTGTCGGTGCTGGCAGGCCGCTCCGATCTGGCCGACCTACGCAAACCGCAGCGACTACGCATCGGACTGGCCGTGGCTCCGCCGTCGCGGCTGGTTCGAGTGGATCGACACTGGACGGCGGCAGCGCGCACCGCGGGTGCGCGCGCGGCAGTGGCCGGGCACGAGGTGCAACCGGTGGAACTGCCCTACGGCGATGCGGCGCTGTTGATGCTGCTGCGCTGGCCGAGCGCGGGTCTGGCCGACGCCGACGCGCTCGCCCACCCCGAACTGCTCCAGCAGCGAACCAAACGTCATCTGGCGATCGGCAGGGTGATCCGGCGGCTCGGCCTGGTCCGTCCCAGTCAGATCGATCGCACCGAGGCTCGACTGCTCGAATTCTTCGAGGACTTCGACGTGGTGATCACCCCGACGCTGGCCGCGCGGCCACCCAAGGCCAAGCAGTGGAGTGGGCGCGGGTGGGCCGCGAATGTGGTGTCGTCGGTGCGCTACGCGCCGTTCACCGGTCTGTGGAATCTGCTCGGCTGGCCGGCGGCGTCACTGCCGATGGGCACCCATCCCGAGGCGCATACGCCATTGGCGGCGCAACTGGTCGGCCCGCCGGGCAGCGAGGCGACCTTGCTCGGCCTCGCCGCCCAACTGGAAATGTCGAATTGAGCGAAACGCTCCGGCCATGCGCGGCTGAGGAGCGCTGACGCGCGCCTGCGCCCCTCAGACAGCGATCGGCTGCGGCTGCGGGGTCGGCTCGGAGAAACCACCGGCGACGGCGCGAGCGGCGAATTCCAGAATGGTCGGGCGGGTGTCGTCGGCCCGCCACGCCACGGCCAGCTCACACGGGGTGAGACCGGCGACCGGCCGTGCGGTGAGCCCGGGCCAGCGATACATCGGCACATTGTTCTCGGCCAGCAGGCACACGCCGAGGCCGAGGCTCACGGCCTCCAGCTTGTCCTCGGGGGTGGCCGCCTCGGCGCCGATCTTGGCCGCCTTGCCGCCACGTGCGTCGTTGCCGAGCCAGAAGTCGCGGACCGCGCCTGCCTCGGTGGGCAGGGCGACGAAGGGCTCGTCGAGCAGATCGGCGAAGTCGATGCTGTCCTGCTCGGCCAGCGGATGTGTTTCGGGCAGCAGCACCCAGCGCGGCTCGGTGCGCAGCACCTGCCAGCGGTAACGGTTGGGGTCGGGCAGCGGCAGCCACACCAGCGAGAGGTCGGCCTGTCGACCGGCGAGGCCGCTGGACGGGTCGTTCCACGACGCGGCGTGCAGGGCGAGGCGGTGACCGCTCGCGCTCTCGAGGTCGTTGAGCAGACCACGACCGAGCGCGGACTGGATTCCCACGCGCAGCACCTCGCCTGCTTCCTGGAGGGACACGTTGGTCACCTCCCACAGCTCGAGGATCTTGCGGGCGCCTTCGAGGAGTTCCTTACCGGCGACGGTGAGGGCGACGCTGCGCTGGTTGCGGTCGAACAGGACCACGTCGAGCTGGCGTTCGAGCTGGCGGATCTGGCGCGACAGCGTCGGCTGAGCGATGTGCAAACGCTGTGCGGCGTTGGTGAAATGCAGTTCCTCAGCGACGGCGACGAAATACCGCAGATCGCGCAAATGCGGGTCCATAGCACCTTGCTATCAGAATCGGTCGGGAAAATCCAGCCAAAACGGGCAAGGAAGTTCGCGGAAGTGGATCAAAACAGTCACCAGGTTGGTAACGCACAGCATATGGCCTGGCATGGTGAGCTGCACTATCGGATCGTCAATTGTTCGCGATAACCCGCGGCCGAGTGGGTAGACAGCTCACCTGGGCGTCTGACCAGGGTAAATGCGGCGTCGTTCACAGTGGATATCCGAATATGGCCCATGCCGCGTCACGGAACCGCGCGCCGAAAGATGCCGTTGACCACGGGTGCGCACCACCCGACCGCAGAGCGGGTGATGTTGGTCACAAACAAGTTTCGGGGCGACGAAACCGACTGCGGCGCGAGTACCGCACCGCAGCCGAAACCGGCTCCATCCGGGGTCAGTCGAGCGCGGGCACGCCGGCAACCCGTTCGATGTGTTCCACGCCCAGCGTCAGCGCGTCGTACTCGGCGTATTCCGCGCGCAACTCGGCCGCGCGGGCGGTGAACCGCGGCTCGGTGAGTACCGAACGAACAGCGAACCGGATTCGATCCGGGTGCGGCGCAGCCGATTTCAGATTCACACCGACACCCGACCATGCGACCCGGGCGGCCACCTCCGGCTTGTCCTCGGTGGCCCCGGCGACCACCAGCGGCACGCCGTAGGTCAGCGCGAGCTGCACCCCGCCGTACCCACCATTGGTGACCATCGCCGACACGTGCGGCAGCAGTTCGGCATACGGGATGAACCGTTCCACCCGCACATTCGCGGGCACCTCGTCGAGACCGAGGCCCGAGGGGTCGGCGCCGCCGGTCGAGACGACGACGAGCACGTTCTCGTCCGCGAGGGCCGCGATCGCAGGCGCGATGAGTTCGGGCTCGGAATTGGCGATGGTGCCCTGCGTCACGTGCACCACCGGCCTGCCGGTGAACATCTCCGACCACCACGCAGGCGGCGTCCAGTCCGCCACCGGCGGCGCGGGAACGGGTCCGATGAAATGCACCGACTCGGGCAGGTCGCTGCGTGGGTACTCGAAACTCGGAATCGAGGGGTTGAGATACAGCGCGGCCGACTTCGGCGCGTCCATCAGCCAGCCCGAGTCCGCCAGCCCGACGCTGCGGCGGGTCTTGTTCCAATGCTTCTGCACATCCCGGAACACCACGTGCTCGACGAGCCACTGCAAACCTCGATTGCGCACCCGCCCGAGCAAGGTCGCGCTCGGCGGGAGCGCCAGGCCGAACGGCGCGGTATCGCGGCTGGTCAGCACCATCGGCACCACATTGAGCACGGCGAACGGCGTCCCGGTCTCCTCGGAGAACAGCCGGGCCGCCAGGCAGGCGGTGTCGGCGAGCACGAGATCCGGGCGGAATTCGGCGGCGGCGTCGTGGAGGTCGCGCAGCTGCCGGGGCGCGTTGTCGATGAAACCGAACTTCAGGTCGACGCGCAGCGCGGCGATGCCTTCCAGCTTCTCGCCGCCGGGGACGTACTCGCCCCGATCGGTCCGGATGTCCTCGGTGTGCGCGGTGCGGGCCACCGTGATCCCGGCCGCCTCGACCTGCGCGCGGAAGGTCTCGGTGGTGCTCCACAGCACGTCGTGACCGCGCGCGGCGAGTGCTTTCGCCAACGGGATCATCGGGGTGACGTGTCCGTAGATGGGGACGACGGCGATCAAGATGCGTGCCATACCGGTGACTACGGAAGCGGGGCTGTCGGGGTTCACCGACGGACACGCCGGAATTCCGAGGCGACCCCGGCGGCCTCGGAGTGTTGCTCGCGGGTCTAGTCGGTGGCGCTCGCCGCGCCGTCACGGGCCGCGATCCGGCGCAGTGGGGGTTCGGTGGGCGGCGGGACCCGGCGGTCGGGGAGCTCCTCGAGCAGGGCGGTCGTCGCCGCGGCGATGGCGGCGACAGCCTTGTCGACGGCGGGTTTGGTGGCGCTGCTCAGGCCGGAGATGCCGCCGACTTTGCGCACATATTGCAAGGCGGCCGCGTAGATCTCCTGCTCGGTGGCGGCAGGCTCCAGACCACGCAAGACGGTGATATTTCTACACATGTCAGAACCATAGACCCGGTGAGCATGACGCGACAGGCGAAGAAACAGGTGATCTGAAATTCTCGTGACGCACGCGAGATTCGCAGGCCGCCCGTGATCGGGGTCACGGCACTAGACTCGGCCGCATGCCTGCCAGGGGAGTACCAGCGCTGACCACCTTTCCCTATCCGGAACTGGACGAGCGCGAAGAAGATCACTGGTCGGGCGCCGGCGTGAGCGACGACGAACTGCGCGCCCTCGCGCTCGGCGCCTTCTACTCCACCCGCTGGGACGCCTTCCACGACGCCATGTTGCTCGGCCCCGAACGCGAACACCCGCTTGGCGACCGCCGCGAACTGGCCATCGACACCCTCACCGGCGCATGGGGCATCACCGACGGCACCGAAGCGCGCGCCTCGATGGAACAGCTCCTCGAAGGCATGCACGCACCGCTGTACTCACTGGTGCATCCGCTGGTGATGGCCTCGGTCAATGCCAGCGAGCGCGACCGTTTCGGCGAGCGGGCCGACAAGCAGCGCGCCTTCCTGCGCCAGGTCGGCTCGTTCCGTGGGATGGACAACCCCGAGGCGCTGGTCCGCGACTACGACATCTGGGCCCAGGCCATCAAGATCGGCTTCACCGACCACCTCTCGCGCCCGCTGCCCAACGACATCCACGCCTGGGACCTGGCCCGCGTCGTCGCGGTGGCCCGCATGGCGTTCACCGCCGGCTATATCGATGCCGATGTGGCCTGGGAATACTGCATGCGTGCCCTCGCCCCCGCGCAGCGCCGCTACCGCAACTGGCGCCAGTTCGGCGACGCCTACCTCACCGGCTGGACCTACTGGCAGGCCACCGAGGACCTCGCCGAACTGAAGAACGGCGGCGTCGACCGGCGAATGGAACTGGTGCGGCTGTGGACCCGCCCCACCAGCCCGTGGCGTCGCATCGAACTCAACGAGCCGGAACAAAAGGCCGAAACCGAAGCGCCCGAACCGAACTGATCGTTCGGTTCGGCCGCCGGTAGCTACAAGCTGCGCAGGATTCCTCGGCCGTAGCGCTGGAATTGGGTGTCGTCGACCATGCCGAGCGAATGCCGCTCGACCAGTAATTCCCATTCCGCGTACAGCTGATTGACGCCCGGATCGGCAGGCCCTGGCGCGCCGTCGGCCGCCTGCCTGCGCACGGCGAAATTCACCGCGCAGGTCACACGTTCGGTATCGGCGCGATCCACGCCCGCGAAATGCAGTGTGCGATTGCCGTCGCTGATGTCGACACCGGAGCCGCCGTGGCGGGTATCCACCTCGCCGGGCGCCGAGCGCGTGCCTTCGACCGTGCGGGCGCCCAGAATCGCGGCCACCGCCAATTCGAAGGCATAGCGTTCGCCGGTGCCGATGGAGATGAACAGCACCCGGGTGGTAGTCGCCGCGAGCAGGCCGGTGCCCGATCCCGCTGGCGGTGCGGCGACCGCGATGGCGGTTTCCAGCACGTATTCGTCGGGGGTGACATATCGATTCAGCGCGTTGACCGCCGAACGGGCGTCCTTGCGCGGGGCCATCCGGCGCACGGCGCGCTCGACATCGGCGCGGGTCGGCCCCGACTTGCCCCACTCGGGCGCGGGCGGGGTGAGATCGGGCGCGGCAACGTCGATGCGCTGAGTGGCCATGATCTGGTCGTTGATCCGGTCGACGATGCCGAGGGCGGCAGGCACGTCGTGCTCGGCGATGAGCACCGGAAGCGGTGTGCGGTCGGCGGGAACGCCGGTGAGGACCGCGGTGGGATAGCGCAGGTAGATCTCGATCACCACCGCCTCGTCGGCACGCCGGTTGAGGCGCACCTTGAGCAGTTCGGCGATGGGAACGTCGAGAACACGTTCGCCGTCGGTACCCGGCCGGAGGACGACGAGCCGTCCACCGCCGTGGCGCAGAATCGCTGTGGGTGTTCGTAGCTCGACGATCTCAATACCCCCTGCGCTGTAGTTGTGTCGTCGCCCACGATAAGGCGGGCATGACATGATTGTGGCCACTTGCCACAACCCGGTCGAAGCGTTCGGGAACCACTTGCGTTCTCCGGCCGTTTACCAGTGCAACTGCACCAGCAGCCGAACAGCGCGATGTATCGAACTAGACCGTACGCGGTAACGTGGCATGTCCGCATCCGAAACCCGCCGATCTCGACGCTTCGCAAGCACACCCGGAGTAATAACCGGAAAGGACTGGGCCGTCCGGCCGACGCTCTATGAACCGCAAGACAGTGTTTCGCACCTTGGCGATCATCTCGGGCATCATGCTCATGATCTGGCTGTTCAGCTTTCTCAGCGATGACACGCGCGGTTGGGAGAGTGTCGACACTTCCGTTGCGCTGGCCCAGCTCGAGGACAAAGCGAACGTCAAGAACGTGCAGATCGATGACAAGGAGCAGCAGCTCCGCATCGAACTGAACAACGGCAACGACGCCACGAGCAACAATGCCAAGATCGTCGCCAAGTACCCCAGCGGCGGGGAGAACTCCGCGCAGGTCCTCGACGCCGTGCAGAAGTCCGGCGCGCCCTACGACACCGTGGTCAAGCAGGAGAGCTGGCTTTCGCAGCTGCTGCTGTTCATCGTGCCGATGGTGCTGTTGGTCGGCCTGTTCATCTTCGTGATGTCGCGGATGCAGGGCGGTGGTCGCGGCGGCATGATGGGCTTCGGTAAGTCCAAGGCCAAGCTGCTGACCAAGGACATGCCCAAGACCACCTTCGCCGATGTGGCCGGTGCCGACGAGGCCGTCGAAGAGCTGTACGAGATCAAGGATTTCCTGCAGAATCCGGCCCGCTACCAGGCACTCGGCGCGAAGATCCCCAAGGGCGTGCTGCTCTACGGGCCGCCCGGAACCGGTAAGACGCTGCTGGCTCGCGCCGTCGCGGGTGAGGCGGGTGTGCCGTTCTTCACCATCTCCGGTTCGGACTTCGTCGAGATGTTCGTCGGTGTCGGTGCCTCCCGCGTGCGCGACCTGTTCGAGCAGGCCAAGCAGAACAGTCCCTGCATCATCTTCGTCGACGAGATCGACGCGGTCGGCCGCCAGCGCGGTGCGGGCCTCGGCGGCGGGCACGACGAGCGTGAGCAGACGCTCAACCAGCTGCTCGTCGAGATGGACGGCTTCGGCGATCGCTCCAACATCATCCTGATCGCGGCCACCAATCGGCCCGACATCCTCGACCCCGCGCTGCTTCGCCCGGGCCGGTTCGACCGGCAGATCCCGGTCGGCAACCCCGACCTGGCCGGTCGCCGCGCTATCCTGCGGGTGCACTCGGCGGGTAAGCCGATCGCCCAGGACGCCGATCTCGAGGGTCTGGCCAAGCGCACCGTCGGCATGTCCGGCGCCGATCTGGCCAACGTGATCAACGAGGCCGCGCTGCTCACCGCGCGTGAGAACGGTTCGGTCATCACCGGCGAATCGCTCGAGGAATCGGTCGACCGCGTGATCGGTGGCCCGCGCCGCAAGAGCCGCATCATCAGCGAGCACGAGAAGAAGATCACCGCCTACCACGAGGGTGGTCACACCCTGGCGGCATGGGCGATGCCCGATATCGAGCCCGTCTACAAGGTCACCATCCTGGCCCGCGGTCGCACCGGCGGTCACGCCATGACCGTGCCCGAGGACGACAAGGGCCTGATGACCCGCTCGGAGATGATCTCCCGGCTGGTCTTCGCGATGGGTGGCCGCGCGGCCGAGGAACTGGTGTTCCACGAGCCGACCACCGGTGCCTCTTCCGATATCGACCAGGCCACCAAGATCGCTCGCGGCATGGTCACCGAGTACGGCATGAGTGCCCGCCTCGGCGCCGTGCGCTACGGCCAGGAGCAGGGCGACCCGTTCCTCGGTCGCTCGATGGGCGTGCAGGCCGACTATTCGCACGAGGTCGCCCGCGAGATCGACGAGGAGGTGCGCAACCTCATCGAGGCCGCGCACACCGAGGCATGGTCGATCCTGAGCGAATACCGCGAGCAGCTCGACACCCTGGCCACCGCGCTGCTCGAGCGCGAGACGCTGCACCGCAAGGACCTCGAGAAGATCCTCGCCGGTGTGGAGAAGCGTCCGCGCATCACCGCGTTCAACGATTTCGGTGACCGCCACCCGTCGGACAAGCCGCCGGTGAAGACCCCGGGTGAGCTGGCCGTGGAGCGTGGCGAGCCGTGGCCGCCGGTGCAGCCCGCGCCGGTTCCGGTCCCCAACGGCGCACCGCCGGTCGACCCCAACGGGTACCCGGGCCAGCCCTACGGCCAGCCCGCACCGCCCGCCTCCGGTTACCCGCTGCCCGCCGCGCCGACCCAGGCGTTCCCCCGGCAGTCGGGAACGCACGGTTCGCGACCGGATTACGGCGCTCCCGCCGGCTGGTCGGCTCCCGGTTGGCCGCCGCGCGACGAGCAGCAGCAGCAACCGCAGCAGCAGCCCCAGCCGCCGCAGGATCAGGGCAGTGCCTGGGGCCGTCCCGAACAGCCCCAGCCTCGGCACGCCAGCGACGGCTTCCAGCCGTGGGGTGCCCAGCCGCAGCCGCCCGCGCGTGATTCCGACCAGGAGAACCAGCACTGGGAAGGGCCGAACGGTCGCCAGTGACCGGTGCCCAACTACGCTCGACCGCCGAACGCCGGATAACTTCGGCGTTCGGCCTCGGTCCTCGGACTACGCTTGTTTCGTCGAATCCTGCGGGTGGTCGCCCGCTTTTCGGCTCGGTTTTCAGGCCAACGCTTGTTCCGTCGAATGCCGGGTGGTGATCGGCTTTTCGGCTCTGGTTCTCGGGATACAGGGCCGAGAACCCGCGGCGCCAGCCGCAAAAATTACGGAGGTAGAAGGTGTCGGCCAACAAGCAGGATCTCGATCCGGCGGGTGAACTCGGTGCGACGAGTCCGTCGGTGCTGACGGCGCTGGCGACCGGTGCGCCGTTCGATCAGCTGCGAGCCGAGAACGCGGTGCGTGAACTGCTGATCGCAGTCGGCGAGGACCCGAACCGGCCCGGTCTGCTCGACACCCCCGCGCGGGTGGCGCGGGCCTACCGGGAGATGTTCGCCGGGCTCTACACCGAGCCCGACGCCGTGCTGGCGACCACCTTCGACGAGGGCCATCAGGAACTCGTCCTGGTCCGCGATATCCCGATGTTCTCCACCTGCGAGCACCACCTGGTTTCGTTCCACGGCGTCGCGCACGTCGGCTATATCCCCGGCCCGCACGGTCGCGTGACGGGCCTGTCGAAGCTGGCCCGCGTCGTCGATCTCTACGCCAAGCGCCCCCAGGTGCAGGAGCGGCTCACCAGCCAGATCGCCGACGCGGTGATGCGCAGGCTCGACCCGCGCGGCGCGATCGTGGTGATCGAGGCAGAGCACCTGTGCATGGCCATGCGGGGAATCCGCAAGCCCGGCGCCAGCACCACCACCTCGGCGGTGCGCGGCCAGCTGCAAACCGATGCCGCCTCGCGATCCGAGGCGCTGGACCTGATCCTGCGCAAATGAGCCAACCACTGGTGACCGCCCGCGACCAGCGCTCGTGCGTGGTCATGGGGGTCGTCAATGTGACCGCTGATTCTTTCTCCGACGGCGGTCGCTACCTCGATCCCGAACTCGCGATCGCACACGGTGTCGAGCTGTACGAGGCGGGCGCCGACATCGTCGACGTGGGCGGCGAGTCCACCCGGCCGGGCGCCGACCGGGTCGATCCGGCTGCCGAGGTCGCACGGGTCACCCCGGTGATCCGGGGGCTGGTCGCCGCGGGCGTGCCGACCAGCGTCGACACCATGCGCGCCGAGGTCGCCGAGGCCGCGCTGGCGGTGGGCGCTTCGATCGTCAACGACGTTTCCGGCGGACGCGCCGACCCGAACATGGTGAAGGTCGTCGCCGAAGCGGGCGTGCCATGGATTCTCATGCACTGGCGTGCCGCCGCCGACTACCGCCACATCGGCCCCGCCGACCACTACGACGACGTGGTCGCCGAGGTGCGCGCCGAACTCGCCACCCAGGTCGACCTGGCCGTCGCCGCGGGCGTCACCCCCGACCGCCTGATCCTCGACCCCGGCCTCGGCTTCGCCAAGAACGCCGACCACAACTGGGAACTTCTCGCGGCTCTGCCCGAACTGGTCGCAGACGGCCTCCCGATCCTGATCGGCGCCTCCCGCAAACGGTTCCTCGGTGCCCTCCTCGCCGACCAGTCCGGCCCCCGCCCGCCTGACGGCCGCGAAACCGCCACTGCCACCCTTTCCGCCCTGGCCGCCGCCCATGGCGCCTGGGGCGTCCGAGTCCACGACGTCCGCGCCTCCCTGGACGCCATCGCCGTCGCGGACGCCTGGCGCCGAGCAGCCACCGCCCGAATCACCGTCCGAGGAGTCACGCGATGAACTCACCACTTCTGCCGCCGCCAGCGGGTCGGCCCGCGTCCTCGCGGATCGAGTTGCGTGGGCTGCGTGCGTTCGGCAGGCACGGCGTGTTCGATTTCGAACGTAAGGACGGCCAGGAGTTCGTCGTCGACCTGACGGTGTGGGTCGATTTCGCCGCGGCCGCCGCCTCCGACGACCTCGCCGATACCGTCGATTACGGCGCGCTCGCCGAGCGGGCCGTGCGTATCGTGACCGGTCCGCCGCGCGATCTGATCGAGACGGTGGTCTCCGAGATCGCCGACGACGTGATGGCCGATCCGCGCATCGAGGCGGTGGAGGCGGTGGTGCACAAGCCGTCGGCGCCGATCCCGCACACGTTCGAAGACGTGCGCGTGGTGGCGACCCGGTATCGCACGGTGGCCCCGCAGGCGCGGCGATGACTCGCGCGGTGCTGTCGATCGGCTCGAACCTGGGTGATCGGCTCGCGCACCTGCGCAGTGTGCTGGATGCGCTGGGGGAGCGGACCATTGCGGTCTCGCCTGTCTTCACCACCGCACCCTGGGGTGGCGTCGATCAGGACGACTACCTCAATGCCGTTGTCGTAGCGGAAGATTCAGCTTTCGACGACTACGCGTGGCTGCGCTTCGGTCAGGAACTCGAGCAATCCGCGCACCGCGTCCGCGAGATCCGTTGGGGCGCACGGACTCTCGACGTCGACATCGTTCAGTGCGCCGACAACACCGGCGCGCCGATCGCCCGCGACACCGATCCCACGCTGATCCTCCCGCACCCCCAAGCGCACAACCGCGCCTTCGTGCTGATCCCGTGGCTGGCCGTCGAGCCGGCCGCGCACCTGCTCGTCGACGGCGTCAGCCGCCCGATCGCGGAGCTGCTCGCCGAACTCGACCAGTCCGAAAGAGACGGCGTGATCCGCACCGACCTCGTGCTACGCGACGAAAGCGCCCGCTCGTGCTGAAACCCACCCGGGTACTCGACCTCGCGCTGAACGTGGTGGTCGCCGCCGCGGTCGCCTGGATCGCCACCCGGTTCGCCTATTCCAACTTTCCGACGATCTCGGTGGCCGCGGGTGCTTCGCTGCTGCCGGTCGCCGCGATCGAGGCGGCGTTGGGTTTCGCGATCAAGGCCAAGATCGCCGACGAGCAGATCGGCGACGGCTCGGGTCAGATGCATCCGATCAACGTCGCAAGGGGTGTGGCGCTGGCGAAGGCTTCGCTGCAGGTGGGTTCGCTGGCCACCGGTGTGTGGCTCGGTTTCCTGCTGTGGGTTTTCCCACAGCGCGGGACCGTGACCGCGGCTGCTGCCGATTCGCCGGGTGCGGTGGTGGGCCTGCTGGCCGGTTCGGCCCTGGTTGCTGCGGCTTTGTGGCTGGAGTATTGCTGCCGGGCGCCAGAGGACCCGACCGACGACCCCGCTACTACATAGCTATTTGCGAACGGAATCACTGTGGCCTTTGGTGGGCCGACCAGCCGATTCCGGCTACCCTGGCCCTCATGGTTTCACCCTCCCGCAGCACGGCGCCCCGACGACGGCGGGACGACGCGGGAAAATTCTTCGTCGGTTTCCTCATCCTGCTCGGTCTGACGGCAAGCGTTTTCCTGATCTTCAGCGAAAACGTCCAGTACGTGCGGATCGGCCTGGTAGCAGCCCTGTGGGCAGCGGTGATCGGCGCGCTCGCGGCCACCCGCTACCGCAAGGACGCGGCCGTCGACAAGGCGAAGGTGCGCGATCTGCAGACGGTGTACGAGTTGCAGCTCGAGCGTGAGATCAACGCCCGGCGTGAGTACGAGATGGGTGTCGAGGCGCGGGTGCGTGCCGAAGTCGGCGCCGACTCCTCCGAAATCGCCGCCCTGCGCGCCGAGCTGACCCTGCTGCGCCAGAACCTGCAGGTCCTGTTCGACGGTGCCCTGCCCGAAGAGCAGGTCGCGTTGCAGGCCGACGCCGTGCGGATCGACGCGCTACCCGCCGGTGAGTTCAACGCTTTCGACGACGCGGACCACGATTTCGACGATAGCCCTGTGGATGCCAACGCCGCCTGGTTCGGCCCGTGGCAGCAACCACCCAGCGCGCTGAAACCCGTGTTCATGCAACCGGTTTCGGCCAATTTCGCCGACCCTTACGACGACCCGGTCACGGCCGAGACCTCCGCGATCCAGCTCGACGAGTACGCCGAAGCCCAACAGGCCGCCGCCACCGAGTCGGCGCCCGTATCTGCACCCGCACCCGCGAAGTCGTCCTCCAAGACGCCTCCGCCCCGTCTGTCCTCCCCGCACACCCGCAAGGTGAGCGAGGTGCCCGAGCCGACCCCCAACGGCACGAAGGCAAACGGCAACGGCAAGCCGACCACCGCCGCGCCCACCCCAGCTCCCGTTGCGGCCGACCCCGCTCCGGCACCTGCCACCGCCCCCGCCGCGACGCCAGTCCCAGCCGCCGTGGCAACGGCCGAGCCCACCCCGGCCCCTGCGGCGACGTCGGTCCCAGCTCCGGTCGCCGCCACCGAGCCCGCTCCGGCCGAGCCCGAGCCCGCCAACCCCCCGGCCGAGCGCCCCGAGAAGGCCCCCTCCGTCGGCACCAGCTCTCGCCGCCGTCGTCGCGCCGAAACCGAAGGCACCGCCCGCCTCTCGGTAGCCGACATCATGGCCAACTTAGAATCCGAATCCACCCGCTGACCGATGTTCTCGCGACGACTGATCTTGCAAGAACATCGGTAACTCCCCGGGTACGAGCAAACCCACCCATCACCCACCGCCGGCCGCCAACGCCTCAGCTCACACCTCCTAGGTCTGGCTCAAAGACCCGGAGAGGCGGGAGAGCTAGATCACGGGGTGGGGTGATGGCGCGGGGACCACACGCACCTCTATCCTCGACTCGTAACGTCTGGTACCCGCACCGCGGGACTGGAACGCAAATCGAGAGGACAACGTTGACCTCGAGAAGTGTCAATTCCGATGGCGCGAATTCGAGTATCGACCCAGCGCCCGCACGTCTGACGGTAGGAATCGTCTCGGCGGGACGAGTGGGTTCCGCACTCGGCGTAGCGCTCGAGCGAGCCGGCCACGTGGTGTTCGGTGTCGCCGCGATCTCCGACGCCTCGGTGCACCGCGCGCGTACCCGGCTGCCCGAAGCCGAGGTCCTGCCGATCGAGCAGATCGCCCAGCGCAGCGAACTCCTCCTGCTCGCCGTCCCTGACGCCGAACTGGCAGGCCTGGTTCGCGGCCTGGCGAGCGCGAATGTGGTCCGCCCCGGCACCATCGTCGTGCACACTTCCGGCGCGAACGGCGTCGCGATTCTCGAGCCGCTCACCAAACAGGGCGCTCTCGGCCTCGCCATTCACCCCGCCATGACCTTCACCGGCCATGACGAGGACATCGCCCGCCTGGCCAACGCCTGCTTCGGCGTCACCGCCGCCGACGAGGTCGGTTACGCCATCGCGCAGGCCCTGGTCATCGAAATGGGCGGTGAGCCGGTGCGCGTCGACGAGGATCAGCGTTCGCTCTATCACGCAGCCCTCGCGCACGGCAGTAATCACCTGGTCACGGTCATCGTCGACGCGGTCGCGGCCCTGCGCGAATCCCTGTCGGGCCCCGGCCTGCTCGGCCAGCCCCTGGTCGACGACCAGCCCGGCGGCCTGCCCGAACGCTTGCTCGCCCCGCTGGCCTCGGCCGCCCTCGACAACGCCCTGCGCCGCGGCCAAGCCGCGCTGACCGGCCCGGTCGCCCGCGGCGATGTCGACGCCGTCGCCGCCCATCTCGCCGCACTCGCGCAGGTCGACCACCGCCTGGCCGAGGCGTACCGCGCGAATTCGCTGCGCACCGCCGAACTAGCCAAAACCGATCCGGCACTGCTGGAGCTCCTCGCCAAGGAAGGCCACTGATGGAACCCCGAGAAGTGCATCACCACCAGGGCGGCGCCCGCGCCACCGGCGCTTACAAGCCCGGCGTCCTGACCGTGCACCACAACCCCGAGGTCCTCGACACCGTGGCCAAGGCGCTGCGCGGTGCCGGTCGCACCGTCGGTTTCGTGCCGACGATGGGCGCGCTGCACGAGGGTCATCTCGCGCTGATCCGGCAGGCCAAGCTCAACAATCAGGTCGTGATCGTCTCGATCTTCGTCAACCCGCTGCAGTTCGGCGAGAACGAGGACCTCGACGCGTACCCGCGCACCCTCGACGCCGACCTCGAATTGCTCCGCACCGAGGGCGTCGATCTGGTCTTCGCGCCGAGTGTGTCGGATATGTACCCGGACGGCATGCGCACCACGATCCACCCGGGCCCGCTCGGTGACGATCTCGAAGGTGCGAGCAGGCCAACGCATTTCGCGGGCATGCTCACCGTCGTCGCGAAGCTGCTCAACATCACCCACGCCTCCGAGGCGTACTTCGGTGAGAAGGACTACCAGCAGCTCACGCTGATCCGGCAGATGGTGCGCGACCTGAACATGGACGCCAAGATCGTCGCCTACCCGACCGTCCGCGAGGCCGACGGCCTGGCGCTGTCCTCGCGCAACCGCTTCCTCGACGCCACTCAGCGCGAGTCGGCGCTGGCCCTTTCGGCCGCGCTGGCCGCCGGTCGACATGCCGCCGGCCTCGGCCCGGATGCTGTCCTGGAGACCGCCCGCGCGGTCCTCGACGCCGTCGACGGCCTCGATGTCGACTACCTCGAACTGCGCGACGCGAACCTGGGCCCGGTCCCCGCCCAGGGCAACGCCCGCCTGCTGGTCGCCGCCAAACTCGGCGACACCCGCCTGATCGACAACGCCCCCGTAGTGCTCGGTGCCCAGATCGACGGCCACCCCGACGCGAATTCCCTGCCTGCCTCGCAGGCGCACTGAAAGGCGACGACGATGTTGCGCACCATGATGAAGTCGAAGATCCACCGTGCCACCGTGACCCACGCCGACCTGCACTATGTCGGTTCGGTGACCGTCGACCAGGACCTCCTGGACGCCGCCGACCTGCTCGAGGGTGAGCAGGTGTGCATCGTCGACATCGACAACGGCGCCCGCCTCGAGACCTATGTGATCGCGGGCGAGCGCGGTTCGGGCGTGATCGGCATCAACGGTGCCGCCGCCCACCTCGTGCACCCCGGTGACCTGGTCATTCTCATCGCCTACGGTCAGCTGGACGAGGCCGAGCTGCGCGACTACGCGCCCAAGGTGGTCTTCGTCGACGAGCGCAACCGCCCGATGGAGCTGGGCTCCGATCCCGCGCACGCGCCCGAGGGCTCCGGCCTCACCTCACCGCGTTCCCTGTCGATCGTCTGAGCGCGGCGGGGGGCTTGAACAATGCTGCTGACGATCGACGTCCGCAACACGAGCATCGAACTCGGCTTGTTCTCGGGCAGCGGTGAACACGCGAAACTGGTGCGGCACTGGCGAATTCACACCAATCCGCTGATCACCGCCGACGAGTTCGCGATGCAGGTGCGCGGCCTGGTCGGCGCCGATCTCGACCAGATCGTCGGCGTCTCGGCGCTGTCCACCGTGCCGCCGGTGCTGCGCGAACTGCGCACCATGCTCTCGCGGTACTGGTCGCATGTGCCGCACGTGCTGGTGGAACCCGGTGTGCGAACGGGCATTCCGCTGCTGGTCGACAATCCCAAGGAGGTCGGCGCCGACCGCATCGTGAACTGCCTCGCCGCTTTCCGCAGCTTCGGTGGCCCCGCGATCGTCGTCGATTTCGGCACAGCGATCTGTGTCGACCTGGTCTCGGCCAAGGGCGAATTCCTCGGCGGCGTGATCGCGCCGGGCGTGGAGATCTCCGCCGAAGCGCTGGTGGAACGCAGTGCGATGCGTCGCGTGGAGCTGGTGCGGCCGCGTTCGGTGGTGGGCAAGAACAGCATGGAGTGCATCCAGTCCGGTGCCATCTTCGGCTTCGCCGGGCTGGTCGACGGCCTTGTCGACCGCATTCGCGACGAATTCGACGCGTTCGCCGGTACCGATGTCACCGTGGTCGCCACGGGGGCGGGCGCCCCGCTGATCGTGCCGGAGTCCGAAACCATCGACCAGCATGTTCCGCACCTCACACTGACCGGTCTTCGGCATGTTTACGAGCGCAACAAGAAATAGTGTCTGCTAAAGTAGCGATCGTGATCTTCCGTGTGAGCACCCAGGAGTGTTGTCGAGGCTAATCTGCCTCGACAGTTCGAGGCTGACGTTTTCCCCTCGACCGATTCTCACCTTCTGGAGATGCGCTCATGCGTTCCTCTGTCCTTTCCCTTCCGTCGGCACGCGACGAATACTCCGCGACGCCCCCGCTCGACCGGGCCGTCGCCTCGGCCCTTCCCACCCGGTTGCGGCCCGCTGACCTGCTGCGACTCACCGACGAAGGCGCCGAAGACGTCCTGTCCGGCCGCTACGACCACCTCCTCCCGGCCGACGGCATCTGGCCCGCCGACGAGCGCTGGGCGACCCGCCTTTCGCACGACGACGAGGTCGATGTCTGGCTGATCAGCTGGACGCCGGGCAAATTCACCGATTTACACGATCACGCCGGCTCGCTCGGTGCCCTCACCGTGCTCAGCGGCGCCCTTTCCGAATACCGCTGGAATGGCACGGAGTTACGCAGGCGCACGCTCGCCGCAGGTGATCAGGCGTCGTTCCCGATCGGCTGGGTGCACGACGTGGTGCGCGCGCCCGTCGCCGCCGAATCCGTCGGCCCGCTCGAGCCCACCCTGAGCGTGCACGCCTATTCCCCGCCGCTGTCGGCGATGTCGTATTACGAAGTGACCGGCCACGGCACGCTGCGCCGAACCAAAACCGTCCTCACCGACCAGCCCGAAGGTGATCTGTGATGAGCCGTTTGACGATTGATCAGATGCTCGAGAAGGCTCGCGCGCGTTTGCGCCGGGTGTATGTGTACGACGTGGCCGCCGCGCTCGAGCGTGGCGCGATTCTGGTCGACATCCGCCCCGCCGCCCAGCGAGCGCGCGAAGGAGCGCTGCCGGGCGCGCTGGTGATCGAGCGCAATGTTCTGGAATGGCGCCTGGATCCGACCTCGTCGGCACGCTTGGCCCTCGCTGTCGATCACGATGTGGAATGGATCATTTTCTGCTCGGAGGGTTACACGTCGAGTTTGGCGGCGGCCGCGCTGCAGGAGTTGGGACTGCACCGGGCCAGCGATGTGATCGGCGGTTACCAGGCGTTGAAGTCGGCGGGACTGTTGACCGTCGGTGTTGGTGTGCCACATTTCGCCCGTGAGGTCAGCGCGCTGGCCTCGCTGTAAACGCGGGAGTCACTGTAAAATCGTGCCCCCAATTGTGAAGTGCCTCACTGATTTCGCGAGCACATGGGTAACTCCCCACCCACCTCCTAGCCGCCGCGCGCAAAACGTGAGCCCAAGAGCTGACCAGTCGTGCTCCCGGACGGCACGCTGAATACGCGGAGAGGCGGGGGAGCGGGGGGAAATCCATTTCTAGCGACCGCTAATGTTGTCGAACGTGAGCACTCCTAACCCCGCCGCACCCGGCCGCGCCGCCACTCCCGCTGTGGACACCGATGTTCCCGAGCAGATGCGGATTCGCCGGGACAAGCGGGAACGTTTGCTCACCGAGGGCGGTGAGGCCTACCCCGTGGTGGTCCCACGCACCCACACGCTCGCCGAAATCCGTGCCGCCTACCCGGATCTCGAAGCCGACACCCAGACCGGTCTGCAGGCCGGTATCGCGGGCCGGGTCATTTTCGTCCGTAATACCGGCAAGCTGTGCTTCGCTACGCTGCAGGAAGGCGACGGCACCAAGCTGCAGGCGATGATCAGCCTCAATGGTGTCGGTGCCGACGCGCTGGCTGCCTGGAAGGCCGACGTCGACCTCGGTGACTTCGTGTTCGTGCACGGCGAGGTCATCTCTTCGCGCACCGGCGAATTGAGCGTGATGGCCGATTCCTGGTCGATGGCGGCCAAGTCGCTGCGCCCGCTGCCGGTGGCGCACAAGGAGATGAACGAGGAATCGCGTGTGCGTGCGCGCTACGTCGACCTGATCGTGCGTCCCGAGGCCAGGGAAATGGCGCGGACCCGCGTGAATGTGGTCCGTGCGCTGCGCAACGCGCTCGAGCGTCGCGGTTTCCTCGAGGTCGAGACCCCGATGCTGCAGACCATCCACGGTGGCGCCGCCGCGCGCCCGTTCGTCACCCATTCCAATGCGCTGGACATGGACCTTTTCCTGCGTATCGCGCCGGAGCTGTTCCTCAAGCGTTGCGTGGTCGGTGGCCTGGAGAAGGTCTTCGAGATCAACCGGAACTTCCGCAACGAAGGCGCCGACTCGACCCATTCTCCCGAGTTCGCGATGCTGGAAACCTACGAGGCCTACGGCACCTATGACGACTCCGCGAAGATGATCCGGGAATTGGTCCAGGAAGTCGCGCAAGAGGCATTCGGCACTCTTCTGGTGACGCTTGCCGACGGCACTGAATATGATCTCGGTGGCGAGTGGACCACCGTCGAGATGTACCCCTCGCTGTCGGAGTCGATCGGTGTCGAGGTGACTCCGGAAACCACGGTCGAGGAATTGCTGGTACTCGCCGATCGGGTGGGTCTGGAAATTCCGACCGGCAAGGGCTACGGTCACGGGAAACTGGTCGAAGAACTGTGGGAACACGCGTATGGCGACAAGCTCTACACGCCGACTTTCGTTCGCGACTTCCCGGTGGAGACTTCACCGCTCACCCGTCAGCACCGCAGCAAGTCCGGTGTCACCGAGAAGTGGGACCTCTATGTTCGCGGCTTCGAGTTGGCAACGGGCTATTCCGAACTCGTGGATCCGGTGATCCAGCGCGAACGGTTCGTCGACCAGGCGAGGCTGGCCGCGGCCGGTGATGACGAGGCCATGGTGCTCGATGAAGACTTCCTCACCGCGATGGAACACGGCATGCCGCCGACCACCGGAACGGGTATGGGAATCGACCGCTTGTTGATGGCACTGACAGGTTCTGGAATCCGGGAAACGATCCTGTTCCCGATTGTTCGACCCACTAGTCGCTGACCAGTGAATTCATGGGGTGAAGACCCCATGTTGGAAATTTCGCATTTCGGGGTATTCTTGCCTCGGGTATTCGGCCTGGAGGCAGGCTTGACGATTTCGAGAGGACGTTCATCTCATGGCAAAGAAGGTCACCGTTAGCCTGATCGACGATGTCGACGGTGAGTCCATCGCGGACGAAACCATCGAGTTCGCTATCGATGGGGTGTCGTACGAGATCGATCTGTCGGACGCTAATGCGGCGCGCCTGCGTGAAGGCCTCGACGAGTGGGTCGCCAACGCCCGCCGCGTGAGTGGCCGTCGCCGGGTGAAGGCCGCAGGCGCACCCGCACCGCAGGGCAAGAGCCGCGTTTCCATGGACCGTGAACAGAGCGCCGCAATTCGCGAATGGGCTCGTCGTAAGGGCCACAAGGTCTCGGCCCGCGGCCGTATCTCGGCAGAAATCACCGACGCCTACAACAAAGAGGTCGGCAAGAGTTGAGTTATCGGTGGTGCGGGCGCCGCGAGTTCGCGGCCCCGCCTGCCTGCCCCTCGAGGTGATCGGGGACGTAGACTGTTGGCCGTGCACAAGGTGTTTCGAGTATCCGACGGTGTTGTGGCGTGAGCTCTTTTCTGCGGTACACCGACGACACCGGTAAGCAGCACGAATTGGCCTTGGAGGCCGGTCAGCAGCGGGTCACCATCGGCCGCAATGTGCAGGCCGATCTGGTCCTGGCCTGGGACGCCGAGGTGTCGCGTCTGCACGCCGCCGTGGAACATCTCGGCGCGCACTGGACCATCATCGACGACGGCCTTTCGCGCAACGGCACCTTCGTCAACGGCGAGCGACTGGTCGGACGCCGTCGGCTGAGTCCCGGTGACCGGATTCGGGTCGGGACCACGCTCGTGCACTTCTTCGATTTCGGCGGGGTCGTCGACGACGCGACCCACACCGCCTCCGGGTCCATCCCCACGATGCGCTCGCTCACCGATACCCAGCGCGCGGTGCTGATCGCGCTGTGCCGTCCGTACAAGCACGGCACCGGCTTCGCGACGCCCGCGTCGAATCAGCAGATCGCCGAGGAATTGTTCCTCTCCATCGATGCCATCAAAACCCATCTGCGCGCGCTGTTCTCGAAGTTCGGGGTGGAGAACCTGCCGCAGAACCAGAAGCGCACCCGGCTGGCCGCACTGGCCATGCAGAGCGGAATGATCTCCGACCACGATTTGTGAGCGCGACGCTCGCGTAGGTCGGTGAGCGCCTGAACTATGTCGCGGACGGGCGCTGGGCGGTTGACTTACTCGTATCACCGGAGCACCCAGATCGAGCTCCGGACCACGAGTGGAGGAGACATCGCATGTTCGCAGTTCGGATGGCCACCATGGTGCTGGCGCTGCTCAGCACCGGACTTGTCGCGGGAGTGTTCTTCGCCTACGCGATCTCGGTGATGCCCGCACTGGCGCGCACCTCCGACCGCACGTTGATCGAGGTCATGCAGAAGGTCAACATCGTGATCATCAACCCCTGGTTCATGTTCGCGTTCATGGGCACCGTCGGTTTCACCGCGTTGGCCGCGGCGCTGCACCTCGGTGGCGACCACCGTGCGACGCTGATCTGGATCGGAATCGCCTTGGCGCTCAGCGTGATCGCCTTCGCGGTCACGGCGGCGCTGAACGTGCCGCTCAACGAGGCGCTGGATGCGGCAGGCGATCCCGCGGCGATTGCCGACACCGCCGCTGTCCGTGCCGATTACGAGTCGGCGTGGGTCCGCTGGAACATCGCCCGCACGATTCTGACCGCCGCGTCGTTCTTGGTGCTGTGCGGGGCGATGTTCGTCGCCGGGGTGCAGCACGGTAAGTCCGCCGATGCTGCTGCGGGACAGGCTGTTTCGCAGCCGAGCGGGCAGGCTTACGCTCAGCACGGCGGTCCTGTTGCCGGACAGCAGTTTTCGCAGCAGTCCGCTGCTCCGGTCGCCGGTGCGCCGGACGGCTCGCAGCACCGGGGTCGATGATTTCCACGCAGTAGCGCCACGCGATCACTAGAACGTGTTCCATGATAAGTGGAACACGTTCTAGTGAGGAGTCGTTCATGCGACGTAGTTCGCTTCTGGTGCTCGCCGCGGCGGCTCTGCTCGCCTGCCTGCCCGCCACCGCGTCGGCCCAGCCCCTCCCGGTCGACTACAACTTCTTCGCCGGCATTCCACCGGAGCTCACCAACCCGGGCGGCTCGCTGCCCGGCGCGAACGACCCGAACTGCGTCCCGTCACCCGAACATCCCGACCCGGTGGTCCTGCTGCACGGCACCGGCGGCGGAGGGCAGACGAACTGGGGCGTATATGCCCCGCTGCTGGCCAACGAGGGTTATTGCGTATTCACCCTCACCTACGGCGCCTACGGGCTCCCGTGGCCCATTTCGGCGATCGGCGGCATGCGTCCCATCGAGCAGAGTGCCGCCGAGGTTTCCGCCTTCGTCGACGGGGTGCTGGCCCGCACCGGCGCCGAACGTGTCGACCTGATCGCCCATTCACAGGGCAATATCGTCGGCAACTTCTACATCAAGCGGCTCGGCGGCGCGGACAAGGTCGGCAAGCTGGTCGCGATCGCGCCGCCCTGGCTCGGCACCAACGCGTTCGGGGCGGGCGATATCGCCCACTTCAGCCGGGCGCTCGGTGTGGGGCCCGCCTTCGACGCGGTGAGTTCGTCGCTGTGTCAGGCCTGCGGGCAGATGTTCACCGGTTCGCCCTTCATGACCGCGCTCAACGCCGACGGCGTCTACGACCCGCGCGTCAGCTACACCAATATCGTCTCCGCCATCGACGAGCTGGTCGTCCCGCACACATCGGGGCTGGTCACCGGCCCGAATGCCACGTCTATCGTCGTGCAGGACGGGTGCGCGCAGGACTGGTCGGAACACCTGGCCATCGCGGGCAGTCCGCGCGCGGCCGGTCACGTCCTCAACGCCCTCGATCCCGCCAGACAGGCCTCGGTGCCGTGCGAATTCGTCCCACCCTTCACCGGATGAGCGTACCTACGCCTTCGCTCCGGCCGTGCGCGGCTGAGGAACGCTGCCGCGGCTGTGTCGATCGGCCGTCCTGACGCGATTTCGCTACAGGCAAAACTGAACAGGAAACGAATGCCGCGACGTGCGCGTTGTGAGTGAGTGACCATGTTGTCGCCGGTCCTCAATAGGGTGGACCGGCGGCGGTGCAATCCCCTGCCAACTAGAGTGGATGGCGGGGGCCGCAACCCCCGGGCTTCATGGCAGGCTGACGACGAAACTTGTCGGTCCGACGCCCTAGGTTGTATCGAGCATACTGCGGCGTCTGTTGCCAGAATGTCGGAGCAGGAGAGTGAGGGAGCGATGTTCGAGAGGTTCACCGACCGCGCGAGGCGTGTCGTTGTCCTGGCCCAAGAAGAGGCCCGGATGCTCAACCACAACTACATCGGCACCGAGCACATCCTGCTTGGGTTGATCCACGAGGGCGAGGGCGTGGCGGCGAAGTCGCTGGAGTCCCTTGGCATCTCGCTGGAGGGTGTGCGTAGCCAGGTCGAGGAGATCATCGGGCAGGGCCAGCAGGCGCCGTCCGGTCACATCCCCTTCACCCCGCGTGCCAAAAAGGTGCTGGAGCTGAGCCTGCGCGAGGCGCTGCAGCTCGGCCACAACTACATCGGTACCGAGCACATCCTGCTCGGCCTCATCCGCGAGGGCGAGGGCGTCGCGGCCCAGGTGCTGGTCAAGCTCGGCGCCGACCTCAACCGTGTCCGTCAGCAGGTCATCCAGCTGCTGTCCGGGTACCAGGGCAAGGAGCCCGTCGAGGGCGCCGGTCCGCGCGGCGAGGCGGGCACTCCGTCCACGTCGCTGGTGCTCGACCAGTTCGGCCGCAACCTCACTCAGGCGGCCTTGGAAGGCAAACTCGACCCCGTCATCGGTCGCTCGAAGGAAATCGAGCGCGTGATGCAGGTTCTGTCGCGCCGCACCAAGAACAACCCGGTGCTGATCGGCGAGCCCGGTGTCGGTAAGACCGCTGTCGTCGAGGGCCTGGCTCAGGCCATCGTCAACGGCGAGGTCCCCGAGACCCTCAAGGACAAGCAGCTCTACACCCTCGACCTGGGTTCCCTGGTCGCGGGCAGCCGCTACCGCGGTGACTTCGAAGAGCGCCTCAAGAAGGTGCTCAAGGAGATCAACACCCGCGGCGACATCATCCTGTTCATCGACGAGCTGCACACGCTCGTCGGCGCGGGTGCTGCCGAAGGCGCCATCGACGCGGCCTCGATCCTGAAGCCGAAGCTGGCCCGTGGCGAGCTGCAGACCATCGGTGCCACCACCCTCGACGAGTACCGCAAGTACATCGAGAAGGACGCCGCCCTGGAACGCCGTTTCCAGCCGGTGCAGGTGGGCGAGCCGACCGTCGAGCACACGATCGACATCCTCAAGGGTCTGCGCGACCGCTACGAGGCGCACCACCGGGTCTCCATCACCGACAGCGCCCTCGTGGCCGCCGCCACCCTGGCCGACCGCTACATCAACGACCGGTTCCTGCCGGACAAGGCGATCGACCTGATCGACGAAGCGGGCGCGCGCATGCGCATCCGCCGGATGACCGCTCCGCCGGACCTGCGCGACTTCGACGACAAGATCGCCGATGCTCGTCGGGAGAAGGAAAGCGCTATCGACGCGCAGGACTTCGAGAAGGCCGCGCGTCTGCGCGACAAGGAGAAGCAGCTCGTCGCCAAGCGTGCCGAGCGGGAGAAGCAGTGGCGTTCCGGTGATCTGGACGTCGTGGCCGAGGTCGACGACGAGCAGATCGCGGAGGTGCTCGCCAACTGGACCGGCATCCCCGTCTTCAAGCTCACCGAGGAGGAGACCACCCGTCTGCTCCGCATGGAAGACGAGCTGCACAAGCGGATCATCGGCCAGGAGGATGCCGTCAAGGCCGTCTCCAAGGCGATCCGCCGCACTCGCGCCGGTCTGAAGGACCCCAAGCGTCCGTCGGGCTCGTTCATCTTCGCCGGCCCCTCGGGTGTCGGTAAGACCGAGCTCGCCAAGTCGCTGGCGAACTTCCTGTTCGGCGACGACGACGCGCTCATCCAGATCGACATGGGCGAGTTCCACGACCGCTTCACCGCTTCTCGTCTGTTCGGTGCCCCTCCCGGGTACGTGGGCTACGAGGAGGGCGGCCAGCTCACCGAGAAGGTGCGGCGCAAGCCGTTCTCGGTGGTGCTGTTCGACGAGATCGAGAAGGCGCACCAGGAGATCTACAACACCCTCCTGCAGGTGCTAGAGGACGGCCGTCTCACCGACGGTCAGGGTCGTACGGTCGACTTCAAGAACACCGTGCTGATCTTCACCTCGAACCTGGGCACCTCCGACATCTCCAAGGCTGTCGGCCTGGGCTTCACCCAGTCCAACGCCGAGGGTTCGAACTACGAGCGGATGAAGCTCAAGGTCAACGACGAGCTGAAGAAGCACTTCCGCCCCGAGTTCCTCAACCGCATCGACGACGTGATCGTCTTCCACCAGCTCACGAGCGAACAGATCGTGATGATGGTCGACCTGATGATCGCCCGCGTCTCGAAGCAGCTGAAGAACAAGGACATGGCGATGGAGCTGACCGATCAGGCCAAGAGCCTGCTCGCCAAGCGCGGCTTCGACCCGGTCCTCGGCGCGCGTCCGCTGCGTCGCACGATCCAGCGCGAGATCGAGGACCAGCTGTCGGAGAAGATCCTCTTCGGCGAAATCGGCGCAGGCCAGACCATCATGGTCGACGTCGAAGGCTGGAACGGCGAGGGCCTCGGCGAAGACGCCAAGTTCACCTTCACCGGCAAGACCAAGCTGACCAAGGAAACCAAGGGCGACGACAAGCCCGAGGTAGTCCTCACCGGCGCAGCCGAGGGCACCGCGCCCGAAGCCGCAGCCTCCGGCGAGTAATCAGCTGAACCGAAAAGCCCGCCCCCTGGAGTTTCAGGGGGCGGGCTTTTTCGCTTTCTGGATCAGCCGAAGCTCTGCAGGAGCCCGGACTGATGACGGGCGGCGTGCTCGAATATCTCGACCAGGCGGGCGTAGTTCTCACGGAGGTAACCGAGGCCGTCGTTGCCGTCGCGGAGCCAGATCCGGGGATAAACGCCGGTCGTGTCCATTGCGGCCGGGTCGTAGTGCGCGGCGAGCTTGTCGAATGACGTCTTTCCCAGCAGTTCCGCGGTGTAAGCGACATCCTCCGGATCCCATCCGCTGTACCCGTCGATGGGCAGCGGCCTCGGAGTGAAGAACAGGTCGATGCCCGTATCCGCGGCCTCGAGCAGGTACTTCAGCCCGGCCCATGACTTGTCCAGACATCCATCCGGATCGGCTTCCGGCGGCGTATAGCCGTCGAGAAACTCCTCCGCGCAATCTTTGTGCTTCATCACCAGTTCCAGATCCGCCGCGCTCACCCTGTTGAACGACATGATTACCCCCACAACAACTTTCCTTCCCTCGGTTTCGTTCGAAGCTATCAATGACCACTGACAGTCCCGCGTGATCGCAGGGCCGTAACCGTTATTCGAATCGGGTGAGCACGGGGGAGTTCTTCTCGGCGGCGAAAGTGAGAAAGCTCCGCAGTCCTTCGTAGTGTTCCCGGAGGAAGTCGCGGCTGAAGTCGGTGTCCCAGATGTCCGGGTATACATCGTTGTCGTCCATGACCTCGGGGTCGAAGTGCGCGTCGAGGACGGTGAACGGGGTCGATGTCATGGTGCGGGCGGCGGTGGATACCTCGTCGGCCGTCCAGACGCGTGGTTCGCCGTCGCCTGCCCATGGGTCGAGGTCGCGGATCAAGTCGAGGTCGATGCCTGCTGCTTCGAGCAGGTATCGCAGGCCGTCCCACGCCTTGTCGATGTCGCCTGCGGGTTCGTCCGTGCGGTCGATGGCGTCGATCAGGTCGAATGCGGCCTCGGCATCGGCGGTGATGCGGGCGGCGTCTTCGTCGGAGATGCGGTGGAATGCGAGTACTGGTCCCATGGTGGGAAAGGTAGAAATCTGGGCTTGGCGATAGCTTGGCGACTTCTTTTCGCCGGTCCTGCGGGCGAATTTCTCGGCGTACGGTGGGAATTGCTTATCCAACCGACACGGGGGTGTTCGCACACATGACTGATTCCGATCGCACGCTGATTGCGGTATTGCTCGACCGTTCCGGGTCGATGCAGACGATCAAGGCCGATACCGAAGGCTGAGGTTCCCCCCGAACGGTGGACAAGGGGGCTATGCGGCTCAGGCGACTACCGCTGAGAGCGACCGCTCGTAGCTGTCAGGACTTTGATTCCCG
>NZ_JBHXRR010000026.1:0-97196 GCF_042716665.1 Nocardia sp. NPDC058658
CGCAAGACGCTCGGCTGGGATACCCCAGCCGAGCGTCTGCGTGATCTACTTACCGTCTAACACCAGTGGTGTTGCGACGACCCCTTGAAACCGCCTCGTGCCGCAGCCCCGGCCCTTCGCGCCGAATCAGCGGGGTGCTGTCAGGAACTTGTCCATGCAGCGCTCGGCGAACGCGGCGACCGTCAGCGACGGGTTGACCAGGGCGGCTGAGCCCGGCAACAACGAACCGTCCACGACGAACAGATTGTCGTAGCCGTGCACCACACCGTCGGTGGTGCAGGCCTTGCCCATCACCATGCCGCCGAGGCCGTGGTAGCTGGAGTAGCTGCCCATTCCGATCTGCCGGGGCCACACCGGAACCCCGTTGGCGGTGAATCCGTGCCGGTCGTCGGCGAACTGCTTGAACCGGCTCGCCATCCACTGCGAACGCAGGTCGGCCTCATTGCCTTCCGGCCACGGGTAGTTCAATTCGGCGCGACCGAGCGCGGAGTTGTAGTCGATCGACCCACGGTGCTGCGGGTCGGTGATGATCAGGTGGGTGGTGAGACTGTTCAGGTCGATCCCGCCGACCGGTGGCACCGCCTGCCACGCCATCGAGATCGAGCCGCGCTCATGGGTGTCGTCGTAGACCAGCGCGACACCGGGACCACCGTGGGTCGCGCCGTACGGGCGTCGATTGTTGAGGCGGTTGAACAGGAAGTCGCCATTGGTGCCGTAGCCCTGGCCGACATGCTGGTTGAGATTGCGCAGGTGCCCCTTGGCCTTCGCCGACACCAGCAGCGCGGGCGTGTAATACGAGCCCGCCGCCATGAACAGGTAGTCGGCGACGACCTGCGTGTTCCCCAGCGTGGTGCCGAACTCGTCGATCTGGCGGACCGAGACCGTGAACTGCCGCCCGGATTCCCGGATCTCGGTGACCTCGTGCAGCGGGTTGACCGTCACATTGCCGGTCTGCTCGGCCCACAGCAGGTAGTTGCGGTCGACGCTGTTCTTGGCGCCCGAATTCGTCCCGTTGTTCATCTCGGCGATCGCGATGGAGCGCACCCGTTCACCGGCGAGTTCGGCGCGCACGACATCCCAGTCGATACAGAAGTCGAAGAAGTGCGGCTCCATCCCCGCGTCGGCGACGTCCTGCAGCCAGGACCGCGCACCCTGGTATTCCGGGGTGGCGAGGATGTCGGCGGGCAGGGGACTACCGCCCAGGTTCTTGCGGGCGCGCGCGTAGTAGACGTCGGCCAGCTCGGTGTAGTCGAGCTCGCGGGGAAAGGTGGCTTCGAAATCGCGGCGGCGCGGCTGGGCGAGGAACCCGCCGAACACCAGGGAACCACCACCGACGCCGGCGCCGTACTGTGTGACCAGGCCATTGCCACGGACCGCGTCGAGGACTCCGGCATAGCGTTCGATTCGCGTGGTCTGCTGCAGCGGCGACAACACCGGGGAATCGCTGAACCAGGCGGCGCGACGATCAGGCGCAGCGCTGGAACAGAATGTGTCGCCCGCCGCGGTGATCGGCCACCGCCGACCGCGCTCGAGCACGATCGTCTTGATGCCCGCCGTGCCGAGCCGGTACGCGGCGACCGCCCCGCCGAACCCGCTGCCGATCACCACAGCGGTCTTACCCTGAGCCGGTGTCTTGCCCTGATCCGCGATGGCGGACCCGATCCCCAACGCGCCTGCCGCGATCCCGGCTCCGGCTGCGCGCAGCGCCGTCCTACGTGTGAAACGAGCGTCCCTCATGTCGCGGACTGTACCAACCGGTTTCCTACCGGGCGCCGCGAGTTCCACTGTGCGGGTGGGCAACCGCGACCGTACGCACCGGCCGGATCTTCGTCGCCCGCCGAACCCGAGTCGATCGTGCGTGCCCGGCATCGAGTGCCGGGCACACACGAGTCGATCAGAGCAGGATCGGACCGCCGGGGGTGGCCTCGCGGGCGATCGCCGAATAGGCCGCGGCCAGCAGCGACGGGTCAGGACCCTCGAGACGGCCGGGCTTGGCGAGGCCGTCGAGGACCACGAAACGCAGCACCCCGGAGCGGGTCTTCTTGTCGGTCTGCATGGCGTCCATCAGGTGGGGGAGGGCGTCGCCGTCGTAGCTGACGGGCAGGCCCACGCTCTCCAGGATGGTGCGGTGCCGGTCGGCGGTGGCGTCGTCGAGGCGTCCGGCCAGCCGACCCAGTTCGGCGGCGAAGACCAGCCCGACGGACACCGCGGCCCCGTGACGCCAGCGGTAGCGCTCGCGGCGCTCCACGGCGTGGCCGAGGGTGTGGCCGTAGTTCAGGATTTCGCGCAGGCTCGATTCCTTGAGGTCGGCGGCGACCACGTCGGCTTTCACCTGGATGGCGCGGCGGATCAGTTCGGGCAGCACCTCGCCGGTCGGATCGAGGGCGGCCTCGGGATCGGCTTCGATGAGGTCGAGAATCACCGGATCGGCGATGAAACCGGCCTTGATGATCTCGGCCATGCCCGCCACGATCTCGTTGCGCGGCACCGTTTCCAGGGTCGCGAGATCGACCAGCACCGCGCTGGGCTCGTGGAAGCTACCGACGAGGTTCTTGCCCGCCTCGGTGTTGATACCGGTCTTGCCACCGACCGCCGCGTCGACCATCGCCAGCAGCGTGGTCGGCACATGCACGATCCGCACCCCGCGCATCCAGGTGGCGGCCACGAATCCGGCCAGGTCGGTGGCCGCGCCGCCGCCGAGGCTCACGATGGCATCGTTGCGGGTCAGGCCGATCCGGCCGAGCACCTCCCAGCAGAACCCGGCCACGGCCAGTTCCTTGCCGTCCTCTGCGTCGGGGATCTCGATGCGGTGCGCGTCGATCCCGGTGTCGGCCAGCGCTTTACGCACCGCCTCGGCGGTTTCGGCCAGCGGCGGCTGATGGAAGATCGCCACGGTCCGCACGGCACCGCCCGCGTTGACCGCTTCGACGAGATCGCCGAGCAGCCCGCGGCCGATGATCACCGGGTACGGGTCGGCGGTGCGAACCTGGATGATGTTCGGCTCTTTGACGTCCTCGCCGCCGTGCAGCGCTGCGGTGGGTTCCTGTTTCACTGAGTCGCGCTCCCTGCTAGGCAGAGAGTCTTACCGTCTCTCCGCAGGCGTTTAGCCACTCCGCACGTCCTGCGGCGTGGATGTTGATAGCGGCGTTGAGATCGCGGTCGTGGACCACGCCACACGCCTTGCACTGCCACTCCCGAATCGAGAGCGGCTTCGGGCCGTCTGAAGTCCCGCACGTCGAGCATATTTGGCTCGACGGATAGAACCGGCCCACCTTTCCGAAGTGCCGCCCGAAGCGGGCGGCTTTGTCTTGCAGCATTCGGGTGAACATGGCCCAACCGGCGTCGTGAATCGACTTCGCCATCCTGGTTCGGGCCATGCCATGCACGCACAGGTCTTCGACGAACACCGCTTGGTTTTCGCGGATGATCGTAGTGGACTGTTTGTGAGCCCAGTCGCGTCTGGAGTTGGCTACCGACGCATGTACTTTCGCGACACGAACGCGCTGCTTGGCGCGATTCCGACTGCCCTTCTCCTTGCGGGACAGGGACTGTTGCGCTTTTCGGAGGCTGCGTTCCGCGTGGCGTAGGAACTTCGGAGAGTCGATCGTTCGGCCACTCGACAAGACTGCGAACGTAGTCAACCCAAGATCGATTCCGACGTCGGAATCTGTAGGCGGCAATGGCTCGTTGCCGACCTCCACCACGAACGATGCGAAGTATCGGTTCGATGCGTCCCTGATGATCGTTACGGACGAGGGGATACTTGGTAGGCGACGTGACCACCGCACGTTGAGTTCCCCGACCTTCGCCACGAACAGTCGCCCATTCGGGCGCACTGTGAACCCGTTGCGGGTCAGCCGAATCGATTGCCGATTGTCTTTGCGGGATCGCAACCGAGGTGCACCGACTCGGCGTCCCTTGCGGACGCCCGAGAGGGAGTCGAACCAGTTGCGGTATGCCCGCCGTGCATCCTGGCACGCCTGAACCAACGCCACGCTCGCCACTTCGGCCAGCCATGCGCGCTCCGGAGTCTGCTTGGCAAGCGTGATCGCCTGCCGCTGAATCTCGGTGTCGGAAATCTTTACATCGGTCGCAGTTGCATTCTGGCGCAACCGCAGGCAGTCGTTGTACACCACGCGAACGCACCCGAACACCTGAGCAAGCAGGTTCTGCTGCCCGGCAGTCGGGTATACGCGGTACTGATAGCGCAACTGCATGTTGGCACAATAGCATTCGGCTATGCATGGTGGTGATTGACGATGGGTTGATGAGTGCACCGGGAGCGGTCGCAGACTCTCGACTCACGTGCGCTGCTCCGATTCTTTCTGGTCACTGTTATTACGTCGCCCGCCACGCCGACGCGACTGCCCGCGCCGCCTGCGTTCGTTGGTACTCGTCCCGCGATCCGCATCGCCGGATGCCCTGGCGCGCTGACCCTGTTGCGGTGCACCGGCCCGGTTGTCCGTCGACTGATCCGACGTCGCCGAACCCGATGGCTTGCATGAGGAATCTGCCGCACCACCGCGATGGCCCGCCCGTCCGGGGGCACCTGCTTCACGGCGAGCCGACCTTCGGCCGCGTCCGGTCTTGCGAGTGTTCGCCGGGCTATTATCGGCATGGCGGTTGTCGGCGCTGTCCGTGCGCGATCCTGTTCGCGAGCTCGATTGGCTCTCAGAGTTCTCGGGTACGGAGCTGCCCGTGTCGCGCGCGGCAACGCTGGTTGTGGACCGGATACGTGCGCCGCCTCGGCGTGACCGGCCGCGCCGGGACCGTCGACTGCCGGCACTGCGAGACTCGCCGTGCGCGGCGCCGGGTGTGGGGGCGGCACCGGTGGTTTCGTCGACCGTGGCCCTGGTTGTCGTGGATTGTGTTGCCGCCGAACAATTCCGACCTTCGGTGCTGTCGGGACGTTCGGTTGACACCACGCCCGTCTGCTCCGCACCGCCTCGTCGCGCGGCGGCGGCACGAGCCCTGGCCCGTCTCCGGTTCTTGGAACGATTGCTGCCCGTTCCGGGTCTGCCTGTGACCGAACCCGCTGCGGCGGAAGCATTTCCAGCATTGGCCCGTGCGGGTTGAACGTCGGTGCGCACCGATTCCAGGCCGAGCTTGGCCAGAATCATCCGCACCACCCGGCCAGGACTGCGCCCGTCGGTGCGTACGCGCACCGAAGCGACCTCGCGGTAGAGGGGGCGACGTTCACGCAGCAGGTCCCGGTACTTGGCGGCCGGGTCGACACCGTTGAGCAGTGGGCGGGCACTGCTCCCGCCGGTGCGCCGAACCCCTTCGGACACACTGATTTCCAGGTAGACGACCATCGCGTCCCGCAGCAGTTCCCTGGTCCGCGCGGACAGCACCGAGCCACCACCGAGGGAGACCACCCCGTCGTGCCCGAGCACGGCGCGGCGCACCACCTCTTCCTCGATCCGGCGGAACTCCGCCTCACCGTCGGTGGCGAAGATATCGGGAATGGTGCGTCCGGTATCGGCCTCGATCCCCGCGTCGGTGTCGTAGAGCTGCACCCCGAGTTCCCTGGCCAGCTTGCGCCCGATCGTCGACTTCCCCGAGCCGGGCAGCCCGACCAGCACCACCCGCGCAACCGGTGCGGCCCGAGTGTCGCCGCTGGTGGGCGTCACGCTCGTCGGAGCGCCTGGCTCGACGGTCGCTGGTGAGGGGTCCGCGTCGCTCTCCGGCGCGGCCCCCTGCCGCCCCTGCTCGGTCACGGGGTACGGCTGTCCGCGGGCACGTGTGGGCGGCTGCCGATCCGCTTGACGTAACTGGTGATGTTGTCGACGGTCTCGGCCAGCGAGTCGCCACCGAACTTCTCCAGCGCGGCCTGCGCCAGCACCAATGCCACCATCGACTCCGCGACAACAGCAGCCGCGGGCACCGCGCACACATCGGAGCGCTGGTGGATGGCGACGGCTTCCTCGCCACTGGACATGTCAACGGTCGACAGCGCACGCGGCACCGTCGAGATCGGCTTCATCGCAGCACGCACGCGCAGTGCTTCACCGTTGGTCATGCCGCCTTCGAGACCACCCGCCCGGTTGGTCGAACGCAGCACACCGTCGGGACCGGGACGCATCTCGTCATGGGCCAGGCTGCCGCGCCGACGCGCGGTCTCGAACCCGTCGCCCACCTCGACACCCTTGATCGCCTGGATGCCCATGAGGGCGGCGGCCAGGCGCGAATCGAGGCGCTGCTCGCCGCTGACGAACGAACCGAGCCCGATCGGCAGGCCGTCCACGATCACCTCGACAACACCGCCGAGCGTGTCGCCGTCCTTCTTCGCCGCCTCGATCTCGGCGATCATCGCCGCCTCGGCATCGGCGTCGAACGCCCGCACCGGGCTGGCATCGATCGCGTCGAGATCGGTCGCGCCGGGCGTGACACTGGTGGTGTTGGCCGCGGTGCCGATCGACACCACATGCGAGATCACCTCGACGCCGAAGGCCTGACGCAAGAAGTTGCGCGCGATGGTGCCCGCCGCGACCCGTGCCGCGGTCTCGCGGGCACTGGCCCGTTCCAACACCGGCCGGGCATCGTCGAAGCCGTACTTGAGCATTCCGGAGTAATCGGCGTGACCGGGGCGCGGCCGGGTCAGCGGCGCATTGCGCGCCATGCCCGCGAGCTCGGCCTCGTCGATCGGATCCGCCGACATCACTTCGGTCCACTTGGGCCACTCGGAATTGGCGATCTCGATCGCGACCGGTCCACCCATCGTGCGGCCGTGGCGCACGCCACCGACCAGGGTGACCTTGTCGGCCTCGAACTTCATCCGGGCGCCGCGCCCGTAACCGAGCCGGCGGCGGGCGAGCTGTGCGGAGACATCGTCCGATGTCACCTCGACTCCGGCGACCATCCCTTCCAGGAGGGCGACGAGAGCGGGACCATGGGATTCTCCGGCAGTTATCCAGCGCAACACGCCGACCATCTTCCCATGTCGACACGTGTAACTGGGAATGCGGGCCGACGTGACGAGCGGCACGTCCTCGCCGCGCAGGGCCGCGCGGTGGCGGCCACCGCCCTGATCCGGCCGAACCGGCCTGCTGCGGACCGTCGACGACATCGCGTCACCGAGGTCTTCCCGGCGCGTCGCACCGCCGATCATGCCAACGCCATCGCGGTCACCGTGGCCAGGCACATCGCCGGACCGTGCGGAACCAGCCGTCGTGTCGGCGCCGCACGTACCCGCCCCGAATCACGACCGAACACCGCCCGCAATCGGTCACTGCCGAGCAGCACGGCCGCGGCGGCCGCGGTGAGCACAGGTGCAGCGATCGCAGCCCACACCCATGCGGGCGGCCCGGCGATCGCCGCGGCGGCACCGAGCGCCACCGCGAGCTTCACATCACCCGCCCCGAGCGCGGCAGGGGAGAGCAGATGCGTCACCAGATACGGCATCGTCAACAGCGCGGCGCCGATCACCGCGGTCCCCAATTCCCCTGTCGAGAAGGCGAACAGGAACACCGCGGCCGCACCGACGCCTGTCAGCGCGTTGGGCAGGCGACGAGCGTGGATATCGATGACGCCGAGCAACAAACACCAGGCGATGAGGCAACAGAACGCGGCAGTGGTCATGGCATCGATCGTGGCGCGCCACGACCACCAAAAGCGGGCCTCAGCAGAGAATGTGGATAACTTCCGCACATGTGAACAAACCCGTATCCAGTTGCCCGCTGATCCGAATTCACCTCCCGTCGCGTGCCGACGTGTCGCCCGTTCAGCGGTAGCGTTGACACATGTGTGCTGAATACACGGCTCCCGATTACGCGGCCCGGCGTGGCGCCCTGCGGAGTCTGCTTGTGGAAAACGGTGTCGACGCGCTGCTGGTCACCGAGCTGGTCAACATCCGCTACCTGACCGGCTTCACCGGATCCAATGCCGTTGTGCTGGTGCACTCCTGGGACATGCGCGGCGCCGAGGACCGGACCGTTATCGGCACCGACGGCCGCTACTCCGCACAGGTCGCCGAACAGGTCCCTGACCTGCAGGCCGAGATCTGCCGGGCCACCGCGCGCCGCATCCTCGAGCTGGCCGGGGAGTGGCAACTGGGCCGCGTCGGCTTCGAAAGCCACGTGGTCACCGTCGATCGCCACACCGCATTCCAAGAATTGCGCACCGGCCTGCAGCTCGTCCCCACTTCGGGCCTGGTCGAACAGCTGCGCATGGTCAAAGACGCCTACGAAGTCGACCAGCTCAGCGCCGCGTGCACGGCCGCCGACAAGGCGCTGGCGACCCTGCTCGAACGCGGCCTGGTGCGTCCCGGCCGCACCGAGAAGCAGGTCGCCCGAGACCTCGAATGGGCGATGTTCGACCACGGCGCCGACGCGATCTCCTTCGAGACCATCGTCGCCGCAGGCGCTAACTCCGCCATCCCGCACCACCGCCCCACCGGCGCCGTCCTCGCCGCCGGCGACTTCGTGAAGTTCGATTTCGGCGCGACGGTCAACGGCTACCACTCCGACATGACCCGCACCCTGGTCCTCGGCCCGCCCGCCGACTGGCAGCGCGAGATCTACGAACTGGTCGCCCGCTCGCAACGCGCGGGAACCGAGGCGCTGAAACCGGGCGCGCAGACCAGCGACGTCGACGCCGCCGCCCGGATGATCATCGATGACGCGGGGTACGGTCCGCAGTTCGTGCACGGACTAGGACACGGCGTCGGGCTGCAGATCCATGAAGCACCCGGAGTGGCGAAAACGAGTACCGGTACACTTCTTGCTGGTGTGGCGGTGACCGTCGAACCTGGTGTTTACCTTCCCGGCCGCGGCGGGGTCCGGATCGAGGACACGCTCGTGGTGCGCGAAGCGGGCCCGGAACTGCTCACCCGCACCAGCAAGGACTTGATCATCGTCGACTGATGTCGGCGCGCAGAACGCAGTAACCCCCAAGTACGCAGTAATACGAACGAGGAGATCCGAAGACAGTGGCGGACACCAGCGACTTCAAGAACGGCCTTGTGCTGAAGATCGACGGTCAGCTTCAGCAGATCGTCGAATTCCAGCACGTGAAGCCGGGCAAAGGCCCCGCGTTCGTGCGGACCAAGCTGAAGAACGTCGTGTCCGGCAAGGTCGTCGACAAGACCTTCAACGCGGGCGTCAAGGTCGAGACCGCGACCGTCGACCGTCGTGACATGACCTACCTGTACCACGACGGTAGCGACTACATCTTCATGGACGGCGACACCTACGACCAGATCTCCATCCCGGAGGCCACCATCGGTGACGGTGCCCGCTTCCTGCTGGAGAACATGGGCGTGCAGGTCGCCGTGCACGAGGACGCGCCGCTGTTCGTGGAGCTCCCCGTCACCATCGAGCTGGTCGTGCAGCACACCGACATCGGCCTGCAGGGCGACCGCTCCACCGGTGGCACCAAGCCCGCCACCCTGGAAACCGGCGCCGAGGTCAACGTCCCGCTGTTCATCAACACCGGTGACAAGCTGAAAATCGACTCGCGCGACGGCAGCTACCTCGGCCGCGTCAACGGCTGATCGTGACCGACTCCCCGGCAGACAAGAAGGGCTCGTTCAAGAAGCTCGGCGCGCGCCACAAGGCGCGCCGCCGGGCCGTCGACCTGCTGTTCGAGGCGGAGGCGCGCGATGTCGACGTCTCCGTGCTGCTCACCGATCGCGCCGACCTCGCCACGCGTGACCAGAGCGTGGCCCCCGTGCACGCCTACACGACCACCCTCGTCGAGGGCGTCGCCGACGATCTCGACCGGGTCGACGGCACCATCGAGGGCTACCTCCAGGACTGGACCCTGCAGCGGCTACCCGCCGTCGACCGGGCCATCCTGCGGATCGCGGTGTGGGAACTGTTCCACGCCACCGACGTCCCCCCGGTCGTCGCGGTCGACGAGGCCGTCGAGCTGGCCAAGGAACTGTCCACCGACGACTCCCCGTCGTTCGTGAACGGCGTCCTCGGCCAGGTCGTGCAGGTGGCACCCCAGGTCCGCGCCGCCGCGGCCGCCACCGCCGCCGTCAAGTCCGCGCGCGACGAGTCCGAGTCCTGACCGTGGCGAACAAGTACCTCGTAATGGTCATGCGCACCCCGAAGTTCGACCCGTCGGTCATCGAACCGCATCGCGACTTCCTGCAGGATTTGCTCGCCAAGGGCCAACTCCAGGAAAGCGGTCGCTTCACCGACGGCACCGGTGGCGCCTACGTCATCCTGGCCGAAAGCCTCACCGCCGCAACAGCGATCGCCCACTCCGACCCGGTCCACACCACCGGCGCCTCGGACCTGACGATCTACGAATGGGAAATAGCCGTCTCGGCCTGAACCCCGTTCCACCGACAGCCGCCCATCCCACCCGGATGGGCGGCTGTTGTCGTCTTCGGTGCTCGACCTTCACCGCTATTCGGCATGCGGATCACGCTGTTGTACAGGATGATTCGGAGGTAGTACGAAATTTGCGGCCGATTGGTCGAAGCACGGGGGAGCATCATGAGTACTGGTCATCAGTCTTTGCACAGCCTGCATATGACACGCGCCCAATATCTGTGGGCTGCTTTGGGACTCGCTGTCGTCTTTGCGATCTTGATCATGGCGCGGGGGAGCGTGCGTGAGATATTCAAGATTCAGCCCGATTTCGTGCTCGGACTCTCTCTATCGATCAGTACGATCTTCTTCACGAAGGCCTTCTCGCGGTCGAGTGTCGCTTCGGCAGTCCATCATATCCACGAACCTCGAGATCCGAATGTTGTTGCCGCGCTGGACACTGCTGTCGACCAACGGTTGCACGCGATGGGCTTGCACGAGAACATCGCGTTGCTGAGCCGCGACATCGCGGTGGCAGGCAAACGGATCAACGAGTTCTACGACCTGCAGGCGATGGAACCTCGGTTCCACGCGACCGCGCCACTGCTGCGCGTGGCGCTGACCGATCTCGACGACGCGCTGGCGATCGTGAGCGGGGTCGCCAAGCGGATCGGGACATCCGAAATCAATCCTGTCTATCAGATTCCAGCGGGGATGAAATCGCACCTCAGCGATGCATTGCGTGATATCAGAGAAGCCTCAGCACGTCGCAACGAAACCTATGAGTCGCTGCGCGCGCAGATCGCCGGCGAAACCGTGGACGACCTCTGGGGCGTTTTCGCGGTCCTCACCTCCGATACGCTCAAAGCGCAGCGTGACTTGGAGTCGTTGGCGAGCAAGACGATTCAGACGATCCCCGCTGACCGAATCGCGGTCCTGCAGGGATACATTGCCGCTTCGCTGCTGCGTCTGGAAACTGTGACGGAGTTGGTTCGCGCCCGCGGCCTCGATGAGCCGCACACACTGCGGATCGTGGCCGAGGATCTGCTCCGGGCCCAGGCGAAAGTCAATCGCGCACTCGAATTGGGGACCAGCGAACAGCCGACCGAGGAACCGAACACTCCCGCTGCGTGATGTCAGATCTTGTGCAAGCAGAACGAGACCGGGGGCGCGGCGTGCGTAATCGCCTTCGTCTCGCGAAATCTCGTCCGTGATGCGTCGCAGACGTTCGGATCACGGGCCTCGACGCGAGCGTCGACCTCGAATACCCCTGGGCCACAGGGGACTTTGCGGATGCGGTAGAGGTGGGCGTTGACGTTGCCCGGATCGTTGACACACTCGCCTACTGTCGCGTTGAGGTGAGTGCAGAGATACTTCATCGGACTGCTGGTGTTCTTGCGTCGTGACTGGGCGAAGTTCATGTCGCCCGTCGCGCATTCCTGCGTACTCCACCCGTTGGTGATCAGCAATACCGCGTCGGGGTCGGTGCATGCGCGGCGATGGAAGTCCCAGCCACCTCGTCCGGGGCGGGTGAAGTACCCGCAATCGCCGGTCCGCGCTGTATCCGATCGCGGAGAGATCAGTCCCCACGCTACCGATCCGACCGCGCTGATCGGCACCGCCGCGGCCAGCGCGAGCAGAACCCATTTGCGTCTACCGCCGAACATGCGCGCGTTGCGGGCTTGTTGTTCCCGATAACCTGGGCGTTTGCGACGACCGCGAGGTGGTTGCCACTCGCCGGGTCGCGGTGGCTGCCCGGTCGGTTGGTTCTGCGGGAGGCTCGGCTGTTCCACCCTGTCAGCTTGCCACTGCCGCAATCGGACTCGCGCACCACCGGTCAGTGGACGCGGCCGCTGCCTGATCCCGACGGCCTCCGCCGGTGGGTGTACGAGGGAACCGGCGGAGGCGCGACCGGCGCTGGGTGGGCGCGGTGTCGGGTGTGCGCGGGGCACGAGGTGATCTTGCTACCTCGAGGTGGGTTCAGGTCAAGGGGTGGTGCGGGCGGCGTGGACCAGGGGAGCGAGGAAGCCGGTGAGCTGGGCTGTCGATGGTTGGCCAAGGCGGCGGCCGAGGTAGTCGTCGGCGTCGGCGGCTGCTCGGCAGCGGTCCGGGTCGGTGTTGGACGGGTTGTTGGAGTAGCGCTCGCCGAGCATGGTCGCCTTGGCGACTTCGCGGCCGGTGTGGAGTTCGTAGACGGCGATCTCGTAGGTCGCGCGGAAGAGGTTGACGGTGCGCCCGACCGGTGCGCCGGGGCCGGGGCCGTATTGACAGGTCTGGACTAGGTCGCGCAGTTCCAGCTGTTTCATGCAGGCGATGAGCTGCACGGTGGACGGGTCGCTCGGATTCCATGCGGTCGGGTCGGCCGGGTTGACCATGGAGGTGAGGTGGCCCGACAGGTAGATCGGGCTCGAGCCGTCGCGATCGTAGGGCGCCGCATTCGGGAACGGCTTCTTGTCCGCGCCGCACATCCGGTCGTAGTCCGACATTTCGAACTGGCTCGCCTGCACCGCGGTGATCGCGAAGAATCCGGCGCCGAACAGCACGATGAACAGCAGCAATCCGACACCGGGTCCGATCCGCAGGCCCCGCCTCGGCGCGTGGCGTTCGCGAACGGGGCGGTTGTGCCAGCCGTTTCGCAGCGATGAGCCTCTCGCTCGCCACCTTTGCAGCAGGCTCGGCCGAGTCGTCCGGTCACGGTCGACCCAATCGGTCCAATGGCTCGGGTTCTGCTGGGGCACTTGTTGTTCAGGGGAGTGGTGCGGAGTGGCGCTCACCCGGGGAGCGGCGTCGGACGATTCGGAGGCCGACCTTGCAGTGGCCGCACCAACCGCTGCTCCGGCACCAACCGCAGCGCCGACACCGATCGCTGTTGCGGCACCGACCGCGGCACCTGATCCCTTCGTGGGCTCGGCGAATTCTTCCGGTGGCGGTTCGCGGTGACGCGCGGCGCTCGTCGGGGGTTCGTCGTCGGTTCGTGGAACGTCGATCGCTCCTGATCCGGGCCCATCGGGGGACTTGCTCAGCGAGACAGCCTGTTCGGGCTCATCTCCGAGCGGTGGGTCGAGCCGCTCATCGTGAGAATTCGGCCCGACGACCGCTGCGCTCGGTGCCTGATCTACACCATGATCCCCGCGTTGCGCCTGCTCGCCAGCAGTCGGAAGACTCGCGGCGGCCATACCGATCGGTGCCGCCACCGCGACGGCGGATGTCGGGTCCGCGTCGTCAGGCGCAACGGGCGTGGCATCTTCCCTGACCCGCGAATCATCAAGGGACGAAGCGTCTGTGGTCTGTTCAGTCAACGGCGTGGCGTCAGCACCGACCGGTTCATCCTCCGAAATATCGTCGGGTGGCGGGTTCTGCCCCTCGGATCCACTGGGAATTTCATCGTCGGCGGCGGGCTCGTCTGAACCGGTAGCGTCCTCACGGCTCAGTTCCGCACGCGGAGTAGGCGATTCCCGTGATTCCTCCGTCCCGGTCGATGACGTGGCGACCGCCGCCGGTGGCCGATGAGCAAGCCGATCGATAGCGGCAAGGAACGCAGGGGCGGCTGCTTGGCCCACCCGCGACGATCTACCCGACCCGGCATCAGAGCTCGATGAATCACCGGAACCCTCTGTGCCCGAACCGGATACCGAGGGGGCGATGGCAGTCGGCGCGGCAGGCCGATTCGTGGTCGCGGGGTCGAGGGCGGCTGGAAAACCCTGAGCCATCAGCTCATCCGACGACGGCAGCTGATGTCCCAGGTTCAATGCCGCGAACACCCGCGTGACATCTTCGACGCTGAGCCGAACAGTGCGCCCGCTCTCCCCCTGGAAGTAGTCGTGCAGCGCCGATGCGTCGTCACGGTCGACCAGCACCGCACGGTAGCCGTCGGCGATCCGGGTCTCCTCGATGGTGATCTCGGCGCCGGGCTGGGGGACCAGCGCGATCACCGCGTTCACCCAGCCGAAGATCCCGGTCTGCTGCAGTAGGCTTTTCGCGGCGAAGACCTGACGGCGCACCTGAACGAACGGATTCGGCACCCGTGTCGCGTGATAGAGCGCGGCCGGTTCGCCGTCGATGGTCCACGGCCCGTTCGGTGGGGTGGCGAGGGTGCCCTCTTGACGGGCGGTGAACCCCTTCACCTCCACGATGGTGACGCTTTGCGGCGTGCACACCAGCGCATCGACCTCGACCGACCCGCCCCGGCTCTCCGGCACATGGCAGCGGAAGACAACAACGCCACCTGCCTGAAACGCCTGATCACGGACGGCCTCGCCGACGATCTGCTCTGCGCCCTCGAGATCGCTCTCGTCCGCGACAACGACGATCACCACGACCCCCTGTGCACCCGACTGCGGACTTCTACCAGGATACGGCCTCCACTGGCCGTATCGAAACCGAATCCTGTTGCTGAGCAACGTCTTCGGCAATATCGATTACCGAACTCACCACGGCGCCACCGGTATCAGGCCCGCCGACGGTTCCTCGCCGACTGGCCGAACCCATTCCAGCGGCGGTGCAGTGACCTGACCTGCGACGAGGACGAGGCCGGTCGGGCGGTCCACCGCAAGAAAACCGAAGGGTCGGTCGATATCCACCGAAGTGATCGTCGCCCATCCCTTCCTCGGCACGGACCCGGCGACCATGGCCGCCGCGGTGACGGCGGCCGCTTCGAAGCCTGCGGCATCGAACCGCGCGACAACATTCTGGCCTGCGGCGGAGATCGCGAGCAACGGCCACAACCCCGCCCCCGACACCACCGCGTCCTCGCCCCCGAACGTCGCGCACCACCGCCCCGTCAACGCATTCGATGCCCGCACATGCGGCACAAGTGAACTCCCCATCCCCGAATCCTACGACCAGCCACCGACAATCCGCCACGTCGCCGCAAACCGACGCCCCCAACCGCCGACTCCGGTTACCGCCACGAACTCCTCGTATCAGCGAATGCCACTGGTCAGCCAGCTAACTCGCAGCGATTCGCCTATCGCCGTAGCCAGTTCGCCGTGGGAGTTCCGTCGGCGGCCCGGCGAGTATTGCGAGTAACGGCCATTACCCCGCCGCCCTGTTGTCACCGAACGTCGCGGCCCATTGCGTTAGCGCAGTCGAGATCCGTGGCTCCCCGATCGACGAATCCTATTGCGGTGCACCGACAAGACTCAGTTCTCGACCGGGCGCCTCGGTCACTCTGCTGACGGCACCAGCGTGTTCTGCCGGGCTGCGGTCCACCACTGCCCGTCCTGCTTGACCAGCACGTAGAGGGCGACCATCGCGGGTTCGGTGTCGATCAGGGTGCCGTCGGCGGTAGTGGCACGTGCTGTTTTGTGGGCGATGGCAACGTCGGGCCGCAAGAAGGCCACGTCGACGACGTCGTACCGAACGAATTCATCCTTCAGGAATCCGGCCAACCCGCGTCGGTTCGCTTCGAGCAGCGCATCGCGTCCGCTGATCAGCATGCCGACGGCATTGCCCACTACGACGTTGGCGGTGAACTGTGCGGTCATGAGCTCGGCGTCGTTGGTGTTGTAGGCAGTTTGCGTGTCGGCGATGATCCGGCGGATCGCGGCGATGTCGGCGGTGTGGTCCACGGTCTCGTCGTCGAGGACCGGGGGCTGAATCAGGTTCGCGCTCATGTGAACAACTCTCGACCCTCAACAATGGTTCAGGTCAAGGGTTGTGGGTCGGATCACCGCACGCCGCGCGGCCGGAACTGGATACTGATGCGGGGACCGACCGGGCGCGCGGTTTTCGGCACCGCGTGTTCCCAGGTGCGCTGACACGCGCCACCCATCACCAACAGATCCCCGTGCCCCGCCGTGAATCGCACACTCGCCCCGCCGCCACGAGGCCTCAGTAGTAGGGACCGCGCTGCTCCGACCGACACGATCGCGACCATCGTGTCGTGCGTGGCGCCACGGCCGATGGTGTCGCCGTGCCAGGCCACGCTGTCGCGTCCGTCGCGATAGAAACACAACCCGGCAGTCCGAAACGGTTCGCCCAGTTCGGTCTCGTAATGCGTGGTCAGCGCCGCCCGTGCCTCGACCAGAATCCGATCCGGCAGCGGATCGTTCTCCCCGAAGAACGACGCCAACCGCGGCACATCCACCACCCGGTCGTACATGGGCCTGCGCTCGGCATGCCACGGCACCCGCTCCGCCAGCCGATCGAACAGCTCACTCGCGCCACTCAACCACCCGGGTAGCGCGTCCACCCAGGCCGTCGCATCGAGCTGGGTGCGCCGAATCGCCCCGATCGAACCCAGGGCAACCGCATCACCGTCGAACAGTGAACCTTGCAGGGGCAGCGACATGAGGCCATTCTAGCGGGTGTTCGAATGTATGTTCGATAGAGGTGTCAGGGTGTTGCCGGTGCGGTAGAGCTCGATCAGGAGCGGGCGTAGCGCCCGTCCGCGCGGGGTGAGGTCGTAGCTTGTGCGCACGGGGAAGCCGCGAAGTGTCTGTCGCTCTACCAACTCGCGGGCCTCGAGTTCGCGGAGGCGATCGGTGAGCACTTTGGCGCTCAGTGATGGCAGTCGGTGCCGAAGTTCTCCGAACGAGAGCGGCCCGCTCATCAGTTCGCGCAGTACCAAGGTCGTCCAACGGCCGGAGATCGCCGCCAGCGCGACCTCGACCGGGCAGTCGGGTTCCGGCGCGCGAGTCCGCCCACCGTCGTCGGGCACGAGCTCGTCGTCCCAGTCCACGTCGGTCACCGTTTGGTTGCCTACGTGCGGCCCGAGTTGGCTGTCGCTATGACCCATATCAGTTCTCACCACACACCCACCCTCGCCCTCACCACCGACCCGAGGCAACACCCCGCGGTATTCGCGAACCGCTTCAACACCGGCGACCCGGACTCGCTCGCGGAGGTCTACACCGACGACGCCGTGTTCGTGCCCGAACCGGGCAGTCAGGTCGCCGGCCCCGCCTTGCGAGCAGCCAACGCCGATTTTCTCGCTCTGGGCCTGCCGATCCGGGTCAGCCCCCGCCACACCTACGTCGCGGGAGATACCGCCCTGCTCATCGTCGACTGGGAAATAGAAGGCACCGGCCCCGACGGCACCCCGATCCACCTCACAGGGACCGCCACCGACGTAGCCCGCCGCGACGCCGACGGCCACTGGCGCTACATCATCGACAACCCGTTCGGCACCGCCTGACATCTAGACCTCGAGGCGGCACGGCCTCCGTGTCGATCCACGTCCACGAGCCGACAGATCCCTTATGGCCGCAACAGGACGGCACCGAATGCGATCCTCTCCTCGAGCATTCGGTGCGCGGCCGCCGCGTTGGCGAGGGGGAGAGCCGAGTCGACCAAGGGTGTCAGCAGGCCTTGCGCCACAGCTTCCAACGCGGCGGATCGTTGACGAGCGACCTCATCGAGCCAAGCGGTACCCGCGCAACCCGACAACGTGAGTCCGCGCAAGATCAGATCGCTAACGCTGAGTTGTGCCGGTGCGCCGTCCAGCCAGCCGTAGCTGAGGATTCGGCCACGAAGGGGCGTGATGAGATCGAGCAGGGGGGAGAGCGAATCGCCGCCGAGGGAATCGAACGCGACGTCCACCGTGTCGCCTGCGAGGAGATCGGCCAGTTCGGCGGCCCAGTCGTGTGCGGTGTGGTCGAGCACATGGTGCGCGCCGTTGTCGCGTGCCAGTTCGGCCTTTTTCGGCCCGCCCGCGGTGCTGATCACGCGCGCGCCCGCGGCGGCGCTCAGTTGGGTGAGGCACCTGCCGACACCGGTTGCGGCGGCCTCGATCAGGACCGTCTCGCCGACGGCGACTGTTGCTGTGTGCATCAAGGCCAGTGCCACTGAACCCGGCATCAGCACCGCCGCAGCGTGTTCGGTGCTCAGGTTGTCCGGAATAGTCGTGAGCGAATCCACTTCGGCGACAACGAGTTCAGCGTACGAGCCGAAGCCGGGCGTTGACGCGACGACTCGTGTGCCGAGTAACCCCGCATCGACGCCCGCTCCGACCTCGACCACCGTGCCCGCTGCCTGGAACCCGAAGACTGCGGGCAGCGGTGCGGGAAAGGGAAACGTGCCTGCCCGGACCTTGGTCTCCGGGTATAGGACCGGCACCGCCTCCGCTCGGACGAGGACCTGTCCGTCGCCGGGGCGAGGTTCGTCGACTTCGCGCGCCACCAGAACGTCGGGTGCGCCGGTCTCGGTCATTACGATTGCCTGCATCAGAACTCCATAAGTTGACTGCCGGTCAAGATGTCTCGAACGATATGGACCGCCGGTCAACTTGTCAACGGATCGGCCTGGTGCCGAGAAAGCGGTGCGATGACCGACCGACGTCCCGCCGAGCGCGCCGATGCCGCACGCAACCGTCGAGCGATCCTCGATGCCACCGCCGCGTTGCTGGCCGAACACGGCGCGGCCGGGGTGACGATGGATCGGGTAGCGGCAGCAGCGGGCGTCGGGAAGGGCACCATCTTCCACCGGTTCGGAAGTCGCGCGGGCCTGCTCTACGAGCTCGTGGCCGAGGGTGCCGTCGAGTTGATGGCGGCGGTCTCGAGCGGTCCGCCGCCGCTGGGGCCGGGTGCACCGGCGACCGACCGGCTACTCGCCTTCTTCGACGCCATGACGAGCCTGGTCACCGATGATGTGGAACTGATCGCGGCCTACCAAGCGATGCCGCCACATCCGCGCAGCGCCGAATTCCATACGTTCTGGGCACAGCACATCGGCACGCTCTTACGCGAGGTCCGCCCCGATGTCGACGCCGACACCGTGGGCGCGCTGTTGCTGTCGACAGTCGGCGGGGAACTCGCTCAGCAGATGGCCAGGGCAGGGGAGGTCGACCGCTTGCGTTCGGGGATCGAGGAACTGGTTCGTTCGGTTCTGCGCGGTCCCTGAGCGTGGACACCCGCTGGCCTCATCGAAAATCCGATGCGGCGTGTGGTCGACAGTGGCTACGCTGCGACAGATGGTTCCGCTGTCACATGCCGCCGCGTTCGCTGTTGCCGCCCTGATCATCATTGTGATTCCGGGCCCGAATGTGTTGTTCGCGATCGGTCGAGCGCTGGCTTTGGGGCGGCGTTCCGCGGTTTTGTCGGTCGCGGGCACCGTCGTCGGATCACTCGTTCCGTTGGTTGCGGTGTCGTTGGGGCTCGGTGCGGTGTTGATGGCTTCGGCGACGTTGTTTCTGATCGTGAAGATTGCCGGGGCCGGGTATCTGATCTATTTGGGTATCGCGACGATTCGGCAGCGGAAGGAACTGGCGGCGGCTTTGCGGTCGGACCAGCCGAGCCTCGGTGAAAGCCGGGTTCTCGGACAGGGATTCATCGTCGGTGCCACCAACCCCAAGACGATCGTGTTCTTCGGCGCGGTTCTTCCGCAGTTCGCGGTGCCTGCCGAGGGTGCGCTGCCCGCGCAGTTGCTGGTCCTCGGCGCGATCTTCCTCGCGATCCAAGCGCTTTCGGACGGTTGCTGGGCGCTGCTCGCGGCGACGGCGCGGTCGTGGTTCGTGCGTTCGCCGCGACGCTTGGAGACTGTCGGAAGTACCGGCGGGGTGATGATCATCGGAGTCGGTGCGGGGATGGCGCTGACCGGCACGAACTGACTTCCCTCTCCAAGATATAGCCGATCCGGGGGCTTGCGGCAAGCCCCCGGTAGTGCTGCACAATCGCTGAGCTATCCAGGGACCAGCGATATTCGGGAGTAACACACGATGCAAGAGATGACCACCGACGTGATCGTTGTCGGCGCTGGGCCCGCCGGGTTGATGCTCGCGGGGGAGTTGGGTCGGGCCGGGGTTCGGCCGTTGGTGCTGGAACGTCGGGAGCAGCCGGGAACAGCGCAGAAGGCCAGCGGTCTCGGTGGGCGGATTCTGGATGTGCTGCGGTATCGCGGGCTGCTCGATCGGATCAGCGCGGTCAACGGTGACGCCAGTCCGAAGCCGATTTTCCCGTTCGGCGGGGTGTATCTGGATTTCACCGGCCTCGACGAAACCCCGTTGCACGCCATGGCGATTCCGCAGGCGCAGGTGGAGCAACTCCTGGCCGAGGATGCCATCGAGCTGGGCGCCGAGATCCGCCGCGGGCACGAGGTGGTCGCGCTGGAGCAGGACGCCGACGCAGTACTCGTGGAGGTGAACGGACCCGACGGGTCGTACCGGGTGCGCGCTCGCTACCTGGTCGGTTGCGACGGTGGGCGCAGCCGGATTCGTGGACTCGCGGGCATCGAGTTCCCGGGCAGCACGTATCCGGAGGTCAACCGGTTGGCCGCGGTGGCGGTGCACGAATCGGTGACCGTGCTCGACGACGGCGGAATCGAGGTGCCGGGATTCGGCCGGATCGCGCCGGGATTCACCCACACCGACCGCGGCGTGTTCGCGCTCGGCGCGGTCAGCCCCGAGTCGCGCGTGATGTTCTTCCAGACCACGGAGAACGACAACACCGAATACGACAACGACGAACCGCTGACCATGACCGAACTCGGCGACAGCGTCCGCCGCGTCCTCGGTGCGGAGGTTCCGCTGGGGGCACCGACGCGTTTGTCGCGCTACCAGTTCCAGGACCGGCAGGCCGAAAACTACCGCGTGGGTAGGGTTTTCCTCTCCGGCGATGCTGCTCACCTGCTGCCCGCCACCGGTGCCGCGATGAACCTCGGCATGACCGACTCGGTGAACCTCGCTTGGAAACTCGCCGCCGACATCCACGGCTGGGCACCGGCCGACCTGCTCGACACCTACCACGAAGAACGCCACTTCGCCGGTGGTCGCGCGCTACTGCAGACCCGCGCCCAGGCGGCCCTTCGCCAGGGCCAGGACCCCGCTGCCGAAGCGCTGCGCGCGGTGTTCTCCGAACTCCTCGCCGACGAACCCGCGCTGCGCCGCATGGGAGCTCTCGTCGCGGGCACCGACCTGCGCTACCCGAACACCGGAACCCATTCGCTCACCGGCACTTTCGTGCCCGACCTGCCGCTGCACACAGATCATGGCGCCACCGACGTCGCCGAACTCATGCACGCCGCACGGCCGATCTTCCTCGATCTGGCCGATCGTGCGGACCTGCGCGAAGTCGCCGAGGAGTGGGCACCGCGCGTGGTGATCCACACGGCGAAGACCGGTGATCGCCCGGCCGATGCTCTGCTGATCCGCCCGGACGGTCATCTCGCCTGGGCCGCAACGATCGACGAACCTTCCGACACCGCGAAATCCGAACTGCGCACGGCATTGGCGAAATGGTTCGGCATTCCGGAATCGATGCGATCGAAGTAGGTCGGCCTGAACCCGGTCGCCACGTGACGGAACGTCAGGCGAATCACGGTCCGGCCCTTGATCGTTCGGGCCGGGCCGGGTTCGCATTGAAATCCTCGATCGGCTGTGGATTAATCCTGGGATGAATGCGATCTCGACGACCGGCGGGCCGACGAAGCACGCGCTGCCCGGCTGGTCGGTGCCGATGGTGTTCATCATCGCCGCGACCTCGCAATATGTGGGCGCGGCGCTCGGTGTCTTCCTGTTCGACACCACCGAACCGTCCACCGTCGCGTGGTTGCGCGCCGCTGCGGCCGCCGTGGCACTGCTGGCGTGGCGGCGACCGTGGCGAACCCGCTGGACTCGGCGGGGGATCGCCACGGCGGCCGGTTTCGGCATCGTCACGGTCGGGATGAACATCGTGTTCTACGAGGCGATCGCGCGGATTCCGCTCGGCACCGCCGTCGCCATCGAATTCCTCGGCCCGGTCGCCGTGGCAACGCTGGGCTCACGACGGGCTCGCGATCTGATCGCCGTGGCGCTGGTGGCGGTCGGGGTGGTGTTGCTCGCCGGCGTGCAACTCGATGTCGAGCCTGTCGGCGTCGCGTTCGCCCTCGCCTCGGCAGTGCTGTGGGCGGCTTACATCCTGGTCGGCAAACGCGTCGCCGACACCGGTGACGGCCAGGATTCCCTCGCCGTCGGCATGGCGGCCGCAGCGGTCTTGCTGGCGCCGTTCGTGCTGATCCCGCAGCTGGCAATCGACGCCGGGGTGTTCGCCGACCCACGCACCTGGCTGCTCGGACTCGGCGTCGGCGTGCTGTCGAGCGCGGTGCCCTACGCGCTGGACCAGGTGGTTCTCACCGCGGTGGGCCGTGCGCGCTTCGCCCTGCTGCTCGCATTACTCCCGGCAACCGCGACCGTCGTCGGCGCGATCGCCCTGGCGCAGCGGCCCACCGCGCTGGAACTGGCGGGCATCGCACTGGTCATGCTGGCCTTGACAATCAGTGCGATACCCACCCGTCAGGCCGCGCCGGAACCGCCCGCGCCACTCTGATCACGTTCGAGGCGCCAGATCCGGCGTCGGTGCATCGACAGGCGTACTGGCACTGCGGATTCCGCGTAGAAGCAGGACAGCACCGACCACCACGAACGGTCCCGGCGTCGGCTCGACGACGACTGAGCAGAACACGCCCCAGCCGAGCACCATCCAGCCCAGGAACGCCGGCGGAACGATCCCGTTGCGATCCATCCAGACGACCATCACCCCGACCACGAACAGCGGCCAGCCGAAGCCGGCGGGGTTGCCCCAGAACGCATTCGCCGCGCCGGTGTCCTCCCACCAGTGCCCCCACAATTCCAAGGTCAGCCAGTCGTCGTAATAGGACCAGCTGGCCAGCATCCCGAGCATGAGATGCCCGATGCCGATGAACGCGATAATCCCGCCGCCCCACCTGATCATCCGATTCGAATTCGACTGTTCCATGGCTGACTCCCACCAGATATACGGCACCGTACAAGTCTGAGCATAACGCCAGATATACGGCTGCGTATAGATGATGGAGGTATGGGGTGGCGCACGTCGCGAGCCGCTTACGTCGACCGCCGGAACCCGCCCTCGGAGTCGATAACCAGCCCGACCACCCAACGCCCCCGATTCCATGACCTCGATCGCAGCCCACACCTATCGCGGCCGCAACCGAATACCCGACGGTCGGTAGCGATCTGGGCAGCTGATCACCATGCACTCATGCAAGCATCGCCCGAGAAGGATTCTGCACCAGTGCATGGTGATCAGACGTCCAGGTCGGGGTGGGAGTCGTCTGGCAGGCGATCATCGAGAAGGTTTGTCGTGGAATGGGTTCCGTGTGGTCAGTTGTTCTGGGCCAGGTAGTTGTAGATTTCGTGGACCTCGATGGTGGGCTGGTTGGGCATGCCGACTTCCATGCCGACGGGGCCGAGGGTGGATTCGGCGAAGCTCTGGAACTGTTCGGGGGATTCCCAGACGTCGGTGACGTGGAATCCGGTGTCGGTCTTTCTGGCCAGGTGGAACAGTAGGCCGGGGCCGCCGGAGCCGCCGTGCACGAAGCCCATTTTCGCGAGGGCCTGGTCGTACTGTTCGAGAGTCGAGCCGGTGAATTCGAGTTCGACGGCAATCGTCATGACGGTCATCTCCTTGCGCGGTCGAGCGGGGTGGAGTGTCTGAAGGCCCGGCCCAACAAGCGGGGGGTCGCGATCGAACATCGTGACCCGGCGCTCCGATCGGGCCACGACCGTTCTGTGCGGCGGCATGAACCCGTCGTCGCGATGTGATGCGGGTCACAGTCTAGTCCGCAGCCTACCTCTCGACAAGCCGTCCGGTCGGTTGGGACGTGGTCGCCCAGACCATTCCGATACCCGAGTCACCCGGCGCCGCCGGTGGTCGTGGGGCGGTACTGATCAGTTCGTATCCGAGCCGCTGGGGCACTGCCGCGCTACGGGCATTCTCTGCGTCACAACGGATTTCGACGCGCGCGATGTGGGGGAGGGCCAGTGCCACGTCGGTCAGGGCGCGGGCAGCGCGGGTGATGAATCCGCGGCCGGTGTGAGCGACATGGCCCCAATATCCGATTTCGATCGCGCCGGGTTCGATCCGGTCGTGCAGTCCGATACCGCCCACCACCTCGTCCGCTGCGGTGAAGATCCCGTACAGGTAACCACCGCTGGGCGTCGGCCAGTGCGCGGCACAGATCCGCAGGAATTGGCGTTGCCCGTCGAGCGTCGGCATCTGCTCCGCCCACGGCATCCACCGACGCAGATGCGCATGCGAATCGGTGAGCGCCGCGAACTGGCGGTCCAGGTCGCTCGGCTGCCAGCGGCGCAGCAGGACATCGCCCAGATCGACCCGCTCAGGCGGTGTCGCTGCGGGGCACGCGCTCATGTCGATGGCCATGTCCGATGATGGCGGAATCCGGCGATGCCCGGCAACGTAATTCCGGATGCTCGCCGACGTGAATGCGATCACGGATCGGTTCGAGCCGGGGTGGTCGGTGCGCCGTGCCACGGCGGTGAAATACGCGCGCTCACTGGACTTTCGGCGCGCATGTGATCACCGACACCTCGACACGCACCCGCGGATGGTCCGTGGTTGCGCTCACAGGTGGGCCTACCTGGTCAAAGGCGCCTCGGGGCGCTGATAGGCTGACGGGCGAGTTAGACATCCTTTAACGGACCGTCCGGTGAGGCGGGGAAGGAGGTCGGCATGGCTGTGCCCGAACGGGCGGCCAGAACCGGCGCGAGCGAAACATCGCAACGGCACACCCCGGAGTGGGTGGAAGCCGGACGCGAGCTGTTGTCCCCGTCGGATGTGCAGCGCACGGTAGCGCGGATGGCGCACCAGATCATCGAGAAGACCGCCCTGGATTCCGGCGACGCCGACGCACCGCGGGTGGTTCTCATGGGAATCCCGACGCGCGGCACCACCCTGGCCAATCGGCTGGCGGCCAAGATCGAGGAGTTCTCGGGCGTGCGTCCCGCGCTCGGCTCCCTCGACATCACCCTGTATCGCGATGACCTGCGCAGTCGCCCGCATCGCCCGCTCGAGCGCACCTCGGTGCCCGACGGCGGGATCGAGAACTCCCTGGTCGTGCTCGTCGACGACGTGCTGTTCTCCGGCCGCACAGTCCGCTCCGCCCTCGACGGCCTGCGCGACCTCGGCCGCCCCCGCGCCGTGCAGCTGGCGGTCCTCATCGACCGGGGTCACCGCGAGCTGCCGATCCGCGCCGACTACGTGGGCAAGAACGTGCCGACCTCGCGCGCCGAGGACATCTCGGTGCTGATGGTCGAGCACGACGGTCGTGATGGTGTTTACCTGCATCAGGAGGGCCAAGAGTGAAGCATCTGCTGACGGTCGCCGATCTTGATCGCGGCGCCGCCACCGAACTCCTCGACGAAGCCGAGCGCTTCGAACAGGCCCTGCTGGGCCGCGAGGTGAAGAAGCTGCCGACTCTGCGCGGTCGCACCGTGATGACGGTGTTCTACGAGAACTCCACCCGCACCCGCGTGTCCTTCGAGGTCGCGGGCAAGTGGATGAGCGCCGACGTGATCAACGTGAGCGCGTCGAGTTCGTCTGTCTCCAAAGGTGAATCGCTGCGCGACACCGCGCTCACCCTGCACGCGGCAGGCGCCGACGCGCTGATCGTGCGCCACCCGGCGTCAGGTGCCGCGCACCAGATCGCGCGCTGGATGGAGCAGTGGGCGCGCGAGGAGAACCGCGTCGCCCCGTCGATCATCAACGCCGGTGACGGCACCCACCAGCACCCCACCCAGGCGCTGCTCGACGCACTCACCCTGCGTCAGCGCCTCGGTGACATCGAGGGCAAGCGGATCGTGCTGGTCGGCGACATCCTGCACAGCCGGGTCGCCCGCTCGAATGTCTTGCTGCTCAACACCCTTGGTGCCGAAGTAGTCCTGGTTGCCCCGCGCACCCTGCTGCCGATCGGCGTGGAGGCGTGGCCCTGCCGGGTCTCGACCTCCCTCGACGCCGAATTGCCCGGTGCCGACGCGGTGATGATGCTGCGGGTGCAGGCGGAGCGGATGAACGGCGGGTTCTTCCCGTCGGCCCGCGAATATTCGATCAACTACGGACTGTCCGAGCGCAGGCTCGGACTGCTCGACGACGACGCCGTGGTGCTGCACCCCGGCCCGATGCTGCGCGGTATGGAAATCGCCTCGGCGGTCGCCGATTCGCCGAAATCGGCGGTGCTGCAGCAGGTGTCGAACGGTGTGCACATGCGGATGGCCGTGTTGTTCCGGCTGCTCGTCGGTCAGGAGGAAACGGTATGAGTGAGCTGCTGATCAAGAACGTCAAGCCCTACGGCGAAGGCGACCCCGTCGACGTCCTGGTGCGCGACACCATCATCGCCGAAATCGGTTCGGGCCTCGCGGTTTCCGATGACGCCGAGGTGATCGAGGGCAACGGCCAGGTCCTGCTGCCCGGCTTCGTCGACCTGCACACGCACCTGCGTGAACCCGGCCGCGAAGACACCGAGACCATCGAAACCGGTTCCGCCGCAGCGGCACTGGGTGGTTACACCGCGGTGTTCGCGATGGCCAACACCAGCCCGGTTGCCGACTCGGTCGTGATCACCGACCACGTGTGGCGTCGCGGCCAGGAAGTCGGCCTCGTCGACGTGTTCCCGGTCGGTGCGGTCACCGTGGGTCTGCAGGGTAAGCAGCTCGCCGAGATGGGCACGATGGCCGCCGGTATCGGCCAGGTCAAAATGTTCTCCGACGACGGCCACTGCGTCGACGACCCGCTGATCATGCGCCGCGCCCTCGAATACGCGAACTCCCTGGGCGTGCTCATCGCCCAGCACGCGGAAGAGCCGCGCCTGACCAAGAACGCCATCGCGCACGAAGGCCCCAACGCCGCGCGCCTGGGCCTGCAGGGCTGGCCGCGCGCCGCCGAGGAGTCGATCGTCGCCCGCGACGCACTGCTCGCTCGCGATGCGAACGCCCGCGTGCACATCTGCCACGCCTCCACCGCTGGCACCGTCGAACTGGTGAAATGGGCCAAGTCCCAGGGCATCTCGATCACCGCCGAGGTCACCCCGCACCACCTGCTCCTCGACGACTCGCGCCTGGAAACCTACGACGCGGTCAACAAGGTGAACCCGCCCCTGCGCGAATCCACCGACGTGGCCGCCCTGCGCCAGGCACTCGCCGACGGCATCATCGACTGTGTCGCCACCGACCACGCCCCGCACGCCGAACAGGACAAGTGCTGCGAATTCGCGGCCGCCCGCCCCGGCATGCTCGGCCTCGAGACCGCCCTGTCGATCATCGTGCAGACGATGGTCCAGCCGGGTCTGCTCGACTGGCGCGGTGTCGCGAAGGTGATGAGCGAGAAGCCCGCCGCGATCGTCGGCCTCGACGACCACGGTCGCCCGATCGCCGTCGGTGAACCGGCCAACCTCACGCTGATCGACCCCGACGCCGAGTGGACGGTGCGCGGCGCCGAGCTGGCGAGTATCTCGAACAACACACCGTTCGAGGACATGACGTTCCCGGCCGAGGTCACAGCCACCGTGCTGCGCGGCCGGGTAACTGCCCGCGAGGGCAAGGCGGTCGGGATCTAGGGAGGCCAGGACGTGGAAAGAACGCTGTGGGTAGTCGGGCTGCTGGCATTTTTCATTGTGTGCCTGTGGCTGATGTACCGGGCATGGCAGAAGAAGGCCACGCGACAGCAGGCACGCATCGGCGAACTGCCGACGGTGCCGGCCGAACTGGGCGCACAACTACTGGAACCGACCACCGGCATGTACCTGGGCAGCACCATCGCGCCCAGCTGGCAGGACCGGATCGCGGTCGGTGACCTGGGATTCCGGGCGACCGCCGAACTGACGCGGTTCGAACGCGGAATTCTGCTCGAACGCGACGGCGCCACGGTGATCTGGATTCCGCAGGAATCCGTGAGCGCTGTGCGTACCGAGCGCGGCCACGCGGGCAAAGTGATGACGGAAAATGGTGTGCTGGTAATTCGCTGGACACTGCCGAGCGGAACCGAGATCGATACCGGTTTCCGCGGCGACGACAAGACGGTGTACCCGGCATGGACTGCGGATGCGACCAGGGTGACGACGGGAGACGATGAATGAGCACAGATAAGGCAGCCTTGGTGCTCGAGGACGGCCGCGTATTCCGCGGAACCGCCTTCGGCGCGCAGGGCCAGACACTCGGTGAGGCCGTGTTCTGCACGGCGATGACCGGGTACCAGGAAACCCTCACCGACCCCAGCTACGCCCGCCAGATCGTGGTGGCCACGGCCCCGCAGATCGGCAACACCGGCTGGAACGACGAGGACGACGAGTCCGGCAAGATCTGGGTCGCCGGTTACGCCGTGCGCGACCCCTCGCGGGTCAGCTCGAACTGGCGCGCGACCACCACGCTGCAGGACGAACTGGACAAGCAGAGCGTCGTCGGCATCGCCGGGATCGACACCCGCGCGGTGGTCCGCCACCTGCGCAGCCGCGGTTCGATGAAGGCGGGCATCTTCTCCGGTGCCGCGCTGGCCACCGACGAGGAACTCCTCGCCCGGGTCAACGGCCAGGCCTCGATGCTGGGCGCCGACCTCGCCGAAGAGGTCAGCACCGACGCGATGTACACGATCGAACCGGTGGGCGACCACAAGTTCACCGTCGTCGCGGTCGACCTGGGCATCAAGACCAACACCCCCCGCATGTTCGCCGAGCGCGGCGTGCGCACGCACGTTGTCCCGGCCAACACCTCGATCGACGACATCCTCGCGCTCAACCCCAACGGCGTGTTCCTGTCGAACGGTCCCGGCGACCCGGCCACCCAGACCGGCGCGATCGCGCTCACCCAGGGTGTCCTCGAACGCGGGATCCCACTGTTCGGCATCTGCTTCGGCAACCAGATCCTGGGCCGGGCGCTGGGCCGTAGCACCTACAAGATGAAGTTCGGCCACCGCGGCATCAACATCCCGGTGATCGAAGAGGGCACCGGCCGCGTGTCCATCACCGCCCAGAACCACGGCTTCGCCCTCGAAGGCGAGCGCGGCGAGGTGTTCGACACCCCGTTCGGTAAGGCCGAGGTCTCCCACATCTGCGCCAACGACGGCACCGTCGAAGGGGTCCGGCTGATCGACGGCCGCGCCTTCTCGGTGCAGTACCACCCTGAGGCCGCCGCAGGCCCGCACGACGCCGCATATCTGTTCGACCGTTTCGCCGGTCTCATGGAAGGAGCCTGATGCCTCGCCGCGAGGATCTGAAGCACATTCTGGTGATCGGCTCTGGCCCGATCGTGATCGGCCAGGCGTGCGAATTCGACTACTCCGGCACCCAGGCGTGCCGGGTGCTGCGGTCCGAGGGACTGCGCGTGTCGCTGGTGAACTCCAACCCGGCGACCATCATGACCGACCCGGAGTTCGCCGACGCCACCTACGTCGAGCCGATCACCCCCGAGTTCGTCGAGAAGGTCATCGAGAAGGAACGCCCCGACGCCATCCTGGCCACCCTCGGTGGGCAGACCGCGCTCAACACCGCGGTCGCGCTGCACGAGAACGGTGTGCTGCAGAAGTACAACGTGGAGCTGATCGGCGCCGACTTCGACGCCATCCAGCGCGGTGAGGACCGGCAGAAGTTCAAGGACATCGTCGCCAAGGTCGGCGGTGAAAGTGCCCGCAGCGCAGTCTGTTACACCATGGACGAGGTGCGCGAGACCGTCGCCGACCTCGGTTACCCGGTGGTTGTGCGCCCGTCGTTCACCATGGGTGGGCTCGGTTCGGGCATGGCCTACAACGAGGCCGACCTGGACCGGATCGCCGGTGGTGGCCTGTCCGCGTCGCCGACCGCGAACGTTCTGATCGAGGAGTCCATCCTCGGCTGGAAGGAGTTCGAACTCGAGCTCATGCGTGACCGCAACGACAATGTGGTCATCGTCTGCTCGATCGAGAACGTCGACCCGATGGGTGTGCACACCGGTGACTCGGTGACCGTCGCCCCCGCGATGACCCTGACCGACCGCGAGTACCAGAAGATGCGCGATCTCGGTATCGCCATTCTGCGCGAGGTCGGCGTCGATACCGGTGGCTGCAACATCCAGTTCGCGGTGGATCCCAAGGACGGTCGTCTGATCGTCATCGAGATGAACCCCCGCGTCTCGCGTTCGTCGGCGCTGGCGTCGAAGGCCACGGGCTTCCCGATCGCGAAGATCGCCGCGAAGCTGGCCATCGGCTACACCCTCGACGAGATCGTCAACGACATCACCGGCGAGACCCCGGCTTCCTTCGAGCCGACCCTGGACTACGTCGTCGTCAAGGCGCCCCGGTTCGCCTTCGAGAAGTTCCCCGGCGCGGATGCCACGCTGACCACCACCATGAAGTCGGTGGGCGAGGCGATGTCGATGGGCCGCAACTTTTCCGAGGCGCTCGGCAAGGTGCTGCGTTCGCTCGAGACCAAGGCCGCCAGCTTCTGGACCACCGACGACGGCCAGTGGGCACCGGCGGATCCGAGCGATCCGGCGTCGGTGCGCGAGGCGATCGAGGCCATTCTCGCCGATCTGCGTGTGCCGACCGAGGGTCGCATCTACCAGGTCGAGCGTGCGCTGCGCTACGGCGCGAGCGTCGAAGAGGTCGCACTGGCTTCCGGTGTGGACCCGTGGTTCGTCGCCGAGGTGCTCGGTCTGGTCGAGCTGCGTCAGGAAGTCCTCGACGCGCCCGTCCTCGACGAGGATCTGCTGCGTCGCGCCAAGCACTACGGTCTGTCCGACCGTCAGCTGGCGGCGCTGCGTCCCGAGCTCGCGGGCGAGGCGGGCGTGCGCTCGCTGCGTCACCGCCTCCAGGTGCGCCCGGTCTACAAGACCGTCGACACCTGCGCCGCGGAGTTCGAGGCCAAGACCCCGTACCACTACAGCACCTACGAGCTGGACCCCGGTGCCGAGTCCGAGGTCGCCCCGCAGCCCGACCGCGAAAAGGTCATCATCTTGGGTTCGGGCCCGAACCGCATCGGTCAGGGCATCGAGTTCGACTATTCGTGTGTGCATGCGGCACAGACCCTTTCGGCCGCCGGGTACGAGACCGTGATGGTCAACTGCAACCCCGAGACCGTCTCCACCGACTACGACACCGCCGATCGCCTCTACTTCGAGCCGCTCACCTTCGAGGACGTCCTCGAGGTGTACAACGCCGAAGCCGAGTCGGGCACCGTCGCCGGTGTGATCGTGCAGCTCGGCGGTCAGACTCCGCTGGGTCTGGCGCAGCGCCTCACCGATGCAGGCGTGCCGGTGGTCGGTACCTCCGCGGCCGCGATCGACCTGGCCGAAGACCGTGGAGAATTCGGTGACGTGCTCGTCGCCGCCGGACTGCCCGCACCCAAGTACGGCACCGCCACCACCGTGGCCCAGGCCAAGAAGATCGCCAACGAGATCGGCTACCCGGTCCTGGTCCGCCCGTCCTACGTGCTGGGCGGGCGCGGCATGGAGATCGTCTACGACGAGCAGTCCCTCGAGGGCTACATCTCCCGCGCCACCGAACTCAACCCGGACCATCCGGTGCTGGTCGACCGCTTCCTCGAAGATGCCATCGAAATCGACGTCGACGCCCTGTGCGACGGCGAAGAGGTCTACCTCGGCGGCGTGATGGAACACATCGAGGAAGCCGGCATCCACTCCGGCGACTCCGCCTGCGCGCTGCCCCCGATCACCTTGGGCCGCAGCGACATCGAGGCCGTGCGACGCTCCACCATCGCCCTGGCCAAGGGCATCGGCGTCAAGGGCCTGCTCAATGTGCAGTACGCCCTCAAGGACGACGTGCTCTACGTCCTGGAAGCCAATCCCCGTGCCAGCCGGACGGTTCCGTTCGTCTCCAAGGCCACCGCCGTACCGCTGGCGAAGGCCTGCGCGCGCGTGATGCTGGGCGCCACCATCGCCGACCTGCGCAAGGAAGGCATGTTGCCGCCCGAGGGCGACGGCGGCCACGTGCCCCTCGACGCGCCGGTCGCGGTGAAGGAAGCCGTGCTGCCCTTCCACCGGTTCCGTCGCGCCGACGGCTCCGGCGTGGACTCGCTGCTCTCCCCGGAGATGAAGTCCACCGGCGAGGTCATGGGCATCGACGCCGACTTCGGCACCGCCTTCGCCAAGAGCCAGGCCGCCGCCTACGGCTCGCTGCCCACCGAGGGCACCGTGTTCGTCTCGATCGCCAACCGCGACAAGCGCGCCATGGTGTTCCCGATCAAGCGCCTGCACGACCTGGGCTTCCGGATCCTCGCCACCGAGGGCACCGCGGAAACCCTGCGCCGCAACGGCATTCCGTGCGAACAGGTGCGCAAGCACTCCGACCCGGACGCCACCGATCCGGCCACCGGCATGCCGGAAGCCTCGATCGTGGAGCAGATCCGCGACGGCGAGATCGACATCGTGTTCAACACCCCCTACGGCAACTCGGGCCCCCGCGTGGACGGCTACGAGATCCGCACCGCCGCGGTGGGCGCGAACATCCCGTGCATCACCACCGTGCAGGGCGCGGCGGCGGCGGTGCAGGGCATCGAGGCCAGCATCAACGGTGGCATCGGGGTGCGCTCGCTGCAGGAACTGCACTCCAAGCTGCGTGGCTGACCACCATGACGACAATCAGGAGCAGGATCGATGACGACGTTCGGTAGTCGATTGCAGCACGCCATGCGCGAATTCGGCCCGGTGTGTGTCGGCATCGATCCCCATCCTGCGCTCTTACGGGCGTGGGGCCTGACCGAAGACGTCGACGGGCTCGAGGCCTTCGCCGAGATCTGCGTCGAAGCCTTCGACGGTCGCGTCGCGTTGGTGAAGCCGCAGGTCGCGTTTTTCGAGACCTACGGGTCGGGCGGCATCGCGGTGCTCGAACGCACCATCTCGGTGCTGCGGGCCTCGGGCACTTTGGTGCTGGCCGATGCCAAGCGTGGCGACATCGGCTCCACCATGGATGCCTACGCCCACGCCTGGCTCGGCGACGGACCCCTGGGGTCGGACGCTGTGACGGTCTCGCCGTACCTCGGTTTCGGATCCCTCGATCCGGCGCTGAATCTGGCGAAGGACAATCACCGTGGCGTTTTCGTTCTCGCGGCGACCTCGAATCCCGAAGGGGCGCAACTGCAACGGATCGCCGCCCCGGACGGGCGCACGATCGCCCAGACGATGGTCGACGAAGCCGCCGCCCGCAACGCCGGACCCGGTTTCGGCTCAGTCGGCGTGGTCGTCGGTGCGACACTCACCGAGGCACCTGATCTGTCGGCCCTCAACGGCCCGATCCTGATGCCGGGCGTGGGCGCTCAGGGCGGGGGAGCGGACTCCATCCGCGCCCTGGTCCCCGAGGCGAACCTGTCAGGGGTCGTGCCCGCCGTGTCCCGCGAGATCCTCAACGCGGGTCCGTCGGTGACGGCGCTGTGCGGCAAAACAGCTGAGCTGCAGGAAGCATTCGCTTTCCTCCAGGCCTGAAACCTGGTGTGACGGAGCCGGAGTGGACTACCACTCCGGCTCCGTCGCTGTTCAGTCCTTGCGCCACACATAGGCGGCCGAGATCGGGTGATGGCGGAAGCGCTCCCACTTCGGTTTCAGCGCAACCCATTCGTCGTCGATGACGCGCTCGTGCAACTCGGCCAATTGCCAGCCGGTGTTCACCGCCGCCGTGACGTGGTCGCTGATGAGATGGACATTGGTCGTGATGGCCACCGATTCGCCGGAGACGGCGGTGTAGTGCGTCGGCATGCCCGAAGCCATGATGAAATGCGGGTGGAAGGTGACCAGGGCAAAGGTCGCCTTCGGGGTCGCCAGCCGCCATGCCTCCCGGTACAGCGGTCGCAGATCGTCGAGATGCTCGTCGACCAGCGACGAAATGACGAGGTCGTAGGTCGAATCGTCGAGACCGGTGGCTGCGATATCGGCCTCGATGAGGCGGTCGTGCGCGCCACGGCGCTGCGCTACGGCCAGCATCTCCGGCGTCAGATCGACCCCGTCGATGGAACCGACTCCCTTGTCCCGCAGCCACAGTCCGGTTCGGCCGGTACCGCAGCCGAGGTCGACGGCCCTGGTCACGGCAGCCCACGACGGCTCCTGGAGTCTGTCCAGCAGTGCGATATCCATCGCGTCCTCGACGGTCCGCTCGTAATGGGCGACCCACTCGCCGTATCCGGTGCGCACATCCACGGTGCGATATCCGCGTGTATCGAACTCGCTGAAATCCATCGCGCCGATTATTCCGACGGCCCGCACGATGCGAAACAGGTTTTCGCCGAGCGCGGGTGACGGTTCAGGCGAGGCAGTACGTCGCTGTGACCGTGGCGAACATCGAGAGCGCGTCCGAGGACGCTGCCGAGCCGACGACCATCGTCATCGACCGGCCGCCCGTCGACCGGAACGCGTAGGTGACGTAGCCGAGCAGTTCACCACCGTGTCCCCACAGATCGTCCCCGCACGGCGGCCCGAAACGTTGCAGACCGAGGCCGTAATGGAATCCCATGCCCATCGGAACGGTCTCGCGCATCCGGTCCAGTGCGGCCGGGCTCATCAGGCGCCCGTCCAGCAGGGCCGCGAAGAACGCGTCGAGATCGGCTGTCGTGGAGAGCATTTCGCCTGCCGCCCAGTCCAGTGACGGGTTCATTTCGGTGACATCCACTCGGCCAACGCCCTCGATGTCGCGATGTGCGGTGAGGGCGGGCTCGGGGATGCCGGGGTCGTTGCCGGGGACGCTGGTGGCGGTCAGTCGGAGCGGGGCGAGGATGCGGTCGCGGATCTCGTCGCCGTAGCGGTGGCCGGTCACGTGCTCGATCAGCAGGCCGAGGGCGATGTAGTTGGTGTTCGAGTAGCGGAAACGGGCACCCGGGGCGAAATAGGGGTCGTGGCGGACCGTGGTGGCGAGCAGGTCCCGGGGTGTGTGGCTGCGGAACCGGTCGTCGCCGCGCCACCGGTTCGTCGACATGCCGGGTTCCTTCATGTAGTCGTAGAGCCCGCTGGTGTGATTCATCAACTGCCGCACCGTGATCCGCTCCCCGCCGGGAATCGGATCGGGCAGCTGCGCGGCGATCGAACCGTCCAGGTCGACCTTGCCCTCATCGACGAGTTGCAGCACCACGGTGGCGACGAAGGTCTTGGTGATGCTGCCGATCCGGAACCTGCTGTGCGGCCCGGGCCTGGTCGCCTGTCCGTCCGCGCTGCCTACGTGATGCCATTCGCGTTGCTGTTCGCCGTCGGAGACTCGCAGCACCACGTCGGTGTCGTGCCAGCGGGCCGCCGCCTCCACCGTGTCCCCGACGACCTGCCATCGCGCCGTCACGAGGACCAGGGCGGCCACCAGCGTGGTCGTCAGCGCGGTGCCGAGAATGACCACTGCGGCCCGAAACAGTCTCTGTCGCATACCTTTCGACGCTAGGGACCTGTTCTTCCCGTAGCGAGGGTGTACGCCCCGCAACAGGGGTGCGGAAAACCCCACCCCGCGCCTGTGGTCGTACCGCACCGACCGGGTGGCTGACGCTACTGATCGCGAGCCGCCTGATTCCTAGCGTCGAAACCATGGATACGACAGGCACTTCGACCGAACTCACCGGCATCGCAGGCTGGGCGGTCGACCTCATGGAACAACTCGGTGGCCTCGGCGCGGGCATCGCGATCGCACTGGAAAACCTCTTCCCGCCGCTCCCCAGCGAGGTGATCCTGCCCCTGGCGGGTTTCACCGCCAGCCGCGGCCGATTCAGCCTGGCTGAGGTCCTGCTCTGGACAACACTCGGCTCGGTTGTCGGAGCCCTCGCCCTCTACGGACTCGGCGCTGCCCTCGGCCGTGACCGCCTGCGCCGCATCGTCGACCGCCTACCCCTGGTCCGCCTGTCCGACCTGGACCGCACCGAGGACTGGTTCGCCCGCCATGGCGACAAGGCCGTCTTCTTCGGCCGCATGATCCCGATCTTCCGCAGCTTGATCTCCATCCCGGCCGGCGTCGAACGCATGCCACTGACCCGCTTCACCCTCCTGACAACCGCAGGCAGCCTGCTGTGGAATGCGATTTTCGTGTTCGCGGGCTACTTTCTCGGCGAGAACTGGCACCTCGTCGAGAGCTACGCGGGGATTCTGCAGAAAGCCGTGATCGCCGCTGTTCTCGTAGCCGTGACCGTGTTCATCGTCCGGCGCGTGCGACAGACACAGGCGCACGCGAGAATTGGGCGATGAGTACCTCCCCGGCGCGGTCATCTCGCGTAGCCACCGCGGTTGTGGGATATCTGCTCGGGGTGCTCACCGTGCCGCTCGACCTGTTCGGTGTGTTCGCCACGCCGATCGCCCCGGGCATCACCGATCGGATCGCGGAGGGAGAGCGCACGCGCCTCACCCGATTGCTCGGTGTGCGGTCGAACAGTGCGCCCAGTGGCGCGCGGGCCGCAGGCTACTTGGCGGCCCGGGCGCTCGTCGGTGTGCTCGGTGCGCTGGTGCTGGCACTGTCGGCGCTGGGTGTGGTCGTCGCGGTGGCCGTGGTCTACGGCGCGTCCACCGGCGCCGCGGTGCCGATCATCGACGCGACCGAACCGGGTCAGGTCACCTGGGCGACGGTCGCGGTGCTGGCGCTGCCAGGGGCGGTGCTGTGTTTCCTCGCCGTGCAGGGTTTGCTCGGCGTGGTGCGTGCCGACGCATGGTGCCTGCGGCGCAGCACTCGCCCGGGGCAGGACGAACTCGCCCAGCGGGTCGCCCAGCTCACCACCACCCGCGCCGAGGTGGTCGAGGTGATCGACGACGAACGGCGCCGGATCGAACGCGATCTGCACGACGGCGTGCAGCAGCGGGTGGTTGCCTTGTCGATCCTGCTGGGCCGGATGGACCGCGCGACAGACGAGGCGGCGCGCGGAGAACTGCAGCGCCGCGCGATCACCGAAACCGGCCACATCCTCGACGAATTGCGCGAGGTCTCCTGGCGGATCTACCCGGCCATGCTCGCCCGCGACGGCCTGCACGCCGCCCTCGAAGCCCTCGCCGACCGGACTCCGATTCCGACGCGCCTCACCGTCGACCTCGACGAACGCCCACCACGCCCCGCCGAATCCGCCTGCTATTTCACCGCCAGCGAGGCGATCACCAACGCCATCAAGCACTCCGGAGCCACCGCCATCGAGGTCGATGTCGAGCGCGACAGCCGGATCCTGCGCCTGAGAGTCCACGACAACGGACACGGCGGCGCCGACCCCGCCGGACACGGCCTGACCGGCATCGCCACCCGCGTCACCGCACTGGACGGCACCATGACAGTGGACAGCCCGCCGGGCGGTCCGACGATCATCACCGTGGAGGTTCCGTGCGGATAACCCTGGCCGAGGACTCCGCGCTGCTGCGCGAGAGCCTGGCCCAGCTGCTCACCGCCGAGGGGCACGAGATCGTCGACTCCGTCGGCACCGGAACCGAACTGCTCGCCGCCGTGCGGGTGCGCCCACCCGACCTGGTCATCGCCGACGTGCGAATGCCACCGGACCACGTCGACGAGGGCATCCGAGCGGCCCTGGAAATCCGCCGTGACCAGCCGGGGATCGCAATCCTGGTGCTGTCGCAGTACGTCGAGCGCAGGCACGCGGCGGAATTCCTCACCGGCACCGGCGGCATCGGTTACCTGCTCAAGGACCGGGTCGCCGCGATCGGCTCGTTCCTCGACGCCGTCGACCGAGTGGGCGCGGGCGGCACCGCGTTCGACCCGGAGGTGGTCCGTCAGCTCCTGCTGCACAATCGCGCGGACTCGCCACTGCACCGACTCACCGAGCGCGAACGCGAGGTCCTGGAACTCATGGCACAGGGCCTGAGCAACGCGGCGATCTGCGCCCAGCTCTACGTCACCCGCAGCGCCGTCGAAAAGCACATCAACGCGATCTTCACCAAGCTCGACCTCCCGGTCGGCGAGGCACACAACCGGCGGGTCCTCGCCATCCTGCAACACCTGCGAGCCGGTGCGACACAGGCGTAACGCACCGGGCCGGCCGCCTCGGTAGTGCGCTTTTCGGAATAGGTCCGTCCGACCTCAGGTCGCCGCGAAGCGTTTGTCGCGCGCTCGCCACCATCCGAACGCGCCGACACCGAGGGGCACCAGCACCGTCAGGAACCCCGACAGCGGCATGAACGCCAGCCCGGACACCGTGACCACACCGAGCGCGAGCAGCACCGCACCCGGCAGGTACCCGAGCGCGCGTTCCAGCGCGATCATCGCGATACCGAAACCGACCGCGAGCACCCCGAACTCGGTGAACCAGAACGTGAGTTCCACGTCGTGATCGTCGGCGGTGAACAGGGCCACACCGAGTGCGGTGTGCACAGTCCCGATGAAGATCATCAGTGCTCCGGCGAGCGGAAATCTTGTTTTTGAATCCATATTCATAAACTGTGCCACTAGGCTGAGCCGGTGGCAAGACCTCGCCTTTTCACCGACGACCAGGTGCTCGACGCGGCCCGTGACCTGCTGATCGACCCCGCCGTCACCCGACCGGCGATCACCGCGATCGGTGCCGCGGCCGGGGTGCACTCCGGGTCGCTCTATGTGCGTTTCGCCTCACGTGACGAACTCCTCGCCCGGCTGTGGTTGCGATCTATCCGCCGCTTCCACGAGGGCTTCATCGCGGCGCTGACCGGTCCCGCGCCACTGCTGGCCGCCGCCACGTTCCTGCCGCGCTACTGCCGCGCGCACCCGACCGAGGCGCGGGCGATGAAGATGTTCCATCGCGACGAACTCCTCGAGGTCGGTCCGGACGATCTGCGGGCCGAGATCGCCGGTGTCAACGACGACATGAACGCCGCCCTGTTGACCGCCGTCGTGACGGAATTCGGCGCCGCCGACGACCGCTCGCTGGCCATCGCGGGCGCCGCCGTGAAGGCGATTCCGTACGGACTCGTCCGCGATTACATCGCCCGCGCGGCCCCGATTCCGGACTGGATCGACGACGTCGTGGCGACCGCTTCGGGGGCGGTTCTCGACGAGTTTCGGGCCCGAGCGTGACGACACGCTGCGCGAAATCGGGCGACACGCGGGCTTTTTCAGGAAATCCGCTGGTCGCGCACCACCGGGTTTGCCAGGGTCGAACTCGACGCTCGCGCTACCTGGTGGCTATCATCGCCCATATCGGTATAACCGCAGGTGGGGATGCATTTTCCTGATTCGGCGGTACGATCGTGATGGCGGAATCAGCCGTCACCGCATCGAGTCCGCGCGCGCCATACGGCATCCGTAATCCTGCCCTGACCTGGGGGTCGGGTTCGCAATCGGCGCGCACCGTGGGTACGGTCGCACAGACCGTCCGGGTAACCGGCGGTAGATCTGGCAATGAACGATGAGACGGAGGAACCCGTGGCCCTTCCCCAGCTGACCGATGAGCAGCGCGCCGCTGCTCTGGAGAAGGCGGCTGCCGCTCGCCGCGCTCGGGCAGAGCTCAAGTCGCGCCTGAAGAGTGGTGGAACGAACTTGAAGCAGGTCCTCACCGACGCCGAGTCCGATGAGATTCTCGGCAAGATGAAGGTTTCTGCGCTGCTCGAGGCTCTGCCGAAGGTAGGCAAGGTCAAGGCGGCGGAGATCATGACCGAGCTGGAGATCGCGCCTACGCGTCGTCTCCGTGGTCTCGGTGCCCGGCAGCGCGCCGCGCTGCTCACCCGCTTCGACTTCGACGCCTAAAGTCTGGTGGACAAAAACACGCGGAAGGGTCGGCTGGTAGTACTGGTCGGCCCCTCGGCCGTGGGTAAATCCACGGTCGTGAAGTGCGTGCGGGAACGCCTGCCCGAGCTGGTTTTCAGTGTGTCGGCGACAACCCGGGACCCCCGTCCCGGCGAGGTCGACGGTCGCGACTACCGGTTTGTTTCCCGAGCGGAGTTCGACGCCATGATCGCGGCGGACGAACTGCTCGAATGGGCAGACATCCATGGGGGGTTGCAGCGATCGGGCACCCCCGCCGCCCCGGTGCGTCGAGCGCTGGCGAGCGGACTTTCAGTACTGATCGAAGTCGACCTGGCCGGTGCACGGTCGGTCCGGCAGGCGATGCCGGAGGCACTGCTGGTGTTTCTCGCGCCGCCGAGCTGGGAAGAACTGGTCTCGCGGTTGCGTTCGCGCGGCACCGAGACACCCGAGGTGATCGAGCGCAGGCTCCAGACCGCCCGGGTCGAATTGGCGGCCCGTGACGAGTTCGACACGGTCATCGTGAACAGCGAGGTAACCACTGCGTGTGAGCAGTTGGTATCGTTGTTCGTTAGCACAAATTCGAGTTCTTGACCCACTAACCCGCAGGAGCCACTCCTAGTGAGTACAGACATCACCGCAGTACCCGCGTACGACACCCCGATCGGCCTCACCAACCCCCCGATCGATGAGCTGCTCGAGCGCACCTCGTCCAAGTATGCCCTGGTGATCTACGCGGCCAAGCGCGCGCGTCAGATCAACGATTACTACAACCAGCTCGGTGACGGCATCCTCGAGTACGTCGGCCCCCTCGTGGAGCCGGGTCTGCAGGAGAAGCCGCTGTCGGTCGCCATGCGCGAAATCCACTCCGACCTGCTCGAACACACCGAGGGCGAGTGACAATCTCTACTCCGGAGGCGTAAGACCATGCGGATCGTCGTCGGGGTCGGCGGGGGCATCGCCGCTTATAAGGCGTGTGCCCTCGTTCGCCGTTTCACCGAGACCGGACATCAGGTGCGGGTTGTCCCCACCGAGTCCGCTCTCCAGTTCGTCGGCAAAGCGACCTTCGAGGCGCTGTCCGGGCAGCCGGTGCACACCACGGTGTTCGCCGACGTGCCCGAGGTGCCGCATGTCCGGATCGGCCAGGAGGCCGATCTCGTCGTCATCGCCCCCGCCACCGCGGATCTGATGGCGCGCGCCGCACAGGGGCGCGCCGACGATCTGCTCACCGCCACCTTGCTGACGGCCCGATGTCCGGTGCTGTTCGCGCCCGCGATGCACACCGAGATGTGGGAGCATCCGGCCACGGTGGCCAATGTCGCGACCTTGCGCGCGCACGGCGCCAACGTGATGGAACCCGCGTCGGGTCGGCTCACCGGCACCGATACGGGTCCCGGACGGCTGCCGGAGCCGGAGGAGATCTTCGGTCTGGCCTCGCTGCTGCTCGAACGTGCCGACGCGCTGCCCCGCGACCTGACCGGTCGCCGCGTGGTGATCACCGCCGGTGGCACGAGGGAACCCCTCGACCCCGTGCGCTTCCTCGGCAACCGCAGCTCCGGTAAGCAGGGCTACGCCCTGGCCAGGGTCGCCGCCCAGCGCGGTGCCCAGGTGACGCTGATCGCGGGCAACACCATCGAGCTCGCGCCGCCCGCCGCGGTCGAACTGGTCCACATCACCACCGCCGACCAGCTCAAGACCGCGGTCGACAAGCACGCGCTCGGCGCCGACGCGGTGATCATGGCGGCCGCGGTCGCCGATTTCCGTCCGACCCATGTGGCGGCAGCGAAGATCAAGAAGGGCGCTGACGAGCCCGATGTGATCCCACTGACCAAGAACGAGGACATCCTCGCCGGTCTGGTCGACGCCCGCACCGAGGGACGCCTGGCCGGTACCGCGATCGTCGGTTTCGCCGCCGAGACCGGTGACGACAACGGCGACGTGCTCACCCACGCGCGCGCCAAACTGGCGCGCAAGGGCTGCGATCTGCTCGTGGTGAACGCGGTCGGCGAGGGCAAGGCGTTCGAGGTCGACACCAACGACGGCTGGTTGCTCGGCGCCGACGGCACCGAGGCCGCGCTCGATCACGGATCGAAGGCGCTGCTGGCCAGCCGGGTGCTCGACGCGCTGGTCCCGTTGCTGCGCTGAGGTCCTGACAGCTGGGGCTGAGCGGGTGCTCCGCGTCTGTGTGGCGCGAAAACTGTTGCACGGCAACGGTGGTCGCGCAGTGTACCGCCGGTGCGGGTGTTCGCGTGGTGGCTTGGTATTTACTCGCCACCATGTCGGTGGTTTGGAATAGTCTTGATGAGAAGGGTTGCGCGGTAACACCGAGAAGTTACCGTCACAAGCCGAACGAGTAACCCGTTGAGGGAGAGGGAATAACTGTGCGTACGACAGGTAGTCGGCTATTCACCAGTGAGTCCGTGACCGAGGGGCATCCGGACAAGATCTGTGACGCGATCAGCGATTCCATCCTCGACGCACTGCTCGCGGAGGACCCGAGCAGCCGGGTCGCGGTGGAAACCATGGTCACCACCGGGCAGGTCCATGTCGCGGGCGAGGTCACCACCTCCGCCTACGCCGACATCCCGCGGATCGTGCGCGAGAAGGTCCTCGAGATCGGATACGACTCCTCCGCAAAGGGATTCGACGGCAATTCCTGCGGTGTCAATATCGCGATCGGTGCCCAGTCGCCCGATATCGCCCAGGGTGTCGACACTTCGCACGAGGCGCGCGTCGGCGGTTCCGACGATGCGATCGAGCGTCAGGGCGCCGGTGACCAGGGCCTGATGTTCGGCTACGCCTGCACCGACACGCCCGAGCTTATGCCGCTGCCGATCGCGTTGGCACATCGCCTGTCGCGCAAGCTCACCGAGGTCCGCAAGTCGGGTGTGCTGCCTTACCTGCGTCCCGACGGCAAGACCCAGGTCACCATCGAATACGACGGTGACCGTCCGGTCCGCCTCGACACGGTGGTCATCTCCACCCAGCACGCCGCCGATATCGACCTGGACAACCTCCTGGCGCCCGATATCCGCGAAAAGGTCGTCGAGGCCGTGCTCGCCGATCTGAACATGCCGAGCCTGGACACCGCCGACTTCCGGCTGCTGGTGAACCCCACCGGCAAGTTCGTGCTCGGTGGCCCGATGGGTGACGCCGGCCTGACCGGCCGCAAGATCATCGTCGACACCTACGGCGGCATGGCCCGCCACGGTGGCGGCGCGTTCTCGGGCAAGGACCCGTCGAAGGTCGACCGCTCGGCCGCCTACGCCATGCGCTGGGTCGCCAAGAACGTCGTGGCCGCCGGCCTCGCGGATCGCGTCGAGGTGCAGGTCGCGTACGCGATCGGCAAGTCGGCCCCGGTCGGCTTGTTCGTCGAGACCTTCGGCACCGAGAAGGTCGACCCGGCCCGCATCGCCACCGCCATCTCCGAGGTCTTCGACCTGCGTCCGGGCGCGATCATCCGCGATCTCGACCTGCTGCGCCCGATCTACGCGCCGACCGCGGCCTACGGTCACTTCGGCCGCACCGACGTCGACCTGCCCTGGGAGCACACGGACCGCGCCGACAAGCTGCGCGCGGCCGTCGGCCTGTAATACCCACGGACCGCGTGCCAGCGGAAGAACCATCGACAGCAGCGGGACACCCGATCGCACGGGTGCTCCCGCTGCTGTCGCCTGCGCACCTGGACCGCGATTTCGACTACCTCGTCCCCGCTGAACTGGACGAGATCGCTCAGCCGGGCGTTCGCGTGCGCGTCCGTTTCGCCGGACGGCTCGTCGACGGCTACCTCCTCGAACGTCTGCCCCGCAGCGACCACAACGGCAAGATGATGCCGCTCGAACGGGTCGTCTCACCCGAACGCGTCCTCACCCCGGACATCCTGCGTCTGGCGACTGCGGTCGCCGCCCGTTACGCGGGGACACGCGCCGATGTCCTGCGCCTCGCCATCCCGCCGCGCCACGCCCGCACCGAAACCGGCGGTGCGAAGAAAACCGATGCCGTGAAGAAGCCGGCGCGTTCGACGGCGGAAGTTGTTGATACCGCCGATTATTCCACGTCCACGTCCACGTCCACGTCCACGTCCACGTCCACGTCCACGTCCGCGTCCGCGTCCGCGTCGGCGGAGTCGGTCGCCGCCGATGAGCGGGATGCGGTCGGCCCGGCGCCGGAAGCTGTTGATGACGAGCAAGTTTCGCGCTCGGGCGGCTCCGTCGCATCCGGTTCGGGCAACGTCGGCGATTCGGCGGAGAGGTCCGGCGGGGACTCGGCGAGGGCCGCGCAAGGTTCGGGCGAAGTGGGCGATTCGGCGGAGAGGTCCGGTGGGGACTCGGTGAGGGCCGCGCAAGGCTCGAGCGACGTCGGCGATCCGGCTGAGGAGTTCGGTGCGGGTGCGGCGGAGACTGCGGTTGCGCGGGCGGGTGTCCGGGGGATGCCCGGTGTCGCAGCGGAATCGAGTGTCGAGGTCGACGCGTCGGCGTGGGGTCGGTATGCGCACGGCATGGGGTTCGTCGGGGCGCTGGCGCAGGGGAGGGGTGTGCGGGCGGCGTGGCAGGCGCTACCCGGGGAGGACTGGGCGGCGCGGCTCGCGGAGCTGGCGGCGACCGTGGTGTCCGCCGGGCGCAGTGCGGTGTTGATGGTGCCCGATCAACGTGACCTCGATCGGCTGCTCGCCGAATGTGTTGCGCTGGTGGGTGATTCGGCTGTCGGCCTGTCCGCGGGGTTGGGCCCCGCGGCGCGGTATCGGCGGTGGTTGGCGGTGTTGCGTGGGCAGGCGCGGATCGTGGTGGGGACCCGGGCGGCGGTGTTCGCGCCCGCGCGGGATCTCGGGCTGATCGCGATCTGGGACGACGGTGACGACACCTACGCCGAGCCGCGCTCGCCCTATCCGCACGCCCGTGAAGTGGCGATGTTGCGCGCCCACGAGACAGGTGCCGCGTTCGTCGCCGCCGGTTTCGCGCGGACCGCGGAGATCCAGGCGGTGGTCGAATCCGGTTGGGCACGTGATCTTCTCGCCCCCCGCGAGGTGTTGCGTGAGGTGGCGCCCCGGATCAGCGCGCCGGGCGACAGCGATTTCGCGTTGGAGCGTGATGCGCTGGCGCGGTCGGTGCGCATGCCTGGGGTGGCGTTCGCGGCCGCGCGTTCGGCGATCAAAGAAAACGTGGCGGTGCTGGTTCAGGTGCCGCGACGCGGATATGTTCCGTCGCTGGCCTGTGCGAAATGCCGCACGCCCGCACGGTGTCGGCACTGCAACGGCCCGTTGGCGTTGCCGCATTCCGCCCACGGTGCAGCGGCCAGCCCGCAGTGCAAGTGGTGTGGGATCACCGAGGCGGCGTTTCGCTGTCAAGCGTGTGGCGCCCGGGCGCTGCGGGCGACAGTGATCGGGGCGGGTCGGACCGCCGAGGAACTCGGGCGCGCGTTTTCCGGGGTTCCCATTCGCACGTCGGGGGGTGGGGACATGCTCGACACCGTCGAACCCGGCGCCCAGGTCGTCGTGGCGACGGTCGGCGCCGAACCTGTCGTCCCCGGCGGATACGGGGTGGCTCTGTTGCTCGATGGCTGGGCACTGCTCGGTCGCGCCGACCTGCGCGCGAGCGAGGACACCCTGCGTCGCTGGATGGGTGCCGCCGCCCTGGTTCGCCCGCGCGGACAGGTCATCGTGATGGCCGAGCCCTCGTTGCCCACGGTGCAGGCATTGGTTCGCTGGGATCCGGTCAACCACGCTGCCGCCGAACTCGAAGCCAGAGCCGAGGTGGGCTTTCCGCCCGCGGTTCGGTTGGCGGCGGTGGACGGGACTTCCGGTTCCATCGCCGAATTGCTCGATGCCGCAACACTTCCCGAAGGCACCGAGATCTTGGGGCCGGTGCCGTTGCCACCCACCGCCCGTAAGCCGTTCTCGGGCGGTGACGCGCCCGCCGAAGTCGAGCGGATGCTGTTGCGGGTGGGTCGGTCCGAGGGTGGTCCGCTGGCTCGTGCGCTGGCGGCGGCGCAGGCGGTGCGGAGTACGCATCGGTCGGATGCGCCGCTGCGGGTGCAGGTCGACCCGGTCGATATCGGGTGATCGGCGTGCAGCCGCCGGAGTGCGAGCGCCGACTGCCTATAGTTAGTTGCATGACTGAATCGGAGGCGCAGGTCAGCCCCAAGCTCGGGAAGCGGGAACGCCTGGTGCAGTCGGCGATGCGCGTGTTCTACCAGCAGGGGATCGAGAAGACGACGATCGCGGATATCGCACGCGAGGCCGACGTGCCGGTCGGCAACGTCTACTACTACTTCAAGACCAAGGATCAGTTCATCGCCGCGGTCCTCGAGCTCCACGCCGAAGTGCTGGCGGGTGCGGTCGCCGAGCTGGCGGAGCTGCCGGGACCGGCCGACAAATTGAAGGCGATGGTCCGCAGCTGGGTCGAACAGCGGGAGATGGCGGCCCGATTCGGCTGCCCGACCGGCTCGCTCGCGGCCGAACTCGACAAGCGCGAGGATGCCTTCGGCGGCGAGCCCGCCCGGGTGATCGGGCTGCTCGTGGAGTGGGCCCGGGAGCAGTTCGCGGAGCTGGGTCGCGACGACGCCGGCGAACTCGCGATCGCCTTCGTCGCCGCCTACCAGGGAATCTCGTTGCTCGCCAACACCTTCCGCGACCCGGAACTGATGGTCACCGAGGGTGCGCGGTTGGAGCGATGGATCGACGAGTTGGCGCAGAAGTAGAGGCAGGTCAAGGGGGTCTGCTGAGCCCGGCGCAAACCCCCGTCGGGCTCGGCTCACTCGATGGGCTGCCAGCCCGTGCACACCAGGTCGATGCTGGTGATCGTGCCGTTGTCGGTGGTCAGAAACGCACGCTGTTCGGCGAGGCGCGGGGAACCGGTGGCCGGGCGCATCCGGACCCGCCAGTGCAGCGCGAGCTTGTCGCCGACGCGGTCGCGGCCGGAATCGACGACGGTGAAGTCGTCGGGTCCGCCGAACCAGCCACGGAAGCGTTCGATAGCGGGATCGGCGCCGACCTCGGTGAACGGGCCGGGTGGGATCAGGCCGCGCAGCGTGACCTCGGGGGCCAGGTAGGACGCCATGGTGGCGAAGTCGCGCCGGATCAACGCGGCGAGAAACAGGTCGGCGACCGATGCGGTCACCTGCGGGGTGGGGGTCGAAGTAGTCATGGGAAAAGTCTGCGACCTGCGCCGACATCGAACATCGGGTGATCACCCGATCTTTGCCGCCTGATCCTCGTCGGGCAGCAGGCCGTGGCGCATCGCGAACACCGCGACCGAGCCGCGGCTGTGCACCCCGATCTTGGTGTAGATGTGCTCGACGTGACTGCCCGCTGTGCGCGGGCTGATGCCGAGGGTCTGGGCGATCTCGCGGGTCGACCGGCCGCGCACCAGCAGGGCCAGGACGTCGAGTTCGCGGGCGGTGAGGCCGGCGATCTGCGCGCGTTTGCGTGGTCGTCGACCCTGGGCCGCGGCCAGGACGGCGGCCACCGCGTCGCCGTCGAGTCGCCCCGCTGTCACTTCGGCCCGAAGCACACGCGCGCGCTCGTCGGGAACGATGGCCGGTCGGTGTGGTCGGTCCTCGCCGAGCGCGCGAAACATCTGGGCGGCGGCCAGAATTCGTGCGGCGGGCGGCAGCATCGACCCGGTGAGCCCGCGCGGATACCCGGAGCCGTCCATCCGTTCGTAGACCATCGAGGCCGGGCCCGCGAGCGCCGCCAGGTGCGGGCTGCGCGCCAGCACCCGCTCGGTCAGATACGGCACCATCCGCACTCGTTCGCGTTCGGACGCGGTCAGCGGTCCCGGTTTGTTCCAGATTCCCGTCGAGACACCGATGGTGCCCAGACGGCACACCAAGGCCGCCCGTCGCACGGTGGCTGCCTGATCTGCGGGCAGGCCGTACTCGCGGGCCGCGGCTTCGGCCAGATCGGCGACACCGCGCGAATGGCCGAGAAACCAGGTCGCTTTCGCATCCGAGTAATCCGCGAAAACGGTGAGAACATCGGTGAGTTCCGAGTCCGGGATCGGTCTGTCCAGCGCCGCGCAGCCGTCGATCACCTGCTGCCAGGCATCGACCTGGTCCAGCCCGTCGAGCAACGCCCCGCCGTCTCGCGTGCACAGTTCGACCAAGTCGGGGTCGAATTCTGTTCCGCTGCGCGACAACAACATTCGGACCGCCGCATCGATACCGCCCACGCGCGCATGGACTTCGGCGTCATCGGCGATGTGTACGACCCGCATCACCGGAGTGATCGCCTCGCCCCGCAATCCGCCGGGTACGCCGTGGCCGTCCCAGCGTTCGAAGGCTTGCGGCAGCGCCGCTTGAACGGCATCGGGCATACCGAGGCGTTCGGCGATATCGGCTGCGGTCCGGCAGTGGGTGAGAAACGAGTCCATCGTGTCGCGGACGCCGCCCGCGAGGAAACGGCCGGTCGTCGCGATCCGGCGCAGCGGGGAGGCACCTTCGGCGAGGTGTCCGAGCAGAAACCCCATCATCGGCAGCCCGGTCTTGTCGACGTCGTAGCTGTCGGCCCGGATCCGCAGGTCATCACCGAACCAGCGGGCCATCTCGGGGGAGTCGGCGACACAGCCCACCCAGGCCAGCAGTGAGACGTAGTAGGCGGCGGCACGATCGGCCTCCGACAGCCCCGCGGCCTGCGCGAGTCGCACGGCCAGAACGGTCTGGCGCAGGACGTGTTCCTGCGGCTGGCCGAGCCCGAGGTCGGTGGCCAGTGACAGCGAGGCGACCAGCTCGGCGAGCCGAAAGGGTGGGTCCGTCACGAATTCAGGTTACTCCTTGCACTCGATGCATTGCCGATATATCGTCGATAGTGTCAAGAACAACGAGAGAGCCCGAGGAGGCTGTCATGCACAACCAAGAACAACGAGAATTCGGACACTTCCGGCGCGGTCGCGGACCGGGCCCGCGGGAATTCGGTCCCGACCGTCAGCAGTTCCGCCACGGCGGACGTCACGGGCACGGCCCCGAGTTCGGACCCGGCTTCGGCCCGGGTTTCGGGCCGGGATTCGGCCCCGGCTTCGGTCGTGGACGCGGCCGTGGCGGGCGGGGCAGGCGCGGTGACGTGCGGGCCGCGGTGCTGCTGCTGCTCGTCGAACGCCCCATGCACGGCTACGAACTGATCCAGCGGATCCGCGACCGCAGCGACGATGTCTGGCGCCCCAGCCCGGGGTCGATCTACCCGGCATTGGCCCAGCTCGAGGACGAGGGTCTGGTGCTCATCGAGAAGGTGGCCGGTCGCAAAACCGCGCAGCTCACCGACGAGGGCAAGGTCTATGTCGAGACCCATCGCGAGGATCTCGGCGACCCGTGGGCCGAGGTGCGCCAGGATGTCGGCGCCCAGGCGCTCGACCTGCGCGGCCTGGTCGGACAGGTGATGGGCGCGGTCGGTCAGGTGGCCCAGGTCGGCACGCCCCAGCAGGCGGCGAAGGCGGCCGAGGTGCTCGCCGAGACCCGCCGGGCGCTGTATCGAATCCTCGCCGAGGACGATGTCAACACCGAGGGCGACGCAACCCCCGAGAAGTGAGGGCGTCGTGAACGGCCCTCCCGGCGTGCGGTTGTCGGACCCATGGAGTAATTGTTTTGGGTCATGGAACAACTGGGAACGTTGTGGGGTTGGGGAACATCACGATTGCGCACGGCGGTGTCGGTCACGACACTCGCGTGCACGGCGGTGATCGGTGTGTCCATCGCGCCGATCGCCGCCGCTGAACCCGCGGGATATCGGCCCGCTGTCGTTCCGATGAAAGTCGGTCCGGCGCAGTCCGATCATCTGGAAGCCGCTCATTACATCAACGCCCATCCGAACTCGGTTCCGGTGGGCCTCAACAACTTCGGCTGTACCCCGAGCGTCGAGCATCCGCGACCGGTCGTGCTCGTGCACGGCACCGACTCGAGCGTGTACTCCGATTGGGCTGGTATCGGACCGCAGCTGGTGTCGGCAGGCTACTGCGTTTTCGCGCTGAACTACGGCGGGGCGCCGGGTGCCGACACCTATGGCACCGAGGACATGCGGATCAGTTTCGCTCAGCTCGCCGCGTTCGTCGACGATGTGCTCGTCGCGACCAAGGCGACGAAGGTCGATCTGGTCGGCTTCTCGCAGGGCGCCAACGTCAGCCGGTTCTACGTCAACAAGCTCGGCGGCGCGCCGAAGGTCGGCACCTGGGTCGGTCTGGCCTCGCCCAGCTACGGCGGGGTCATGTACGGCCTGGTGCCGGTGGGGCAGGCCGTGCCGGGCATGATGGGCGTCTTCGCGCGCGTCACCTCAACGGCGGCGGTCCAGCAGGCGCAGGGCGAACCGCTGATGGTGGAGCTCAACGCGGGCGGCGACACCGTGCCGGGTGTCCGTTACGTCACCGTCGGCAGCCGGGTCGACGAGATGATCCAGCCGTTCTCCAACATCGCGTTACGCGGTGCGGGCGCGGAGAACATCGTGCTGCAGGACGAGTGCGCGCAGGACATGACCGGCCACTTCCACCTGGTCTACGACCCGTTCGTGCAGCAGTTGCTGCAGCGCGTCCTCGATCCCGTCCGGGCACCGGCTCCGGTCTGCAAGCCGGTTCCGCTCGGCACCGGTATTCCCGAGGTGATCATCGCGGGCAACTCATGACGGCCGGGCTGGACGGAAGCACCTGACGGGGTCTCTAGACTGGGACGACCGCAATTCGTCCTCCCCGGGAGCCGCCGTGACCATTCAGCCCGTTCGCCTGTTCGGCGACCCGATCCTGCGTTCGCGTGCCGACGCGGTCACCGAGTTCGGACCCGACCTCGCCACCTTGGTCGCCGATCTCACCGAGACCATGCACGACGACGGTGGGGTCGGGATGGCCGCACCGCAGATCGGGGTCGGGCTGCGGGTGTTCGTCTACGACACCGGCGACGCGGCGGGCCACGTGGTGAACCCGGAATGGTCGGCGATCGGCGCCGACGAACAGGTCGGTCCGGAGGGCTGCCTGTCGATTCCCGGCGTGCGCTACGACGTGCGCCGGGCCTCGCGCGTGCGGGTCACCGGGGTCGACGTCACCGGCGCACCGGTGGAATTCGAGGCCGACGGTCTCCTCGCCCGCTGCGTCCAGCACGAACACGACCACCTCGACGGCGTGCTGTTCATCAACCGCCTCGAACCGGCCGACCGCAAGGACGCGATGCGCACCATCCGCGAATCCGATTGGTTCCGCGGCGGGATCACCGTGCGCGAATCCAGCGGTGTGGGCGGTGGTCGCTGATGCGGGTAGTTTTCGCCGGCACCCCCGAACCCGCGGTGCCGTCGCTGCGCCGACTGATCGAGAGCGCGGGCCACGAGGTCGTCGCGGTGGTCACCCGACCCGACGCGGTCGCCGGCCGTGGCCGCAAGCTGCTGCGCTCGCCCGTGGGACAGCTCGCCGACGAGCACGGCATTCCGGTGCTCACGCCGCGCAAGCCGTCCGAACCCGAATTCGTCGCCGCGCTCACCGAACTCGCGCCCGACTGCTGCCCGGTCGTCGCCTACGGTGCGCTGCTGCCGCAGCAGGTCCTGGACATCCCCACGCACGGCTGGATCAATCTGCACTTCTCGCTGCTGCCCGCCTGGCGCGGGGCGGCGCCCGTGCAGGCGGCCATCGACGCGGGTGACGACATGACCGGCGCGTCGACGTTCCTGATCGAAGCGGGCCTGGACACCGGCCCGGTCTACGGGGTGATGACCGAGAAGATCGGGCTGACCGACACCGCGGGCGAACTGCTGGCCAGGCTCGCCGAAGCCGGAGCCGTGCTGCTCGAGAAGACCCTGGACGGTGTGGAAGACGGGTCGCTGCAAGCGATTCCGCAATCCCACGACGGCGTGACCTACGCACCGAAGGTGACCGTGGAGGCGGGACGGATCGGGTTCGACGAACCCGCACTCGCCATCCACCGTCACATCCGCGCCGTCACCCCGGCGCCCGGCGCGTGGACCGAGGTGAACGGGCTGCGCCTCAAACTCGGCCCGGTGGAAATGGTGGAGGAAACCTTGCCCGAACGCGAGATCGAGGTGCGCAAATCCGGCGTCTTCGTCGGAACATCGACCACAGCGGTCCGCCTGGGGCAGGTCCAACCGCCCGGCAAGAAAATGATGAACGCCCTCGACTGGGCCCGCGGCGCCCGCCTCGCCCCCGGCACGGTGATCGGATGAGCGAGCGCCCGATTGACGCAGCTGCCATGGTTTCGGAGCCCAGTGACCGAGAGGTGCAGGCATGAGTGCCTCTGACCGCCGCAGGCGTCGCGAAGCCGACGCCGCGAAGGGTGTCGGCCCCCGCGAGGACCGCAAGCCCACCGGCAAGCCGGGCAGCTCCCGCGAGGACCGCAAGATCACCGGCAAGAACGTCGACGGCGGCTGGGCTGCCCGCGCTGCGAAGGGCACCACCACCCCCCGCGCCGACGGCGACCGCTGGACCGGCCGTGACGACCGGGGTGGCGCCGATCGACCTCGCCGCGACGACCGCGACGGCGGCAACCGATCCGGCGGGCCACGCCGCGCGGACGACCGTCCCGGTTTCGGTGGTGCGAAGGCGCCCGGGCAGCGGGGTGAGGCGGCCGCACAGCGTGGTGGCGCGGCCGAGCAGCGTGGTGGCGCAGGTCGCTCAGGTACTGGACGTTCCGGTGAGGGACGATCCGATCGTGGTGCATCGCGTCCCGATCGTGGTGCGCGCGAAGGGGATTCGCGGGGTCGTGGTGCGTCCGGCCGGGATGCCGGTGCGGGCAAGGCGCCCGTTCAGCGCCGTCCCGAACGTCCCGATCCCAGCGTGCCCAGCCCGCGCAAGCGCCGCGGCGAACCCGTGGATCCGGCGCGCGAGGTTGCCCTCGACGTGCTGCGCGCGGTGCGTGAACGCGATGCCTACGCCAACCTCGCGCTGCCGAAACTGTTGCGCGAGCGCAAGATCAGTGGGCGCGATGCCGCCTTCGCGACCGAGCTCACCTACGGGGCGAGTCGTTCGCAGGGCCAGCTCGACGCCGTGATCTCGGCGTGCGCGGGCCGGCCGGTCGAGGAAATCGACGGCCCCATTCTCGACATCCTGCGCCTCGGCGTCTACCAGCTGCTGCGGACCCGCACCAGCGCGCACGCCGCCGTCGACACCTCCGTCGATCTGGCCAGCGCCGAATTCGGCCAGGGCCGTGCCGGTTTCGTCAACGCCGTGCTGCGCCGGGCGGGGGAGAAGACCCACGAGGAGTGGATCGCCGAGCTGGCACCCGCCGACCCGGTCGGCAAGCTCGCCTTCGAACACGCGCATCCGAAGTGGATCGCCCAGTCCTTCGCCGACGCGCTCGGCGCCGAGGCAGGCGAGCTCGACGAACTCCTGAAGGCCGACGACGAGCGCCCGGTCGTGCACCTGGTCGCCCGCCCCGGCGAGATCACCTCCGAAGAACTGGCTCTGGTCACCGGCGGCGAAGAGGGCCGCTGGTCGCCGTACGCGGTGTACCTCGACGGTGGCGACCCGGGCCTGCTGGAACCGGTCCGCGACGGCATCGCCTCGGTCCAGGACGAGGGCTCCCAGCTGGTCGCGCTCGCCCTCACCCGCGCACCACTGGACGGTCCGGACAACGGGCGCTGGCTCGACCTCTGCGCAGGTCCCGGCGGTAAAGCGGCCCTGCTCGGCGCACTGGCCGCGATCGACCTGTTCACCGTCGACGCCGTCGAACCGGCCGAGCACCGCGCCGAACTGGTCCGCAAATCCACGCGCAACCTGCCCGTCACCGTGCACGTCGCCGACGGACGCGACAGCGGCCTGACCCCCGGCTACGACCGCGTGCTCGTCGACGCACCGTGCACCGGCCTCGGTGCCCTGCGCCGCCGCCCGGAAGCACGCTGGCGTCGCACCCCCGCCGATGTGGCGGAACTGGTCACCCTGCAGCGTGAACTGCTCACCGCCGCATGGGATCTGGTGCGTCCGGGCGGTGTCGTCGTGTACTCCACCTGTTCGCCGCACCTGGCCGAAACAGTATCCGTGATCGCCGATTTCGTCCGTCGCACCGGCGCCGAGGAACTCGACAGCCGCGAATACCTGCCCGGTGTCACCGCTCTCGGCGACGGCCCGTCCGCGCAGCTGTGGCCGCACCGCCACGGCACCGACGCCATGTTCCTGGCGACCTTGCGCAAGAAATAGCCGCGACACGACAACGGCGCCGTTCCCCAGCGGGACGGCGCCGTTCCATTTGTCCAAGCGCACGGCCCTCGCCGCGCAGGAGAATCGGCAGATGGCGATGACGTGGCAACAGGTGGTGGCGATGGCGACGGAGCTGCCGGGTGTGGCGGAAGGCACCTGGTGGCGCAGTCCGGGCCTGAACGTCGGCGGAAAGAGCTTCGCCCGGCTACGGGACGAAGCCGAAGGCGGCCTCGTGCTGCTCTGCGAGCCCGCGGAAAAGGAGGCGCTGCTGGCTTCCGGCGACCCGTCCTTCTACACGACCCCGCACTACGACGGGCACCCGTACATTCTCATCGACCTCGACGTGGTCGACCGGCAACAGCTCGCCGAACTGATCGACAGTGCCTGGTGGTTGCGCGCACCCGCGAAACTGCGGCGCGCGAGGGAGAGCGCCTAGGACGTCGTTGTCCTGGTGCGCGTCAGTCCCGTTCGGACAATTCGCGCAGGCGCGCAAGCGTTTTCGCGAGAATCCGCGACACGTGCATCTGAGAGATCCCCAGCTGTGCGGCGATCTGCGTCTGCGTCATCGACTCGAAGAACCGCATGGTCAGAATGCGGCGCTCACGCTCGGGCAGGCCCGCCAGCAGCGGGCGCACCGCGATGTACTCCTCGACCCGGTCGAACTGCGATTCCTCCTCGCCGAGGGTGTCGAGCAGCGAGGCATCGCTGTCGCGCCCGATCGAAGCCGCGTCGATCGACGTAGGCTGATAGGCGTTGCCCGCGATCACCGCCTGGGTGACCTCATCGGGATCGACGTCGAGTTCGGCGGCGATCTCCTTGGCAGTGGGTGAGCGCCCCAACCGCTGCGACAGCTGGTCCACCGCCGCGCCGATGCGCAGGTGAGTTTCCTTGACTCGCCGCGGAACCCGCATCGCCCAGGTGTTGTCCCGGAAATACCGCCGGACCTCACCCATGATCGTCGGCACCGCGAACGACAGGAAATTCGAGCCGCGGCTCAGATCGAACCGGTCCACCGCGTGCACCAGACCCACGCGCGCCACCTGCGACAGATCGTCGAACGGCTCACCGCGCCCACTGAACTTGCGCGCGATGTGGTCGGCGAGGGGGATGCAGCGGTTGATCAGCGCGTCGCGGGCCACCGCGTGTGCCACGCTGCCGGGCTCGGTCGCCGCCAGCCGCTCGAACAGCGCGCTGACGTCGTCGTACCCGGACACCGGTTCGGGCGTGTCGGTTTCGTCGTCGAGAGTTTCCTGCTCGAGAGCTGTTTCAGCCTTGTCCGGCTCAGCGGTCTTGTCCGACTCGGCGGCAGGGGAGTCGGTGGTGTCGGTTTCGCTGAGATCGTGCTGGTCGGGCTGTTTTTCCTCGCCGTGCACTACGCCTTCCCCCGGACCCGACGGAATCGGACCGTCGTCGGATACCCGGACACGGTCGCGTCGAAGTCGCGCTGGTCGGCAATGACCTCGTCACAGAGTGTGCGCAGCACATGCCACCCGAAGCTGCGCTGATCCGGCATGCCCTGTGCGCCCGCGACGCCGTCCACGCGCACCTGCAATTCGTTGTCACCGACAAGGAATTCGCAGGTGAGCAGCGTATCCGGGCCTGCGATCGCGATGATCGTCGAGCACACCTCGTCCACGGCCAGGCGCACATCGGCCACCTCGTCGAGGGTGAAATCACTGAGTAGCACCAGTGTTTCGGCCAGTCCGCGCACGATTGGCAGCTGCGTCAGCTGGGCTGCCACACGAATCTCCACCGGGGCGCCGAAAGGCCCATGTTCCGCCGAAAAATTGGTCACCCTGATGAGGCTACCCATAACCCGTCACGGCAATCACCATGGCCGTCGCTACACTTGCGCGCTGTGTCCACTCCGACGTTCTCTCGTCCGTCCCAGCCGATGATCGCCCCGTCAATCCTGTCCGCGGACTTCGCGAATCTGGCCGCCGAGGCCGCCGCTGTCGAGGGTTGCGACTGGCTTCACGTCGACGTCATGGACGGCCACTTCGTGCCGAACCTCACACTGGGTCTGCCGATCGTGCAGAGCCTGCTGAAGGCCACCGACATCCCGTTCGACTGCCACCTGATGATCGACGATCCGGGCCGCTGGGCCCCGAGCTACGCCGAGGCGGGCGCTTACAACGTCACCATCCACGCCGAGACGACCGATGATCCGATCGCGGTGGCGCGCGATATCCGCGCCGCGGGCGGCCGGGCCGGGCTGTCGGTGAAGCCGAACACCCCGATCGAGCCGTACCTGGAGATCCTGCGCGAATTCGACACCCTGCTGGTGATGAGCGTGGAACCCGGTTTCGGCGGGCAGTCGTTCATTCCCGGCGTGCTGGAGAAGGCGCGGATCGTGCGCAACCTGGTCGACTCGGGCGAACTGCACCTGGTCGTCGAGATCGACGGTGGCATCAACGACGACACCATCGAGCAGGCCGCCGCGGCCGGGATCGATTGCTTCGTGGCCGGGTCGGCCGTCTACAACACCGCCGACCCCGGTGCCGCCGTGCAGACGCTGCGCAACCTGGCCACCTCGGCCTGGCTGCCGTAACTACAGCGAGCGGAGTTTGCGGGCGCCCAGCGCCCGCGCCGCGTCGATGACGGCCTGTACCGGCGGCCGCTGGTCGCCGGGTTCGGGCGCCTGCACCCAGGTGCGGTAGCCGGTGCGCTCGTCGTCGGGGGAGGGCAGCACGATCTGGCTGCCCGCGCAGGCGACAGTCGCGTACAGGCGGAACAGCTCCGCCGACGCGGTCGCGGTGACGGACTCGGGTCGGCACGGCCCGGTGAGGAACGTCCAGCGCCGTGCGCGCGGGTGATCGACGACCGGGCCCGCGATCCCCGCCTCGCGCAACCGGGCGAGCACCCGCTCGCCCAGGTCGCCGGGCATGGTCACCGCACCGTAGTGCGCGCCGATCTGGAGCAGGATGCGCCGGGATTGGAAATCGATCTTGGCCGGTAGGTGCAACTCGCGCCGATAACGCACGCAGCGCATTTCCAGCGTCGAATCGATCAATGTGCTCACGCGGCACCCCCACATATTGCGAACCTGTTGTAACCCACAGTGTTGTCTTCCTGGAGTGGTGGACTATCCCTGGGGCGAACTCCCGGTAGCCGCAATGCTCCGGGCGATGATGTCAGGCGATATCCGCAGTTCCAGGCCCCGACATCTGGTTGAACAGCAGGAATCGTTGACGTAACAATATTGCGTCAGTGGTGCGGCGGAAGCAAGCATTCCGCTCACCGTGTTTCCAGTTCGTAATGGCGGGTAATACCAGGTTAAGACGGCCGGATGAATGCATGGACCGGTTCGCCGAAAATTGGATTGAACGACAACCGCCGCTTTGATTAACGGCGGCGTTGCGTCATGTCGATACCCCTTTGCCGCCGAATCGATGCCTTGCTGATCGCTTTCGGTGACCGAGTGCTGCGCGCGGTCGGCTTCGGCCCCCGCCTCGGGCTCACCGACCACGCCACTAGGCTGTGCGACGAGCCGGGCGGCTGTGCGACGAGCTGAGTGGCCGCGCGGGAATAGCGGCCACTCACCCGCTGTTGGGCCGAACAGGTACGGATGACGCGACAAGGGAGTCAGGCATGTTCACAGGGATCGTCGAGGAGCTCGGCGAGGTCGTGGCCACCGAGGCGCTGACCGACGCCGCCCGGTTGACGATCCGCGGCAAGCTGGTGACTTCCGATGCCGGACACGGCGATTCGATCGCGGTCAACGGCGTGTGCCTCACCGTCGTGGACGTGGTCGACGGCGACAGCTTCACCGTCGATGTCATGGACGAGACGTTGAAGCGCTCGAGCATCGGCGGCCTGGCCCCGGGATCCCCGGTCAACCTCGAACGCGCGGCCGCCCTCAACAGCCGCCTCGGCGGCCACCTCGTGCAGGGCCACGTCGACGGCACCGGCACCGTGCTGCGCCGCACCCCGTCGGAGAACTGGGAGATCGTCCGCATCTCCCTGCCCGACGCCATCGCCCGCTATGTCGTGGAGAAGGGCTCCATCACCGTCGACGGCGTCTCCCTTACCGTCTCGGCGCTCGGCATCGACGATGAACCGAACACCGACGGATCTCGTGATTGGTTCGAGGTTTCCCTGATCCCCACCACCCTCGCCCTGACCGTCCTCGGCACCGCCCCCGTCGGCGCCACCGTCAACCTCGAGGTAGACGTCATCGCGAAGTACGTGGAACGCCTCGCTCAGCGAGGTTGAGGACAAACGGCGCCGGGCCTCACGGAACGACCGAGGACCACGCCGTAATGTAGGAAGTCAATGCCATCCCATAGGCAGTTTCTCGGCCGCCTCGATCTGGACTGACCAGAGGGCGCGACGAAGGAGTGCCCGCCGGGAGGGAAGATCGAGGCCCCCAGGGCCGAGAAACACGCGGCCCCGGCCGCCGATATTACGGAGCAAGCAGACGTGACCAGGTTGGACAGCATCGAGCGCGCGGTCGCCGATATCGCGGCCGGCAAGGCTGTTGTCGTCATCGACGACGAGGACCGGGAGAACGAAGGCGACCTCATCTTCGCGGCCGAGAAGGCCACCCCGGAGCTGGTCGCGTTCATGATCCGCTACACCTCCGGCTACATCTGCGTGCCGTTGACTGCCGACGACTGCGACCGGCTCGGTCTGCCGCCCGCGTACGCGATGAACCAGGACAAGCACGGCACCGCCTACACCGTGTCGGTGGACGCGCGCGAGGGCATCACCACCGGCATCTCCGGCGCCGACCGAGCCGTCACCATGCGCCTGCTGGCCAGTGCGGAGGCCAAGGCCGACGAGTTCACCCGCCCCGGCCACGTGGTGCCGCTGCGCGCCAAGGACGGCGGCGTGCTGCGCAGGCCCGGTCACACCGAGGCCGCGGTCGATCTGGCCCGGATGGCCGGGTTGCGTCCGGCGGGCGTGATCTGCGAGATCGTCAGCCAGAAGGACGACGGGCACATGGCCCGCACCGACGAGCTGCGCGTGTTCGCCGACGAGCACAACCTGGCGATGATCTCGATCGCCGACATGATCGCCTGGCGGCGCAAGCACGAGAAGCACGTAGTGCGCGTGGCCGAGGCCCGGATCCCGACCGCGCACGGCGACTTCAAGGCCGTGGGATACCAGAGCATCTTCGACGAGCCCGAGCATGTCGCGCTGGTGCGCGGCGACATCGGCGACGGCGAGGACGTGCTGGTGCGCGTGCACTCGGAGTGCTTGACCGGTGACGTCTTCGGTTCGCTGCGCTGTGACTGCGGCCCGCAACTGGACGCGGCGCTGGAGATGGTCGACCTCGAGGGCCGTGGTGTCGTGCTCTACATGCGTGGGCACGAGGGTCGCGGCATCGGCCTGATGCACAAGCTGCAGGCCTACCAACTGCAGGACTCCGGCCGCGACACCGTCGACGCGAATCTCGACCTCGGCCTGCCCGCCGACGCCCGCGATTACGGCACCGGCGCGCAGATCCTGGTCGACCTCGGCATCCGCTCCATGCGGCTGCTCACGAACAACCCGGCCAAGCGGGTCGGCCTCGACGGTTACGGCCTCGCGATCACCGAGCGGGTTCCGATGCCGTTGCGCGCCAATGCCGAGAACCTGCACTACCTGCGCACCAAGCGGGATCGGATGGGCCACGATCTGGTCGGCCTCGACGATCTCGACCTGGGCGAAACCGCGCAGTGATCCGAAACCGCGCAGTGATCACTACTTTCGAAAGGCAGTAACGATGAGCGGCACGGGTGTTCCGACCTTCGCCTTGGCGCAGGCCAAAGACGTCAAACTCGGCATCGTCGCCTCGCGCTGGCACACCGAGATCTGCGACACGCTCGTGGCGAATGCCGAGCGGGTGGCCAAGGAAGCCGGCGTCGAGCACGTGACCGTGGTGCGTTGTGCCGGGGCGATGGAGTTGCCGGTCGTCGCGCAGGAACTCGCTCGCACACACGATGCTGTTGTCGCGCTCGGTGTCGTGATCCGTGGTGGCACACCGCATTTCGAGTATGTGTGCGATGCGGTGACCGCTGGTCTGACCCGGGTTTCGCTCGATGCGGCGACCCCCGTCACCAACGGTGTGCTCACCACGAACGACGAAGAGCAGGCGCGCGATCGGGCCGGACTGCCCGGTTCGGCGGAGGACAAGGGTGAGCAGGCCTGTGCCGCCGCCCTCGACGCCGCGCTCACCTTGCGCGCACTGCGATCGGCGTAACCGTGCCGGTGGTGCGAACATGGCGGCGCGGTAGTTCGCCCGAGCACGACGCGGGCTGGGAGTTCGAGGTGCGGCCGCGCCGCGCCACCCGCACCGCCATCGTGGTCGCCGTTGTCATCGTGATCGCGTTCACCGCGGGCGGGCTGCTGCTGCGGACCGGGTCGACCGGGGTGAACTTCCGGGTCGCCGATCAGGTTGCGATGATTCTGATCGGGGTGGTCGGTGCGGGCGCGGTGCTGATGCTGACCCGTCCACGCGTGCGCGCGGGCAGTCAGGGCGTCGCGGTGCGCAACATCCTGGGCGAACAGGTGTACCCGTGGGCCTACATCCGCGGCGCATCCTTTCCCGACCGCAAGTCGTGGGCCCGCCTCGAACTCGCCGACGACGATTACGTCCCGATGCTGGCGATCCGCTCCAACGACAAGGCCCACGCCGCCGACGCCATCGAGCGCGTCCGCGAACTCGGCGCCCGCTACGCCCCATAGGACTGAGTAGCGCGCTGATCGTCGTCGTCGAGCGTCCAGTCCGCCGGTGATCTGCTCACGGACTACCGGCGGGCCCGTTCTCCACCGGCCGTCAGGCGTTCGGGCAGAGGCGACCCGTTCGTCGTCGCCCGGTCAGCAGTAGGCCGTTCGGACGACGAACAGCGAATGCTCAGCGGGTATCGCCGAGCACCGCTCCCTCACGGCGGGGATCCGCACCGCCGATCCAGCCGTCTTTTCCGTTGTGCTGCAGTGCGCTGAGCCCGCTGGACTGCGGCGCCACGGAGACCTGATGGCCCATTTCCCGGAGCTTCTGCACCAGCGGGTCGTGGTCGCCGTTATCGGTGGCATTGATGTCCGGATGCTCACCGCCGACGCCGGTGACGGGCGTATTCCCCGCGCCGAACGACACCCCGGACACCGCCTGCTGCGGGTCGAGGCCCCAATCCAGCACATTGACAAGGGTTTTCACGACGAACTGGATGATCACCGACCCGCCGGGTGAACCCGTGACGAGCTTCAGTTCGCCACGATCACCCTTGTCGTCGCGGTCGAAGACCAGGGTGGGTGCCATCGAACTGCGTGGGCGCTTGTTGGGCTGGAGGCGATTGGCCACGGGGGTGCCGTCCGGGTCGACGGGATCGGCGGCGAAGTCGGTGAGCTGATTGTTGAGCAGGAACCCGTCGACGAGATGGAACGACCCGAACGCCGATTCGACCGTGGTGGTCATCGCGGCCGCGTTGCCGTATTTGTCGACGACGGAGATGTGGCTGGTGCCGTGCTCGGGCGGCTGCGGGCCGGTGCCGAGGGGTACGGGACCGAGGTTGCCCGGCTTCGCGGTACCCATGCTGCGCTGGGGGTCGATCAGGGTCGATCGCTCCTTCAGATACTGCGGGTGGACCAGCGACAGGGCCGAATTGCCGGGCAGCGGAACGAAATCCGGATCGGCGACGTACTTGTTGCGATCGGCGTAAGCCAGCCGCTCCGCCTCGGCGATCAGGTGCACCGCTTGCGCGTCGGGGCGCCCGCCGTTCGCGTCGAGTTCCTGTGGGCGCAGCGCGGGAAGGTCGAAATTGGCGAGGATGCCCAGCGTCGCGGCGACGGTGCTACCGCCCGAGGACGGCGCGGGCATGCCACACAGTTCGAACTTGCGATACCCGGTACACAGCGCTGAACGCTTCTTGGCTTCGTAATTCGCCAGGTCGGTGGTGGTCAGCAGGCTCGGGGTGCGTCCGCCCGCGGTACTGGCCGCCGCCTCGACGATGTCCTGCGCGATGGCGCCGCTGTAGAAAGCTTTCGCGCCGTCGGTCGCGACGGCCGACAGTGTTTTGGCCAGCGCCGGATTGGTGAGGACCGTGCCCGCCTTCTTGGGCGACCCGTCGGGTTCGAGGAAGTAGCCGCGCGCGGCCTCGTCGCCGGCGAGGTCCGTCGCGGATTCGGCGATCTGCCCGGCCAGCCGGGGACTGATCTCGAAACCGCTGTCGGACAGGCTGATCGCGGGATCGAACAGTTCCTTCCACGCGCTCATCCCGTGTTCGGAATGGGCGAGTTCGAGCATCTTCAGCGCGCCGGGCACGCCGATCGAGCGACCGCTGGCGCGGGTGTTCGGCGCGGGTTCGGTGCGGTCGGTATCGCTGACCCAGCGCAGATAGTTCTCGGTCGCGGCGGCAGGCGCGGTCTCGCGGCCGTCATAGGTGTCCACGGTGCGCGACTTCGCGTCGTAGTGCACCAGGAACGCACCACCCCCGATACCGGACGCCTGCGGTTCCACCAGCCCGAGCACCGCCTGCGCGGTGACCAGCGCATCGGTGGCGGTGCCGCCCGCCCGCAACACCCGGCACGCGGCCTCGGTGGCGATCGGATTGGCCGTCGACACCGCGTAGGTACCGGTGCGCACGGCTGTCATATCCGAGCGGTACCCCGACGCGATCTCGGGGTTGGTGCTGAGGTTCTGCGAGGTCGGCGCGCCCCCGCCCGTTGCGGGCGCCGCGGACACCGGGGTGCCGTTGGGCGTGCTGGTGCACTCCGCTGCCTTGGTGTCATCTGTCGAACATCCGGCCAGTACCCCCACCGCGAGCACTGCGGCCGTCGTGGCCCCGATCCACGTCCGTCGCCTTGGCGTCATGAAGGCAGCGTAACCCGCGGGTACGACACGATTCGATGATTTTCGGTCCGGTCACCGGGAACGGTCACTGGCAGCGCCGGGATGACGTGCACGCGAATGTCGGTTCCGCCGGCCGATTTCCGCCGGACCCGCGCAGTCCGCGTGGTTACCCTGGCTGACATGGATATCGACGCGGTGCTCTTCGACTTCTCCGGCACGGTCTTCCGTCTGGAGGACGACCGGATCTGGGCCGACGAACTCGTCGGCGACGACGGCACCCCGTTCGACGTGGCGGCGAAAGCCGAAGTGCTGCGGCGGATGACGGCCCCGGTCGAGCAGTTCATGACCTTCGACGTGGCCGGTCAACACGCCTGGGACAACCGCGATCTCGACCCCGCCCTGCACCGCCACGCCTACCTCGACGTGCTGCGCGGCTCCGGCGTCCCCGACGCCCAGGCCGCGCGTCTCTACGAACGCCTCATCGACCCACTCACCTGGACCCCGTACCCCGACACCGGCACTGTCCTGGAATCCCTTGCCGCCCAGGGTATTCCGATCGGCATCGTCAGCAATATCGCCTTCGACATCCGCCCGGCCTTCGACAAACACGGCTGGACCGACCTGATCGGCGCGATGACCCTGTCCTACGAAGTAGGCGCCATCAAACCGAACCCGCACATCTTCCGCGACGCCACCGACCGACTCGGCGTAGCCCCCGAACGAGTCCTCATGATCGGCGACAGCACCGAAGCCGACGGCGGCGCAACCACCCTCGGTGCCCACTTCGCCCTCGTCGACGCCCTCCCGACCGCTGACCGCCCCCGCGCCCTCATCGACGCACTCGCCGAGTACGGGATTCAGACTGCTCGCTGACTCATGGGCTCCACCCGAACCGGCCCCGGCGCTTCAACAACTCACCGGAGCCGCCGGGTATCAGCGCTCGCGGGTGAACCAGGCTTTCGCCGACGGCCGCAGCAGCATTCCCGCCACCGCCCCATTGGCGACAATGCCGACTGCCCCCGGCGGTAGCCCGGTGAGAATGCCCGTCGACGACACCACCAGCGCGCTCACCGCAACGCCAACCGTCGCCCTGCGCACCAGATCGCCGCCCTGCCGGAACATCAGCACCAGCGGAACCAGCGCGAAGGACGGCAGATACCCGGCGAGCAACATGCCGAGCGACCCGCCCAGCGCCACCGTGATCACGGTCAACACGACCCCGACAGCGGCCGCGACCGCCGCGATCAGCCGTGCGCCACGCACCGTGCCGGGCATGACTCCGTGCGGGGTCGCCTCGTCGTCGTACAGGTCGTCACCCAGGTGGGCGGCGGCGTTGGTCATCGGAGGTCCTTTCGGGCACAGAATCCGAGCACCCACGGTACACAGGCGCCCGCGGAGCCCCGCTCACCCGACCACGCAGGCGCGGATCAGCGCGGCCGGTGGAACCAATCGCGCGCCGACTTCTGCGCGAGCAGGATCGCGACGGCTCCACCGATCAGCATCCCGAGCAGGCTGGGCGGTGCCTGACCCGCCATCGAGCCGAGTCCGCACAGCGCAGTCATGCTGCCGACCACTATGCCGCCGATCCTGACCCCATCGCTGCCGTTCTGGAACGCGCACGCGAGCCCACCGAGCACGAGAAACAACGAAAAGCCCGCCGTGGCTCGACCGAGTGCCTCCGGGCCGCCCATCGCGCCGATCAGCACGATCAACACCAGTCCGAGCGCCGCCGCGACGAAGGACAGAATCTGCGCCGCGCGGACGCTGCCGGGCATCCGTACCGGCGCCGGTGGATAGCTGCCGTATCCCGGGCCGCCGGGGAAGGGCGCGTAGCCGGGCTGGTATCCGGGTCCGCCGGGGTAATGCGCGACGCCGGGACCGCCGTGGGGACCGCCGGGGTATGGCTCGTAAGCGGGGTACCCGAGCTCACCGGCGTCGGTGATGTAGCTGCTGTCATGCGTTGTCCTGGGGGTGGTGTACTGCGCCGCAGGATCGCCGTAAGCCTGCGGGTAGGTCTGCGCCCGTGCGGCGTCATCGGCCGCGTAATGCGGTGTGCCGGGCTGGTTTTCGGGGCCGGTCAACGGCTGTCCTTTCCGAGATGGATCAACGGGCGGACGGCAGCGCCGAGACAAGTGACGATGAATCCCCCGGACGATATTCAAGATCACGGGGCATGTTCGCGCCACCCGAAGTCCCACCAAACGGACAGCGACCGAACCTGTCGGAGCCCCTAGCTAGGCTGGATAGGTGGCAGATCCCGCAACCTACCGGCCGGCGCCGGGCACGATTCCCGTCGAACCCGGTGTGTACAAGTTCCGGGACGTGCACGGGCGGGTCATCTATGTCGGGAAGGCCAAGAGCCTGCGGAGTCGGCTGAATTCCTACTTCGCCGATGTGTTCTCCCTGCATCCGCGCACCAAGCAGATGGTGACCACCGCGTCCTCGGTCGAGTGGACGGTGGTGTCCACCGAGGTGGAGGCACTGCAGCTCGAGTACAACTGGATCAAGGAATTCGATCCGCGGTTCAATGTGCGCTACCGCGACGACAAGACCTACCCGGTACTCGCGGTGACCCTCAACGAGGAATATCCGCGGCTGTTCGTCTACCGGGGCGCCCGCAAGAAGGGCGTGCGCTACTTCGGCCCCTACGCCCACGCCTGGGCGATCCGCGAGACCCTCGATCTGCTGCTGCGGGTGTTCCCCGCGCGCACCTGCTCCAACGGAGTCTTCAAGCGGCACAACCAGATCGGGCGCCCCTGCCTGCTCGGCTACATCGACAAATGTTCCGCACCGTGCGTGGGTCGGGTCAGCGCCGACGAGCACCGTCAGATCGTCGAGGACTTCTGCGACTTTCTGTCCGGCAAGACCGACAAGATGGTGCGCGCCCTCGAACGCCGGATGCACGAGGCCGCCGAAGACCTCGACTTCGAGAACGCCGCGCGCCTGCGTGACGACGTGCAGGCGCTGCGCCGCGCACTCGAGAAGCAGGCCGTCGTGCTCGGCACCGGTACCGACGCCGACGTGATCGCCTTCGCCACCGACGAACTCGAAGCCGCCGTCCAGATCTTCCACGTCCGCGACGGCCGCGTGCGCGGTCAGCGCGGCTGGGTCGTCGACAAATCCGGCGACGCGCTCGACGTCGCGGAATCGGGCACCGAACTGGCCGCCCTGGTCGAACAGTTCCTCACCCAGTTCTACGGCGAACAAGCCGCCATGGCCGACCAGAACGGTGACGCGGCCATCGTCGTCCCCCGGGAAGTGCTGGTCCCCGAACTCCCTGCCGACGCCGAGGAGATCGGCGAGTGGCTCAGCGAAATGCGCGGCTCCGCGGTCTCGCTACGCATCCCGCAACGCGGCGACAAGAAGGCGCTCGCCGAAACGGTCCAGCGCAATGCCGCCGAAGCGCTGGCCCAGCACAAGCTCCGCCGCGCCGGTGACCTCACCTCGAGATCGCAAGCGCTGCAAGACATTCAGGAAGCGCTCGAACTCGACAGCGCGCCGCTGCGGATCGAATGCGTCGACATCAGCCACGTGCAGGGCACCGACGTCGTCGCCTCGCTGGTGGTCTTCGAAGACGGCCTGGCCCGCAAGTCCGACTACCGCCACTACGCGATCAAGGAAGCCGCGGGCGACGGCCGCTCCGACGACGTCGGCAGCATCGCCGAGGTGACCCGCCGCCGCTTCGCCCGCTTGGCCCGCGACCGCGAGCAACCCGTCGAAATCGAACCCGACGAAGTCGACGAACCCGCTTCACGCCCCGGCATCGATCCCACCACCGGCCGCCCCCGCCGCTTCGCCTACCCACCGAATCTCTACGTTGTCGACGGCGGTGCCCCCCAGGTGGCCGCCGCCGCCGAGGTCCTCGACGACCTCGGCATCACCGATGTCGCGGTGATCGGCCTTGCCAAACGCCTCGAAGAGGTCTGGGTGCCCGGCGAAGCCGACCCGGTGATCATGCCGCGCAACAGCGAGGCCCTGTTCCTGCTGCAACGTGTCCGCGACGAGGCCCACCGCTTCGCCATCACCTTCCATCGCAGCAAACGCTCCCGCCGGATGACGGCCTCGGCACTGGACTCGGTGCCCGGGCTCGGCGAGACAAGGCGCACCGCCTTGGTCACCCATTTCGGCTCGGTCGCCAGGATCAAGGACGCGACGGTCGAAGAAATCACTTCGGTGCCCGGAATCGGGGTCTCGACAGCGAAAGCGGTGCTCGCGGCACTCAACAGCCCCTAGCCGCGACGGCCGGTATCGCAGGACGCAAGATTGCGTGTGCCGTACGTTGTGTGTCTGCGCCCGATACCCGAACCGGTGCGGGATGATCGAAAGGCACCCAGAAACGGATCCGGTAGGACATGACACGCGTCGAATCGAATAACAAGGCGGGGGCGGCACCCGGGCAGTCCGGGTCGGCCACCGACACACAGCAACCAGTAGAAGTGGTCATCGTGACCGGCTTGTCCGGCGCGGGCCGCGGCACTGCCGCGCGCGTGCTGGAAGATCTCGGCTGGTACGTGACCGACAACCTACCGCCCGAACTGATCGGGCGGATGATCGAACTAGGCGCCGCTGCCGACCCGCCGATCCGGCGGTTGGCGCTGGTCATGGACGTGCGCAGCCGCTTCTTCACCGGCGAGCTCTCGGGCGTCACCGAGGAGTTGCGCGGCGCGGGCATCCGGACCAGAGTGCTGTTCCTCGAGGCCTCCGACGATGTGCTGATCCGGCGGTTCGGCTTCGCCCGACGCCGTCACCCGCTGCAGAGCGACAGCCCCGACGGGACACTGTCAGCGGGTCTGACCGCCGAACGAGCCAGGCTCGCCGCGGTCAAGGGCGCCGCCGACCTCGTCATCGACACCACCGAGCTGTCCATCCACCAGCTGCACCGCAAACTGGAGGAGGCATACGGTGCGGGCGCGCCAGCCGCACTGCAGCTGACCCTGCAGTCGTTCGGCTTCAAGTACGGTGTTCCCCTCGACGCCGACATGGTGTTGGACGTGCGATTTCTGCCCAACCCGCATTGGATTCCGGAATTGCGGGAACACACCGGACAGGAGTCGGTGGTCAGCGACTATGTGCTGTCCAGGCCCGGTGCGCAGGATTACCTGCAGACCGGCAAACACCTGGTCGACCTGACGACGACCGGATACCGCCAAGAGGGGAAGCGATACATGACCGTGGCAGTGGGGTGCACCGGCGGTAAACATCGCAGCGTCGCCATCGCCGAGGCACTGGGCGAGCGCATCGGTGCCGATGCCGGGCACGCGGCGGTGGACGTCGTCCGCGTCGTGCACCGGGATCTGGGGCGCGAATGAGTGGAACCGAAGCCGACCCAGCCATCGTCGCGCTGGGCGGTGGACACGGGCTGTACGCGACATTGACAGCGGTACGACGGCTGACGCGGCGGATCACCGCCGTCGTCACCGTCGCCGACGACGGCGGGTCCTCCGGACGCCTGCGCGCCGAACTGGGCATGCTCCCGCCGGGCGACCTGCGGATGGCGCTGGCCGCACTGTCCGAGGACGCCGACGGCGTGTGGACCACCACGGTGCAGCACCGCTTCGGCGGCACCGGCGCGCTGGCCGGGCACTCGGTGGGCAATCTGATCCTGGCCGGACTCACCGACATCCTCGGCGACCCGGTCGCCGCGATCGACGAGGTGGGCAGACTGCTGCGCATCACCGGCCGGGTGCTGCCGATGTCGCCGATCCCGCTCGACATCGAGGCCGAAGTGTCGGGCCTGGAATCGGATCCGCGCGTCGGACGCTGCGTACGCGGTCAGGTTGCGGTGGCGACCACGCCGGGTAAGGTCCGGCGGGTGCGGCTGATTCCGTCCGATCCGCCCGCCAGCCCCGAGGCGACTTCGGCCATCGAAGACGCGGATGTTGTTGTGCTGGGACCGGGTTCGTGGTTCACCAGTGTCATTCCGCATGTTCTCGTGCCGCAATTGCACGACGCACTCGTGCGTACCGGGGCACGCAAAGTACTCGTTCTGAATCTGGCCGCGGAGCCCGGCGAGACCGCCGGCTTTTCCGCGGAGCGCCATCTGCATGTATTGTCCCAGCACGCACCGGATTTCGCGGTCGACGACGTGCTCGTCGACTCGGCCTCGGTGCCGGAGGGGCGGCAGCGGGAACATGTGGCAAGAGCCGCCGAACAGTTGCGCGCACGGGTAACGTTCTGCGATGTGGCCGAGCCGGGAACGGATCGGCATCATCCCGGAAAACTTGCCGCCGCACTGGATCAACTGATCAGGTCGCCGCGGTCGCAACTGGCTGGGCTTCGAGTCGAGGGACGACACAGCGCGTCGGATGTGCGCAGTGTTGCAGAAGAGCGTTCGGGGTCGGTGGGAAAGGAGCGCGTCTCGTGGCGATGACAGCCGAGGTGAAGGACGAGCTGAGCAGGCTCGTGGTGTCGCAGGTCAGTTCGCGGAAAGCGGAGCTGTCGGCATTGCTGCGGTTTGCGGGCGGTCTGCACATCGTGGGGGGCCGGGTGATCGTGGAAGCCGAGGTGGACATGGGGTCCATCGCCCGCCGCCTGCGCAGAGAGATTTTCGAGCTGTACGGCTACGGCTCCGACGTGCACGTGCTCGGCGCGGGCGGGCTACGCAAGACCTCCCGTTACGTCGTGCGGGTGTCGAAGGAAGGCGAGGCGCTGGCGCGCCAGACCGGCCTGCTCGATGTGCGCGGACGTCCGGTGCGCGGGCTGCCCGCGCAGGTGGTCGGCGGCAGCATCGGTGACGCCGAAGCGGCATGGCGTGGCGCGTTTCTCGCCCACGGCTCGCTCACCGAGCCGGGTCGTTCCTCGGCCCTGGAAGTGAGCTGCCCCGGTCCGGAAGCGGCATTGGCGCTGGTCGGCGCGGCGCGCAGGCTCGGCATCACCGCCAAGGCCCGCGAGGTGCGTGGCACCGACCGCGTCGTGGTGCGCGACGGTGAGGCGATCGGCGCCCTGCTCACCCGGATGGGCGCGCAGGACACCAGGCTCACCTGGGAGGAACGGCGGATGCGCCGCGAGGTGCGGGCCACCGCCAACCGGCTCGCCAATTTCGACGACGCGAACCTGCGTCGTTCGGCGCGCGCGGCCGTCGCGGCGGCCGCTCGGGTGGAACGCGCACTCGAGATCCTCGCCGACGACGTGCCCGAACATCTCGCCGCGGCGGGCAGGCTGCGGGTGCAGCACCGGCAGGCCTCCCTGGAGGAACTCGGTCAGCTGGCCGAGCCGCCCATGACCAAAGACGCTGTCGCGGGCCGGATCCGGCGCCTGCTGTCGATGGCCGACCGGCGCGCCAAGGACCTCGGCATCCCCGATACCGAGTCCGCGGTGACCGCGGAACTGCTCGACGACGCATAGTCGAGAGGAGTCGCGCCGAAGGTGTGGCGAATCCGACGATTAGGGCAGAGCGGTCATGTATGACCGCTCTGCCCTTTATTCTGGGGGCTCCGCAGGCCTGAGGCCGGGGAGCTCACAACTCACAGGTGGCTGTCGTGAACGCTGACGCGGCTACTACTGTGGTTACCGTCGGAATGAATCCGCTTGAAAGCTGAGGAGCGATAACGTGACTGTCCGGGTAGGTATCAACGGCTTCGGTCGTATCGGACGTAATTTCTTCCGTGCGGTGGAGGCCTTGAAGGCCGTCGGCGAGACCGATATCGAGATCGTCGCGGTCAACGACCTCACCGACATCAACACTCTCGCCACCCTGCTGAAGTACGACTCGATCCTGGGTCGGCTGCCGCAGAACGTCTCGGTCGAGGGCGACACGATCGTGGTCGGCGAGCAGCGCATCAAGGCGCTCGCGATCAAGGAAGGCCCCTCGGCACTGCCGTGGGCCGAGCTGAACGTCGACGTGGTCGTCGAGTCGACCGGCATCTTCACCGCCGCCGAGAAGGCCAAGGGTCACCTGTCCGCGGGTGCCAAGAAGGTCATCATCTCCGCGCCTGCCACCGGCGACGACATCACCATCGTGATGGGCGTCAACGACGACAAGTACGACGGCAGCCAGAACATCATCTCCAACGCGTCGTGCACCACGAACTGCCTCGGCCCGATCGCCAAGGTCCTCAACGACTCGTTCGGCATCGTGAACGGTCTGATGACCACCATTCACGCCTACACCCAGGACCAGAACCTCCAGGATGCGCCGCACAAGGACCTGCGTCGCGCCCGCGCCGCGGCCCTGAACATCGTGCCCACCGGCACCGGTGCGGCCAAGGCCATCGGCCTGGTGCTGCCCGAACTGCAGGGCAAGCTCGACGGCTACGCGCTGCGCGTTCCGGTCCCGACCGGCTCGGTCACCGACCTCACCGCGACCCTGGCCAAGCCGGCCACCATCGAAGAGATCAACGCCGCGATGAAGGCCGCCGCCGAGGGCCCGATGAAGGGCATCCTCAAGTACAACGAGGACCCGATCGTCTCCAGTGACATCGTCACCGACCCGCACTCGTCGATCTACGACGCGCCGCTGACCAAGGTCATCGACAACCAGGTCAAGGTCGTCTCCTGGTACGACAACGAGTGGGGCTACTCCAACCGCCTGGCCAACCTGGTCGATCTCGTCGGCAAGTCGCTCTGACCGCGATGACTGTTCAGACACTGCAGGATCTCCTGGCCGAGGGTGTCGAGGGTCGGGGCGTGCTCGTGCGCTCCGACCTGAACGTCCCCCTCGACGACAACGGTCAGATCACCGACCCGGGCCGCATCATCGCCTCGGTCCCGACCATTCAGGCGCTGGTCGAAGCCGGCGCCAAGGTGGTCGTGATGGCACACCTGGGCCGCCCCAAGGGCGAACCCGACGCCAAGTTCTCGCTGGCCCCCGTGGCGGCGAAGCTGGCCGAACTGCTGGGTCGCAATGTCCAGCTGGCCGGTGACGTGGTTGGCTACGACGCGCTCTCGCGCTCGGAAGGCCTCACCGACGGCGACGTGCTGCTCCTGGAAAACGTGCGCTTCGACCCGCGCGAGACCAGCAAGGACGAATCGGAGCGGGCCAAGCTGGCCGCGGCGTTCGTCGAACTGGTCGGCGACGACGGCGCGTTCGTCTCCGACGGCTTCGGCGTGGTGCACCGCAAGCAGGCCTCGGTCTACGACGTCGCCCAGCAGCTCCCGCACTACGCGGGCACGCTGGTCGCCGCCGAGGTCGAGGTGCTGCAGAAGCTCACCAAGGACCCGGCTCGCCCGTACGCGGTCGTGCTCGGCGGCTCGAAGGTCTCGGACAAGCTCGCCGTGATCGAGGCGCTGGCCCCCAAGGTCGACACCCTGGTGATCGGCGGCGGCATGTGCTTCACCTTCCTTGCCGCGCAAGGACTTCCGGTCGGCGGCTCGCTGCTGCAGGCCGAGATGATCGACACCTGCAAGGACCTGCTCGAGCGCTTCGGCGACGTGCTGCACCTGCCGGTCGACATCGTGGTGGCCGACAAGTTCGCGGCCGACGCCGACACGAAGACCGTGTCCTCGACCGAGATCCCCGACGGCTGGCTGGGCCTGGACATCGGCCCCGAGTCGGTGGCCCGGTTCTCCGCACTGCTCACCGAGGCCAAGACCGTGTTCTGGAACGGCCCGATGGGCGTGTTCGAGTTCGAGAAGTTCGCCAACGGTACCCGCGGTGTCGCCGAAGCCATCGTGACCGCCACCTCCAAGGGTGCGTTCACGGTCGTCGGCGGCGGCGACTCGGCCGCGGCCGTGCGCGCGCTCGGCCTGCCCGACGACGGCTTCTCGCACATCTCCACCGGTGGCGGCGCATCCCTGGAATACCTGGAAGGCAAAGAGCTGCCCGGTATTTCGGTGCTGGAGGGCTGAGCGATGGCAGCACGTAAACCGCTCATCGCGGGCAACTGGAAGATGAACCTCAACCACCTCGAGGCCATCTCGCTGGTGCAGAAGGTGGCGTTCGCGCTGCCCGAGAAGTACTTCGCGAAGGTCGACGTGACGGTGATCCCGCCGTTCACCGACCTGCGCAGCGTGCAGTCGATCGTCGACGGCGACAAGCTCCTGCTCACCTACGGTGCCCAGGATGTCTCGGCGCACGACTCCGGTGCCTACACCGGTGAGATCAGCGGGTCGATGCTGGCCAAGCTCGGCTGCACCTTCGTGGTGGTCGGGCACTCGGAGCGTCGTCAGTACCACCACGAAGACGACGCGACCGTGCTGGCCAAGGCCAAGCAGGCGCTGAAGAACGAGATCACCCCGATCGTCTGCATCGGTGAGGGTCTCGGCGTCCGCGAGGCGGGCACGCACGTCGAGTTCAACCTCGAGCAGCTGCGTGGTTCGCTCAAAGGTCTGACGGCCGAACAGATTTCGCAGGTCGTCATCGCCTACGAGCCCGTCTGGGCCATCGGCACCGGCAAGGTCGCCTCGGCGGCCGACGCGCAGGAAGTGTGCGGTGCGATCCGCGGCGAGCTCGAGAAGCTGGCCTCCCCGGAGGTCGCCGCCGGTGTGCGCGTGCTCTACGGCGGCTCGGTGAACGCCAAGAACATCGGCGAGCTGATCCGGCAGACCGATATCGACGGCGCGCTGGTCGGCGGTGCCTCGCTCAAGGGTGACGAGTTCGCCACCCTGTCGGCGATCGCCGCGGGCGGTCCGCTGCCCTGATCGGGTACTTCAACGCAGAAGGGTCGGAAACCGAACGGGTTTCCGACCCTTCGCGTTTCGTGGCTATCGCGCGCGCAGGACCAGGCCGTAGCCGTTGTCGTTGCGCAGGGTGAGTGTGTCCGCGTCGACGGTGGCGGTGGTTTTCCCGTCCAGGGCGCGCAAGACGTCCTGTTCGACCTCCATCACCTCCGGCGGGCACATCATCTCGGTGGTGGCGATGGCGAAGGTCACCGATTCGCCGGGACCGACGCCCGAGGTTCCGGTCATCCGATTGCAGCCCGCGGTCCCGCTGACGGTGCCGCCCTCGCCGATGGTGAGGGTCGGACTCGCCTGGTCGAGCGCGGTCGAGCGAACCTGCGCGTCCGGTGTGAGCAAGGAGGTGACCACCCATTCGGTGCCGATCAGCGGTTTGTCGGGGCTCACGATCTTCTTGTCGGTGAGATGGATGGTGACAGACTTGCCCGTCAGCGTCAGCCGATCACCGTCGAGGCGCCAGGTGGGATCGGACTCCAGGAAGGTGCTCTGCCAGGCGTCGGCGTTCGCGCGGTCGCCGGGGCAGGCCATCAGAGTCCCCGCCAGCGGCGAGGTGTGCAGGACGTGGTTGCTCAGGTCGACGGTGCCGCCGGCGGAGTTGCAGCCGGAACTCGCCGAGATCCGGCCGTCGGTGAAGGTGAGCGTCATCGGACCGCCGCCCGGGATCTTGTCGCCGACGACCTCGGTGGAGATGTAGGTGTGCCCCATCGGCGTGGCGGTGTCGTCCACCGGATCCTCCTCGGCTGATCCGCACCCGGCCACCACCGTGGCGATTATCGCGAGGGCGGCGAGTGCTCGAAGGGTTGTCCGCATAACGCCGATGGTACGGCCCGCCCCGGACACCGTCGGGCGGTGTTCGGGGCGGGCCACGGGAACTACTAGCCCGCGTCGCCCGTGCAGTCGGCGGTGGCGAGGGAACCGCTGGCCTCGTCCTGTGCGATCACCTTGCCGTCGACGACGATCTTGCAGGAAACCGTTCCGCCGTCGATGCTCGACATGACGCTCAGCGCGGAGTACTTCACCAGGCCGGTGATCGCCACATCCTTCGACCACGGCAGCGGCACGTCGGATTCGGTCTGCACGTCCGTGGTCCCGTTGGAGTAGATCACCGTGCCGGTGCCCGAACCACCGGCCTGGTAGGAGACGGTCACCTCGCGGCCCACCTCGTTCTCGATCTCATTGGCGACGGTGCCGACGAGCGCCACACAACCACCGACGATCAGGAGCACCACGACGAGGACCCCACCGAGCACCCACGGCCACACCTTCTTCTTGCGCGGCGGCTGCGGGTAGCCACCCTGCGGCGGGTAGCCACCACCGGGGGGCTGCTGGCCGTACGGCGGTTGCTGACCGTAGGGCTGCTGACCGTACGGTTGCTGGCCATACGGCGGCTGCGGGGCATTCATGCGTGTATTTTCCTCCGTGTCGTACGAGCTCCGCCCGAACGAAACGGGAGCTGTAGTCTGATCGCTCGAAAGCGCTCAGAAGATAACACCGCATCGGTCGATCGCCCTTTTTATTATCGTGGGCCGCAAGGTATCTGGCAGTTCGCCGGGATCCCGCACAACGGGCGGGCACCGGTGGTGAGCAGGGGTCACAGCGCGCGGGACGACGGACGCCGGGGATAAGCTCGTCGGGTGGGCATCGTCGCGGCGGAACGGATCTCGACCTGGGCGCCGTTGCGGTCGCCGCTGTTCCGGGCGCTGTGGATCGCACAGTTGGTATCGAACCTCGGCACCTGGATGCAGACAGTCGGCGCGCAATGGCTGGTGGTCGACCAACCGAACGCGGCCGCGCTGGTGGCGTTCGTGCAAACCGCGCTGACGTTGCCGGTGATGTTGCTGTCGATCCCGTCCGGCGTGCTCGCCGACCTGGTGGATCGCCGCAGGCTGTTGCTCGGCGCGCAGACCGGCATGGCGCTGGTCTCGCTCACCCTCACCGTATCCACGGCCACCGGCCATACCACCCCCTCGGTCCTGCTGAGTCTGCTGTTCCTGCTCGGTTGCGGACAGGCCCTCACCGCCCCCGCCTGGCAGGCGATCCAGCCCGAACTGGTGCCGCGCGACCAGATCACCTCGGCGGCGGCGCTGGGCAGCATGAGCGTGAACATCGGTCGCGCCGTCGGGCCCGCGGTGGCGGGGGTGATCGTGTCGCTGGCCGGGCCGACCGTGGTGTTCGGGTTCAACACGGTGTCGTTCATCGGCATCGTCGCGGTGCTGCTGGTGACGAAATGGCCGACGCGCACGAGCCCACTGCCCAGCGAACGGCCCCTCGCCGCGTTGCAGGCGGGCACCCGGTTCATCCGCGCGGCACCCGCGATCAGGCGGGTGCTGTTCCGCGCGATCCTGTTCATCGCCCCCGCCAGCGCCGTGTGGTCGCTGCTGCCGGTGATCGCGCACGACCGGCTCGGACTGTCGTCGTCCGGTTACGGTCTGCTGCTCGGCGCGCTCGGGCTCGGCGCGGTGTGTGGCGCGCTCGGGTTGTCGCGGATTCGAATCCTGTTCACCCCCACCCAGCGGCTCTCGCTGGCCGCGATCTTGTTCGGCCTGGGTGCGGTCGCGACCGCACTGGTCCACAACGTGGCGGTAGTTCTCGTGCTGCTGGTAGGGGCAGGGCTCGCGTGGTTGCTGGCGATGTCGACACTGAACTCGACCATGCAGTTGCTGCTGCCCGCCTGGGTGCGCGCCCGCGGGCTGTCGGTGTACATGCTGGTGTTCATGGGCGGTCAGGCGATCGGTTCCCTGCTCTGGGGCCTGGTCGCCGGCGCCTACGGTGCGGTGACGGCGCTGCTGATCGCGGCGTCGCTGCTGGCAGGCTGCGCCGTGAGCACCCTGTGGTGGCCGATCCGGCACAACGTCGAGGAGATCGATCTCTCCCCGGCGGCCTACTGGCCCGAACCCCAACTCGTCGTCGAGCCCGAACCCGCCGACGGCCCCGTCCTGGTGATGCGCGGCTACGACGTGCCGCCCGCCGACGTCGCCGCCTTCACCGAGTCGATGGCGCTGGTCGGGCGCTCGCGGCAGCGCACGGGCGCGATGGAATGGCGGCTCTACCGCGACGTCGGTACTGTCGACCGGTTCGTCGAAGCCTTCGTCGTGCGGTCCTGGGCCGAGCACATGCACCAGCACCAGGTGCGCCTGACCGCCCGCGACCGCGAGATAGAACAGACCGTCGCCCAGTACTCAGCAGGCCCCGACACCGTCTCACACCTGGTCGCCGTAGAACCTGGTTAAAGCGTGTCTGAAAGCCGTCTGGTTTCACACACCACCCTTCTCGGGCGTCGTCGGTCCACGCCACCAGTGTGGCGTGGACCTCGGTTCCCGCGTCAACCGGGACGGTTTCACCGGCACCCGTAAGGTGTCGGTCAGCGCCTTCCCGTCGGCGGACTTTGGTAACCCGGCCTCCTGCTCGGGGGTCCGGGGATCGCGAGAAGTCCTGCTGCGTCGTCGGCCACTGCGCGAGATTGATCGCCGCGTTGTGGTCACGGTCAGCACGAAACCCGCACCCACAGACGAACACTCGATCCGCCAACGACAAGTCGGCGTTGATTGTCCCGCAGGCCGAGCAGCGTTTACTCGACGGATACCAGCGATCCGCGACAGTGACCATGCCACCACGCCAACCCTGTTTGTAGGCCAACAGGCGAGCGAAGTCGGCCCATCCGGCATCACCGATCGCACGAGCCAAACGGCGGTTACCGAGCATTCCGGTCACGTTCAGATCTTCGATAACGAGCCGGTCGTGGGTTTTGACCAGCTGGTTAGCGACCTGATGAGCGAAATGACGGCGAATATTGGCGACTCGGTGATGATGACGGCCCAACTTGGCGGCCACCCGCTGACGGTTGTGTGAGCCCTTCTGTTTGCGTGACACCGACTTCGCCAGACGACGTTGCCGATCCAAACCGGTGATCAACGGTCGCGGTGCGGTATCGACGCGGGCGACCTCGGTTCCGTCGCTGGTCGCGGCGACCGCGACCGATCCCGGGCAACGCCACCGACCGCACAATCTCGGTGTCACCGACCCGGATCCCCGCCCGCCCGGTTTTCGCGCTCTTGTTGCGGACCCGGAACGACGGAACCGTTTTGTCCTTCTTCTTGAATCGGGGAAACCCGACGCGCCTGCCCGCACGTTTACCGGTCCGTGAGTCCGAGAACGCGGCAAGCGCTCGACCGCAGTCGACGGCGGCTTCCTCGAAAACCTGCTGGCATACCTGGGTTCGCCAGGCCAATCCGGTGACCTGCACCTCGGCGCCACCGTCGGTGTCGACGGCGAAGATTCGTCCTGCGGCTTCGGTTTTCTTCCAGGTGTTGAACGTGTTGATCAGGTCGAATCTGGTCCATGGCACCTGGTGTTCGGGGCAGGTTTTGCGTGTGGCGGCTCATCATCGACGAGTGTGACACAGGCCACCGACAGCAATAGTTCGAGAGCTCCCGTCCTCTGCAGTCTCCGGGTGGTCGACAGGTGAGCCGTTGGGGCGGGATCGATACCGAACGCCGTCCCGTCGGTGCCCCATTAGACCAGTCGATCCTCCACCACCTAGGATGAACCTCATGTCGCTGTTCCTCGATATCCTCCTTGTGATCACCAGCTTGCTGTTGGTGCTGCTGGTGCTGTTGCACCGCGCCAAGGGTGGCGGCCTGTCCAGCCTCTTCGGTGGCGGCGTGCAGTCGAGCCTGTCCGGCTCCACCGTCGTCGAGAAGAACCTCGACCGCATCACCATCTTCGTCGGCATCGTCTGGTTCATCGCGATCCTCGGCATCGGCCTCGAGATCAAGTTCGCCTGATCTCACCCCACTCCTGTGGGTGCCGCACGTAGGCGCTAGCTCAGCATCAGGCGTCGTGCGGCGGTCTCGATCGCTGACTCGCTCAGCAGCACGGCATCCGCGGCGGGGCCGAGGGGGATGAAACTGTCTTCGCTGGTGACGCGGGCGAGTGTGCCGCGGTAGCCGCCGTCGATCAGGGCCGCGTAGACGGATTCGGAAACTCCGCCGCTGCTCCGGGTCTCATCGGCGACGAGAACTCGACCGGTGGCTGCGGCGTGGTGGGCGAGGTCGTCGACCGGTAGCGGGTTCAGCCAGCGCAGGTCGAGGACACGCGCGTGAATTCCTCGCGCGGCCAGCCGATCCGCGGTGCGCAAGCTCATCGGTACGCCGTTGCCGAAGGTGACGATGGTGAGATCCTCGCCCTCGCCATAGACGCGGGCACTGCCGATCGGAACGTGGTCGGAAGTCGGTGCAGCCAGCCATGATTCGTCACCGGGGTGGAGATCTCTGGTGTGGTAGAGCGCGATCGGTTCGACGAAAAGGCACACGCGACCGTCGACCCTCGCCGCTGAAACACACGTCCGAAGCATGGCGGCGGCGTCGTCGGCGCGGGCGGGCACCGCCACCACGACACCGGGGATATCGCGCAGTGCCGCAAGGGAATTGTCGTTGTGGAAGTGGCCGCCGAAGCCCTTTTGGTAGGCGAGGCCGGCGATCCTGATGACCATCGGGTTGCGGTATCGACCGTTCGAGAAGAACTGCAGAGTCGCTGCTTCGCCGCGGATCTGGTCGGCCGCGTTGTGGACGTAGGCGAGGTACTGGACCTCGGGGATCGGGATGAAGCCGGCCAATCCGGTGCCAAGGGCGGTGCCGAGGATGGACTGTTCGTCGAGCAGGGTGTCGAAGACGCGGCGGGCACCGAAGCGTTTTCTGAGGCCTTTGGTGACGCCGTACACGCCGCCCTTACGGCCGACGTCCTCACCGAAGATCAGCACGTCGCGATCTCGGGCGAGGAGTTCGCCGAGGGTGTGGTTGATCGCTTGCGCCAGCGTCATCCGGGGAAGTGTGTTCGACGGATCGGGGGAGCCGTCATCGAAACTCAATCCTGTTGCGGTGGATGATGATTCGTGAGTTTCCCGGGTGCCGGTGTAGGTGTGGGCGCGCTGCGCAGTCCGGACCACGTCGTCGCGGACAGCATCCGGATGCGTGGGTGCGAGCGGCGCGATCACGGCGGACGCGGAGTCGAGCCGGGCTTCTCGCACCACCTCATCGGCGGTCTCGCGAACGCGTGCACCGATGCGTTCGTAGCGATCGAGGAGCTCGGCAGCATCGGCGACCCCCGCTGAAATCAGGTAGCGGGCGGTGCCGAGCAGCGGGTCGCGGGCCAGATCGGCGGCGATGTCGGCCGGGCCCCGATAGGCCGACTCGACATCGGACCCGGCATGTCCACCCAACCGGACCGTCCGCAGGTGCAGGAAAACCGGCACCTTCCAGGTCCGGGCCAGATGCACCGCGTCTTCGGCGGCGCCGAGTACATCGGGCAGATCGCAGCCATCGGCGGCGATATAGGTGAGTCCGGGCCGCGGTCCGTAGGCGCGTTCGATCCAGTCCGGCGCGGTGGGCACACTGATGCCGAGCCCGTTGTCCTCACAGACGAACACCAGCGGCATCGGCACCCCCTGATGGGACGCGTGCACCGCAGCATTGACCGCCCCGACCGCCGTCGAATGATTGGCCGACGCGTCTCCGAAACTGCACACCACCACCGCATCCGCAGGCCAAGGACACGAAACCCCTTGCTTCGCAGCCCGATCCAACGCGAACGCCAACCCCACCGCCCGCGGCAGATGCGAAGCGATAGTCGACGTCTGCGGAATGATCGACGCCGCCGCACTCCCGATCACTTTGTGCCGCCCACCGGATATCGGATCAGCGACCGCCGCGACCACCCCCAACAGCACATCCCGAATCGGATCCAGCCCCGGAACCTGCTTGCACCGCTGCACGAAGAACGCCGCCGACCGATAGTGCAACAACGCCGGATCATCCACCCGCAACGCCGCCGCCACCGCCGCATTACCCTCGTGCCCCGACGACCCGATGCTGTAGAACCCCTGCCGGGCCGCACCGAGCCTCCGCGCGGCGAGATCGAGATGCCGACTGGCAACCTGAGATTCGAACACCTCGAGCCCGAACGCGCCATCGATCGCATCGAGCGGATCAACCCGACCGGACACCCGGAGCCCGTCCATCGCGCCCCGAAACGCCCCGTCCAGATCCACAGAACCCAGTGCCACCGCGACCACTCCTCGTCCGACGGAGAGCCGACGTCCGAACCATCGGCCTGCCAAGAAAGCTACTGTGAACGTCCATGAACACGGTGCAATACCCGCAGATGCGCGCCATGGTTTGTCCGCACTCGAAGCCATGTCAGACCCCGAGTATCAGCAGCGCGTGTGGCTGGAACGCCGGTTCCCTCATCCAGGTCACCAACAGGGCAATGTGCTGAATGCTCGGCGCTGGGGTGAGTGACGACACAGTTGCCCTGGCGGGGGTGGGGTGATTTCGCTGGTGGGAGGGGGTTGTGGAATCGGACAGAGGCATCGCTCGCGGATTGTCAACCGGCACCCAGATTTTGACGGCGTCGCAGTGGTCATGTTTACAGTGGCGCGTTCGGCACCGTGAGGGTGCCGGATGTCGACATGATCAGAAGCGGGGAGTTCTAGATGGCCGGCAAGCACCGAAGAGTTAAAGCAGGCGTGATCGCGAGGCGTGCGGCACCGGCATTGGGGGTCCTTCCCGTGATGTTCGCCGTGGCTTGCACCGACACCGGCACCGATGTCGCGAGTTCGACGTCGACGAGCCTGGCGCCGAGTGATACGCAGGCACCGAAACCCACTACGGCAACACCGGCTCCGGCTACTCCGCAACCGGAGCCGGGAACCGCGACCCCGCCGCCGCCCGGTGATCGAGGTGGCGCCACACCGGTGGTCGGGCCGGGGCGCACCACCACCGTGCAGCCAGGTGTCACCGCGCCGGGCGACGATCCGAACGCTGCGTTCGGGCCTCGCACGACGCCGCGTCAGCCGGGTGTCACGGTGCCGCGCGAGGCCAAGCCGGGTCCGTTCGGGGATTACGCTGTCCCGCCGGGGCATCGGACCGTGCCGAGCAACGAGGGTGCGCCACCGGTGAACCTCGGCGCGCTGCACGCACCGCAAGCCGTGGAGCCGGTCGCGCCCATCGCGCCGCCGGACCGGACGTTGCGACTTGGTGATTTCACCTCCCCGGTGCCCGACGAGGTGCCGGAAGACCTTCTCGACGGCGTGAACTCGGCAGCCGCGAACGCCGAGGCCGCCATCTCGACGGGTGGCAAGTCGGTCGGCATCGATCCGAGTCGGTCGGACAAGATCGCCGCCGGTGCGTTGGCGGGTGCGGCAGTGGCAGGTGTGCCCGCGGCCGTCGTCTGTGGTGTTGCCGGGGGCGTGTTGACCGTTGCCTCCGGTGCTGCGTTCGCTGCCGGTGGTGCCGCCGCGGCGGCGGCCCTCCCTGTTGCGCCGGCTGCGGGCGCCGCTGGATTCGCCGCAGCGGTTGCCGCCGGGTCCGCGGTCGGCGCTGTCGTGTGCGGAGTTCCGGCCGCCGTTGTCGGCGGTGTGGCTGGTGCCGCGGCAGGAAGCGTGCTGTAACGCCGCACCGCACACCACGAACCAAAAATGTTGCCCTCCAGCCTGATTCGGCTGGAGGGCAACGTCATTCAGTGGCTACGAGCCGAATATCACTGTCCCCGTTCGGCAATCGACGCGATCATCGTTCGCCCGTCGCGGACCGTGGTGGTGATGAGCTGGGTGTAGAGCAGGTCATCGGCAGGCATGCCGCCGGGCCGCCGTTCGGTCAGGTCGAGTTCGTAACTGTCCGGGCCGATCTGGGTGATCTGAGCGCAGTAGGTCGTGCCCAGCGGGATGTACTTGTCGATCCCGTCCTGGATGATCGGGGCCGTGCCCACGGTGTCGGCTTCGGGCGCCACGAACGACCGTGCCTTTTCGCCGCTCCGGTCGGTGTAGAAGGCGTGCTCGAAGCCGAGGATCACGCCGGGGCCGGAGTTGGTGTCGCCGGGACCTCGGCCGATGGTCAGGTTGCCGCGCACTTCATCGGCGCAGGCCAGCGGCCCTGCCGTCCTTTTCGTCGTGGTCGTCGGCGGGCTGGTGGCGGCGACGACCACCGTCTCCTCGGGCCCGCTGTCCTGCCCGGTCAGGACGACATAGGTCATCGCCGCCGCCACGCCGACCGCGATGGTGGCCACCGAACCCAGCAGGATGACGCCGATCTTGCGGCCCGCTTTCGACGACGGCTCGGCGGGCGTGCTTTCGCTGTAGAGATCGTCGAACAGGTCGTCTTCGTCCCAAGTGGACTGCTGTCGGCCAGATGCCTTGCCCGGCTTGAAGATCGCCGCCATCGGGTCGTCGTCCCACGACGGCGGCGGTTCGCGAAGGCGGTCCTCCCGACCGTTCGGTGCCGGTTCCTGCTGAACGGGCGGTAGCGGATCACGCTGCATCGGGGGCTGGCGCTGAACAGCGGGCTGATGCTGCATCGGGGGTGCAGGATCCTGCTGAACCGGCCGTGCGGGCGCCGACCAGTCCGGCAGCCCATCGGCGCCGATGGTGCGCATCGGCTCGTTCCCCGCGGGCGCCCGGAACTGAGGAGGCGGCGCCGGGATCATCGGCTCCGGATCGGCCGGTCGCCACGAAGTCGGCGCCTGCTCGTGCAGACCCGCCACGGCGGCCGGATCAGGCCCGAGTGCGTCCAGCGGCGGACCGAATGGTGACCCGGAACTCTCGTCCTCCCATGGTCCTGTGGAACCCACCCATCACCCTTTCCCTTCCCATGCCGGCGCCTCGCACCCGGCTCGAGCGCACATTCGGCGCACGGGGCACGACAGCACCACAGGTCGGCAACCCGTGATGTCCCGGTTGGCAAACTCGCGTCCCCCGCCACACCGATCGCCCGACATTTTACCCGCTGGACCCCGGTCCAGGACCGGCCGAGAGGGCCGGACAGGGAAAACGACGACGTGCTGTGCGATTGATCATGAACTGACCGAAATATGTTTAGACGCGACCGCATATTTCCGAAAGCGCAGGGGTGGTCGCCGCTGTCAGGGTAGTTCTACGCCGCCGAGAAGCAGGCGGTGAGCGAGCGCCAGGAGGCAGTCATGCGAGGCAGAGTTCCCGTTCGGATGCGGGTGTTGGCCGCACTCAAAGGTGGGCCGGACTGGGATTCGATCACCCCGGATCAGGTTGTTCAGGCGCGTGCGCCGCAGGAGCGGTTGCGTCGCTCCGCGCTCGGCGCCTTCATCACCGGCAAACCCCATCGGGGTGCGCGCAGCACCACGCACACGCTCGAACTTCCCGGTCGCACACTGAATGTCCGCGTTCATCGGCCCGTGCACGCGGGGCCCGGGTTGCCGTTGATCGTCGCGTTTCACGGCGGCGGATTCATCAGCGGAGTGCCCGAGCAGGACGATTGGCTGCTGAGCCACCTGTCCGCCGAGTGCCCGGCGGTGGTCGCCTCGGTCGACTATCGGCTCGCGCCGGAACATCCGATTCCCGCGGCTGTCGAGGACGCCCGCGATGCGGTCCCGGCCCTCGTCGCGCAGGCAGGACAGTGGGGTGCGGACGGCTCTCGACTCGCGCTGCTCGGCAGCAGCGCGGGCGCCACACTCGCGGTGCTGACCGCCTTCGACACTCCTGACCTGCGAACGCAGGTACTGATCAACCCCCAACTCGACTGGACCGACGGCGTATTCGCCTACCCGTCGTTCACCGACAACGCCGACAGCCCCACCGCGACGCCCGCTAATTGCCGTGCGGTGCAACGCATCGCGCTGCCCGCAGGCTTCGACGCGCGAGCGATTTCACCCATGTTCCGCGAAGACCTCGCAGGGTCCGCGCCCACGCTCATCCAGTCGGCGGGACTGGATCCACTGGAAGATCAATCACCCGCCTACGCCGACCGCTTGCGGCAAGCAGGTGTCACTGTGACGCTGACTCGCTATCCCGAAGCGACACACGGCTTTCTGAGCATGTCGGGCCTGATCCCGGCTGCCGGTCCGGCCCGCGCGGAGATCCTCGACCATCTGCGAAACCGGCTGTCGGCACCTTCGGATGTGCGGCGATGACCACCGAACAACCCACTCGGGCAACGAGTCTCACGCACTTGCTGCGACCGTATCTGGGTAACTTCAGCGCGGTGGTGATCCTGCAGGTGATCGGCGCCGTCGCGGGGCTGGCGCCCTTGCTGGCTGTGGTCGAACTGGGTCGCACCGTGTTGACGCCCGGCGAGATCGATCGGGCGCACGTGTGGCTGACCGTGCTGGTCGGCGCAGTGGGTCTGCTCATCCGATTGCTGTGCACCGCAGCAGCTTCGGCGATCGGGCACCTCCTCGATGATCGAGTCCAGCTGTCGTTCCGGCGGCAGTTGGCCGACCAGCTGGGGCGGGTGCCCATCGGCTGGTTCGCCCGCCGTCGCACCGGCGAACTGGCCAAGATCGTGGGCGACGACGTGAGCGCCGTGCATCCGTTCATCGCCCACGCGCCCGGCGAACTCGTGTCCGCGTTCGTGGTGCCACTTGTCTCGCTGGTCTACCTGTTCACCGTCGACTGGCGGCTCACCCTCATCACCCTGATCCCGGTGGTGCTGGCCATCGCGCTCGTCCCGTTGATGATGACGCCCACCCGGCTGCGCGAACAGCAGGACTTCGACACGGCCATGGGTGGCATCGCGAGCTCGGTCGTCGAGTTCGTGCAAGGCATCGCGGTGGTGAAGGCCTTCGGTGGGTCCGAGCGATCCCATCGCCGATTCCGCACGGCCACCGACGATTTCGCGGACATCTTCTTGCGGATGGTGCGTGGGCTGGCGGGACCGGCGGCGGGCATGCAGGTGGCGCTGTCGCCACCGTTCGTGCTGCTGGTCGTGCTGATCGGCGGCGCGGTGCTGATCACCAACGGTGGGATGGCGCCGGCCGATCTGCTGCCGTTCCTGCTGCTCGGTATCGGACTCACCGCTCCCGTGGCGGCCCTCGGGCACGGCTTCGACGACCTGCAGGCCGCCGGTCGCGCGGCGGGCCGGATCCGCGATGTCCTCGACGAGGCGCCGCTGCCCGAGCCGACTCGGCCGAGAACACCGCAGGGGCACCGGGTGGAGTTGCGCGGCGTCCGGTTCGCCTACGACGCCGAGCACGAGGTACTGCGCGGCATCGACCTGGTGCTCGAGCCCGGCACCGTCACAGCGCTCGTCGGACCGTCGGGCAGCGGCAAATCCACCCTGGTCCAATTGCTGCCGCGGTTCTTCGATCCAACCCACGGCGCGGTGACCCTCGGCGGCATCGACCTGCGCGAACTCGGCAGCCGCGACCTCTACCGGACCGTGTCGTTCGTCTTCCAGGATGTGCGACTGCTGCGCGCGTCGGTGGCCGACAATATCGCCCTCGCTGTGCCGGACACCCACCGCGACAACGTGATTCGCGCCGCCCGCCTGGCGAATATCCATGACCGCATCCTCGAGTTGCCCCGCGGCTACGACACCGTGATCGGCGACGACGCGACGCTGTCCGGCGGTGAGGCGCAACGGATTTCGCTGGCGCGGGCCCTGCTCGCCGACGCGCCCGTGCTGGTCTTGGACGAAGCGACCGCCTTCGCCGACCCGCACACCGAACAGGCGGTGAGACAAGCGCTGGCTGCTCTCGGTGGCGACCGCACCATCCTGGTGATCGCGCATCGCGCGGAAACGATCGCCGACGCCGACACCGTCGTCATGCTCGACAACGGCACGATCGTCGAACAGGGCACACCCACGGAACTGCTTGCCCGACAAGGAAAGTTCGCCGACTTCTGGCACTCGCACCGATCGGTGACCGCGGAACTACAGGGAGACCCACGATGATTCGCATGCTGTTGCGCGTGCTCGGACCCGAGTACGCGAAACCGGTCCGGCGCACGGTCGCGCTGATGACGGTGACCGCGGTCGCCGAGGGGCTGTCCTACGCGCTCCTGGTCCCCGTGCTGCGGGCGCTGTTCGGCGACGCTCCCGCCGCCGCCCGACCCTGGCTGATCGCGCTGACCGTCGCCGTCGCCTGCTACGCGGTCCTGCGCTACCGCAGCGACCTGTCCGGATTCCGCGTCGGCACCACCCTGCTGCGCGGCGTGTACTACCGGCTCGGCGATCACCTCGCCCGACTGCCCATCGGCTGGTACACCGCCGGACGGGTGGGGGAGGTGTCGGTGCTCGCCAGTCGTGGTGTGCTGCAGGCGTTGAGCGTGCTCGCCCATCTGATGGCGCCGCTGATCTCCGCCGCCGTCACACCGCTGACGATCATCGTCGTGATGCTCGCGTTCAACTGGCAGTTGGGGTTGGCCGCGGCCGCCGCGGTGCCGATCGTGGCCGCGATCCAGGTCTGGTCGGGGCGGGCGATTGCGGTCGGTGACGCGCAGCGCCACGCACGCGACCACGACGCCGCGCAACGGGCGATCGAATTCCTGCAGGCCCAGCCGGTGCTGCGGGCCGGAGGGCGCACCGCGCAACGATTCGACCTGCTCGACGATTCGCTGCAGGAAGTCGCCCGCGAGTCCCGCCGCCGGGCCTGCACGGCGCTCCCCGCGATCCTCGGCCTCTCGCTCGCGGTCCAAGCGGTGTTCACCGCACTGCTGGCCCTCGGCGCCTACCTCGCCCTCGGCGGAAACATCGGGGCGGCAGAGCTTTTGGCGATCCTGATCCTCGCCGCCCGCTGCGCCGACCCGCTGCTGTCGCTGTCCGACATCGGCGGACAACTCCGCAGCGCCCGTTCGGATCTGGAGCGCCTGGAAGCGCTCCTGCGCACCGAAACCTTGCCCGAACCCAGTACTCCGATCCACCCCAACGCCCACGATCTCGCCTTCGACGCCGTCACCTTCCGGCACGGCACACGCACAGTGCTGGACGAGGTCTCGCTGACGATTCCCCAAGGACAACGGCTCGCCGTGGTCGGCCCCTCCGGAGCCGGCAAAACCACACTCCTGCAACTGCTCGCCCGCTTCTACGACGTCGACGCGGGCACCGTGCGAATCGGCGGCGTCGATGTGCGCGACATCAGCACCGACACCCTGATGGCCCAGTTCGCCATCGTCTTCCAGGACGTCTACCTCTTCGACGGCACCATCGAGGACAACATCCGCCTCGGCCGCCCCGACGCCACCGACGACGAGGTCCGGGCAGCCGCCACCGCGGCCCGCCTCGACGAGGTGATCGATCGCCTCCCCGGTGGCTGGACAACGAACGTCGGCGAAGGCGGCACCGCACTGTCCGGCGGTGAGCGCCAACGTGTTTCGATCGCCAGAGCCCTCCTGAAAAACGCCCCGATCGTCCTACTCGACGAGGTGACCTCGGCCCTCGACCCACTCAACGAAGCCGCCGTCCACGCCGGCATCGAACGCCTGATGTCCGGCCGAACCGTAGTCATGGTCGCCCACCGCCTACGCACCGTCCGCCGCGCCGACCGCATCATCTTCCTCGACAACGCCCACCTCGCCGAAGACGGCACCCACGAAGAACTCCTCCTCCGCGAAGGCCGCTACGCCGACTTCTGGGCACGCTCCCTGACTCCGGCCACCTGACACGACGAAGCCGGGCCCGATCGTGGGGCCCGGCTCCGCCGGATGTGGCTATTCGTCGTCGAGCAGCAGGCCTGTTGCGGCCGCCTCGTCGATGACCCAGGTGGTCGACTCGATGCCGACCGCGCCGGCCGAGGGGACGTCGTCGGGGGAGGCGCCGTTGACGGCGGCGGCTACGGCGGCGGCTTTGCCTTCGCCGCTGACCACGAGCATCACGTGGCGGGAGCGGTGGACCGCGGGCAGGGTCATGGTGACCCGGGTCGGTGGGGGTTTGGGGCAATTGTGTACGGCGACACAGAGTTCCGTGGTTTCCTGCACGGCGGGGGAGTGCGGGAAGAGGGAGTCGATGTGGCCTTCGGGGCCCATGCCGAGGACGGTGAGGTCGAATTCGCCGCGTTCGTCGAGTTCGGTGTGCACGATCTGGGCGTAGGCGGCGGCGGCTTCCTCGGGGGAACCGTAGGGGCCGTCGGAGGGGGCGATCGGGAAGACGTGGGCCGGGTCGAGGGGGACGAAGTCCAGTAGTGCCTCGCGGGCTTGGAGTTCGTTGCGGTCCTTGTCGTCGGCGGGGACGAAACGCTCATCGCCCCAGTAGACGTAGAGGGTGGACCAGTCGATGTCGCCGGGGGACTGGCGGACGCGTTCGAGCAGGCGGATGCCGTCGCTGCCGCCGGTGAGCGAGACCGAGGCGTTGCCGCGTTCGGCCTGGGCGGCGACGATCACGTCGACGAACCGTTCGGCGGCCGCGTCGGCGAGGAGCTCGGCGTCGTCGTGGATCTCGATCGTGTTGGCGGGGAATTCGGCACCGAGGTCGTCATGGCTGTCGAGATCACTCATAAGTCACCTTCTCGATTCCGGCGAGCGCTTCGGCGTAGATCTCGTCGGCGTCGAGCCGGCGCAGTTCCTCGGCGAGGCAGTCGCGAGTTTCCCGGCGCGCCAGCGCGATGCGCTGGTCGGGTTCGCCGGTGCGGGTCAGCGTGGCCGTCCTTCCTAGTTGCGGGCGTTCGATGGCGATCGAATCAGTGGCGCGCTGGATTTCGACCTTCAACTCCCCGGTCTTGCGGATCACCGGGCAGTGCAGACGCGAAGCCAGCCACCCGGCCAGGGTATCCAGCGCGGGCTCGCTGGCCAGACCCGACACGGTCACCGACGTGACCGGTTCGAACGGCGGCTCGTCCAGGGCGGCGGCCAGCAGGGCCCGCCAGTAGGTGATGCGGCTCCACGCCAGATCGGTGTCACCCGTGGCGTAGGAGTAGCGGCGTTTCTTGATCGCGGCCTGCGGGTCGGGGGCGTAGGTGGCGTCGGTGATGCGGCGCTTGGCGAGCTTGCCCACCGAGTCCATCGACGGGAACTCAGGCGCGCCACGCGGCCACCACGCCACCACCGGGGTGTCGGGCAGCAGGAACGGGGTCACGACGCTGCTCTCGTGGTTCACCAGCGCACCCTGTAGGCGCAGCACGATCACCTCGGCGGCACCGGCGTCGCCGCCGACCCGGATCTGGGCGTCGAGGCGGGTCTCGGCGTCGCGATCACCGCGGGCCAGAACGATGACCCGGCAAGGGTGTTCGCGGCTGGCGTCGTTGGCGGCATCGATCGCGTCCTCGGCTTCGGAGGAGTCGAGGGTGCACACCACCAGGGTGAGCACGCGGCCCTGGGTGATCACGCCGTTGGTCTCGCGCAACTGCACCATCCGCTTACCGACGTCGACGGTGGTGGTGTCGGGCATGTCGACGATCACGGACGCCGCCATTCCCGCCCGCTGCGCGCGAGCATCTCATCGGCCGAGGTGGGGCCCCACGTCCCGGCCTCGTAGGGTTCGGGTTTGCCGCCCGCGGCCCAGTGCGCGAGCACGGGATCGAGGATGCGCCAGGACAATTCGACCTCCGCGTTGACCGGGAACAGCGACGGCACGCCCAGCAGCACGTCGAGGATGAGGCGTTCGTAGGCCTCGGGGGACGACTCGGTGAAGGCTTCGCCGTAACTGAAGTCCATGTTCACGTCGCGCACTTCCATGCCCGAGCCGGGGACCTTGGAACCGAAGCGCAAGGTGATGCCCTCGTCGGGCTGCACCCGGATGACCAGGGCGTTCTGGCCGAGCTCCTCGGTCATGGTCTGATCGAAGGGCAGGTGTGGTGCGCGTTTGAACACCACCGCGATCTCGGTCACCCTGCGGCCCAAGCGTTTTCCGGTGCGCAGGTAGAACGGCACACCCGCCCAGCGCCGGTTCTCCACGTGCAGGGTCAGGGCGGCGTAGGTCTCGGTCCGCGACTGCGGATCGAAGCCTTCCTCCTGGAGCAGGCCGACCACGTGCTCGCTGCCCTGCCAGCCCTCGGTGTACTGGCCGCGCGCAGTGGTTTCATCCAGTGGCGCAACGAGTTTCGTGGCCGATAGGGCCTTGATCTTCTCGGTGGTGAGCTGCATCGGCTCGAAGGAGGTGGGTTCCTCCATCGCGGTCAGCGCGAGCAACTGCAGCAGGTGGTTCTGGATGACGTCACGGGCGGCGCCGATTCCGTCGTAATAGCCTGCGCGACCGCCCAATCCGATGTCCTCGGCCATGGTGATCTGCACGCTGTCGACATAGTTGGCGTTCCAGATCGGCTCGAACAACTCGTTGGCGAAACGCAACGCCAGAATGTTCTGGACCGTTTCCTTGCCCAGGTAGTGGTCGATACGGAAGACCTGCTCCTCGGGGAACACCCGGTTGACCAGCGCGTTGAGTTCCTTGGCGCTGGTCAGGTCGTGGCCGAAGGGCTTCTCGATCACCACGCGCCGCCACGGGGTATACCCGTCGGGTTCCGGTGCGGCCTTGGCCAGGTTGTGCTCGCTCAGCTGATCGAGCACCACGGGGAACATGTTCGGCGGAATCGACAGGTAGAAGGCGTAATTGCCGCCGGTACCGCGGGTTTCGTCGAGGTGTTTCAGGGTCTCGGCGAGGGTGGCGAAGGCCTTGTCGTCGTCGAAACTGCCCTGCACGAACCGCAGCCCCTCGGCCAGGTGATCCCAGACCTCCTGGCGGAAGGGAGTGCGCGCGTGCTTCTTCACGGCCTCGAGTACCACCGAGGCGAAATCCTCGTCGGCGTAGTTGCGCCGGGCGAAGCCGACCAGGGCGAAACCAGGGGGCAGCAGCCCCTGATTCGCCAGGTCATAGATGGCCGGCATCAGCTTCTTGCGGGAAAGATCTCCGGTGACACCGAAGATCACCATGGAGCACGGGCCCGCGATGAAGGGAACCCGTTTGTCGCGTTCGTCGCGCAGCGGGTTGTGCCACAGCCCCGCCTGGTCCGTCGATGCTGTGCCGGCCATCGTGTCAGTTGCCCTCCGCCGCGATGCCGAGTGCGCCGGTGGTGGCCTCGATCAGCTCACCCCACGCGCTCTCGAACTTGTCGACGCCTTCGCGCTCGAGCAGCGCGAACACATCGTCGAGATCGATACCGACCGCTGACAGCTCGGCGAACACCGCGGCACCCTCGGCGCCACGGCCGCTGAGCGTGTCGCCCAGCACCTCACCGTGATCGGCGAACGCCTGCAGCGTCTTCTCCGGCAGGGTGTTGACCGTGTTCGGGCCGACGAGCTCGGTGACGTAGAGGGTGTCGGGGTAATCCGGGTTCTTCACTCCGGTCGACGCCCACAGCGGTCGCTGCCGGTTGCCGCCCTGTGCGGCCAGGTGGTTGTAGGTGGAGGTGTGCGCGCCACCGTCGAACACGTCCTGGTACTCGGCGTAGGCCAGACGCGCGTTCGCCACACCGGCCTTGCCGCGCAGGGCGAGGGCTTCGGGCGTGCCGATCGCCTCGAGGCGCTTGTCGATCTCGGTGTCAACGCGGGAGACGAAGAACGAGGCGACCGAGTGGATCTTGGCCAGGTCGTGGCCGCCGATCTTGGCGTTGCGCAGACCGTCGAGGTAGGCGCCCATCACCGCGCGGTAGCGCGGCACCGAGAAGATCAGCGTCACGTTCACGCTGATGCCCTCGGCGATCACCGAGGTGATCGCGGGCAGACCCGCCTCGGTGGCCGGGATCTTGATGAACAGGTTCTTGCGGTCGACGATCTTCCACAGCTCGATCGCCTGGGCGACGGTCTTGTCGGCGTCGAAGGCGAAGCGCGGGTCGACCTCGATCGACACCCGCCCGTCCACGCCGCCGGTCGCCTCGAACACCGGCGCGAGCACGTCGCAGGCGGCGCGCACGTCGTCGGTGGTCATGGTGCGGATCGCCGCGTCGGCGTCGGCCCCTTGGGACGCAAGGTCTTTCAGCTGCGACTCGTAGGCATGGCCCACGCTCAGCGCGGCCTGAAAGATGCTCGGGTTGGTGGTGACACCGACGACGCTGCGGGTCGCGACCAGGTCGGCGAGATTGCCGGACTGGATGCGGTCACGCGAGAGATCGTCGAGCCACACCGAGACGCCCGCGGCCGAGAGCGCGGCGAGATTCTCGTTCTGTGCCATGGTTTTACCCCTTCACATTGTCGAGCGAACGCTGTGCGGCGGCGACGACGGCATCGGCGGTGATCCCGAACTCGTTGTACAGCTTCTGGTACGGCGCCGACGCACCGAAGTGGTCGATACCGACGTGCTCACCGGCGTCACCGAGGAAGCGGTGCCACGACATCGCGATACCGGCCTCCACCGACACCCGGGCACGCACCGACGGGGGCAGCACCTCGTCGCGGTAGGACTTGTCCTGGGCGTCGAACCACTCCACACACGGCATCGAGACCACGCGGGTCGCGACACCCTGCGACTCCAGGGTAGTGCAGGCCTCGATCGCGAGGTGGACCTCGGAACCGGTGGCCATCAGCACGACCTGCGGGGTGCCGTTCGAGGCCTCGGCCAGCACATACCCGCCCTTCGAGGCGCCTTCGTAGCTGGTGCCTTCCAGCGTGGGCACGTTCTGGCGGGTCAGCGCCAGCGCCGACGGGCCGTCGGTCTTGGCGGGCTCGAACACCGGGTAGTGCGAGTGGTGCTCGTCGGAACCCCGCTCGAGCAGCGAACGCCACACGTACGAGGTCTCGTTGGCGTCGGCCGGGCGGATCACATTGAGGCCCGGGATCGCGCGCAGCGACGCCAGGTGCTCGATCGGCTGGTGGGTCGGGCCGTCCTCGCCCAGACCGATGGAGTCGTGGGTCCACACGTAGGTGACGGTGGTGCGCATCATCGCGGCCAGCCGCACCGGCGGGCGCATGTAGTCGCTGAAGACCAGGAAGGTGCCGCCGTAGGGCCGGGTCGGGCCGTGCAGGGCAATGCCGTTGAGGATCGAGCCCATCGCGTGCTCACGCACACCGAAGTGCAGCGTGCGACCGAAGGGCTCGGCCTTCCAGTGGCTGGTGGAGATGTCGGTCGGACCGAAGCTCGGCTGGCCGGGCATCGTGGTGTTGTTGGACTCGGCCAGGTCGGCCGAGCCGCCCCACAGTTCGGGCAGCACATCGGCCAGCGCCGAGAGCACCGAACCCGACGCCTTGCGAGTAGCCATACCCGACGCGCTCGGCTCGAACTCGGGCAGCGACTTCTCCCAGCCCTCGGGCAGCTGACGCGCCTGCAGACGCTTGTAGAGGGCGTGGTTGTCCGGGTTCTTCAGCGCCCATTCGGCGAACTGGATATCCCACTTGGCCTGCTCCTCGAGGCCACGGACCAGCGCCTTGCGGGTGTGCTCGATGACCTCCGGCGCCACCTCGAAGGAAGCGTCCGGGTCGAAGCCGAGGGCCTTCTTGATCCCGGCCACTTCGTCGGCACCGAGCGCGGCACCGTGCGCGGCACCGGTGTTCATCTTGGTCGGCGCGGGGTAGCCGATGATGGTGCGCAGGATGATCAGTGACGGCTTGTCCTTGACGTCCTTCGCCGCGGCCAGTGCCGCCTCGATCGCGACGATGTCCTCGCCGCCCTCGACCGTCTGCACGTGCCAGCCGTAGGCCTCGTAGCGCGCGCCGACGTTCTCGTTGAAGGCGATCTTGGTGTCGTCTTCGATGGAGATCTCGTTGTCGTCGTAGATCACCACGAGGTTGCCCAGCTGCTGGGTGCCCGCGATCGACGAGGCTTCCGAGGTGACGCCTTCCTCGAGGTCGCCGTCGGAGGCGATGGTGTAGATGAAGTGGTCGAACAGGCTCTCGCCCTCGGCCGCGGCCGGGTCGTAGAGACCACGCTCACGCCGCGCCGCCATCGCCATGCCGACCGCCGACGCCAGACCCTGACCCAGTGGGCCGGTGGTCATCTCGACGCCCGCGGTGTGGCGGTACTCCGGGTGGCCCGGGCACGCCGAACCCCACTGGCGCAGCGATTCCAGATCCGACAGCTCCAGGCCGAAACCGGCGAAGTAGAGCTGGATGTAGAGGGTGAGGCTGGAGTGCCCACACGAGAGGACGAAGCGGTCGCGCCCGGTCCACCACGGATCGGCCGGGTTCTGGCGCATCGTGCGCTGGAACAGGGTGTAGGCGACCGGTGCGAGGCTCATCGCGGTACCGGGGTGCCCGTTGCCCGCCTTCTGGACCGCGTCGGCGGCCAGCACGCGGGCCGTGTCGACGGCCTTCGTGTCGAGGTCCGTCCAGTCGCTGGGATAGTTCCGCTGAGTGAGGGCGTGAATGTCGCTGGTGACTGGCACGACCGTGGTTCTCCTGACCTAGGTTTCGTCGACGGCGATAGCTTGGCAGCGGCGATGATGTTCAACAGGTCGCACGCGGCCGGGATGCGTACCGATGTTCATGAATACCCTAGTGGTGCTGCTGGACCGGATCGGCGCGAACCCTGGCAGTGAGTCTAGTTCGGATCGGGGGGATCCGGCGGTGTGCGCTGTCAAGCATCGGCGCGACGCACGCGGGCGGGGTCGCGGTGCCGTTCACCTGCGCGTCGATGCGGGTTCACCACCTCGTGCGGTCCGAGGGGGCGGTCGCGAGGTGTAGTGACCGCGCCCACGGTGGCGGGGGTCTGGCGCGGAGCGGCAGGTGAGTGGGTCTACCATCCTCTGTAGTAGTGGCCGCGCCGCAGCCGCGCGCTGCTCGTTCCATTACCGGATGCGAAGCGAAGCACAGCGTGCGAGGAGAAACAGTGCGGATCGGTCACGAGCCGGGTAGTAGCGGTGCGCACGGAAGTTCGTCGACGGCGCTGGCCGACCGCCTCGCGGGCGACAGTCTCGGCGCGCGAATCGTCCGCAAGCCCCTTGCCTACATCGCGCTCACCAAGCCTCGCGTCATCGAGCTGTTGCTCGTCGCGACCATTCCGACGATGCTCCTGGCCGACCGTGGCAATGTGGACATCCGGTTGATCCTGGTCACCCTGTTCGGTGGCTGGATGGGCGCGGCGAGCGCCAACACCCTCAACTGTGTGGCCGACGCCGATATCGACAAGGTGATGAAGCGGACCGCGCGCCGCCCGCTCGCTCGCGACGCGGTGCCCACCAGGCACGCTCTCATCTTCGGTGTCGTCCTCGGTGCGATCTCCTTCGCCTGGCTGTGGTGGCAGGCCAACCTGCTCAGCGGCGCGCTCGTGGTCGCCACGATCCTGTTCTACGTCTTCGTCTACACCAAGGGCCTCAAGCGCCGGACCTCGCAGAACGTGGTGTGGGGCGGCGCGGCCGGGTGCATGCCCGCCCTCGTGGGCTGGTCCGCGGTGACCGGCACGGTCGGCTGGCCCGCACTGGTGCTGTTCGCGGTGATCTTCTTCTGGACGCCGCCGCACACCTGGGCGCTGGCCATGCGCTACAAGGAGGACTACCGCGCGGCCGGTGTGCCGATGCTGCCGGTGGTCGCCACCGAACAGGTCGTCACCAAGCAGATCGTCATCTACACCTGGCTGACGGTGCTCGCGACCATGGCCCTCGTCCCCGCGACCGGCGTCATCTACGCCGCCGTCGCCCTGGTGGCCGGTGCCTGGTTCCTGCTGATGGCCCACCAGCTCTACGCCGGGGTGCGCCGCGGCGAGTCGGTGAAGCCGCTGAAGCTGTTCCTGCAGTCGAACAACTACCTCGCCGTGGTGTTCTGCGGTCTGGCTGTGGACTCGGTCCTCGGCTGGGACACGATCGGCAGCCTCGTCGGGCTGTAAAGACTCTCGTGATGGTGGCCGGGCGGCGATGCCCGGCCATCGTCATTTCTGGACCGGTCGCTGGAACGGCGCTCATCGTTCACTGATCGCGCGAACGGTCGGAAATCCGACGGATTCGACGACTGGTGAACGGTGAGCGCGGTTTCTCGGCGTGGATTACGGCAGCAGGACGATCGAGCCGGTGGTCTTGCGGGCGCCCAGGTCGCGCTGAGCCTCGGCGGCGTCGGCCAGCGGGTAGGTGGCGCCGATGCGGAAGTTCAGGGTGCCTGCGGCGATCCAGTCGAAGACATCGGTTGCGCGCCAGAGGAATTCGGTGCGGTCGCGGGTGTAGGCGCCCAAGGACGGACGGGTGAGCCACAGCGAACCGGCGGGGTTGAGACGCTGGGGGTCGAAGGGCGGGACGGCTCCGCTGGCCGCGCCGAAGAGTGCGAGGGTGCCGCGGACGCGCAGAGAGGCGAGGCTGGCTTCGAAGGTGCTGGCGCCGACGCCGTCGTAGACCGCGGCGACGCCGATGCCGTCGGTGAGTTCGCGGACTCGGGCGGCGAGGTCGTCACCGTAGTGCAGGACGTCGGTGGCGCCTGCTTCGCGGGAGAGTTTCTCCTTGGCATCGGTGGAGACCGTGGTGATCACCCTGGCGCCCTTCGCGACGGCCATCTGGGTGAGCAGTAGGCCCACGCCGCCCGCGCCCGCGTGGATGAGGACCGGATCGCCGGGCTCGGGGGAGAACACCGATTCGGTCAGATAGTGGGCGGTCATGCCCTGCAGGAGCGCGGCGGCCGCGACCGTCGGGTCGACGTCGCCGGGCACCTTCACCGCGACGGCTTCGTCCACTGCAACCAATTCGGCGTAACTGCCGGGCGCCGATGCCCACGCGACACGGTCGCCGATCGCGAACTCGGTGACATCGGAGCCGATCGCCACCACGATGCCCGTGCCCTCGGAGCCGGGGATATAGGGCGTCGCCTGCGGATAGAGGCCGGTGCGGAAATAGATATCGATGTAGTTGACGCCCACACCCTGGGTCTCGACCAGCAGTTGACCGGGGCCGGCCGACGGGTCGGCCACCTCCACGTACTGCAGAACCTCGGGACCGCCGTGCTCGGAAACCTGAATCGCGCGCATGAGTCTCTGTTCTACACCCCGTGTTCCGGACCACTCGGGGCTGGACTGGAAACTACCGGCCGGTAAACTACGGCGCATGAGTACAACCGCCGCCCCCGAGGCCGTGAAGGTGCCGGCCGAGGTCGAGAAGTCCATCGTGAAATTCGTCGCCCGGCACGGTGGTTCGGGCACGGCCGTGCTGCAGTACATCGGCAAGCAGGGTGTGCGCATCACCCTGGTCGGTGCCGACGGCATCCTCGGCGACCGGGTGGTCGGCGATATGGCGACCGCGAAGGCCATCGTCGAGCGGGTCGACGGGCTTGCCGAGACCGACGAGTGGAGCCGTGAGCTGGGCTCGATCGTCACCCCGACCGCGAAGCACTGGGACAAGATGGCGGCTTGGGTCGCGCATCAGACCAAGTTCCCGAAGGCGCGTAACTGGAAGTTGTTCGCAGGGGCCTAACGGCGCTGACGAGTAAAGCCCGCGAATCGCGCTGGCGGTTTCAAGGGGTCGTCGCAACACCACTGGTGTTAGACGGTAAGTAGATCACGCAGACGCTCGGCTGGGGTATCCCAGCCGAGCGTCTTGC
>NZ_JBHXRR010000027.1:0-91820 GCF_042716665.1 Nocardia sp. NPDC058658
TCGAGTGGCTCGCGCTACAGGCCATGCACCCGCCGAGACCGAGAGGTCACAACCCTAACTGTTAGGGCTGCGGAAAGGATGGTGCCCTAGTGAGCCGGAACGTGAATTCGAAGCCCCAGCCGGACTCCTCGGGGTTCTCGGATTCCTTTTCGTCGAGCTCGGTCATCCCGAAACTTATGTAATGCCAGTGCGGCACGGGGTCGGCTCGCGGGTACACCCTGACCGGATCCAGCGGGTCGGGGCCACCCAGCGTCCAGGAGATCAGTGTCCCCCATTGCTGACCTTCGGTATCGCCGTATATCGGCTGTAGCGCGTTTTCGATAGCCATGAGGCCGGACGGATCATCCACGGGCTGATCTTAGTGAATGTGGTTGATGTACAAGGGATTACACCAGGTCTACCCCACCGGCGTGAGTCGCAGCCTCTCAGCCAGTTCGTTGAAGATGTAGAAGTTGGGGATGGTGCTGACGGGGCCGAGGGACATCCAGACGCCGGCGAGTTTGATGCGGATGTGGCCGCTGCGGGCGTCGATGAGTTGGATGTCTTCCCAGGGGAGGGCTTGGGTGCGGTAGGTGAGGGCGTCGAGGGAAAGGGCGAGGTCGCCGAAGGCGACTGTTTCGCCATTGTCGATGGCGGCTACCGCGGCGGGGAGTTGGGTTGCGGTGACGGCGGATTGGATGGCGCGGGCCCATTCGCGGGCGCGGGCGAAACCCTCTTCGTCGATGGTCGCCTGCACACCGTTGGGGCCCGACAGTTCCAGCAGGTAGGTGACGGGGGTGGTGTCGTGGAAGGGGATCTCGTGCTGACGCACTTCGGTGCTGTCCCAACGGAATCCGGCCACCCGCTGCCCCGAGCGGTACACGGTGACGCCGTGGTCGAACAGGTCGATGCGGGCGGCGCGGTTCTGCCGGTTGATCACCCCGCGGCGCAGCGCGAGCAGCACGGGCGCGGCGGCGATCACCAGCAGTGCGATACCGCCCTGCCACGCGCCGACCGCGGCCACGATGACGCCGATGGTGGCGATGCAGCCCGCGACGATGCCGCAGCCGCGTACGAAGGTGTCGTCGGCGGGGGTAGCGAGAAAGGTGTCACGGTGCGCGCCGAGATGCTGATACTCCGCCATCAGGTGTATCAACTGTGTCAACGGCACTGCGTGCCGCCTTTCGGCTACGTCCTCCGGCCTGTTCGGAGTGATCACTCGTCCCTCCATGAGGCGTTTTCATCCGCGGCGAAGCGTATGCGAACGGGCGGAATATTGCCACCGGTACAGTTCGGAAATCCTGGCCGCGACCGGGCGGAATGGTTCTGCCGATGGTAAAGCGACGAAGAATCCCGCCGCAGCGCCTTGGTCGTACGGTATGGGCGGCAACTCTTCGAACTGACTAGGGTCGTTGACGTGAGGTTTCTTGACGAAGGCGAGCCCACCGCACCCGTGATCGTGTGCATCCACGGCATTCCGGGTTCGGTCGACTGGTTCGCGGGTGTCGCCGAGCGGATGACGACCGAATTCCGGGTGATCCGGGTCGACATGCAGGAGTTGGGCGCCGACGGCGACTTCGGCGCCGCCGCCCGCACCGCCCCGCTCACCGCCCTGTTCGCCGACCTCGAGCTCACCGATGTGACGGTGGTCGGCCACTCCTTCGGCGCCGAGATCGCCCTGGAACTCGCCGCCACGTCGAGCCGGGTTTCGCGCGTGGTGGTCGTCGGCCAGGCTCCCGACTATCGGGCCGCGCGCATCCCGACCGTCGCGAAGTGGGTTGTCCGCCCGTGGGCGGTTCGCCTGGCCCAGCGTTGGACGCCGGCCCCGGTGATCCGCCTCGGCGGCCGCCCGGGCTTCGCGCCCCGCTTCCGCTACGACTCGGCACCGGGCCTGGCCGAAGCCCTGGTCCGCGACTTCCGTGCCACCCTGCCCGCAGGCCTCGCCTACGCGGTCGGCGCCAGAGCCGACGACTTCGCCGCGGCACCCCTCGATACCCGCGCCGAAGCCCTCGCTCAACCCGTCCTCGTCGTCCACGGCCGCCACGACCACCTCTACGACAGCACCGAAACCCTCGTCCGTTTCGCCGCCGCCGGTGCGCAAACCCATCTCGTGGAACACGCGGGCCACTCACCGCAGGTGGAGCAGCCGGACGAATTCGTCTCCGTGCTCAGCGAATTCATCGCTAGAACCCGCTGACCGCCGAGACCACGAAGGTGTCAGGCACGCCCTGACCCATCGGCCCGCCCTTGTCGAATTGCGACGACACGACAAGCGCCCGATCGCCCGAATGCACCAGCGTCGTAGGAATACTCAGTGTGGGATCGTGGAATTCGCCTGCGCGGGTGGCGGTTGCGCCGTTGTCGGTGAGCGTCCAGCGGCTGATGGTGTTGTCGAGATTGTGGACGATCCACAGCGTGTTGTCGCGCAGCTCCAACCCGTCACCGTTGCGAGCATCGCCGCCGCTCAGCGCTACTTTTCGGATGGGCTCCGCGCCACCGGCGAGATCGATGCGATACAGCTCGGCCGCTGACATCGCGACGACGATCAGATACCGTCCGTCCCGATCGGCCGCAATGCCGTTGAGCGCGAACGCCTTCGGATCGCCGGCCATCGCGGTCAAATCGTAGGCGACAGTTAATTCACTACTGCCGATCGCGGCTTTGTAGACGACATTGCGAACGCTGTCGGTCAAATACGCCGTCCCGTCGGCGCCGAAGTCCAGATCGTTGACGAATCGTGGTGCGGCACCGGGCACGTCGAATCGCGCGAGCAGCGCCCGCGAGCCGGTGTCGTAAACACTCACTCCCACACCGGAATCGATCACCCACAGTCGACCATTCGAATCGACTTTCACCCCGTTCGCCGTCTTCCTCCCGTCGGCACCCGCGGGCAGGAAGACCTCCGCGCGCGCGGCGTTTGCACCCGCGCGATACACCGAACCATCGGCGAACGACCCGACGTAGGTGTCCCCGTTGCGCGGGTCTAGGCCGATGCCCTCGGGGTACACGGCGTTGCCGGGCAATTCGTACGCCGTGCTCAGCGTGGGCGCGGCGGGCGAGGTCCCGCACGCGGCGAGGGTCAGGCAGGCGGCGGCAAGGGTGACGGTTCGCAACATGGTGAAGCCTCTCGGTGATGTAATGGCAAACATCAATCAGTAGGCAGTAACGTAGATTAGAGTCGTTATGATCGTCAACAGGGTTACGAATTGATGGGCGGATATCATGCACGCATGACGTCCATGCCCGCCGCCGAGAGGCTCGGCTCGTACCTCAAGCGGGCCGAGCAAGCCCTGATCGCGACGAAGACGGCCGCGCTGAAACCGGCAGGCCTGACCGTCCCGCAGTACAGCGCGCTGATGTACCTCGCGGAGAACCCCGGCATCTCGGCCGCCGCCTTGGCGAGGCTGGCGGGCGTCACCCCGCCGACGATGAACACTGTCCTGACCAACCTGCAGGACCGCGGCCTCGTCGATCGCACCCCCCACGAGTGGCACAAGAACGTGCTGGAAACCCGCCTCACCGAGCAGGGTCGTGCGGTGATGAACGACGCCGACGCGCGCGCGATCGCAGTGGAGCGCACCCTCGCCGAGCAATTCACCGCAGCCGAGCTGGCGGTGTTGCGGGAGCTGCTCACCCGCAGCACGCAGGCGCTCGACGAGATCCGCGACAACCCGGCGTGACGAAAAAAGCCCGCCGGATGGTCTCCGGCGGGCTTTGAAGAACTTCAGGTCAGCTCTCTACGGCGACCTTCACCTTGCTCAGCGTCTCCTGCATTCCCGCAATCAGATCGGCTTCGAACTTCTGCTCGCCGCCCATGGCGACCTTGATCGTCTTGACCAGCCAGCCGGGCAGGCCCTTGGGATCGACGGTGCGGGTCTCGACGACGCGCGTGCCGGTAGCGGTGGGGGAGAGTTCGTAGGTCCAGGTCGTGCGGTTCTCGTTCATCCGGAAAGCGAACGCCGTGTTCGGCTCGAAGCGCACGATCCGCGAGGTGGTCGGGTAGATCTTCCAGCCGACCTTGTTGACGTTGACGGTGAACGCGCCTTCGCGCACGCCGCCGACCGCGACCATCTTCACCGTCGTCGGGCTGAACTCGGACATCCGGCTCAGATCGGACAGGACCGACCAGACCTTCTCCGGCGATGCGGCGATGTCGATGCTGGCTTCGAGAGTGTTCGGCAACGGTGCCTCCGGGATATACGTGACGGACTGTCACGCTCAGCATAGGCACCTGGTTTCCGCCCTACCTCCGCCCGTGGGCGGATTTTTCGCATGCTGGTCGGAAAGGTTTTCAAAATTATTGCGGCCGTTTACCTTTCGGAGCACGGTCACGAGTTCCAGCATCGAGCCCCGGCTTGCTGGGCGGCAACCCTCCAGCGGCGGCGGGGTGCTCCGGGTGACGACCGGATGGCGGGACTCACCTGCTGTAAGCGTCTTTCTGGAGGTCTATCCATGTCTGTAGTCCAACTCGACGCCACTCGCGCCCCGGAAGCGGTGGCGACCGCGTTCGTCGTGGTGGCCGACCGTTTCCTCGGGATCACCGCGGACGAGCGGGTACACACCGTCTCGGGGCTGGTGGCGCTGTTGCGCAGCGGTCGGTTCGTCGATCAGGAACTGGCCGTTCACCTGGGCCAGGGCATCACCCGTCACGATCTCGACTACCTGGAGCACGTGGCGGCCGTGCACGCACCGCAGGCGCGAGTCCGGGTGGTCGGCGAGATCGCCGAGCCTGCGCGCAGGCACCATGTGCACAAGTACCAGCACTCCAATGTGCTGTTGGCGGGGCTGCGGCGTATCGAGGAGAACGCCTTCGAAGCGGATCTGCGTCTGGACAGCGACAACGAACTGCTGCTCGACCACCAGACCGGTGAGCACGTGCAGGGCATTGTGGTGATCGAGGCGGTGCGGCAGCTGTTCCTTGCCGCGTTCGAACTCGAGTACGGGGTGCGCAGGCCGCAGGAGCACTTCTACATCGTGTGGAACAACGTCGACCTGCGGTTCACTTCGTTCCTGTTCCCGCTGCCCGCGACGCTGCACGCCCAGCTCACGCCGATCTCGATCGACGATCCGGGCAAGCTGCAGTTCGTCATCGAGACCGAGGTGCGCCAGTTCGACAAGACCGTCGCCGGCTCGCGTATCGAGTTCACCGCGCTGCCCAACGACCGGATCGCCCAGATCGAACGGGCGAAGGCGGCCAAAGCGGTCACCGCGCATCTGGGGGTGCCTGCGTGAGCGGTCAGCGCCCGAGGGCTGCGTTCTTCGACGTGGACGAAACCCTGATCACGGTGAAGTCGATGTTCACTTTCCTGCGATTCTGGCTCGCCGAGAACGGTGACGACGGCAGCGAATACGCCCGTGTCACCGACGATCTCAAAGCCAGGGCCGAGGCCGGTGCGCCGCGCGAGGAGATCAACCGGGAGTACTACCGGACCTACCGCGGTGTCGAGTACGCCGCGCTGGTGGCGGCCGGTCAACGCTGGTTCGACGAGTTCGCGGCCGAGGGTGCCGCGTTCTATGCCGATGCGGTGCAGGCACTGCGGGAGCACCGGGACTCCGGGGTTCGCACGGTACTGCTGTCCGGTTCTTTCGCACCGGCGATCGCACCCGTGGCCGCCGCGGTAGGCGCCGACCACATCATCGCCACCGAACCGCTGGTCGACGCGAACGGCGTGCTCACCGGCGAGGTGCGCGAGCCGATGATCGGCGCGGCCAAGGGGGAGGCGGTGGTGGAGTACCTGCGCGAGCACGGCATCAGCGCCAACGACACCTGGGGTTACGGCGATCACGGCACCGACCTGCCGTTCCTCTGGTTGGTGGCCCGCCCCGCCTACCGCGGCACCGACCCGAAACTGGTGGCCGCCGCGCGCAGCGGCACCTGGCGGCACCTGAGCGACCGCCTCGGCGACGCGACCGGCAACGAATTCTCCGATGATCGAAAGGTGGCTTCCGTATGGTGAAGCGTCTGTACGACCTGACCCCCACCACCCAGGGGCCGCTCTACCCGCCCAGTGAAATCGTGGATGCGGCAGGCGATTTCATCGTCGTCGGATTCCTGAACGAGGCCGGTCCCGATGGCTCGGTAGTCCGGCGCTGGGGCCGAGCCGTGGTCGCGGCCGACACCCCACTGCCCACCTTCGGCGAAAGTCTGCCCTACAAGGTGATTCATGAACTGCCGGAAGAACTCTCGGCCGAAGACAGCGACCTGGTCCTGCACACGCTCCCACTCCCGTTGCCCGCCAACAACTATCCCATCGTCTTCGCGCCCGACCAGCTACCGGCGGCCGCCACGGTCACCCGCCCCAGCTACCCCTTCCACGAAGTCCCCATCCCCGACCTGCGCCCCGAAGACGGCCGCAAACTCACCGCCCCCGTCACCCTCGGCGACTGGCTGAAAGCCCGCGGCACAGTGGAAGTCTCGATCACCGACGACGACCGCAACGCCCACTTCGCCTTCGAACTCGCCGGCCTGATCCCCGACTCCCTCTACACAGTGATGTCCCTCCGATCCCACGACCTCGACCCCGAAAACCCCACCCGCCCAGGCCCTCTCGGCATCCCCAACGTCTTCATCACGACCCCCGAAGGCACCGCCACCTACCAGGCCACCCTCCCCAACCCCTTCCCTGACCCGAAAACCCCCGGCGCCAACCGCGTCATCAGCGTCGTCGTCCTCTGGCACAGCTATCAACAGAACTACGGCGGCGCCATAGCCCACTTCGGCCTGGGCGGCGACATCCACGCCCAACTGAAACTCCCCACCCCCACCTTCGAAGAATTCCGCACCCATCCCTGAACCCGATCCGCCCGACGCCCGCATGCCGACCGGCGTGCGGGCGTTCGTGCTGATCCGAGACGTCAGCCGGCCGCCTGGTCGGCCTCGGATTCGTCGGGATACGCGAAGTCCTCGATGGTCCAGGGGTCGGTGGTCCGATCGCGCCAGGCCACGCGGCCCGCGGGGAGCGTGACGAGCTCGGCCAAGGACGAGTCGCCGGCCACCACGTGTTGGATGTGGACGAGCGTGGCGGTGTCGGCGCCCAGCGGAGCGTCGGAGCCATCACCGATGAACCAGTCGCCGTCGGTGGTGCCCTCACCGTCGACACCGAGTGGCGCGAAGGCGTCGAGGACCGCCTTGCGTACCTCGGGCCGCAGGCATCCCTGTGCCGGGATGAGGCGAACGGTGCAGTCCGCCTACCGCCGGTGACTCCTGCCCTGTATCTCATCGACACGTCGGGCCTGTTTCGCATCATGCAGGACAAGCTTCGCCGAGCCTGGGCGGACGAGCTCACGGCAGGGGTGATCGCGACCTGTCCGATCGTCGAACTCGAATTCCTCTATTCGGCCAGGTCGGCAGCCGATCGGATCGAGAAGAAGCGGCTCCTCCGCAGTGTGTTCGGGTGGGTGCCGATGGATGATCGTGCCTACGAACGCGCAGCGCAAGTGCAAGAACTGCTCACCGCCACCGGACAACATCGGTCTGCCGGTCCGGTCGACCTGATTGTCGCCGCAACCGCCGAGCGCGCTGGCCTGACCGTCCTCGCCGACGATACGGACTACCTGACCGTCGGCCGAGTGACGCTGCAGCCGGTCCGAATGGTCACCGATTTGCCGAGAACCTGAGCTCTTCGATGGCGACGCAGAACTCTCGGGCCGGGGCGCCACCGAGGTGACGGCCCGGCCCCGATCGGTGGGTCAGGGTGTGCGGATCCTTGTGGAAGCGAAAGCCAGTGCGGCTCCGATGAATCCGAGTGTTGCGATAGCTAGTGCTACAGCTGTGAATCCGTTTCCGGCTACCAGGTTGGCCAGTTGGGGGCCTGCGCTGGCGCCGAGGAACAGGGCGAAGGTGTAGACGGCGGTGGCGGCGCCTCTGGCTTCGCCTGCTCGGGCGGCGATGGCTTGGACGGCTGCTGGGGCGGCGATTGCTATTGCGGCTACGAAGACGAAAAGCCAAGTCCCCAGCCAGATTCCACCGAAGGGTAGGGCTGCGATGGCGGCGGTGGTTCCGGCTGTTGTCAGAGAGATGATCAGGCGGCGTTCCGGGTTGATCGCACCCAGTCTGGTCGCCAGGAGCGGGATTGCGATCATCGCGGGGATGGCGCTGGCCCGCAACACCAGTAGGGCGGTGCTACTGGTGCCGACGCCTTCGGGCGGCGCGAGTTGTACGCCGGTGTAGATCCCGACGAAGGAGCCGAGGACGGCAAGGCAGCTGAGGTAGAGCAGGGCCAGGCGTGGCGCGCGCAGCAAGGAGGCGAATGCGGTGAAGGCCGAGGCCGTCGATGCTGTCGAGTCGGCGCGTCGCCCTGGTTCGAGTACCGCCCGCAACAGCAGTGCCGAGATCGCGAAACCCGCCGCGCCGACCACGAACACCGCTTGCCAGCCGAACGCGGCGTCGACGAGTTGCGCGAACACCTGCGCGAGCACGCCCGCGCCGAGGAACGAGCTGGTCAGGCAGGTCAGGGCAAAGACCCTGCGCTCCGGCGCGATGCGTTCGGCGAGGTAGGCGAACGCGGCCGGTGCGAAGAACGAGGCCGTCAACCCCTGCACCACCCGCGCGGTGATCCCGGCTCCGAGACTCGGTGCCGCGATCACCGCAAGGGTGGACAAGGCCGTCGCCGCCAGACCCCCGACGATCACCGGGCGGCGTCCCCATCGGTCCGACAGCGGGCCGGTGACGAGGAAGCCTGCGCCGTAGGCGAGCCCGAAGGCAGTGGTTGTCCAGGTCACCGCGGCGCGGGTGGTGTCCCACGCCGCGGCCAGCTCGCCGAGCACCGGCAGCACCACGTAGAGCTGTCCGACGACGAGAATCCCGACGGCACAGATCGTCGCGACCGTCCGCCCCGTCGGCGCCCATGTCGCTTCAGTAGTCGCCGGCGAGCTCACGCGCCCGCTCCTGCGCGGCAGCGAACCCGACCTGCGGGTCCTCGGTGAGCACGGTGGGCGCGAAGCGGATCTCGGCGACGTCCTTCACGCCGATGAATCGCAACCAGTCGTGCACGAACGGGGTGGCGAAGTCGCTGCCGAACTGGATCGGCACGCCCGGCTGGTGCACGCCACTGGTGAACACCGTGACCGCGCGCTTGCCTTCCAGGAGCCCGCTGTAGCCGACCTCGGGATCGAAGCCGAATGCCCAGCCGGGCTGGGTGATGATGTCGATGTACTGCTTGAGGATGTAGGGCACGCCGTGATTCCAGATCGGGAGGTTGACGACGTAGAGGTCGGCGGCGGCGAACCGGTCGAAGACGGTGCGGGCCTGTTCCCAGGCGGCGACCTGTTCGGGGGTCTGTTCGGAGCCGGTGAACACGGCCAGTTTGGCCGCGGCGGCGTCGGTGCCGAAGTCGGGCAGTCCGGCTTCGAACAGGTCGAGCGTGTCGACCTGCAAGTCGGAATCCTTCGCTGTGAGCGCTTCGGTGAAAGTGGTTGCGATAGCACGGGATTGGCTGAGTTCGCCGCGTGCGGAGGCGTTGATGTGCAGCAGTGTGGTCATGAGAAAAGAAGTACCGAGCACGGCGAACCGCGACAATGATTTGTCGCACGCTGCGCGGATTGTCGAGTGCGCGCCGCAGTTTTTGTCTCGAGCTGATCGCAAAACACCCCGCGCCGAATCGTCGCAGCTAGCGCCGTATCCGAGTGCCGCGCAACCACATCGAGTACCCCGAAGTCGAAAAGGCCACGCCCGAATCCGCTGCTAGATTTCGGCCCACGGTCACGAGTATCAGCACGTTCGAGCCCCGGCTCGCTGATCGGCAACCCTCGCTTGCGGTGGGGTGCCCCGGGTGACGACCAGGCGATATCGATCGGGTATCGCAAGCGCTGTCTTCACGAAGGAAAACCAGCAATGAGCAAGTTCTCTCTCGGCTCGCGCCGTGGTCTCAAAATTGTGGCGGGTGCGCTGGCCGTGGCGGCTGCGGTCGCCGGGTGCAGTGACAGTAGCGAATCTACAGACGGCCCTGTCTATTTCGGCATCTCCGGCCCGAAGACCGGCCCCTCCGCCGAGTACGGTCGCCTGTGGCAGCAGGGTTTCGATCTGGCACTGGACGAGATCAACGCGGCGGGCGGGATCAACGGCCGCAAGGTCGAATTGAAGTGGGAGGACTCGCAATCCGACCCCAAGCAGACCGTCCCGATCGCCACCAAGTTCGTCGACGACAAGTCCATCATCGCCGAGCTCGGCGACTTCTCCTCGCCCGCCTCGATCGCGGCCTCGCCGATCTACAACCGCGGCAAGCTCGTTCAGTACGGCTTCACCAACTCCGCCGTCGACTTCACCAAGGCGGGCAACTACTCGTGGAGCCCCTCGATCACCCTCGATGTGTTCCAGGAACGCAATGCGCAGTGGGTGTCGACGAAGGCCAAGAAGGTCTCGGTCGTCTATCTCGAAACTGATTGGGGCAAGCAGGCTTTCAGCCTGTTCGAGAAGTTCGCCGCGCAGAAGGGTGTCGAGGTCGTGTACTCCTCGCCGATCCTGCCCGACTCCACCGATGTGAAGCCGATCCTGATCAAGGGCCGCGAAGCCGACCCCGAGGCGTTCGTGCACCTCGGTTACGGCCCCGACGGCGCGCTGGTGGTCAAGCAGCTGCGTGACGTGGGCTTCTCCGGCCAGTTCTTCGGCGGCCAGAACACCCCGCAGTTCATCTCGCTGGCGGGCGCGGCGGCCGAGGGCGACATCGTCAACGGCGTCTTCAGCCCGGCCGACCCGGACCCGAAGGTGCAGGACTTCGTCACCAAGTTCCGCAAGAAGTTCAACACCGATCCGGGCGACTTCAACGTCTACGCCTACGACGCCGTCAATGTGCTCGTCCAGGCCGCGAAGAAGGGCGGCGCGACGCGCGAGGGCATCCTCGAGGGACTGAAGACCGAGACCGCGTTCACCGGAATCGGTTTGGGCACTTTCGCTTTCGATCAGGAGACGCGTCGCCCCAAGGGCGTGTCCCCGCGTGAGCTGGTGCTCGAGGATGGCAAGTTCGTGCCGACCGGCAACCGCTGATGTTCGACACACTCATCGCCGGTGTGGTCCACGGCAACGCGTACGCGCTGCTCGCCGTGGGCATCACCCTTATCTTCGGCGTCACCAATGTCATCAACTTCGCGCACGGCGCGGTGTTCGCCCTCGGTTCCATGCTCGGCTGGTGGCTGATCGCCGAGCAGGGCTTTCCTCTGTGGCTGACCATCGTGCTCGTGGTCGCGGCCACCGCCATCGTCGGCATTCTCATCGATCTGCTGGCGGTGCATCCGCTGCGCAAGGCACCGGCCATCGGGGCGCTGTTGGCGACGGTGGCGGCTGGGTTGATCATCGAGAACCTGACCCAGATCGTGTTCGGTCCCGACACCCGACCGTTCCCACAGGTGTTGCCCACCAACAACTTCCAGCTCGGCGGGGTCCGTTTCGGCACCTCCGACCTGGTGATGTTCGCGCTCACCCTCGTGGTGATGGGTGGCCTGGCCGGTTTCCTGCGGTTCAGCCGCTACGGCCTGGCCATCCGCGCCACCGCCCAGGACCCGGACGCGGCCGCGCAGATGGGCATCGGGGTCGCGCGGATCAAGCTGCTCGCCTTCGCGATCGCGTCGGGCCTCGGTGGTCTGGCGGGCATCTTCGTCGGCATCTACAACTCCAATATCTCCCCGCACAGCGGCACACTGGCCGGGCTCACCGGGTTCGTCGCGGCCACCATCGGCGGGCTCGGGTCCATTCCGGGCGCGGTGATCGGCGGGTTCTTGCTCGGCATCGTCGAAGGCTTCGGCATCTACACCTTCGGTGACGGTTACCGCGACCTGATCACCTTCGGCGTGCTGGTGGCGTTCCTGGTGCTGCGGCCCGGCGGCCTGCTGGCCAAGGTGCCCGCGATCAGCGCCGAACCGCTCACCGGCACCTTCCTCGGGATCGGGCGGCAGTTGCGGGTGCGCTGGTGGCATGCGGTCATCGTGTTCGCGGTCGCCGCGATCGTGGTGCCGCTGGTGGTCGACGACTACGCCATCGTGGTGGGCACCCAGATCCTGGCGTACGCGATCGTCGCGGTGTCGATGACGCTGGTGGCGGGCTCGGCCGGGCAGTTGGTGATCGGGCAGGCCGGTCCGATCGCGATCGGCGCCTACACCTCGGCCGTCCTCACGGTGAACCACGACTGGCCGTTCCTGGCCGCCGCGCTCGCCGGCGGAGTGCTGGCGGCGGTGATCTCCTCGGTGCTCGCCGCGCCGCTGTGGAATCTCAACGGGCACTATGTCGCGATCGCCACGCTCGGGATCGGCATCGTGATCGTGGCGGTGATCCGCAACTGGGAATCGCTCACCCGTGGTTCCTACGGCATCTTCGGCATTCCGGTGCCGAGCGTCTTCGGCCACGAGTTCACCGAGAACACCGAGGTGTATCTGCTCGACCTGCTGTTCCTGGCGGTCACCCTCGCGGTGGTGGTCGGGGTACAGCGCTCGCGCCTTGGCACCGCCCTGCGCGCGGTCGGCGCCGACGAGGTGGCCGCGCGTTCCTCCGGTGTCCCGGTGCGCGACTACAAGGCGCTGGCTTTCGCGATCAGCGCCCTGTTCTCCGGGATCGCCGGTGCGCTGCTCGCCCACCAGTACAGCTACATCGATCCGACCGTGTTCAACCTGCCCATGTCCCTGCTGATCATCACCATCCTCGTGCTCGGCGGGACCGGTTCGCCCTACGGCGCCGTGCTCGGCGCGGTGGTCCTGATCGGCGTTCCCGAGGCGCTGCGTCTGGCGCCGGAGGCTCGCATCCTGCTCTACGGCGTGGTGCTGCTGCTGATCATCCGGTTCCGTCCGCAGGGCGTTCTTGTGAGGAGTGAACGTGTCAGAGTCGCTGCTTGAACCGGTGCTGGCCGTGCGGGGGCTGCGTAAATCCTTCGGTGGTGTGCACGCGGTCGACGGTGTCGAATTCACCGTGGCGCCAGGCGAATTCGTGTCGATCATCGGGCCGAACGGGTCAGGGAAGACGACGACGGTGAATCTCATCTCGGGTCTGCTCCGCCCCGACGCGGGCACGGTCGAGGTCGCGGGCAAGCGGCTGCGGGCGGGCTCGCAGGAGGCCGCGGCGGGTGCGGGGATCGCGCGCACGTTCCAGAACGGGCGCGTGTTCGGCAGTCTCACCGTGCGCGAGAACGTCGAGATCGGCCTGCACACGACCCTCACCGCGGGGCGGCCGTGGCAGTCGCTGGCGCGATTCCCGGTGCTGCGCTGGCTTCCGCTGCTGGCCGAGACCGCACTGGCGCTGGTGCCGACGCCGGCGGTGCGGGCCGAGCGTCGCGCCACCGACGCGCTGGTCGACACCCAGTTGGCCCGTTTTTCCGAACGGCTGGCGCCCCGCGCCGAGAACAACGCCTACACCCTGTCCTACGCCAACCGCCGTCGCACCGAGATCGCCAGGGCACTGGCCCTTCGCCCCACGGTGCTGCTGCTCGACGAGCCGGCGGCGGGCATGAATCAGACCGAGACCGCCGAGGTCGGGGCGCAACTCGCCCAGCTGAAAGCGGGCGGGCAGACGATCGTGCTCGTCGAACACAAGCTGGAATTGGTGAACGCGCTGTCGGACCGGGTGCTCGTGCTCGACGAGGGCCGCGTCATCGCCGAGGGCACACCGGAACAGATCCAGCACGACGAGCGGGTCATCGAGGCCTACCTCGGACGTCGCCGCTCGCGCACGTCCGCCGCGACCGGAGCAGAGAAGGTGACTGTCGGTGCCGATTGACGAAAAGTCCACGCCCATACTCGAATTCGACGAGGTCACCGTGCACTACGGCCCCTCGATTGCCCTGGACAAGGTCTCGCTCGCGGTCCGCCCCGGGGAGATCGTCTCGCTGCTCGGCGGCAATGCCTCCGGTAAGTCGACGACGATGAAGACCGCCCTCGGCCTGCTGCGCCCGACTTCCGGCGCGGTGCGGATCGACGGCGTCGACGTGAGTACCAGTTCACCCGCGACCAGGATCTCGGCCGGTCTCGCCTCGGTTCCCGAAGCGCGCCGGGTGTTTCCGGCGATGACGGTGGAGGAGAATCTCTACGTCGGTGGGTACATCCGCAAGGAACGCCGCGCGGTGCTGGTGGCGCGCGCCGACGAATTGTACGAACACTTTCCGCGTTTGCGCGAGCGTCGTACCCAGCAGGCGGGCACCCTCTCCGGTGGCGAACAGCAGATGCTCGCCTTCGCGAGAGCCTTGATGAGCAAGCCGCGGCTGATCTGCATGGACGAGCCCACCATGGGCCTTTCCCCGCTGTTCGTCGACCGCGTGCTGGACGAAATCGCCCGGCTCAACTCCGAATTGGGGCTGGCGATCCTCATCGTCGAGCAGCAGGCGGAGCTGGCGCTGTCGATCGCGCACTCGGGCAATGTCTTGCAGGGCGGCCGAATCGTCTTGCACGGCAGTGCTACCGAGCTGCTGGACAACCCCGCGATCCGCGACGCCTATCTGGGGAAGGTGCCCGCGTGAGTGGCTCGGCGGCAGCGCCACGTCGCGCTGGAGGCGGCGGTGCGCGGAGCCGTCAACGGGGTAGCAAGCGGCTCGGACTGTTCACCAGGCTTGTTCGCTACGACGACGGCCAGAGCGCGGCCGAGGTATACGCTGACGCGCTCGAACAGATCGAGTCGGCCGAGCGACTCGGCTACGACACTGCATGGGTGGCCCAGCATCACATCGACCCGGCCGAAGGCGGACTGCCCTCACCGCTGGTGTTCCTCGCCAACGCCGCCGCGCGTTTCGACCGCATCAGGCTCGGCACCGCGATCGTCACCCTCGGGCTGGAGGACCCGATCCGGGTCGCCGAGGACGCCGCGGTGCTGGATACCCTGTCCGGCGGTCGGCTCGAATTGGGCTTCGGCAGTGGGGGTTCGAAGAGTTCGTTCGAACTGTTCGGCGTCGCACCCGAGGACAAGCAGCGCGTCTACGCGGAGAAACTGGCCGCGATCACGGCCGCGCTGGACGGCGCCGAGCTGGTACCCGGCAGACCGTTGCATCCGCCGGTGCCGACCCTGCGCGAGCGCACCTGGCAGGCCAGCTTCTCGGTATCGGGCGCCGAGCGCGCCGGTGCGGCGGGCGCGGGTCTGCTGTTGTCGCGTACCCAACCGCGTGACCCGGACGTGCCGCTGGACGTGGTCCAAGCCGACCTGATCCGGGCCTATCTCGACGCACTGCCCGCAGCTGCGACACCCCGAATAGGCGCCTCCCGAAGCGTTTTCGTAGCCGACGACCACGACGAGGCGCAGCGGTGGGCGCACCGCGGCGCACTGCGATTCCTGGATCACCTACGCACAGCGGGGATTACGGGCATGGCCTCCACCGTCGACGAAGTCCTGCGCGACTCCTATATCGGCACTCCCGACCAGGTCGCCGCACAGCTCTCCGCCGACACCGCGGTCACCGCCGCCACCGACCTCATCGTCCAGATCCATCCGATCGATCCCGACCAGCCCGCGGCACTGCGCTCCATCGAGCTGCTCGCCACCAAGGTTGTGCCGCAACTGGATCGGCTTCTCACCGAAAGGGTTCACCCATGAGTGATGTCATCGATGCGGTGCTCGGCACCGAGGCGGCGGCCAGGGTCGCCGCCGTGCGCCAGCGCAGGCCCGCCGTGGTCGAGCACACCCAGGCCGTGCACGACGCCCTGTTCGACGGAGTAGCCGGGCGAGCTTTCGGCCGGGCACGCCTGGCTGCCATCGCCGCTCACATCGCCGCACTCGGCAACGCGACCGATCTCGCCGCCTATTACGCGCGCCTAGCGGAAAGTGCTGGCACAGAATCGGATTCGTCCGGTGACGCGAAGCTCGCAGCCGCGTTGCGGCACGCGGTCCGGCTCACCGACGCACCGGCGACGAGCACCCGCGCCCACATCGACATCCTGCTCGCGGCGGGGCTGTCGGAGACCGACATCGTCACCGTCTCCCAGCTCACCGGCTTCGTGAACTACCAGGTCCGCCTGCTGGCAGGCCTCGCCCTGATCGGAGACCAGCGATGACCGAAGTCCGTGACGTCGAGATCGATGCCAGGCCAACGGGTTTCACCCAGGACCAGCTCGACTGGGCGCCCTGGGTCGAGCCCATCGCGCTGGCCGACGCCGACGAGCACCAGCGCCCACTGCTGGAAGGACAGCGCGGCGAGAGCCCCTACTTCCGGCTGCTCGCCCGCAATGCCGAGGTCCTCGCCCATCGCAGTGCCAACGACAAGGACATCTTCTACAGCCGGGAAGGACTGACCAGAGCCGAACGTGAACTCGCCGCGACGGTTACTTCCCGGTTCAACGGATGCGAGTACTGCGCGTCGGTACACTCACGTTTCACCTCGCAGCTGTCCAAGCGCGTCGACGACGTGCAGCGACTGCTCGACGAGGGCACGACGGTACGGATCGACGAACGCTGGGACGCCATCATCGATTTCACCGCCGCGCTGGCCGCGCAACCGCCACGGCCCGCGCACGCGGAACTGGATCGGTTGCGGGCACTCGGTTTCGACGATGCCGATATTCACGATCTGGTGCTGTCGACGGCCTCGTTCTCGTGGGCGAATCGGCTCATGCTCAGTCTGGGCGAGCCCCGAGTTCCTGGGTCTTGTGCTCCATGACAAAAAATTCTAGAAAATTCCTTTGAAATGGCCTCAGTTCACATTGTTCCTCGGTATCGTCCGAGATGGCAAATGGCCAGTGACGACGAAGTCACAAAGCATCAACTTGGAGTGACACATGCTTTACAACATCACTGACGACAGCAGCGACGGCAACATCCTGACCCTGCTCCTCGGCCTGCTCACCAGCTCGCTGAGCACCGGTTCGGTGCAGGGCTCGGGCAACTGAGCCGTCTGTAGCCATCTTTCGGCTAACGCGCGGTTGGCCGAATGGGCACCCGTTGGGCCTGATCCATGACGAGGGGATCAGGCCCTTCGGTATTGTCAGCGACAATGTCACAGGATGCGAATACGGGACGAATGTATGCCGGGCAACCCGTAGAGGACCGGCAACGCCAGCGGCGTGCGCGTTTTCTGGAGTCAGGCCTGACGGTCTTCGCGCGCGACGGGTACGCCAACAGTTCGGTCGGTGCCATCTGTAAGGACGCGGGACTATCGTCTCGGCAGTTCTACGAGGAGTTCACCGGCCGCGAATCCCTGCTGCTGGAGCTGTACGAACAGATCGACCGGCAGTCGCGCGAGGCGGTGGCCACCGCGCTCGAGGACAAGTCCGAGGCGACGGTGCTCGAGCAGATCGACGCGGCCGTTCGGGCCTACGTCGAGTCGATCGGCAACGATCCGCGCAAGGCGCGCGTGGCGCTGGTCGAGGTGGTCGGCGCCGGGCCCAAGGTCGAGAAGTTCCGGCTCGAGCTGCGTCGGGTGTGGGGTTCGCTGCTGGCCAGCGCCGCCGAGGACGCCGCCATGCACGGCGAGATCCCGCCGGGCGACTACGAATTGCGAGTGCTGGCGATCATCGGCGCGGTGAACTACGTCGTGGACGGTTGGAGCGGCAGCGACCCTCGGCCCTCGCTCGACGAGGTGATCAAGGTGCTGAGCCGGGTGATCATGGGCGCGGTCGGGGCTTGATGGCGCGGGTCGAGATCGTCGAGATCCAGGTACCCGACGGCAGCACCCTGCCGGTGCGGCTCATTCCGGCCACCGGCGCCCACCGTCATCCGGTGACGCCGGACGCACCGCGCCCCGTGGTGGTCATCGTGCCCGGCCTGGCGGTCCCAGGGGAGTTCTACGAGTACTTCGGGCACCGGTTGGCCGCGGGCGGATTCGACGTCGCCATCGGCGAGCTGAGGGGCCAGGGTGACAGCACCCACCGCACCGGCGTCGAATCCACCTACGGCTACCACGAATTGGTCTCGGTCGACTTCCCCGCGATCCTGGCCGCGGTGCGCAACAGGTTCCCCGCCAGCACGCCGTACCTGCTCGGCCACAGCATGGGCGGACAGCTCGCGGCGATGTACGCGGCCAGGGTGCGCGGCAGGCTCGGCGGCTTGATCCTGATCGCGTCCGGCACGCCGTATTTCCGTGGGTATCGCGGGGTGTTCGGACCCGGAATGCTGGTCGGTACCGCGGCGGTGGCCGTCGCTTCGAATCTGGCCGGATTCTGGCCGGGCGATCTGCTCGGCAAGCGGGCTTACGGCAGGCAGTCCAAAGTGCTGATGTCGGACTGGGCCAGGCTCGCGCGCACCGGGCGATTCGTGCCCGTCGGCGCCGATATCGACTACGACGAGCGGATGTCGCGGCTGAAGTTCCCGGTCCTGTCGATCACCATCGCCGGCGACGACATGGCACCGCAGACCTCCGCCGACCACCTGCTCAGCAAACTGCCCGACGCCCAGGTGACCCGGTGGTTCCAGCCGGAGGCCCTCGGGCACAACGGCTGGATCACCAATCCGGACTCCACGGTCGACGCCGTGGAGAAGTGGTTGCGCGACCGCTAAGCGGACCGTCGCCCTTCGATCAGCATCTGGATGAAGAACTCGTAGACCAGCGCCGACAGGTACGCCGCCTGCTTGTTGTCGGCGGCGCCGCCGTGACCGCCCTCGATGTTCTCGTAGTACCAGACGGTGCGGTCCTGGGATTCCAGGAGCGCGGCCATCTTTCGCGCATGGCCGGGATGTACCCGGTCGTCGCGGGTGGAGGTGGCGAGCAGGATCGGTGGGTACTGCTTGCCGGTATCGGTGTTCTGATACGGCGAGTACTCGCTGAGGTAGGCCCACTCCTCTGGCTTGTCCGGGTCACCGTATTCGGCCACCCACGACGCACCCGCGAGCAGCAGGTGATAGCGCTGCATGTCCAGCAGCGGCACCTGGCAGACGATGGCGCCGAACAGTTCCGGGTAGCGGGTGAGCATCACGCCCATCAGCAGACCGCCGTTGCTGCCGCCGATCGCGCCGAGCCGGTCCGGGGTGGTGATGCCGCGCGTCACCAGGTCGCGCGCGATGGCGGCGAAGTCCTCGAAGGCGCGGTGGCGGTGCTCTTTCAGTGCGGCAGTGTGCCATTCGGGGCCGTACTCGCCGCCGCCGCGAATATTGGCCACCACATAGGTGCCGCCGCGTTCGAGCCACGCCATGCCCGTGCCGCCCAGATAGCCGGGGGTCTTGGAGATTTCGAAGCCGCCGTAGCCGTTCATGATCGTCGGGCCCGGTGTGCCGCGACGGTCGCGATGCCGGATCACGAAGTAGGGCACCGCGGTTCCGTCATCGGAGGTGGCGAAGAACTGCTCGGTCTCGATGCCGGTGGCGTCGAAGTAGCTCGGCGCCTGCCGCAGCGGCACCGCCGGTTCGCCGATCGCACTGCTGAGCAGAGTGGTCGGGGTGGTGAAACCGGTTGTGGTGAGCATGAAGTCGTCGCCGCCCTCGAGCGGGTCGAGGTTGGTCACCGAGGTGGACGACATCGGCGGAACGTCGGTGAGCCCGCTGGTCGTCCACCCGTCCGGGCCGGGGGTGAGCACCCGGAAGCCGGTCTGCACATCCTGCAGGGTGGACAGGATCAGGTGGTTCTCGGTCCATCCCCAACCGTCCAGCGAGGTGTGCGCGTCGGGGGTGAACAGCGGTTCGAATTCCCTTGCGCCGGAAAGGAAATCGTTCAGATCGGTGACGAGCAGGCTGCCGGGCGGGAAGGTGGTGTCGCCCGGCGTCCACTCGGTTTTCAAGCGCACCAGCAGCCAGTCGCGGTACCAGTCGACATCCGCGTCGGTCGGGGTTTCGATCAGGCGCCACTCCCCGTCCTGCAGCAGCGACACCTCACTGTTGAAGAAGTCGGTCGAACGGGTGAGCACGTGCCGCTCGTAGCCGGGGTGGCGGTCGTAGCCGACGCCGATCGAGACATCGCTGGACTTGCCCTCGAATACCGTTTCAGCCGCCGACAATTCGGTGCCGCGCCGCCAGCGCTTGGCGATGCGCGGGTACCCGGAGTCGGTGAGCGAGCCCGGTCCGAAATCGGTGCCGATGTAGACGGTGTCGGCGTCGATCCAGCCGATCCGCGACTTCGCCTCCTCGACGGAGAACCCGCCGTCTTCCGGTGCGATGAATTGCCTGGTGGTCATGTCGAATTCGCGTTCGACAGTGGCGTCGGCACCGCCACGCGACAGGTGGATGATGGCGCGTTCCTGCGAGGGCCGAAGCACCGCGGCGCCCGCCCACACCCAGTTCTCACCGTCGGTCTCGGCCAGCGCGTCCACATCGATCAGCACATCCCACTCGGGATCACCGGTGGCGTAGGACTCGAACGTGGTCCGTCGCCACAACCCGCGCTGATGCTGCGCGTCGCGCCAGAAGTTGTACAGCCACTGTCCGCGCCTGCCGGGGAAGGCGATCTTGGTGTCGTCGTCGAGCATCGCGAGCATGCGACGCTCGAGCTCGGCGAATCGGTCGGTGGCCGCGAACCGCTGACTCACCACTTCGTTGCGGGCGCGCGCCCAGTCCAGCGCGCCCTCGTCGGTCACGTCCTCGAGCCAGAGATAGGGATCGGTCACGTCCTGCTCAACGCCGCTCATCCCCACATTGTTGCCGATGTGTTCGACGACATGCGCACCCCGTGGCCGGGCGAGGGTAGTCAGGACCCGTCCGCTATGGGGTCCGGCGAGGTCCACCGGCGTGTTGTGTGGCAGCGTCCGTCGGCGTGCCTGGACCGGCGCCGGATCGGTGCGTCACCAGTAGTGGGCGACGTCGATCACCACGCGGGCCGGTGCGTCCAGGACGAGCACCCGGAACGGCAGGCGTGCGCGGACGCCCAGTCCGATAGTGGACTGCCCCTCGAACGACACCGCCCAGGCGACCTGGCGGAAGGTTTCGTAGCCGTTCACGTTGACGAGTTCGGTGCGATTGCCCGGCCGGTAGGTGGGGTTCCCCGCGCTGTCGTAGGCCGGGGCATTCACGACGACCTGCAAGAACGCTCCGCCGCGGAGCGGGACCGGGGCGCCTGATCCGTCCTCGGTGACGGTGTCGACGTACCGGACCAGGTAGCCGGCAGCGGGCCCGGCCAGGTCGACGACGAGCCGGTCGAAACACTGGTGGCGGCCTGCGCGCACGTCGGTGAGGGTCGCCGCGGAGTAGTTCGGGTTCGACTTGTCGAGTGAGCCCCAGGTGAGTCCGCAGTAGGACGGGGTGGCGGCTGCGGGCAGCGTCGACAGGCCGAGACAGGCGGCGACGGAGGCGAGGAGGACGAGGAAGCGACGCATGTCGCACCGCCTTAGAACTGGGCCCTCGGATCGGGGGACGGAGTACTTCGTTATCGGACGAATCAGACATCGCGTTAACGACGTGCATGCCCTGGTGAACGTAGGATCGCAGGTCACGAATCAACCGGAGGTGGATGTGTTCCTGTGGGAGCAGCACTGTTGTCTGCCGTTGCGGCCGACCGCGCGGATCGCGGACCTGGCGCGGTACCCGCTGGGGTCGTACCTGTCGGTGAACGTGGGGTACTCGGGGGAGAGCAAGGCCGATTCCCTCGCGCTGCTCGACCTGTTCCGTAGCGAGGCGCAGGCCGACCCGCGGTTCCGCCTGGTCGAGCGATTCGCCGATATCGGCGCGCCCGAGGTGATCGCGCTGGCCTTCGACCTGGAGGACTCGGCCCCGCTCGAAGGCGACCTCGACAATGTCGAGGTGTTCTACGGGCTCGGCGTGCGCTCGTTGCTGCCGACCTACAACTACGCCAACGCCGCGGGTTGCGGCTGCCTCGACACCGTGGACACCGGCCTCACCGCCTACGGAAAAGACTTGGTGCGCAAGCTCAATGAGGTGGGCATGTTCGTCGACGGGTCGCACTGCTCGCGCCGCACCGGCCTCGACCTGTCCACCCACACGTCGGTGCCGATGATCTACAGCCACTCGAATTTCGCCGCGCTGCACGAACACCCGCGCAATATCGACGACGAACAGGCCCGCGCCTGCGCCGCCACGGGTGGCGTGATCGGCATCAACGGCGTCGGAATCTTCCTCGGCTGCAACGATCCCGACGCGCGCGCCGAGCGGGTGACAGCGATGGCTGACCAGATCCGCTACGGCGTCGACCTGGTGGGAATCGACCACATCGGCATCGGCTCGGACTACTCGTTCGACGGCCCCCAGTTCAACGAGGAGATCAACGAAAACCCCGCCGCCTTCTCCGACGCCTACACCAAATGGGGCCCACTCCAATGGACCCCACCGGAGGACCTCCTCGGCGAATCCGAGGTCCCCGGCCTGGACGAGCTCCTCGCCGCCCGCGGCTTCACCGTTGCCGAACGCGAAGCCGTCTTCGGCGGCAACTTCGCCCGCGTCGCCGCCCAAGTCTGGCGGGACTGACCAGCTGGACGATTGATCACCATGTAATCAGGCAAGCATCGCCCGAGAAGGGAAATGCACCAGTGCATGGTGATCAACTGCCCAGTAGTTGGGGGGGCTTGTTCAGGGGAGGTGGACGAGCATTTTGCCGGTGTTGGCGCCGGTGAGGACGCCGAGGAAGGCCGCGGGAGCCTGGTCGAGGCCTTCGTAGACGGTTTCGGTGGTGTGAAGGGTGCCGTCGGCGAGCCAGGCGGCGGCCTTGGCGATGTATTCGCCGAAGATCGGGAAGTAGCTGGTCACCAGCATGCCGCGCAGGGTGGCCTCCTTGGTCGCCGCGAGGTAGAGGTCGGGGGTCCGCTCGGTGGTGGCGCCGTTGTAGCCGCTGATCGCGCCGACCAGCGCGATGCGGCCGTGCTGGTTGAGTGCCTCGATGGCGACCTTCAGGTGTTCGCCGCCGACACTGTCGAGGTAGACGTCGACGCCCTCGGGCGCGGCCGCCGCGAGCTGTCCGCCGAGATCGCCCGCGCGGTAGTCGATCGCGGCGTCGAACCCGAACTCCTCGAGCAGCTTTCGGGTCTTGACCGGTCCACCCGCCGAGCCGATGACCCGCTTCGCGCCGAGTGCCCTGGCGATCTGGCCTGCCACACTGCCGACGGCACCGGCGGCAGCCGAGACGAACACGGTGTCGCCGGGTTTCACCTGGGCGACGTCGGTGAGCGCGGCGTAGGCGGTGAGGCCGGTGGTGCCGAGCACGCTCAGAAAGTGCTGTGGTGCAGCGATTTCCGGATCGATCTGGGTCGCGGTCGCCGCATCGACCACCGCGTGTTCGCGCCAGCCGGCGAAATGGGAGACGGTCGCGCCGACCGCGATATCGGCGGAGCGCGATGCGATCACCTCGCCGACGGCCGAACCATCAAGGGCCGCACCGAGTTCGAACGGGGGAATGTAGGACGCTTTGTCGTCCATCCGGCCGCGCATGTACGGATCGACCGACATCCAGGTGTTGCGGACCAGGATCTGGCCGTCGGCGAGGTCTGGCAGTTCCCGCTCCACCAGCGCGAAATCGCCGACGACCGGTGCGCCGACCGGCCGGGCGGCGAGGTGGATCTCGCGGGTGAAGGTGGGCAGTGCGCGGGTGGCCGTGTTCGACATGATCGAGCCTTCTTTCGAGGTCAGCCGGTGTTTCTCGCCGGTGGTGACAACGTTATGGCGACCGAACACGCCTTCCCAGGTCCGCGCACGCCACCGCCCGGTCCGTTCACGACAGACCGGGCGGAGGTACGTACTATTCGGCGACCGCCAGCTGGGCGGAACGCTTTCTGGCCGTGAACTTCTCGTACAGGAAGAAGTACCCCTTCACGTACTGGCCGACGAGGATCGCGTTGATGATCGTGCCTTCGCGAATGAAATGCGGTGCGCCGAGGAAGATCAGGCCGATGCCCGCCGACAGCACCAGCAGGGTGCAGTCGAACACCGTCTTGATGTTGCCCCATTTCCGGCCGGTCTTCTGCTGGATGGTGTTCACGAACAGGTCGATCGGCATCAGGATCAGGTTCGCGCGGATCATCATGAACAGGCCCAATGCCAGCATCGCGTCGGCGAAGACCAGCAGCACCACATTGGCCGCGTACGGCTCGAGGTGGATCGGCTCGGTGAGCCACAGGTTGAAGTCGAGCAGCAGGGCAAGGACCAGCGCCGGAATCATCGAGAGCAGGTAATTGGCCTTGAAGGCTTTCGGTCGGACCAGGAAGGTCAGCACCAACATGATGACTTCGAGGATCAAGTTGTAATTGCCCTGGCTCAGTGGTGTGAACACCAGCGTCATCGTGCGGGTGAGGCTGCTCTGTGGGGAGATGCCGATGCCGGCTCTGATGGCCAGGCTGAGGCCGAGGGTGAGGATATAGATTCCGGCGACGTAGGTGATCCAGCGGCGGACCTTGTTTCCGGTGTGGATGACGGCCGCGTCTTTGTCGTGTTGCATAGCGGTGGATCCCTTGCTCTGGTGGCCGACGCTATTTCATGAAGCCGAAGCGGTCGAGCGAAATGAACAAGGTCAGTAGCTTGTTGACGACCGGTTCACCCTCGTTGTGGTTGCCCAGCTTTTCCATGGCGTCGTCGATGGAGCGGGTCGCTTCGACGAGTTCGGCGAGGTCCATATCGGCCATCACGCCGTAGAAGTCCAGCGGCAGTACGGCTTTCACGTCCGTGTCCTCGGTGACGACACAGCCGCCGACCAAGCCGTCCAGGTGCAGGAGGTTCGCGCGCATCTCGGCGCTGTCGCTGCCGACGACCACGAAGTAGGCCGACGGAGCGGGCCAGAAGGTCGAGACGGCGCCACTGTCGAGCGAAACGCCCTTGAACAGCGCGTTGACAATGTGGCGCTCACCGTCGGCGTAGCGCTGCACGACCGAGATCCGGTTGAGCGTCGTGCCTTCGTATTCGGGGACGACCGCGCCGTCGCGCAACGGCACCCAGACCTCCTGCGCGAACTTGAGATGCCCGCGCCCGTACACGTCGAACAGCAGCACCTTCGCCTGCGTGCCGTCCTCGGAGACCTCGATCGGGGTGAGCTCGAGTTGCTCGGCCCGCAGGTCACCGAGGCCAGGCCGGGGCTGCTTGGCCAGCACCGAGTAGTCGATGCCGACCGGCTCGAGCAGGCGCCGATCCTTGGCGACGAGCTTGCCGCCCTTGAACACATAGCGGGGATTGATCTTGGACAGGCTGTCGGTGAGCACGATGTCGGCGAAGCGGCCCGGGCTCAGCGAGCCGAGGTCGCGGTCCTTGTGGAAGGACCGCGCGGCATACAGCGTGCCCATCTTGATCGCCTGGATCGGCGGCATCCCCATCTCGACGGCCAGCGAGATGACCCAGTCGATATGGCCGTGGCGCAGCACGCGATCCACCGAGATATTGTCGGCACACAGCTGGAAATTCTCGGCGGGCCAGCGACGTTTCACGATGGCGCGCAACATCGTTCGAATCACTTCGGGACTGCCGACGCCGAATTTGATCTGGGTGTTGAGGCCGTAGCGGATGCTCTTCTCGATATCGTCTTCGTTCCAGACGTCGTGGTTGTTGTCGACGCCGATCGCGGGCATGTAATTGAGCAGCATGTCCGACAGTGAGGTGACGCCCCAGTGGCAGTTCACGAATCCCGCGTTGGCACGACCCATCGCGGACTTGCGGAAATCGTCGGCATTGCCGGTCATGTAGGACAGGTGCGCCAGTTCGCCGAGGCCGATCACCGGATCCATTGCCAGCATCGCCTCGGTGACCTCGGGTGAGGTCTTCTTGCCGGGGGCGAAGGCGTAGAGCCGGTACGGGAGTTTCTCGTGATCGGCGAACAGCGCCCGAGCGGCGTCGACCGCTTCGTCTCCCGCCGCGCTGGCGAAATCGAGCGTCTCACCGAAAACGGTGGTGGTCCCGCTCGGCACGATCGCCTCACCGAAAGCGGCCGGATGTGCGAGTTGGGATTCGAAGTGCAGGTGTGAGTCGATCAGGCCCGGAATCGCGTAAAGCCCTTCGCCGTCGAAGGATTCGCGGTATCGCACGATCGATTCGTCAGGGTTCAACGCGATGATGCGCTCGCCGTGGACCAGCAGCGAGCCTTGGTAAACGGATTCGCTGTGCACATCGAGAATGTGCAGATTGCGCAGCAGCAGGTCGGCTTCCTGCTCGCCTTCCAGGATGCCGAAGATCGTCCGTACGTAGTCGTCTTCGGTGGTCGAATTCTGCTGGGTCATAGCGGTCCTCACGTCGAAAATTCCCTCTGTATTGATTGGACGCGACAAGCACCGTTGCCCACAAGCATTCGTTTTCGCACAAGGTGTACTAAATTTTCGTACAGTCCTAAAGGGAGGTGCGTGGTGCTCCATTCACGATTGCTGCAGTACATCGACGAGGTGGCGCGCCTCGGGTCCATCCGTGCGGCCGGTGCCCGGCTCCACGTGGCACCCTCGGCGATCAATCGCCAGATCCTGCTGCTCGAGGCCGAGCTCGATCAGCCGCTGTTCGAACGCCTGCCCCGCGGCATGCGGCTCACCCCGGCGGGCGAGGCACTGGTCGCCCACATCCGCCAGACGCTGCGGCAATACCGCGAGACGGTGGCCGATATCCGCGATCTGCGCGCCCTCGGCAGCGGGGAGGTCGTGATCGCCACGATGACCGGCCTGGCCAGCAGTGTGGTCGCCACCGCCGCGGCGACCTTCCGCGCCCGGCATCCGCAGGTCCGGATATCGATCCGCACCATGTCGACCCTCGATATCGTGGCCGCGGTCGAGAACAGCGAGGCAGACCTCGGCCTCGGCTTCAATATCCCGTCGTCGACGCAGCTAGAGATCTACTGGCGGATCAATACGCGGCTCGGAGTCGTTGTCTCCCCACATCATCCGCTGACCGCTATGGACACGGTCCCGCTCGCGCAGTGCACGCCGTTTCCGCTGATTCTCGCCGACCGCTCCATGGTCATCCACGGCATCGTCGCCGAGGCGTTCGCGAAGGCCGATCTGGAGATTCAGCCCGCGTTCCACACCAACTCGATCGAGACCATGAAACGGCTCGCGACCTCGGGCGAGGCGATCGCCTTCCTCAGTGAGTTCGACATCGCTGAGGAACTGCGCGACGGCCGCCTGGCTTTTCGGCCGGTGCGAGATGCGTTCAGCGACAACGTCATCTCGCTCGTTCGGCGGGAGAAGCACGGTCACGGGCTGGCCGGTCTGCTGCTCGCCGACGAGATCGTGGGAGCGCTGCGGCCGAGTGATTAGGCGGTGGGTGAAGCGCCGGTCCAGCGGTGGAAGGCCTTGCGCAGGGCGCGGTCGTCGGTGAAGGCGAGGCGGTGGGCGATCGTCGACGTGTTATGCCCTTGTTCGAGAAGGGATTTCGCTCGTTCGTAGCGGACCTGGTCGAGTTCGTCGCGCCAGGAGGTGCCGTGTTCGGCGAGGTGTCGTTGCAGTGTGCGCTGGCTCATGGCGAGGCTTTTCGCGACTCGGGCCAGTGCCGGGTCACCTGCGTCGAGGGCGGCGGCGAGGGCCATGCGAAAGGTATCGAGGGGGTCGGCGACGGTGCGGGCCGAGGCGAGGACGAGGTCGGCATGGCTGCGTAGTAGGTCGGCGAGCATGGGGTCGGAGCGGGGGAGTGCGGCGTTGGCGTCGTCGGCACCGAAGGTGATCGAGTCGGCTTCGGCATCGAATTCGATAGCGGCGGTGCCGAATACGGCGATCAGCGCAGTGTGGTCGGCCGGGGCCGCGTGACCGAAGCTCACCCGGGTCGGGACGACTTGCCGACCGGTCGCCTCGCGCGCCCGGCGCAGGTAGTAGGCCAGGACGTACTCGTTCACCGCGGCCACCACCGCCGGGTCACCCGCCGACGTGCGGTAGCCGATGGTGAGATCACCCTCGCCGGACAGGTCGAAGCCCTCGGCGGCAGCGGTCACCAGGCGGTGGTACGGCTGGGCGGCCCGGAGCGAATCAGCCAGTGTCGCACCGGTTGTCACCAGGTAGTCCCAGGTGTTCAGCGTGCCGACAGATGCGGCAGCGGCCACCGAGGCCCCCGCGCCCACCGGACGCGAATGCGCGATCAATTCCCACAGCCGCACCAGCGAACTCATCGGAATCCGGTTCAGCTCACCGCGCAACACCACCTCGTCGGTGCCGGGAATCCGGGTCAACTGCTGCTCGGCGGCCCCCGCCTGCCTTGCGGCCTGGACCAGCAGCCGCACCAGGTGCGTCGACACCGTGCCATCGAGCCGACTACCGGTCCCCTGGCCATCGACGGCGGTCGGCACTTGCTGCGCCGTCCGGCCGCCCACTGCCCCGCCGCTCACAGTCTCGACAGTACTGCTCGATCCGGGGGGCGGACGATGCTGTCGGCGGGTGCGCGCTGTGGTTCGAGGGTGCAGGCCGTGGCGGTGGCGCTCACTCCTCGCGAGATCAGGTGAGCGCCACCGGGATCAGGCTGAGGTCTCGACGGTCAGGCCCGCGTCGGACCAGTCCTGGATGCCCTCGCGGTACTTGCGAACGTTGGTGTAGCCCAACGCTTTCAGCTTCATCGCGACCGCCTCGCTGTTGCCGCAGGCGGTGTTCGAGCAGTAGGTCACGATGGCCGCGTCGAGGTCGGGGAGCAACTGGGGAGCGCGGTCGGCGACCTCGTCGCCGGTCAGGTTCAGCGCGCCCGGCAGGTGCGCCTTCGCGTAGTACTCGGGGCCGAGGGCGTCGAGCACGATCACGGTGCCTGCCGCGATTTCCTCGGCCAGTTCGTCGCGGGTGATGAGTGCGGTCATGGGGTTCACCTCATGTCGTCGAATGAAATTTATGTGCGTGCACACGCTACTAGTTGTGTGCGCACGCACGCAAGTGGCTAAGCTGGGGTGGTGCCGAACGAACCGTCGTCCCGTCGTCCCGCGGTCGCCGCGTGGGCCGCGCTGCTGCAGGTGCACGCCGCGCTGGTCCCCGAGCTCGACGCCGAACTGCGCAGAGCCGCCGGACTCCCGCTGACCTGGTACGACGTCCTGCTCGAGCTGGATGCCGCCGGGCCGATGCGGATGAGCGACCTCGGCGAGAAGGTCGTCCTGAGTCGAACCAGGGTGAGTCGCCTTGTCGCGGAATTGGAGACGAACGGTCTGCTGCGCCGCGAACACAACCCCGACGACGGCCGATCCGCGCTCGTCGCCATCACCGACCTCGGCAGGCAGCGGTTCCGCGAGGCCGCCCCGCACTACCTCGACGGCATCGAACGCCGCCTCGGCGCCAACGCGGACCCGGCCGAGCTCGCAGCGCTTGCCGCGACCCTGCGCAAGGTGCTCGGCGCGACCGATCTCGCCGCGCCGCGCAGGCGGTGACCGTCGCGGCCGCGCGCACTTCTCACCTATGTGGGGGACGGGTGGGTGAACTCCTCGAAACAGAGTTAGGCTCGGTGACGTGACTTCCCACTACGATGTCGTCGTTCTCGGCGCTGGTCCCGGCGGATATGTCGCCGCGATCCGTGCCGCTCAACTCGGCCTGCGAACAGCGATTGTCGAGCAGAAATACTGGGGTGGCGTGTGCCTGAACGTGGGCTGCATCCCGTCCAAGGCACTGCTGCGCAACGCCGAGCTGGCCCATATCTTCAATAAGGAAGCCAAGACCTTCGGCATCTCCGGTGAGGTCAGCTTCGACTTCGGCGCCGCCTTCGACCGCAGCCGCAAGGTGGCCGACGGGCGCGTCAAGGGCGTGCACTTCCTGATGAAGAAGAACAAGATCGACGAGTTCGACGGTCTCGGCACCTTCACCGGCCCGAACTCGATCGATGTCGCCCTCACCAAGGGCGGCGTCGAGACGGTCACGTTCGACAATGCCATCATCGCCACCGGCACCACCACCCGCCTGCTGCCCGGCACCTCGCTGTCGGAGAACGTGGTCACCTACGAGGAGCAGATCCTCACCCGTGACCTGCCTGGCTCGATCCTGATCGTCGGCGCGGGCGCCATCGGCATGGAGTTCGCCTACGTTCTCAAGAACTACGGCGTCGACGTGCGGATCGTGGAATACCTCGATCGCGCGCTGCCTAACGAGGACGCCGACGTCTCCAAAGAGATCACCAAGCAGTACAAGAAGCTCGGCATCACCATCACCACCGGTGCGGCCGTGCAGTCGATCGACGACGACGGCTCCAAGGTCACCGTGCAGATCAAGGACAACAAGTCCGGCGCGATCGAGACCGTCACCGTGGACAAGGTGCTCCAAGCCGTCGGTTTCGCACCGCGCGTGGAGGGCTACGGCCTCGAGACCACCGGCGTCGAACTCACCAACCGTGGCGCCATCGAGATCGACGACTACATGCGCACCAATGTGCCGCACATCTACGCGATCGGTGACGTCACCGCCAAGCTGCAGCTCGCCCACGTGGCCGAGGCACAGGGCGTGGTCGCGGCCGAGACCATCGGCGGCGCCGAGACCATGACCCTCGGTGACTACCGGATGATGCCGCGCGCCACCTTCTGCCAGCCGCAGGTCGCCAGCTTCGGTCTCACCGAGGAACAGGCCCGCGACGAGGGCTACGACGTGAAGGTCGCGACCTTCCCGTTCCAGGCCAACGGCAAGGCACACGGCCTCGGCGACCCGACCGGCTTCGTGAAGCTGATCGCCGACGGCACGCACGGCGAACTCATCGGCGGCCACCTGATCGGCCCCGACGTGTCCGAGCTGCTGCCGGAGCTGACCCTGGCCCAGAAGTGGGACCTCACGGTCAACGAGATGGCCCGCAATGTGCACACGCACCCGACGCTGAGCGAAGCGGTGCAGGAAGCGATCCACGGCCTCGCAGGCCACATGATCAACTTCTGAATTATCTGAGCGCTGGCGCGCTCGAGTTCGCGGGCCCTTGTGTCCCGTCGATCAGGCACCGTTGCTTGCTCCTTCGTCGCCTCGCAACGGCGCCTGATCGACGGGACGGCCGCGAACCGGCCACTTCGTGGCCGTCCCCTCCTCGAGGTCGGGGAGTGCGGGGGTTGGGTGGATGTGAAATGTTCTGTTTCAATTCGGCTTTTCTCCGGGCGTTGATTTGGTGAATCCCGTCTTGTGCCCGATGATCGACAACACCTCCAGGTAGTTGTTCCACGCTCGTGTTCGACATGTTTGTGTTCCATGAGATGGTCCCCTCACCCGGGTCTCGCCGAGGTGGCGGGCACGGTTGAGAGGGTACGAATCGAATGAGCATTGTCGGTTGGACAGCACGAATCGCGGCGGTTTTCGCGGTCGCTGTAGCCGGACTCGGCACGGTGACACCAGCCGTGGCAGAACCTCTTTTCCCAGGTGGGCCGGATGTTCCCGGTATTCCCGCGATCGTTCCCACCGCTTCCCCGTGCCCCGTGGTCGAAGCAAGGGCGTGCATGCGGCTGTCGACGAACGAGGCGTGGCTGGTCGACAACGGCCGGGTGATCTTCGGGCCGACGCCGATCTCGCACGGCATGGCAGGCTACGAAACGCCGCCCGCGGTGACCCGGATTTCCTTCAAGCGGGAATTCCACTGGAGCACCATGCACAATGCGCCGATGCGCTGGGCCACCTTCTTCAACGGCGACATGGCCTTTCACGTCGGACCGGTGGATTCGAAATCGCACGGCTGTGTGCGGATGACCGAGGATGGCGCCCACCGCTTCTTCGACTACCTGAACCCAGGAGACATCACGCAGGTGATCGTCTAAGTACGCCGACAACTCACCGGGCCGAGCTGGTCCGGTGAGTTACCGTCTGCTCATGCGTAGGTGGTTGGTTGGTGCGATTGTCGGCATCGTTGTGGTTCTGGCGGTGGTCGCCGGGCTCTATGTGTTGATGAATTCGCGGACCTATCAGCTGCAGGGTCGGCTGGTCGATCGGGTCGAGACCGACGAGAAGGTCGTCGCGTTGACCTTCGATGACGGCCCGACCGCGCGGACGCCCGAAGTGTTGCGGATGCTGGAAGCGGCGCAGGTCCCCGCGACCTTCTATCTGATCGGCGACAACCTGGCCACCCATCCCGAATACGGTGCGGCGATCGTCGCCGCGGGCCACGAGCTCGGCAACCACTCCTACACGCACCGCCGCATGGTGCTGATCTCCGGCGACACGGTCCGCGAGGAGATCGAGCGCACCGACGCCGAGATCCGGCGGGCGGGGTTCCAGGGGCCCATCACCTTCCGTCCGCCCTACGGCAAGAAGCTGTGGTCGCTGCCGCACTACCTGGCCGAGCACGATCGCACCACGGTGACCTGGGATGTGGAGCCCGATTCCGCGGGCGGGGCGTCCCGCGAGACCATCGTTCGCGACGCCATCGACCAGACCAGGCCGGGCTCGATCATCCTGCTGCACGTGATGCAGGGCGGCGAGTCCGCTGCCGCGGTGCCCGAGATCGTCGACGGACTGCGGGCGAAGGGCTACCGATTCGTCACTGTCTCAGAGCTTCTCGCGCGCTAGTCCGCGCTGGTGCCGTCGGCGCGGTGGTAACTCTCCTGTGCCGCGCGGACGGTGTCCATATTGGATTCCAGGACGACGATCAGCGACCGCAGATGATCCGCGACCTCCGCACCCAGCGATGTGAGGGTGTATTCGACGCGGGGCGGGATCGCTTCGAGGACCTCGCGATGGACCATGCCGTCGCGTTCGAGCGCCTGCAGGGTTTGCGAGAGCATGCGCTCGCTCACGCCGTCGACGCGGCGGCGCAGAGCGCTGAACCGAACAGGACCGTCGCGTAGGGCGACCAGGGCCAGCACTCCCCAGCGGCCCGCGATGTTCTGCAGGACCGGGCGGGAACTGCAATTGCGCGCGAAGACGTCGGCTTCCAGCGTGGGGTCGTGGTCGGGCGTCTCGGACATGCCTCCATCTTACCCACTTGACGCAAGTGCCTACCGAAGGCATAGTGCTTACTAATAGTTAGTGCATGATGATTCGGAGGCAGCAATGACCGTGGCAGTGACAGCAGCAGGCGGAAACCTCGGCCGACTGGTCGTGGCGGCGCTACTCGACGCGGGGGAGCGGCCGGTCGCGATCGTGCGCGATCCGCGGAAGGTGGCCGATCTGGCCGCGCGCGGCGCCGACGTACGGCAGGCGTCCTATGACGATCCGGCGGCTCTCGATGCCGCGCTGGTCGGTGTGGATCGAGTACTGCTGATCTCGGGCAATGAATTCGGGCGGCGAATTGCCCAGCACACCAACGTCATTCGTGCGGCAGAGCGAGCCGGTGTCGAACTGCTGGCCTACACCAGCATCCCGCGCGCCGACAGCAATCCGATGGTGTTGGCCGCCGAACATCGCGGTACCGAAGAGGTACTGGCGACCGCCTCGGTACCGACCGTGCTGCTGCGCAACAGCTGGTACTGGGAGAACTACGGCGGCGCCGCCACCCACGCGGCGCAGACCGGCGTGCTGCACGGCGCGATGGGTGCCGGCCGCGTCTCCGGTGCCGCGCGCGCCGACTACGCCGAGGCGGCCGCGCGCGTGCTGACCACTGCGGGGCACGAGGGCCGCATCTACGAACTGGGCGGTGACGAGGCGCTGACCGGCGCGGATCTCGCCGCGGCGGTCGGCGAGAACGTCCGCTACGAAAACCTGGCCCAGGACGACTACGCGGCAGTCCTGCGCGCGGCGGGCCTCGACGAACCGGTCGCCGCCGCTCTGGCAGACGCCGACGCCCGCATCGGCGAGGGCTTCCTCGAGGTGAACACCGGCGACCTCACAAAACTCCTCGGCCGCCCAGCGACGCCGTTCCGTCTCTCCGCCCCTCTGAGTCAGATCTAAACGCGGAGGCTCATAGTCGGCGGCTGGCGGTGAGGTGTCGACGTGCGTTTGCCCGTGCCCGGTGAGTTACCAGTGAGCCTTTTTCATCCTGCCGCTGAACCACGTTGCCCCGCAGGCTGATTGGCGCTCCCTCGGCGTGCGAACTGGCGAAGCCCCTGGTAAGAGAGCTGATTACCAAGTCCGCTCGTCCACCAGAGGCTTCCCTTGTTGTTTTACCGTGCCGCCCTGCCGTTGTCATCTTCGACCCTGCACTTCGTCGCCGCCGTGATCCGGCGTCACCGCCGCGAGATCGGATCACGCTGGCGCGCGCTCGATCCAGGACAGCAAGCGATGCTTGTGCTGGTCTACCTGCGCAAAGGCGAACCGTTCACCGATCTGGCGGCCGGGTTCGAGATCTCCACGAGCACCGCCTGGCGCTACGTCGAGGAAACGACCACGCTGCTGTCAGCACAGGCGCCGGGATTGAGGTCCGCGTTGCGGAAGGCCAAAGCCGCAGGTCACAGCTACCTGATCCTGGACGGCACAGTCATCGCGATCGACCGAGTCGCCGCAGATCGTCCGTTCTACTCCGGCAAACACCGGCTACACGGGATGAACGTGCAGGTCCTGGCCTCGCCCGAGGGTGAGATCGTGTGGCTGTCGCCAGCTTTACCCGGCAGTGTCCACGACAGCAAAGCCGCGTGGATCTGGCAGATCGTGACCGAGTTGGTCATCGGAGGCTGGATCACGTTGGCGGACAAGGGTTATCAAGGCGTCGCGGGAGTACTCACCCCGTACAAGGGCAGGAACAAGCCGGCCTCACAGAAGCAGGCCAACCGCGCTCATGCCCGGCTACGCGGCCGCGGGGAGCGGGCGTTCGCCCAGCTCAAAGTATGGAAGATCCTGCGCAAGCTCCGTTGCTGCCCGGACAAGACCACCCGCCTGGTGAAGGCGATCAGCGTTCTCCAGGACTACGAGCGTCAAGCCGCGGCGGCAGGATGAAAAAGGTTCAGTGTGCACTAAAAGAATCCCGCTAGCCATGGTGGCGACGGTCTCTCACTTTGCCCCGACGAACGCGATTTGTATTTCCGCGTTTGAGACCAGATTATTTGGCTGCGGCCTTGTGAACGAGATTCAGTTGCAAGAGCAAGCCAACCAGCAGGCCCCCTAGTAGCACCATCGCACCGCCACCATCTATTCCGGCGGTATTGGCGACCGCCAGATAGCAAACGACTGCCGCCGACAACACGAGCAGCGCGCTCAGAACGGCGTACGCCCTCCCGGACACCTCACCGCTCCACATTGCCACGACCCCGAGAATCTGAACAATCGCGACAGCTGCGAGAGCAGCGATCACCGAAATTCGATTTGTGGTGCCCAGTAGCCAGACCATTGCTCCGATAATTAGAGTCCATGCTATGAACACGACAGCCGTCCATTTATCGGGATTTCTATCGGCGCGCCTAATCAGTTGAGTCTCCATTTCGACTCGCCGTCCCCGTCGACAGAGGCGTCAGAGAACGTGCTCGCCAGCGAGTCCGGCCACACAGGCTTACCGTCGGCTCCGTCGGGGAAGGTTCCGTTATCGGATTTGAGCCCTTCGAGGTCGGACAGCGCAGTTCCTTGCTGGCCGATTATTACACCCAGGGCCGCAACTGCTGCGGTAATTTGAGCGGTGGTGAGGCCGGTGGTCTTGAGGAAGTCCGCGACGCCACCGGCGGCAGTGAACCCAGCCGCCATGAGCCCGATATCCAACGCGAGTGCGGATAGGAATTTTTGTACGACCAGGGCAATTGCGATATAGAAAACCAGGCCAGCTGCCGCCGATTGCAGAAGTGCGGTCTTGGTCTTGTCGGCGACTTCACCGATCTTGCCCGCTGCGGCGCTTTGTGTTGTCGCGGTGCGCATGTACGACTGCTGGGCGGTGCCCTTCCACAACCGGACGGCAGCCAGGTTGTTGGGGTCGACCGTGCTCTGTACGCTGGTCACGGTAGCACGAACATCGTTCCAATCCCGGCTTCGCATATACATGTAGTAGGGCGCGAGCATCCCCTTGAGGATTTCCAGCAGCTTTTCGAGCAACCATTCACACACGTCGACCATCAGTGTTGCACACCACTCAAGGAGTTGGATCTGCCCTGGAATCAAGCTGATAAACGGCAGATTCTTGGCGACTTCAAGCGCATCGGGGATCTCAATGCTGATAGAATTTCTGAGTTTTGTCAGGTACTTCTCAAGCTCTTTCATTACAGCCTGATACGTCGCAACATCGAATGTCATGAGAACCCCACCCTTCGTCCTAGCTTTACCACAGATTGTCTATTCGGTGTTTGCCCGCGCGATCTTCTTCTTCGTAGGTCGTCGCACACAAGTTCAACACACTGGCGACCTCATCGAACCGCTGCGCGGCCTGGCCGGTCAAACCCGCCATTTTCTGAACGATATTCGTGTGTGGACCGACAATCGCCTGAAAAAGCCCACCCTCGATCCGACTGAATTCCAAACCCTCGATTTTCGTCTTGACGGCGCTCATCTCGTCCGACTGGCCCGTCCACGTCACGCTTTCGGTACGTAGAGCGTCGGTCGCAACGGATAGTTCCTGCGGTGTCGGGCTCATCGGGTAGCTCCAGGCGTCTCGTACTGCATGGCAGACAATTCGCCCAGTGCCTGCTCGATGAGGCTATCGATTGATGGCGTGGCCGAGTCATCCTCCCTGGGTGCGTGGAGTGCGTCCGCGTACGCGAGCTGGATTGCCCTGGCGATCGTGGCGCCGCTGACGGGCTGGCCCCAGGCAACGCTGACGTTGCATTCCACAATTCCCCGTGTGTCGAGGGTTACCTGTGCTTGGGCATCTGTCCCTACAGTCGCCTGGCCCGTCGATGCTGGAATCCCGTGCGATATCGGCTTTTCCAGCTGATGCACAGCGTCCTCGCTGAGCAACTCACTGCTGGGTCGCGTTTGCGGCGGTTCGACAGGACGTGCCATCACCGAGTTCAGGTCTACTCGCCGCAATGATTCGAGCACTCCTGGATCGGCAAGTGCCATCATCGTCGCGGCATGACGTTGGCTGTCGGCGATGCGAACCGCTTCAACCACGGCAGCCCCGAGGTCGGAAGTGTGCAGTCGCTGAGTCCACTCCTCAGATACGACGATATCGAGGAGCCCCCCGTCGTGGCCGACAGTGACCTGGATCGTGCCAGTGCTGTCCCGGCCTGCCGATTTGGCCGCTCCTGACCCCGCGCTGTCGATGATCTGCGACAACTGTTGAACGTAGGCGTTCATGCGCGCCATGTCGTTAAGCAGGTGTTCGGTCACTCATTCCCCCAATCACTTTGGTAAAGCTGCTTCGATTGTCTCGGCAATCTGGACGCTGTTCTCGCAAGCGTTCCAGGGTGTCAATGCGCTGCTTGACACATGGATGCTGATCGCTGCATCGGGCCCGGCTATCACGACGAAGCAGCCCCCGTCTGCCGGAGGTCTGTAGGTGATCGCGTCCCGGCCGCCGACATTCACTGAACGCGCTGAACCAGATTCCCGCTGCTTGAACTCATCGAGACTGACGTTTGTGGACGAGACGGTCATGAAACCCACCGAGACGTTCTGACCACGAACCTGTTCCTTGCGATCGAACTCGCAGCCGATGAGGGCATAGTCGTCGAACACAAGGTCCGCGCGCTCACGTGTGAGCGGATCAAAGCCAGCTTGTGCCACAACGGAATCGCTGAGTGATACACACGGGTCGTAGCCAACGGGAGCCCTACTTCCTCGCGATGGCTGGGCCGGTGCTCCACCTACCCGGACTGCGACGGACGGTTGTGACGACGAGGTAGGCGATACGACAGTCGTTTCGGTGTCACCGGTGCCGTCGGAACACGCGACGAGCGTGACCATCGTCAGCGCAGACAGTGTCGCGACGAGCGAGCCTCGCACCTATACCCCCTGGGACTGGAGTTGCCGGATTCGTTGACTGTTGACAGCGTCTGCGTCCACGATCCTCCCCGCAGCGCGAAGGTACGCTTCCTGAAGCCGCATCGCTCCGTCGATGAGCTCCCCGATCACGGTCTGGCCTTGAGTCGCCTTCTTTGTGAAACCTGACTGCAGCTCCTGGGCCGAAGGAATCGACCCGAACCCGGAAGCACTCACCGCGTCGCCCAATCGGTGACGAATCTCGGTGAGGCCCAGGATCATCTGGTCATAGGTTCGGACGACCTCATCGACCGCCACCGGATCGAAACTGAACTGGCCGGCTCTCGCGGCCTCGTTGAGCGCTGAGATTTTCGCTTGTCCGTAGTCGATGCCGTCAGCCATCGGTCACAGCCTTTCTGCTTCTGCTCGGTCGAATCCACCCACCGACGACACCATCTGGACTATGGCGCCCATCGACACGGGCGTCACGGTCACGTCGTTGTCGTCGACATCTACTAGGTAGCGGCCGGAGGCTTTTCGACCTTCGGAAATGTCGATCCAGCTCAAGTATCTGGGCGGCTCATGTCTGTAACCACGTTCGATCACCAGTTGCCCCTCGGCGCTGCGTGGGGCGCGCATGAGTGACCGGATTCGCTCCTCCACTGGTGCGCGGCCGTCAGCGGCAAGACGCCAAGTCGATGGCTGCTCCTCCCCCCGCACGCGGGGCGTGTAACCAACCATTCGACTAGCCCGTCCGGCGGGCGTCGGTGGCATGGTGGCAGCGATGTGGACCGGCACCGTGTGGCGTGAAGTCAGCACGAGCGTGATCTCACCGCCAGTTCCGGCCGCGTCGGTTCGCTGAAACACGACTGCACCATCGGTAGCCGTCGCCGCGCCATGCGACCGAACAGTGCCACCGTCACGAAGGGAGCCGAAGCATCGAACCCGGAGCTCAGCCCCTGACATCACGGCAAACGCCGAGGAGAGTTCGTTGTCGGGGCGCGCGAATCGAGTATGGCATCTTTCGACGACTCGCTCGTATTCCGCTGTGGTGCGGGCTGTTTCGCGAACAAGGATCGGATCCGGGTAGCCGTAGGCATCCTTGTCCGTCTCTCTGGTCCATAACCAGGCAAACTCGTCCGAGCTCAGTGTCCACGTCTGATCGGTCATTTGGCGCTGGCATCCGGGGATGTCTGCCCGCTGTTCGCCCAGCCGTACTGTGCGATCAACCGCGCCATCTCGGTGGCCTGGTCACCACTTGGCGCGACAGCCGGTGTAGCCGCCTGGTGCTGAGCGGGCGTCGACTCTGCCTGCGGAGTGTGTACCGGAGCTTCCGTGGGCGTTGGCGCAGTCTGGGATGCCCTCGGATCCACAGCCGGAACCGGAATCGGCCTGTCGCGGCTGACAGGTGCAGGTGGCAATCCATCACTGCCGATCACACCACCATTGAGAGCAGTGATTCCAGCCGTCCAGTCGGATTGAACACGGCGAAGGTATTCCGGCGACCGGTGTTCTGCGTCGTCCTCGGCCTTGCGGGATGCACCGCCGGGCATCATCGGGCCGAGAGCTCCGGCCCCACCGGCACGCGCGCCTGCACCGGCCGACGCGCCCTGACCCGCGGTGAGGTTCGACGGCGTGCCAGCAAGTGGCATACCGAGAGATGGCGTTCCGGCACTTCCGCGTCCACCACCCGCGCCTGTGGACAGATGGGGAGTCCCGCCGCCGATTGGAGCCCCGGTCGCTCCCAGTGGTGACGGCGACGTCTGAACGCCTGCCAAGTTGGTGGTCGGAGTTGTTGTGGAGGGGGTGGTGGCGGAGGGAGTCGAGCTCGCGGCGGCGGTCGAATCGTCCTCGTCGGAGTTCAGATCCGTCGACGTCGGCGTATCCGTATTCGCGGAGATGTCTGTCGTTGGCGACTCGGCATCGGAAGGCGACCCGTTTGAGGGCGAGTCGCTGCCACCGTTGGTGCTGGGACTGCCCGTTGTCCCGGCGGCGGACGTGCCATCGTTTGGTGACACAATGCCGGTGACATCCGCGTATGACGGCACCCCTGACCCAGCAGGCGGGAAGCTCGGCTTGTAGATCTGGTTCATGACCGAGATGACGGCCAAGCGTGCCTGTTCGCTGGCTTCCCTATTCTGCGTCACGGTCGCCGGGTTCGGGAGTCCCGGAATGATCGACGACACAGGATCATCGGGGTTCAGCGACATCGAAAAGGTTACGGCAGCTGGGACTGCCGCCTTGGTCGCCTCGGCAGCCCAGGCGACCGCGTCCGTTCGATCGGCCATCGCCGAGAACACCTGCGAGATCTGGTTGGCGGCTCGCCCGAACGTGATCGAAGCGTCTCTGGCTGCGTCGCCGCTGGCACCGGCCCACTCGCCGTGACCCAACAGCCTGTTGATGCTCAGCTGGTTGAAGGTCGATAAGTTCGAGAGATCGGAGTACGCATCGAACCAGACCTTCCGCAATGTCTGCAGACCCGCCGCGTCCATACCACGGACACCGTTCACGGCCTCGTATATTTCCTGGTGGGTCCACGCCTCGAAGCGGTCGTCGGTCTGAACGAAATCGGCATCGGTGCCAGCGTTGAGATCACGCAGTGCCTGGTCGGTTGTCTGTGACCGGGTCTGCGCCTGACCTAGCTTCTCCTGCGCGTTGATCGTGCGATTGAGTGCGGTGACGTCCACCATGCCTGGGACCGGAATCGGCGAAAGATTTACTCCGCTCGGCACGACAATTTTCTCGGTGTTCTCCCCGGTCATTCGCCCACCCCTTACGCCGAAAATGACACTCCCGCAAGCTAGCACAGACCAAGACCGACGACTAGGTGCTCTCTCGGCCTGGACCGGCTGGCCACCGACAGAGATGCCACAGCAGCCACGGTCGAACCCGGCCAGAAACGGCCTGCGTTGGCAGCGCGGAAGTTGCCGCACGGCTACAAGGGATTCCGTAGCAGCGGTACGGTCATGTAGTGGCTGATGAAACCCCCCGTCGACATGCAGACTCCTGCTTGAGTGCGCTGCTGTTTGTCATGGGCACCTTGCACTTCGTAGCGCCCAAGCCGTTCGACAAGATCGTGCCGCCGCAGCTGCCCGGCAACCCGCGGACCTACACGTATGCGTCCGGGGTGGCCGAGCTCGGCGTTGCCACCGCGCTGGCCGTGCCGCGCACGCGCAAGCTCGGCGGGTGGCTGGCCGCGGCGCTGTTCATCGGGGTGTTCCCGGCCAATGTTCAGATGACCGTCGACGTTGTCGGTAATCCGAAGGCGCCCAAGGCTTTCAAGGCCGGGGTGCTGGCGCGGTTGCCGCTGCAGATTCCGATGATCGTGGCCGCGTTGCGGGTCGCGCGCCGCTGATCAGCGAGGCGCAGCAAATCTAACATAGAAGCCTGCTACCATGTCAACCATGGGTGAGAAGATGGTGAAGCGGGCGTACCGCTACCGCTTTTACCCGACGGTCTCCCAGGCTCAGCAGCTAGCGCGCACGTTCGGATGTGTTCGGTACGTGTTCAACCGGGCGCTCGCGGAGAGGTCTCGGGCGTGGACGCAGGAGCAGCGCCGGGTCACTTACGTGGACACCGCAAAAGCACTCACCACCTGGAAGCAGGACCCCGAAACCGAGTGGCTCGGCGAAGTGTCGAACGTGCCGCTTCAACAGACCTTGCGGCATCTGCAGACGGCCTACGTCAACTTTTGGCAGAAGCGGGCCAAGCATCCGACGTTCAAGAAGAAGGGCAAGTCGCTCGACTCTGCCACGTACATGACCAACGCATTCTCTTACCGTGACGGTCAGATCAAGCTGGCCAAGCAGGACGAGCGACTGCGGATCGCCTGGTCGCGTCCGTTGCCCGAGGGCGCACAGCCCATTTCGGTGACGGTGTCGCGGAACTCCCGGGGGCAGCACCATATCTCGATCCTGGTCGAAGAAGCCATCTCGCCGCTGCCCCCTGCGAGCGTGCAGGTAGGGATCGACGCGGGGATCACCTCTCTGGTCACGCTATCTACAGGGGAGAAGATCGCCAACCCGCGCCATGAACGCAAGGATCGGGCAGCGTTGGCGCTGGCACAGCGCAGGCTTGCCCGGAAACAGAAGGGCTCCGCGAACCGGGCGAAGGCTCGCGCGAAGGTGGCGAAGATATATGGCCGCATCGCGGATCGCCGCCGCGATCACCTGCACAAGCTGTCCACGAGGATCATCCGTGAGAACCAAACGGTAGTCATCGAGGACTTGTCGGTTCGCAACATGATGCGCAACCACAGCCTGGCCCGGGCGATCTCCGACGCGTCCTGGTCGGAGTTGCGACGGCAGTTGGAGTACAAGGCTGACTGGTATGGGAGGGAAGTGATCGCGATCGACCGCTTCTACCCATCGAGTAAGACGTGCTCGGCGTGCGGCGCGATTGCAGAGAAGTTGTCGCTCAACGTGAGGGAATGGTCGTGCCGTTGCGGAGTGCGCCACGACCGCGATGTGAATGCGGCTCGAACGATTCTGGCCGCCGGGCTGGCGGTTGCTGCCTGTGGAGACGGAGTGAGACCGCCTCGCTCATAGAGTGAGGAGGCATCTGTTGTTGAACCAGGAAACCTGCATCGCGAGGTGTAGGGCTCTCTGCGCCTTTGGGCGTAGGTGGAAGTCAACAGACCCACTGGACGAGCTGGATGACGACCCCGTTGGGGTCGGTCATCTGGAAGTAGCGCTCGCCCCACTCCTCGGTTTCGATGGGCGTCTCGATCGGGACACCCTCGGCCCGCAGGCGATCGTATTCACGGTCGATGTCATCGACGACGAACACGATGAGCAGCCCCTCGCCCGCGCTCCCCCCGATGCGGGCGGGCTTGAACGAGCCGAGGCCGGTGCGCAGGTAGATCACGTCCATGCCCGCATCGGCCCGCGACAGCGCGACGAAGCCGTCGGCGGCCATCTTCTCGGTGAAACCGAGGTGGTCGATGAGGAACTGGGCCGAGGCCTGCGGGTCGGCGACGTTGAGCGAGACGGCGGAAGCGGTGATCTGCATGAGTTCTCCTCGGGGCAATGAATTCCGTACGTTGTACGCCATTACTGTGGGAGCTCCTACGCCCCCTCGCCATATGACCTAGGTCACTTGAAGGCGTCCCGCGCGATCCGCAGAGTCGTGATGGTCGAGGCCAGCCCCTCGTACTGGTTGATCAGCAGCACGATCTCGATCAGCATTCGCTCGTCGAAATGCTCGGCCAGCCCGGCCCATGCCGCATCGTCGACATCCCGGCTGGTCACCAGTTGATCGACGACGGTGAGCAGCGCCCGCTGCCGAGGCGTCCAGCCTTCAGCCTCCGGACCTGCGGCGACCCGCTCGATCTCGACCGCCGACAGCCCAGCCTTGCGCCCCAGCCGACGATGATGATCGGCCTCGTAATCGCACTCGCGCAGCTGTGCCACGCGCAGAATCACCAACTCGGCCTCGGCGCGCGGCAATCTGCCGCCCGGCATGAGCTTGCCGGAGAAATGCAGCCAGCCGCGAAACAGTCCGCCGGTGCGGCCGAGGGTGCTGAACAGGTGCGCGTCATCGGTGCCGGAGGCGCGGGAAAGTACTTGCCAGACAACCCAGTTGATCGGTCCGAGTTCACCGAACCGGCCCGGCGAAACGCGTGGTAGGGGCGCTGATTCCATCTCTGGTCCACCTGTCTTCTCGAACATCCTCGGCCAGGATCGAAAGCGTACTCGCCGGTTTCGCCGACGGGGCCCACTCCTGTATTCGTACCGATTTTCTTTGGTTTCCAGTGGTTTTCGGAACGGTTGCGCGTCATGATCGGTGGGTACCGCAGCGCGCAGCGGCGGTGCGAAGTCGCAAGCCTGGTAGGGGAACATCGCACATGCTGGTGAGGATCAGACCGGGTGCCGAGCTCGCCGGCGCCGAGCGTGAGCTCGTGGACTGCCTGCGCGCCTATCCGAGTACGGGGCTCGCGCTGGTCGATTGCCGGGTGGGTGACCGGCGCCTCGGCGCGGTGATCGTGACCCCGCGCGGGATCACGGTGCTCGAGGTGAAGGGGTTCCGGCGGCGCCAGAGCGGTCTGCTCACCGCCACCGCCGACGGCTCGTGGATGATCAGCGACAGTCCGCTGGATTTAGACGCTGAACCCTCGAACGGGCTCACCGACCGGGTCGAGCACGGGGTACACGCGGTGCGGGTCGCGCTGGAGCAGGCGCTGCAGGACAGTCGGCATGTGTCCGGCGCGGTGGTGCTGGTGCCGTATCGGGGTGTGGTGGTGCGGCCCGCGCGCACGTCACTGCGGCCGGGCCTCGATGTGCTGGTCGCGAATACCGTTGACGCGCACGAGGTTCGGGTCTACCTCGAAGGGTTCTCGGCGGGGCCACGCGAATGGACGATCGATCGGGTGCTCAACACCTGCGCGGCGCTCGGTGTGGCCGAGGTTCCGACGCGCGCCGAGCTGGCCGAGGACGGTTTCGACGGCAACCGGCCCGCGCCGAAGCCGGTGGCGCCGCCGGTGCGCAAGTTCAGCGAGCCCGCCCCGCCCCCCGATCCCGGGCGCCGGGGCAAGCTGGTCGGCATGGCGCTGTTCGCGGCTGCGCTGCTCGGGATTCTGGTCGTCTTCGTGGTGGTCGGGGTGACGTTGGTGCAGGATTCGCCGAACCCGCGACCGATGTCGGACACCACCCAGACCACGACCACCCGTGCGCCCGCCGCGGTGACTCCGCGCAAGACCGAATGCTGGCCGTTCCAACGGGACTGCTGATCCCTCGCAGCGCACTTGCTTGCGCCTGAACCGCAGTGCTCAGTCTGTCGGACGGCCCCCATCCGATCAGAGACGAGGCAAGCCGCTGTGAGTCGTCGCGTTGGGAACGAGGGGTGACCACCAGGCGGCCGACTCCGAACAATTCACACGGATGAAACAGACGAAACGGGCATGTGATCGGGAGATATTCCGGTGCAACATGTTCCGTTTACTGTTCCGCCTACGAATACAGCCGCTGTATACAACTCGGTGTACGCCCAGGCAGCGGTGGTGTTCGTTGTGGCGCGTGTGGCGCCGCCGTTACACCTGATGAGGAGAACGCCCCATGTCTGAATCCCGTTTGGTCAAGGCACTTTCAGTGTCTGCCGCGGTGGCCGTCGCCGGCCTGTTGCTCACCGGTTGTGGTGCGCGCGACGACGCGTCGACCGGCTCGACCGCCGCCTCGTGCGTGGACACCAGCAAGGACACGATCAAGGTGGGCTCGCTGCACTCGCTATCGGGCACCATGGCCATTTCCGAAGTGACGGTGGCCAATTCGACCAAGCTGGCGATCGATCAGATCAACGCGGCGGGCGGGGTCAACGGCAAGAAGATCGAGATCGTCCTCGAAGACGGCGCCTCGGACCCGAAGACCTTCGCCGAGAAGGCGGAGAAGCTGATCAGCTCCGACTGTGTCGCAGCGGTTTTCGGTGGCTGGACCTCGTCGAGCCGTAAGGCGATGAAGCCCAAGTTCGAGAGCCTGAACTCGCTGCTCTACTACCCCGTGCAGTACGAGGGTCTGGAAGATTCCAAGAACATCTTCTACACCGGCGCCACCACCAACCAGCAGATCATCCCCGCGCTGGACTACCTGAAGCAGAAGGGCATCAAGTCCCTCTACCTGGTGGGTTCGGACTACGTCTTCCCGCAGACTGCCAATCGCGAGATCAAGGCTTACGCCGCGGCCAACGGCATCGAGATCAAGGGCGAGGATTACACCCCCCTCGGCTCCACCGATTTCTCCACAATCATCAACAAGGTGCGTGCCGCCAAGGCGGGCGCGGTGTTCAACACCCTCAACGGTGACTCCAACGTCGCCTTCTTCCGCGAGTACACCAACGCGGGTCTGAAAGCCGCTGAGATGCCGGTGGTTTCGGTGTCGATCGCCGAGGAGGAGGTCGCCGGTATCGGCGCGCAGAACATCGCGGGCCAGCTGACCGCCTGGAACTACTACCAGACCGTCGACTCCCCGGCGAACAAGAAGTTCGTCGCCGACTACAAGGCCGCCTTCGGCGCCGACAAGCCGACTTCGGACCCGATGGAAGCCGCGTACGCCTCGGTGTACCTGTGGAAGAACACCGTCGAGAAGGCGAAGTCGTTCGCCGTGGCCGACATTCAGGCCGCCGCCGACGGCGTGAGCTTCGACGCCCCAGAAGGCACCGTCACCATCGACGGCTCCAACCACCACATCACCAAGACCGCCCGCATCGGCGAGATCCGCCCCGACGGCCTGATCTACACCGTCTGGGATTCCGGCAAGGCCATCACCCCGGATCCGTACCTGAAGTCCTACGAGTGGGCCAAGGGCCTCAAGTAAGTCGCCCAACAGGTGTGGGACGCGCACCGAGCGCGTCCCACACCGCCCCATTTCCAAGGAGTCCACTGCAATGGACGTGCTGATCAGTCAGCTCTTCACCGGGCTGAGTCTGGGATCCATTCTTCTGCTCGCCGCGCTCGGCCTTTCTCTGACCTTCGGTCAGATGGGCGTGATCAACATGGCGCACGGCGAATTCATCATGGCCGGTTGCTACACCACATACGTTGTGCAGCAAGTTTTCTCATCGGCTGGAGTTTCACTGGTCGTGTCCCTGCTGATGGGTTTTCTCATCGGTGGCCTGCTCGGCGCCGCCCTGGAAATGGGGCTCATCCGCTACATGTACGACCGCCCGCTCGACACGTTGCTGGTCACCTTCGGGGTCGGCCTCGTGCTGCAGCAGGCCGCGCGTGACATCTTCGGCGCACCCGCCAAGAACGTGCTGGTGCCCGAATGGCTCAGTGGCGGAATCACTATCGCGGGCGCGGTCGTGCCGAAGACCCGCATCTTCATCCTGGTGCTGGCGATCATTGCGGTGACCACCCTGGCCGCCGTACTCAAGACCACCCCGATGGGCCGACGAATTCGTGCCGTCGTGCAGAACCGTGGACTGGCCGAAACCAGCGGCATCTCGAGCCGTTTCACTGATATCAGCACGTTCTTCATCGGTTCCGGGCTGGCCGGTGTCGCCGGTGTGGCGCTCACCCTGATCGGGTCGACCAGCCCCACCATCGGCCAGAGCTATCTGATCGACGCGTTCCTGGTGGTCGTGATCGGTGGTCTCGGCCAGATCAAGGGCACGGTGATCGCGGCGTTCGCGCTCGGCCTGCTCAACTCGTTCATCGAATACTCCACCACCGCGTCCATCGCGAAGGTGATCGTGTTCGTGCTGATCGTCATCTTCCTGCAGGTCCGCCCGCAGGGCCTGTTCACCGTGCGGACGAGGAGCCTGGCATGACCGCACTCACCGAACGTCTCCGCGAATACCCGCGACTGACACCACTACTCGGCTTCGGCGTTGCCGCGATTATGCTATTCGCCGTCGCCCCAGCGGTTTTGAGCGACTTCCGCTTGAACCTGCTCGCCAAGTTCCTCTGCTTCGCCATCGTGGCGGCGGGCATCGGATTGGCTTGGGGCCGTGGCGGAATGCTCACCCTCGGCCAGGGCGTGTTCTTCGGAATCGGCGCCTACATCATGGCCATGCACATGCAGCTCGCCGACGCCGCGCGCCTGGGCAACGATGTCCCCGAGTTCATGGAGATCTCCGGCATCAGCGAACTGCCGGGCTTCTGGCAGCCGTTCAGTTCCGCGCCGGTCGCGCTGCTCGCCATCCTGGTGCTGCCCGCGCTGGTCGCCGCCGTGCTCGGTTACGGCGTGTTCAAGCGCCGGGTGCGCGGTGCCTACTTCGCCATCCTGAGCCAAGCCCTCGCAGCGGCGCTGGCGATCCTGCTCACCGGCCAGCAGGCCATCGGTGGTTTCACCGGTCTGTCGGATTTCCGGGCCTTCTTCGGTTTCAAGCTGTCCGACCCGGCCAACCGGCAGATGCTGTTCTTCATCGCTGCAGGCACGCTGCTCGTGGTGGTCGCGTTGATCCGCCAGCTCAACCGCAGCCGCTACGGCGAACTGCTCATCGCGGTGCGCGACGCGGAGGAGCGCGTGCGCTTCCTCGGCTACGACCCGGCCAATATCAAGATCGTCGCGTATGTGGTTGCGGCGTTCCTGGCCGGTATCGCGGGTGCGCTGTTCACCCCGATCGTCGGCATCATCTCGCCCGCCGATATCGGTGTCATCCCGTCGATCGCCTTCCTCATCGGTGTCGCCATCGGCGGCCGCACCACGCTGCTCGGCCCGATTCTCGGTGCGATCGGTGTCGCCTGGGCGCAGACCTCGCTGTCGGAGTCGTTCCCGTCGGGCTGGACCTACATGCAGGGCATCTTGTTCATCGTGGTCGTCGGGTTCATCCCCGCCGGTCTGGCCGGTCTGTGGCCGATGTTCAAGGGCTGGCTCGACGGCCGCAAGAAGCTGCCGCCCGCTCCCGAGGAGCCTGCCGCCGTCGTCACCGAGGAGAAGGTGCAAGCGCGATGACCCACGAACCCAAGGCCGGCGGCAACGCGGGCATGGACAGCGACTACCTCGAAATTCGCGGGCTGTCAGTCAGTTTCGACGGGTTCAAGGCCGTCACCGACGTCGATCTCACCGTGCTGCAGGGTGACCTGCGGTTCCTGATCGGCCCGAACGGCGCGGGCAAGACCACGCTGATCGACGCCATCACCGGCCTGGTCCCGGCCACCGGCTCGGCGCAGAAGCAAGGTGTGGAACTGCTCGGCAAGAAGGTGCATCAGATCGCGCGACTCGGCATCGGGCGCACCTTCCAGACTGCCAGCGTGTTCGAACAGCTCACGGTGTTGCAGAACCTCGATATCGCCGCGGGCGCCGGTCGTTCTGCGCTGTCGCTGCTGCGCATGCGCAGGTCCGTGCTGCCGAGTATCGAAGAGGCCTTGGAGACAACAGGTCTCACCGCATTGCGCGACAAGCCCGCCGGTGTACTCGCGCACGGACAGAAGCAGTGGCTCGAAATCGGCATGCTGCTCGTGCAGAACGCCTCGGTGCTGCTGCTCGACGAGCCGGTCGCCGGCATGAGCGCCGAGGAACGCGAGGAGACCGGAAACCTGTTGCGCCGCATCGGTGGTGACCGTGTGGTGGTCGTCGTCGAGCACGACATGGACTTCATGCGATCCTTCGCCACTTCGGTCACCGTGCTCGCGGGCGGCAAGGTGCTCAGCGAGGGCAGCGTCGAACAGGTGCAGGCCGATCCGAAGGTCCAAGAGGTCTATCTCGGCACTGCGAATCTGGTTGGGACAGAGAAAGAGTCGTCCGATGCTTGAACTACACGACATCCATTCCGGATACGGCCGCACCGAGGTGATCCACGGGATCAGCCTCACCGTGCCCGACGACAGCGTGGTCGCTATCATGGGCCACAACGGCGCGGGCAAGACCACCCTGCTGCGCACCGCCGTCGGCCTGCTGCCCACCAAGTCGGGCACCATCACCTTCGACGGTGAGAAGATCACCAAACTCTCACCTTCGCAACGGGTCAAGCGCGGGATCGGCTACGTGCCGCAGGGTCAGCAGAGCTTCGGCCAGCTCACCACCGCCGAGAACCTGCAGGTGGTCGCGGACGGACGCAAACGCGGCAAGGCGCTGATCGACGAGTCCCTCGATCTGTTCCCCGCGCTGAAAAACCTACTCACCCGCAAGGCCGGTCTGCTCTCGGGCGGGCAACGTCAGCAGCTCGCCATCGCGCGGGCGCTGATCACCGAGCCGAAACTGCTCATCCTCGACGAACCCACTGAAGGCATCCAGCCGTCGGTGGTCGCCGAAATCGAGCGCACCATCATCGAATTGACCCAGCGGGGCGGTTTGAGCGTGCTGCTGGTGGAGCAGCACATCGGCTTCGCGTTGCAGGCCGCGCAGCAGTACTACGTGGTGCATTCGGGGCATCTCGGTTCGACCGGTGCGGGCGGGGCCGGTGCGGAATCCGCGGTCCGCGCGGCGATGACGATCTGATCGCAGCCGAACGTATGGCGGACAGGGGGGTGGGGGCCGGCTCGGCGAGGCGAGTGCCGCTCGCCGTGCGCGTCTACGACGAGCTCCGGCGCGACCTCGCGACCGGAGAACTCGCGCCGACCGAGCGGCTCCGCGCCGAACGGCTGGCCAAGCGCTACGGCGTCTCGCGTACTCCGGTGCGCGAGGCGCTGGCTCGCCTGCAAGCCGATGGTCTCGTGCAGCGCCACCCCGACGGGCTCTACCTCTACCGCCCCCGCCTGAACGAACTCGATGAGCTCTACGAGCTACGAATTGTGCTGGAGTCGAGGGGTTTCCAGCGTATCTCCGGTGATCGGACGGTTCGGGTCCCCATGCCGACCGCGCACGACCTACCGACGGTGCGCGCCGAGCTGGCCCGCTGGCTCGACTTCCGCGACACCCCACCCGAACCCGGACCCGACCTCGTCGCCGCCGACGAGCAGTTCCACACCGAATTGCTGAGGGCGGCAGGCAATTCCGCCCTCGCCGAGGCACTGTCGGCGGTCTACCTTCGGGTTCGCCCGGTCCGCACCATGGACGTGCCGACCGCCGACCGCGTCGCGGCGATGACGGCCGATCACATCACCATCGCCGAACAGGTACTGGCAGGCGACGATGAACAGGCCCTGCGCACCCTCACCGACCACATCGAAACCTCCCGTGCACATGTGCGCGTGCGTGCCGAGCAAGCGATCGCCTTCACGAAACTCGGCCATGCTGTGCGTGATTGACCAGCGCCGTGGGCGCAACAGCAGCGCCGTCGTGCTGATATTCCAGAGGATCTCGTGATCGACACCGTCGTAGTTGTGGGCCACCAAGTTCCGGGTCGACTTGATCCGTCGCCACGACACCTCGGGGTAGGCGGCGATGAAGTCATCGGGCAAGCGTGCGACCGACTCACCCAGTCGGTGAAGCACTGCCTCGGAGGCCAGCCTGAGGTTCTGATCGGCGTCGTACGCTTCCTTGCCGCCGTTGATGAGGTGTGCTGCCATGTCGCTGAATGTGAGGAAGTCTTGCAAGCTTTTGATCGTCCGTGCGCTAACAGTGCAGCGACTCACAGCGGCTTGGCCTCGTCTCTGATCGGGTGGGGGCCGTCCGGCAGACCGCCTTCGGAAACAACGTCGACGTGGAGGCCTGTTAGTTCCTCCAGTTCGAAGACCAGATCAGCCATGTCGAACAGGTCGGCGTCGGAGTCGAAGCGAACCAGAAGGTCTATGTCGCTTCCGGATACGTCCTCGCCTCTCGAGGTGGAGCCGAAGATGCGGACTCGATGGGCTTTGTGGCGAGAGGCGAGCGCGATGATCTGGTCGCGGTGTCTGGCGACGACCCCGGATGGGCGTGGCCGAGCGACGGCCCGTAGTCGGGTCAGCATCATCGGAGACGGTCGTCGTGTTCCGGCTTCGTAGGCGGCGATCACCGATCGCGCTACACCGGATCGTGCCGCCAACTCGGCCTGCGTGAGGCCAGCGGCAAGTCGCAGGTCGAGGACGGTTTCCATGCCTCGATGATATCGGAGGATGCAGTCTGGGAGCGACCCTATTTGATCAGATACGGCGAGACCGAGCTGCGGTGTTCGCTGATGTCGAGGGCTTTGCCCAGGGGTGGGAAGGCGCGTTGGGGGCAGTTGGAGCGGACGCAGACTCGGCAGCCTGCGCCGATGGGGGTGGCGGTGGCTTCGCCGAGGTCGATGCCGTCGGCGTAGACGACGCGGCCCGCGTGGCGGAGTTCGCAGCCGAGGCCGATGGCGAAGGTTTTGCCGGGTTGGCCGTAGCGGGTGGCGCGGCGTTCGACGGTGCGGGCTACCCAGAGGTATTTGCGGCCGTCGGGCATCTGGGCGATCTGGGTCATGATCTTGCCGGGGTAGGCGAAGGTCTCGTAGACGTTCCACAGGGGGCAGGTGCCGCCGCTGGCGGAGAAATGGAAACCGGTGGCGGACTGGCGTTTCGACATATTGCCCGCGCGGTCGACGCGGACGAAGGAGAAGGGGACACCGCGCAGGGTGGGGCGTTGCAGGGTGGAAAGGCGGTGGCAGATGGTTTCGAAACTCTGCGAGAAGTGGGCCGAGAGGCGCTCGATGTCGTAGCGGAAGTTCTCGGCCACTTCGTGAAAGTGCGTGTAGGGCAACACCATCGCGGCCGCGAAGTAGTTGGCGAGGCCGAGCATCGCGAGTTTGCGTGAGGCGTCGGAGGCGAAATTGCCTTCGTCGACCAGCTTTTCGAGCAGTGCGCCACATTCGAGGTAGGCCAGTTCGGCGGCGAGTTTGAAGGTGCGCTGGCCGCCGGACAGGTGCGGGGCGATCTCGAGCTGCTTGGTCTCGGGGTCGAAATGGTGCAGCACGCCCTCGCCGAGGTCGATGCGCTCGCTGACCCGCACCCCGTGCGCGCGCAGCAGGCGCACGATCTCGGTGCTCACCTCCCCGCCGTGGAAACGGATGCGTGCGGTGAGAGCCTCTGCGGCGGTGTCCAATTCGTGGATGTAGTTCTGCCGCTGATAGAAGTAGTCGCGCACTTCCTCGTGCGGCTTGCTGATCGCGGCACTGCCGGAACCGTCGGCGAACCGGTCCTCGGTGGCGGCGGCCAATTGCGCGCTGGTGTTGCGGTAGCGGTTGTGCATGGCCACCAGGGCGCGGGCCATCGACGGATGCGCGGAGACCATGTCGGCGATCTGCTGGGTGTCGGCCTCGATGCCGAGCTCGGCGTCCATCACGACCTCGGACAGCTCGGCGATGAGCCGGGTGTCGTCCTGGGCGGAGAAGAAGGTGGGGTCGATGCCGAAGACCTCGTTGATGCGGGTGAGCACCGGCACGGTGAGTGGCCGCACGTCGTGTTCGATCTGGTTCAGATAGCTGGCCGAGATCTCGAGTTTCTGCGCGAGCGCGACCTGGCTGAGCCCACGTTCGGTACGCAGCTGGCGCAGCCGCGCACCGACATAGGTTTTGGCCATATGTCCAGTTTAGGGGCGTTTTCGCAGCCTTGCCAAGGGATTGTTAACAACGGCTTCGAGCTCTGTGTCACACCCCCGCGATACTGTCGTGGAGTGCTGTTCAGCGATGTCGTCACGGCCTCGGCGGCCGTGCGAGCGACCCGGTCGCGCAAGGCGAAAATCGCCGCGCTGGCCGAGCTTTTCGGTGCCGCCGGCCCGGCCGAGATCGGGACGGTGGTGGCGTGGTTGTCCGGTGAGCTGGTGCAGGGCCGGATCGGGGCCGGTTGGCGCACGGTGACGGGACTCGACACACCACCGAGCAGCGCCGCGAGCCTCACTGTCGCCGCCGTGGACGACATCTTCTCGCAGTTCACCGGCTTGACCGGCAAGGGATCCACCACCCGCCGCCGCGAACTGCTGACCGAGCTGTTCACCGCCGCCACCGCCGACGAGCAGTCCTTCCTGATCCGCTTGCTCACTGGCGAACTCCGCCAGGGCGCACTCACCGCGATCGTCGTCGAGGCCCTCGCCAAGTCCACCGGCATCCCCGTCGACGTGGTCCGCCGGGCTCACATGCTCTCGGGCCAACTCCCCGTCACCGCGATCGCCGCACTCGCCGGGGGCGAAGCTGCACTGTCGGCTTTCCGCCTCGAAGTCGGCCGTCCGGTAGCGCCCATGCTCGCCTCACCCGGCGGCTCGCTCGACGAGGCACTGGCCGAACTGGGCCCCGACATCACTGTCGAACACAAACTCGACGGCGCTCGCATCCAGGTCCACCGCGACGGCGACCAGGTCTGGGTCTTCACCAGAACCCTGCGCGACATCACCGCGGGCGTCCCGGAACTCGTCGACCTCGTCAAGACCCTCGACTGCACCACGGTTGTCCTCGACGGCGAAACCCTCGCACTCACCGACGCGGGCCGCCCACGCCCGTTCCAGGAGACGATGAGCAGATTCGCCACCATCGGCGACCCGCGCCAACTGCACCCGTACTTCTTCGACTGCCTGCACCTGGACGGCACCGACCTCATCGACGAACCTCTGCGTGTCCGCCGTGCAGCTCTGGAGCAGGTGGCCGGCGAGCACAGCATCCCCGCACTCATCGCGCCGACCGCCGAAGCCGCCGCCGACTGCTACGACGACGCGCTCGCGGTCGGCAACGAAGGCGTGATGGTCAAAGCACTCGACGCCCCCTACGCCGCGGGCCGGCGCGGCAAATCCTGGCAGAAGATCAAACCCGCCCACACCCTCGACCTGCTGGTGATCGGTGCCGAATGGGGCTACGGCCGCCGCACCGGGTTCCTGTCCAATCTGCATCTGGCCGCCCTCGACCCGGATACCGGGGAGCCGGTGATGGTCGGCAAGACGTTCAAGGGCCTCACCGACGAACTACTCCGCTGGCAGACCGAACAATTCCCGCACCACGAAACCCACCGCGACGCCCAGACCGTCTACCTGCGTCCGGAACTCGTCGTCGAGATCGCGCTCGACGGCGTCCAGACCAGTACCCGATATCCGGGTGGGGTGGCGCTGCGGTTCGCCCGCGTTGTCCGATATCGGCCGGACAAGGAACCCGCGCAGGCCGACACGATCGGCGCGGTGCGCGCCCTCGGCTGAGGTCGGCTCGGGCCGAACGCGACTTACCCGCAACAGTCTGGCAATCCGGCCCCGGCATGCGACACACTGTTCGGGTGAGCGCCGAACTAATGGTCCTGTTGATCGTCATCGTCACAGCTCTCGCCTTCGACTTCACCAACGGCTTCCACGACACGGCCAACGCGATGGCGACCTCGATCGCCACCGGCGCGTTGAAGCCGAAGACGGCGGTGGCCCTCTCGGGTGTGCTGAATCTGATCGGCGCGTTTCTGTCGGTGTCGGTGGCGGCGACGGTGGCCAAGGGCATCGTGAATTTGACCGAAGTGAGCGGGCAGCCCCTACTCGTCATCGTGTTCGCCGGGCTGGTCGGCGGCATCCTGTGGAACCTGTTGACCTGGCTGCTCGGCCTGCCGTCGAGTTCCTCGCACGCGCTGTTCGGCGGCCTGATCGGTTCGACGATCGCCGCGCTCGGCTGGAACGGCGTGATCTGGGCCTCGGGCTCGGAGGGTGTGCTGATCAAGATCGTGCTGCCCGCGTTCCTGGCGCCGGTGATCGCGGCGATGGTGGCGGCGCTCGGCACGTTCCTGGTGTACCGGATCACCCACGGCGTCGACAAGGCCAAGACCGACGAGGGGTTCCGCTGGGGCCAGATCGGCTCGGCCTCGCTGGTCTCGCTGGCGCACGGCACCAACGACGCGCAGAAGACGATGGGCATCATCTTCCTCGCGCTGGTCGCCTACGGTTCGCTGGAGGCCGACGACCACATGCCGCTGTGGGTGATGACCGCCTGTGCGGTCGCGATCGCGCTCGGCACCTACCTCGGCGGCTGGCGGATCATCCGCACCCTGGGCAAGGGCCTGGTCGAGATCGAGTCTCCGCAGGGCCTTGCGGCCGAATCGACCTCGGCGGCGATCATTCTCACCTCGGCGCACTTCGGGCTGCCGCTGTCGACCACGCAGACCGCGACCGGCGCGATCCTCGGCACCGGCCTCGGCAAGGGCGCGGAGGTGCGCTGGCGGGTGATGGGCCGGATGGCCGTGGCCTGGCTGCTGACCCTGCCGATGGCGGGCATCGTCGGCGCGATCTGCTGGGCGATCGCGAACTTCATCGGTGGGCTGCCGGGTGTGCTCGTGGTGTTCGGCATCCTGATCGCCGGGGCCTTGGGTATCTACCTTCGGTCGCGCCGCGACCCCGTCGGCACCCACAATGTGAACGAGTGGCCCGAGGGTCAGCCGCAGTCGCCGATCGACCAGAACCACGCCGGGTAGAGGGGAGCGAAAGTGCACACCGTGATCACCAATCTGAGTTCACTGTGGGAAGTGGTGCTCGCCGCACTGGTCTTCGGTGCGGGCGTGCCTGCCGTCTTCGCCGTCGCCGTGCGGTGGTGGGCCAATGCCGAGGCCGTCGACGCCGACGGCCGCGTGCATCGCAACTATCCCACGCTGGCGGGTGCGCTGATCTGCGTGTCGCTGATCGTGGTGGTGGTTGTCGCCGGAATCCTGTTCACCGCCAAGGCATTCATCGCCCATCAGTTCGGCATTCACCTGTTCGGCCAATCATGAGTGAGGACGACGCCATGACCGATCCGAACCCCACTCCCGCGAGCCCGTCGGTGCGCGGCAATCTGCTCTCGCGGGTGCTCGGCTGGTTGCGCGCGGGCTATCCGCAGGGTATTCCGCAGTCCGACTACGTCGCGTTGTTCGCGGTGCTGCACCGTCACCTCACCGACTACGAGGTGGTGACGATCGGCGAGCGACTGGTGGAAGCCAGCCGTCCCGGTGAAACGATCAGCGAAGCTGATATCGCCGCTGCCATCGCCGATTTCGCGAAGCAGCAGCCCGCGGCCGCCGATGTCTCGCGGGTGGCTTCGCATCTGGCGGCCGGTGGTTGGCCGTTGGCCGAACCGCTCGATGACGGTGAAGCCACTACCGAACAGAATTGATCGCACGCGAATTACGCAGTGCCGGTTCAATTGTGCGTGACAATGGCGAATCACCCGGCGTGCGTGCGCTCGCGCGCTAGCATGCATCCGTGGTTCGGCGTGCGGATGTAACCGATAGTGGTCGTAGTTATGGCGGATTGTCGCGCCAGCAGCGAGTTGCGCTGCGCCGCAACAGGTTGACCGACGCGGCACTGGAACTATTCGGTACCCAGGGATATTCGTCGACCTCGATCGAACGCCTGTGTTCGACCGCGAATGTGTCGACGCGCAGTTTCTATGAGGACATCGGTAGCCGCGAGGCATTACTGATCGCACTGGTCGACCGATTGAACGCCGCCGCGCTGAACCGCCTGGACGACGCCTTGGAACGCACCAGCGAACAGCCGCTGGTGGTGCGCGTGGTGGAAAGTTTCCGTGCGTTTCTCGCGGTGACGTGTCGTGATCGCCGGGCCGCGCGGGTTTTCTATGTCGAGGTCGTCGGCGTGAGTCCGGTGGTGGAGGAGTGGCGACGCGCCCAGCGACGGTCCATTTCGGCCCTGCTCACCAGGGAGGCGCAACGGGCCGCCGAACGCGGCGAAGCGGAATCGCGCAGCCTGCACCTGTTCGGGCTCGCGGTGATCGGGGCGGTGAATTCGCTCGCGCAGGAGATGGTGCACGCCACGGTGCCCGGTGACGCGATCTCGGTCGACGAGATCTGCGACGAGATCGCCCATTGGGTACAGGCGCGTCAGCGGTCCTGAGCTGCGCACGGCCGGAGCGAAGGCGGAGGTACGCCTACTTCATCCGCTCTGGGCTCACGGTCCGCACCGCGGTCGCACCCACCACATAGCTGAGCACAACAAAAAACGGGAGACACCCGAATCGGATGCCTCCCGCTTTCAGTGGGAAATCAGATGCCCATGCCCTGAGCCAGGATCGGCCACGACTCGTGCAGCGCCGACTCCCAGTACGGCCAGTAGTGGGTGCCCATCGGGGTGAACTGGTAGGTCGCCGGGATACCCAGCGAGTCCAGCTTGGCCTTCAGGTTCTGGCTGCAAGCGTTGGTCGCGGCTTCGATACCGATGCCGAGACCCAGGTTCACCACACCCATCGGGCCGGGCGAACCGTTGAGGTAGTAGGCGACGTCGGCGTTGGTCGGCATACCGCTACCGCTGGAGATGTAGAGGTTGGTGCCACGCAGCTTCTCGGCGTTGATGACCGGGTCGTTCTCGACCCAGGCCGGATCGTTGTCCGGGCCGTACATGTTGACGGTCTTGCCGCCGGCCCAGGTCTCCACGGAGAACTTGACGGCCTGCTTGCCCATCGGGTCGGCGATCTGCGCGCAGCCACTGTAGGCGGCGACGGACTTGAACAGACCCGGGTTGGCCTCGGCCAGCTGCAGCACCGAGGTACCGGAGGTGGACAGGCCTGCCAGCGAGTTCAGGCCGGTCGAGTTCAGGGTGCTGTCGAGCAGCGGCGGAAGCTCCTGGGTGAAGAAGGTGCTCCACTTGTTCAGACCCAGCTTCGGGTCTTCCTGCTTCCAGTCGGCGTAGTAGCTGCCACGGCCGCCGACCGGCTGGATCACGTTGACCTGCTTGTCGGCCAGGAACTCCAGCGCCTGGGTCTGGGCGGCCCAGCTGGCCGTGCCCTCGCCACCGTCGAGGCCGTTGAGCATGTAGAAGTTGGGGGCGGGCTTGGACTCGTCGACGGGACGCTGCACCTCGATGGTGATGTCCTTCTTCATCGCCGCCGAATACACCTTCAGGTGCCACACGCGACCGTCCTTGACGACCGACGACACGGCAGAGGGCTTCTCGGGGGCGGCGGACGCGGCGCCACCGGCGACAACGGCCACCGACAACGCGGCGGTCAGAGCCATGGCGGTGGTACGCAGCGAGGCCACGTTACGTAGGGCAGTGAGCTTCATCGAACAGTCGGTTCCAGTCCACGCGCCCTGTCGGGCACGTCATCGCAGTTCTTCCCCTGGTCGGTCGAGAGCATAGGCGCTCGACCCCCGTGGGGCTGTCAGATCCTCCGACATTCTATGTCCTCTCACAGGACAGAATCGTTACCGGTTCACATTTCTGGGTGACCTCGAGCACGCTTCATGTTCTCCACCCCGACGGTTAACCGGGACGCAATATCGGCGCGGATTCGGAAATGCCGCCGCAACCGGGCGCTCTTATGGTGACGAGCATGGGTAAGGAAATCCCCGGTAGCGCGACCACCGGGATCGAGATCACTGGGTTGAGCAAGACCTTCACGGTAGGACGCAACACCGTCAACGCGCTCGATTCGGTCGATTTGCGGACTTCTCACGGTGCGTTTCTGTCCCTGCTCGGACCGTCCGGCTGCGGCAAATCGACGGTGCTGCGGATTCTGGCCGGCCTCGACGAACCGAGTGCGGGCACCGCGCGGATCAACGGCCTTTCGCCGGAACAATTGCGCGGTGGCCATCAGCTCGGCATCGCCTTCCAGGATTCGGCACTGCTGCCGTGGCGCAGTGTGGAGTCCAATATCCGGTTGCCGTTGCAGGTGGCAGGGCTGCCCGCCGAACCGGAGCGGATCGCCGAACTGATCGCGCTGGTGGGTCTGGAAGGGTTCGAGAAGGCCAAGCCCGCGCAGTTGTCCGGTGGTATGCGCCAACGGGTTTCGATCGCGCGGGCGCTGGTGGTGCAACCGTCGGTGCTGCTGCTCGACGAACCGTTCGGCGCGCTCGACGACATGACAAGGCAGCGGCTGAATCTGGAACTGCTGCGCATCTGGACCGAGAAGCCCGCGACCACTCTGATGGTCACCCACGGCATCTCCGAGGCGGTGTTCCTCTCCGATGTGGTGGCGGTGATGAGCCCGCGACCGGGGCGGGTGCTGGAACTGGTCGAGATCGATCTGCCGCGTCCGCGCACGCCCGAGATGATGCGCACGCCCGAATTCCACAAGCTCTGCGACTACCTGTCCGAGCTGCTGTTCGGGCGGGGTGGAGTCGCATGAGTGTGGCTGTGGCCCAGCGTATTCCGTCGTGGCTCGGGATGAGCCGGATCGCCGGCGCGCTCGGGGTCGTCGGGCTGATCGGGTTCTGGTGGGCGCTGGCCGCCGCGGGCACCGCGGGCGGGACGATTCCCAGTCCGTGGCGCGTGCTGTCCACCATGTGGTCGGACGGCTGGGGCCTCTACGGGCCGAACTTCCAGGTCACCGCGCTCGGGGCACTGCAGGGCTTCCTGTGGGGAAATGTGCTGGCTATCGGGCTGGCGGCGCTGATCATGGTGGTGCCGCGCATCGAACCCCTCGCCACCCAGTTGGCGATCCTGAGCTACTGCACGCCGCTGGTGGCGCTGGGCCCGATCATCCTGGTGGTGTTCGGTGGGCGCACCCCCACGGTGTTCCTGGCCGCGATGTACTGCTTCTTCACCACCATGGTCGGCGCGGTGAGCGGATTGCGTTCGGCCGACCCGGCCAGCCTGGATCTGGTGCGCGCCTACGGCGGTGGCCGCTGGCAGCAGCTGTATCGCGTCCGGGCCATCGCCGCACTGCCGAATACGTTCGCCGCCTTGAAGATCGCCGCGCCGTCGGCCGTGCTCGGCGCCATCATCGGTGAATATCTGGGTGGCGTCGACAGCGGCATCGGGGTCGCTCTGACGGCCGCGCAGACCGCCTACAACGTGCCGCGCACGTGGGGCATGGCGATCGCCGCCGCCGCGCTGGCCGGGCTCGGGTATCTGCTGGTGGCGGGCGCGGCCCGGTTGATCACGCCGTGGACGGCAGAGGAGGCAGCGCGATGACAATCACCGTTGTACGCCGGATCGGGCGCTTTCTGCTGCCGCTGGCGACGTCCCTGATCCTGCTGCTCGTCATCTGGACGCTGTTCCTTCGACTGTTCCCGCAGATCGGGCCCCGTGTGGGCAAGACGCCGTCGGATGTGTGGGCCTACCTGGTGACCTCGGCGGGTGCGCCGAGCGCGCGGCAGGCGATCTTCGACGACCTCGCGATCACCCTCGGCGACGCGGCATCGGGTTTCCTCGTCGGAATGTTCGGCGCGCTCGGCGTCGCCGCGCTGTTCGTGCTGTATTCGGCGGTGCAGCAGACCTTCATGCCGGTCGCGATGCTGTTGCGGTCGGTGCCGCTGGTGGCGCTGTGTCCGATCATCGTGCTGATCTTCGGCCGTGGCACGGCCGGGGTGACGGTGCTGACGGCGATCGTCGTGTTCTTCCCCGCCCTGGTGATGATCATGACCGGGCTGCGTGAAGCACCAAGACAGGCAATGGAATTGGTGACCGCCTACGGTGGCTCGCGCTGGACGCGACTGCGCATGGTCGCGGTGCCCGCCGCGCTGCCGTCGGTGTTCGCCGCGGCCAGGGTCTCGGTGCCCGGCGCGTTGATCGGCGCACTGCTCGGCGAATGGCTGGGCAGCGGAACGGGATTGGGTGCCAGCCTGGTGCGGGCCATCCCGATGTTCCAGTACAACCGGCTCTGGGCCTCGATCGTGGTGGTCACGGTGGTCTCGGTGCTGCTGTACGCGATTGTCGGCGTGATCGAAAACCTGGTGCTCGCGCGATTCGGTCCGAGCGCGGGTAAGGAATAGCGGCGGAACGCAACCGCAAAGAGAACGAAACGCGGCGAATCTACATTCTGCGTATGAACAGTATCGACCGTCGTTCCTTTCTCCGCTTTTCCGCACTGACCGGCGCCGCGCTCGGCGGCGCCGGTCTGCTCGCCGCTTGTGGCGGTAGTTCGGCCACTTCCTCGAACGGCTCGACCGACGACGGTTCGAAATACGGCAAGGTCGCTGTCCAGTTGTCCTGGATCAAGAACATCGAATTCGCGGGTGAGTATTTCGCGGATTCGAAAGGCTATTTCAAGGATGCGGGATTCGGTGGGGTAGACCTCGTCGCGGGTGGTGCGGCGTCGACTTCGGTGGAAGCCGGACTCGATACCGGCAAGATCTGGCTCGGCCTTTCCGCGCCGCAGACCACCGCGCCCGCCATCCTGGAGGGGCTGCCCGCCAAGATCGTCGGCGCGACCTTCCAGAAGAACCCGTTCGCGATCGTCAGTTCGGCGGCCAAGCCGATCAAGTCGCCCGCGGATATGAAGGGCCGCAAGATCGGCGTGCAGGACACCAACCAGCTCATCTTCAACGCGCTGCTGGCCGCCAACGGCATCAGCCCCGGCGAGGTGACGGTGGTGCCCGCGCAGTTCGATCCGACCCCGCTGGCCAACGGTGAGGTCGACGGCTGGGTGAGCTACGTGACCAACGAGCCGATCACCCTGGCCGCCAAGGGCTTCGCCAACGAGCACTTCCTGTTCGCCGACTTCGGTCTGCCGCTGGTCGCCGAGACGTTGACCGTCAGCCAGCACACCATCGACAACGAGCGCGACAAGCTCAAGGCCTTCCTGATCGCCGAGATCAAGGGCTGGAAGGACGCCGTCGCCAGCCCCGCCGAGTCCGCGCGCCTGGCCGTCGAGGTCTACGGCAAGGACCTCAAGCTCGACCTGGCCGAGCAGACCAAGGAGGCCACCGCGCAGAACGACCTGGTGGTTTCGGCCTCGACCAAGACCGATGGGCTGCTGACGATGTCGGACGCGCTGATCGAACAGAACATCGCCGCCCTGCGCACCGCCAAGATCGACATCAAGGCCGACCAGCTGTTCGACATGTCGATCATTCGCGAGATCTACGCGGAGAACCCCGGCTTGAAGTAGGTCTGACAAGGCTCGGCCGCCTTGATCTGCCCGAAGGGAGCGCGGATCAAGGCGGCCAGGCCGAAGGACGACCTATATCGCCATACCCACTGAAGCGTGGGAGCCGTAGTCGCGCTGGGCGGTCAGGCGCAGGCCCGCGCGGGAGGCGAGGAAGTCTGCGGTGATGAACACGGCCGTCTCGGCGGGGGTGCGCGGACCCGATTCCAGACCGGCGGGCACGTGCACGCGGGCCAGGGTCGGCTCGTCGAAACCGCCTGCACGCAGGTCGTCGAGACGCCGTGCCTGGTCGGCGGGGGTGCCGAGGGCGGCGAGGTAGCCGAGCTCGGGTAGTCGTAAGGCCACGGTGAGCAGCGGGATCTCGAAGCGCGGCTCGTTGGCGAGCACCACGATCGCGGTTTCGGAGTCGATCTCGCCCGCGGCCGCGAGGGTGTTGAGGTAGCGGTGCGGCCAGTCGACGACCACTTCGGCGCCGGGGAACGAGGCCGGGTCGGCGAACTCGGGGCGCGAGTCGCAGATGCTCACCCGGTAGCCGATCATCCGCGCCTGCGCCACGAGGGTGGCCGCGTAGGCGTTGGCGCCGAAGATGATCAGGCGCGGCGGCGGGCAGTACGAGGCGACGAACAGATCCGACTCGGGCAGCGCGACGAGCTCGGTCGCGTGCTTGCGGTCGGTGACCAGATGCTGGCCGATCACATCGGGATCCTGATTCCACACCACGGTGAACACGGTGACCCGGCGATGGGCCTGAATATCCGCGGCGATGGTGGGGAATTCGGGAAAATCTCGGCAGGAGAACGGCTCTACGAAAATGTCGACGAGCGTGCCGTCGTCGGCGCTCGATTCCAAACCGGTGAGCATGCTGTAGCGACGTAGTTGCCGGACGCCGGTGCGGCCCGCTTCCAGTGCCGCCTCGTACACGGTCTCTTCCAGGCGACCGGAGGCGATGGATCCGAAGACGCCACCGTTGGGGGTGACGAGCATCGAGGAGCCGATCGGCAGGGAATTGGTGCCGATGGTACGGACCACGGTGGCGAGGCCGCCCGTACGGCCCGAATGCCACACTCGCAGAAGGTCATCGACGATATCGCGCATATCTCAAATCTCCGATCACCGTGCGCCGACTCCCGGGAAATCGCGATCGGTCCCTGTCGCCAAGTCGTCGCACGTGACGCACACCATATCCTGTCGACCGCCCAAATAGGAACCGGCCCCGTAATCACCTGCGGCAACAGCGGAAATGGCTTCCCAGTGCTTGTTCTCGATCACAACGGGGTGTCCAAGTGTGTTGTGAAACACAGCGCGAGAAAGTCCGCTCTGATTCGAACGTGCCGCGGCGAGCACCCTGGCGACCACATCTGCCCCGACATCGGGAGTATCGACGGGGAAAAAGGCCACGTAGCGGGTGCCCGTTTCGGTGGCGGCGCGCAGGCCCGCGCGCACCGTCGCGGCGAGGCCGGTCGCCCAGTCGGCGACCCACCGCCACTCGGTGCCGTCGGGCAGTCCGAGCGCGCTCGGATCGGGTCCGGTGGCGCCGAGCATGACGATCACCGGATCGCAGCCACCGTCGCGCAGGGTGGTGATCGCCGAGCGCAACCAGGCGCCGTTTTCGGCGAGTGCCTTGGGTTTGCCGTACCGCGTGCCCGCACCCGCCGCGAGGACGATGCCCGCGCACTTCGAGTGCGCGGCAGGGGCGAGTGGGGGCATGTGAGCGAAGGTAATGACGCAATGTTGCCGGTCGATTACAGCGGGGGAGCGCAGCGACGACGACACGCCGACGTGATGGATTGCACAGCGGTGGCGACAGGCCGGGGATCGCGCGATGCTGGATCGATGACGAGCGAAGGGTTGAGTCTCGCGGGTTTCAACGACCTACCTGCGACGATCGCCGAAGAAGCATTGCTTGCCTGTTGCTCGGCACCACGCTGGGGCAGGGCAATCGTGGCCGCGCGCCCGTATGCCACCACACAATCGCTGCTGGAGGTGGCCGATGCGACGTCGGCCGCGCTCGACGACGCCGACATCGACGAGGCGCTGGCCGGACACCCGCGCATCGGCGACCGCCCGACCTCGGCGGCGTCGGCGCGTGAGCAGGCCGGAGTGGCCGATGACGTGCGTGCGGCGCTGGCCGAGGGCAATCGCGCTTACGAGGCGAAGTTCGGTCATATCTACCTGGTCTGCGCGGCAGGGCGAAGCGGTGAGGAACTGCTCGCGGTTCTGCGGGCGCGGTTGGACAACGATCCGGCTACCGAAAGGCAGGTCATGCGAACGGAATTGGCGAAGATCAACCGGCTGCGTCTGGCAGGGCTGGTGGTCTCATGACGAGCTTGAGTACGCACGTTCTCGATGCCGTGCGCGGGGTGCCCGCCGCGGGGGTCGCGGTGTGGCTGGTGCGCGACGAGCTGCGGCTCACCGAGGCGCTCACCGATGCCGACGGCCGGGTGAAAGAGCTTGCGGCAGGGTTGAATCCGGGCGACTACCACCTGTTCTTCGATACCGGCAGCTACTTCGCCGCCCAGGGCACCGAGACCTTCTATCCCGAAGTCCGCGTCACCTTCACGGTGGGTGAGCAGCCGCATCTGCACGTGCCGCTGCTGCTGTCGCCGTTCGCCTATTCCACCTACCGAGGGAGCTGAGATGTCACTGAGTGGTCCGATCGTGTTGACCGACAACCGATATGGCAAGGCCGAGAACCGGGTTGTGCGTTTCTGCAAGGAGAACGCGCGCCACGAGATCCGCGACGTGAACGTCTCCACCACCCTGCGTGGTGATTTCGCGGCGGCATATACCGATGGTGACCAGCGTCACGTTCTGCCGACCGACACCCAGAAACACATGGCGTTCGTCTTCGCGAAGAAGCCCGGCCTCGACACCATCGAGGAGTACGCGATCGCGCTGGCGAAGCACTTCGTCGACACGGTCGAACCGGTGTCGAGTGCGCGGATCGACGTGGATTCCTATGACTGGCAGCGTGTCTCGGTCGACGGTGCCGAACACGATCACACCTGGGTGCGGCAGGGGCCCGAGGTGCGTACGGCCGCGGTGACCGTGGCGGGCAAGGGCGGGCAACAGCAGGGCTGGGTGATCGGTGGGATCAAGGACCTGGTGCTGCTCAAGTCGACCGGCTCTGAGTTCGCCGACTTCCTCACCGACGAGTTCACGACCCTCGCGCCCACCCACGATCGGGTGCTGGCCAGCTCGCTGGTGGTGCAGTGGCGATTCGCCGAGACCGCCGGATTCGACTGGGACGAGCTGTACGCCGGAATTCGCGCCACACTGCTCGAGCTGTTCGCGACCACCTATTCCAAGGCGCTGCAGCAGACGCTGTACGCGATGGGAACCGCTGTGCTGGAACGGTTTCCGATGCTCGCCGAGATCCGGTTGTCGGCGCCGAACAAACACCACTTCGACTACGACCTGGCGCGATTCGAGATCGAGAACAACAGTGAGGTGTTCTGGGCGGCGGATCGTCCGTACGGCTCGATCCACGCCACCCTGGCCCGCGCGGACGCGCCCGACGCAGGCATCGCGTGGCAGCCATGACCGACCTGCTGATCTACGGATGCGCGGTGGTGACCGTCGACGCGGCGGGCACCGAATACCGGGATGGCTGGGTCACGGTGCGTGGCAACAGGATCGAGGCCGTCGGTGCGGGTACGCCGCCGGAGGTCGGGCCCGAGGTGGCGCGGATCGACGGGCGGGGCTGTGTGCTCACGCCCGGTCTGGTCAACACCCATCACCACCTGTACCAGTGGATCACCCGGGGGATCGCCGCCGACAACACCTTGTTCGAGTGGTTGACCACGCTGTATCCGGTGTGGGCGCGGATCGACGAGAAGTCGGTGCGCACGGCCGCGACCGGTGCGCTCGTTTCGCTGGCACGCAGTGGGTGCACGACGTCGTCGGATCACCATTACGTGTTCCCGTGCGGTGGGGGCGACCTGCTCGCTGCGGAGATCGGGGCGGCGGCCGAGGTGGGGCTGCGGTTCCATCCGGCGCGTGGGTCGATGGATCTCGGACAGAGCAAAGGCGGGCTGCCGCCGGATTCGGTGGTCGAGTCGATCGACGACATTCTCGCCGCGAGTGCCGCGGCCATCTCGGACTGGCACGATCCGTCCTTCGACGCGATGGTGCGGATCGCGCTCGCCCCGTGCTCGCCGTTCTCGGTGACCGCCGACCTCATGCGCGAGTCCGCGGCGCTGGCTCGTTCGGCCGGGGTGCGGCTGCACACCCACCTCGCGGAAACCCTCGATGAGCAGGAATTCTGCCAGGACAAGTTCGGCTGCACGCCCGCCGAGTACATGGAACAGCTCGGCTGGCTCGGCGATGACGTCTGGTACGCCCACGCCGTGCACCTCGACGATCCGGCGATCGCCGCGATGGCTCGGACCGGGACCGGGATCGCGCACTGCCCGACGTCCAACGGCCGGTTGGGCGCGGGAATCGCGCGCACCGCCGACCTGGTGGCCGCCGGTGTGCCGGTGGGTCTCGGTGTCGACGGTGCCGCCAGTAACGAGTCGAGTTCGATGATCGAGGAACCGCGCAACGCGCTGCTGTACGCGCGGGCGGTCGGCGGGCCGCGGGCGATGTCGGTGCGTGCGGCGCTGGAACTGGCGACGATGGGTGGGGCGCGGGTGCTCGGGCGGGCCGAGGAGATCGGGTCGATCGAGCCGGGCAAGCTGGCCGATCTGGCTCTGTGGCGGCTCGACACGCCTGCTCACGCGGGTATCGAAGACCCGGTCGTCGCGCTGATTCTCGGGTCGGCGCCGCCGCTGGCCGCGCTGCTGGTGAACGGGCGTGAGGTCGTTCGTGACGATGTGGTGCTGACGGTGGACGAGGCGGCGGTGGGTGCTGATGTGGCCCAGGCGCAGGCGACACTGCTGGCCGGTGGGTGATTTCGCCATGCGGTGTGGTCCGGGATCGCGAGTGTCGACCGTGCGCGCGGGGTGTGACTGATGTCGACCGCGCGGGCGCGGTCGGCCAGCGACCCAGCTCGGCCTCGCCCGGGGACGGCGCCGCTCGTGGCAGGGCAGATTGCCGGTTACGAGCGCGTCGGCGGTATCAGTGGGGCGGCGGTGAACGCGCCCAGGTCGACCGCAGATGGGCCTGCGCCGGTCGACGTCGCCGCTCATCGGCGTGCTGAACTGCAGGTTTGCCGGGATCGGCGCACACTGGAAGGCGTACACCGGGTTAACCGTGGCGCAATCCGGCGCGGGTTTCGCGCAACATCGTGGCAACTCACCGCCCCTACTGTGGCCGGTGAGGTAAGCGAGGTGAACGTGGATCTGGACACTGTTTCCGAGGTAGTAATCGCCCGCGAACGCGCCGATCTGGCGCAGGTCGGAGCGGGGTGCGCGGTGCTGGCGGGCGGCACTTTTCTGTTCTCCGAACCGCACGATCATCTCGATCGGCTCGTCGACATCACCACCCTCGGCTGGACGCCCTTGACGGCCTCCGCCGAGGGGCTGGAGATCGCCGCGACCTGCACGCTGGCGGAGTTCGCCGGTGCTCGTCCCGGGGTTGAACTCGGGACACCGATGTTGCGGCCGGAGTGGCCGGGCACGGCGTTGTTCGCTCAGGCGTGCCGGGCGCTGCTGGCGTCGCACAAGATCTGGCGTACCGCGACAGTCGGCGGAAATGTGTGTCTGTCGCTGCCCGCCGGTGCGGTGCTCGGTGCGCTGGTCGCCTTGGATGCCACCGTGGTGATCTGGCCGCGTGGTGGGGGTGAGCGGCGAATCTCGTTGCGCGACTTCGTCACCGGACCGGGCGAGAACATCTTGGCTTCGGGCGCTGTTGTGCGCTCCTTCATGGTGCCCATGTCGAGTCTGTTGGCGCGCACCAGTTTCCGCAAGATCGCGTTGGCGCCGCTCGGTCGTTCCGGGTCGGTGGTGATGGGCAGGCACGATGCCGATGACCGTTGCGCGATCACCATCACCGCGGCGACCGTGCGCCCGATCGTGCTCGACTTCGATGCTGTCCCTTCGCAATCCGATCTGACAGGCGCCCTGGCTGATCTGGAGCCCGATGTGTGGTTCGACGACCCGCACGGCGCGCCCGACTGGCGCGAACACGTGACCGGGCTGCTGGCTGCTGAGGTCGCCGCCGAACTCCGGGAGGCGTCGGCGGGTGTGCAGGGAGGTGGTTCATGAGGCTGGACATCAACGGGCATGCGGCCGAAGTAACCGCGCGACCCGGCCAATGCCTGCGCACGCTGCTGCGCGAACACGGTGAACTCGCGGTCAAGAAGGGCTGCGACTCCGGCGACTGCGGCGCCTGCTCGGTACTGCTCGACGGCGAACCCGTCCACTCCTGCCTGATTCCCGCCCATCGCGCCGCCGACCGTGCGGTGACGACGGCCGCCGGCCTGAGTGACGCCGACAGCCCGAGCCCGGTGCAGCGCAGTTTCGTCGAGAACGCCGGGTTCCAATGCGGTTTCTGCACCGCCGGAATGGTGGTGACGGCCTCGGGTCTGGCAGCCGCCCGCCCCGACACGGCTGTGGACAACTTGCCTGCTCACGCGGTCACCGATGCGGAACGGGCCGAGTTGATGAAGGGGAACCTCTGCCGCTGCACGGGTTATCGCGCCATCGCCGACGCCTTGGCAGCACCCTGTGCATCACTGTGCACAACTACCGAGTCCGACTCGACGCCCCATCGTTCGGAAGGATCCGGCTCGCTGTGCACAGGGTGTGAGCCGACCGCTGGGGATAGTTCGTCGGATACGCCGAGCGTTGGCGATGAGGTGGCGCGATCGGCGGAGTCGGTCAGTGCGGCGGGGCCTGCTGTCGAGTCCTATGTGACGCACGGACACCCGGGTCGGTTGGCCGGCGAGGTCACCACGGTGTCGGCCGAGGAGGGGCCGGAGGTCTCGGTGGCGGCTGTGCTGGCGGCGGAGGCTCGGGTCGGTGGGGTGATGCGGCGGAAGTATCGGGCCGGGCAGATCGGGGATGGGGTGCGGGCGCCTGCGGGGGCGCGGATCGTGCGGGGTGGGGAAGCATTCACGATGGATGTGGTGCCGGGGGAGGGCGAGCAGATGCCGCCGGTGGCGCCTTGGCATCTGGCCGTGTTGGCCAGTCCGCACGCGCATGCGCGGATCGTGTCGATCGATGTGGCTGCGGCGCAGGCTGTTCCGGGTGTGCGTGTGGTGTTGACGCATGTGGATGGACCGCAGACGGCCTTTTCCACTGCTCGGCACGAACTGCGCGAGGACGATCCGGACGACACGTTCGTGCTCGATCGCACGGTTCGGTTCGTCGGGCAGCGGGTGGCTGCGGTCGTGGGCGAGACGGTGGCAGCAGCGCGTGCCGGAGTGCGTGCGATCCAGGTGGAATACGAGGTCCTGCCTGCGGTTTTCGCACCCGACGATGCGCTGGCCGATGATGCGCCGAAGCTGCATGCCGACAAGCCGGAGTCGGCGCGGATCGCCGATGCGGAACGCAATCTGATCGCCGAGATCCACGGTGGTGTCGGCGACTTCGACACCGGTATCGAACAGGCCGCGAAAGTCGTGAGCGGCGTGTGGAATTCGCCGCGCGTGCAGCACGTGCACCTGGAAACGCACGGCGGGATCGGCTGGCTCGATGACGCGGGCAGGCTCGTCGTCCGATCCAGCACCCAGGTGCCGTTCCTGGTGCGCGACGAACTCTGCCACGTCTTCGGACTGGATCGAGATCGCGTGCGGGTCTTCGCCACCCGCGTCGGCGGCGGATTCGGCGCGAAGCAGGAGATGCTGGCCGAGGACCTGATCGCGCTGGCGGTGCTGCGCACGGGGCACCCGGTGCAATACGAGTTCACCCGCACCGACGAATTCACCTCGGCCACTTGCCGTCACCCGATGCGCGTCGCGGTGACCGCCGCGGCCGACGCGGCGGGCATCCTGACCGCGCTTTCGGTCGATGTCCTCGCCGACGCGGGCGCCTACGGCAACCACAGTGCGGGCGTGATGTTCCATTCCGTCGGCGAGTCGGTGGCCGTGTATCGCTGCCCGAACAAGCGGATCGACGCGCAAGCGGTGTACACCAACAACATTCCCTCCGGCGCGTTCCGCGGCTATGGCCTCGGCCAGGTGATCTTCGGCGTCGAATCCGCCATCGACGAACTGGCCCGCGAACTCGGCATCGACCCCTTCGAATTCCGTCGCCGCAATGTGGTGATCCCCGGCGACCAGTTCACCGGCGCCGAAGTCGACGAGTCCGACCTGACGTTCGGCAGCTACGGCCTCGACCAGTGCCTCGACACCGCCCAGCAGGCACTCCGTCGTGGCAACGGCGTCGCCGCGCCCGGCCCGGAATGGCAAGTGGGCGAAGGGATGGCCGTGGCGATGATCGCGACCGTGCCCCCGCGCGGACACCACGCCGACGCCACAGCCGGTCTGCTTCCCGACGGCCGCTACGAAATCGGCGTCGGTACAGCGGAATTCGGCAACGGCACCACCACGGTCCACGCCCAGCTCGCGGCAACGGCGCTCGCCACCGCCGCCGAACGGATCGTGATCCGCCAGTCCGACACCGACGTCGTCGGCCACGACACCGGCGCGTTCGGCTCCACCGGCACCATGGTCGCCGGCAAGGCCTCCTACGCGGCGGCGCTCGAACTGCACGCGATGCTGTTGGCCAGGGCGGCGAAGGTGAGCGGGCACCCCGAACGCGACTGCGTGCTCGAAATGGGCGGGGTGCGCTGCGGTGCCGAGCTGATCACCGCGGCGCGGCTGTTGGCCGACGGTGAGCTCATCGCCCACGGCACCCACGCGGGCACCCCGCGTTCGGTGAGTTTCAATGTCCACGCGTTCCGGGTTGCGGTTCAGCCGTCGACCGGTGCGGTGCGGATTCTGCAATCGATCCAGGTCGCCGACGCGGGCACGGTACTCAACCCCGTCCAGCTTCGCGGGCAGGTGGAGGGCGGTGTCGCGCAGGCGCTCGGTACCGCGCTCTACGAGGACATGCGGTCGGAGGACGGCGTGGTGACCACAAAGACGCTGCGCCACTATCACATTCCGCAATTCGCCGACCTGCCACGCACGGAGGTCTATTTCGCCGAAACCAGTGACGAACTCGGTCCGCTCGGTGCCAAATCGATGAGTGAGTCCCCCTACAACCCGGTGGCCCCGGCCCTGGCGAACGCCATCCGCGACGCCGTCGGCGCCCGCCCGTACCGACTACCGATGACCGCCGACCGGGTGTGGCGGACCATCCAGGAAGGAACCGTCGGGTGAATACCCGTATCCCCGAGCACATTCGGGCCCGCATCGACTCCGTTCTCGACGCCGTGGACGCCGACCTGCGCGTGCGCTACCCGGGGGCGGGCGACCGCATCCAGCCCGTGCACACCGCCTACGTGGCCGCCGACCGCGCCACCGCCGCCACCCCCGCAGACTGGGGCGCGACCGCCCTCGACCTGCTGCATCGCCACGCCGACTTCCTCGTCGGCCTCGACGCCACCGGCGCGCTCCCTGCGGTCCGGCGGCGGCTCGCCGAGCAGCCCGTGCAGGACATGCGCATCGACTTCGAAGACGGTTACGGGTTCCGGACCGACGAGGAAGAAGACGCGGCGGCGAAGTCGGCTGGTGAGGCATTGGCCGGCTGGTCCGAAAAAGTCGGTGCACCAACATCGTTCGGCGTTCGCACGAAAGGGCTCGCGGCGAACGAACGTCGGCGCGCGCTGCGAACCCTCGAGCTCGTCCTCGACGGAGCAGGCGGACTACTGCCGGGCTTTGTGTTCACAGTGCCGAAGATTCGTGCGGCGGAACAGGTCTCGGCGATCGTCGACCTGTGCACCGGTCTCGAACGCGGCCACGGTCTGCCCGACCGATCGCTGCGCTTCGAACTGCAGATCGAGAGCCCGCAGGCGATCATCGCCCCCGACGGGACGGTGCCGATCGCCAAGATGATCCACCTGGCCGACGGTCGTTGCAGTGCACTGCATTTCGGTACCTACGACTACACCGCCGCCTGCGGCATCGCGGCCACCGACCAAGCCCTCGACCACCCGGCGGCCGATCACGCCAAGGCCGTCATGCAGGTGGCGGCCGCGCAGACCGGGGTCTGGATCTGCGACGGCTCGACCCAGATCACGCCCGACACCGACCCCGAAGGCGCGTTCGCCAACCACTACCGCCTCGTCGAGCGGGCCCTGCGCCGTGGCTACTACCAGGGCTGGGACATGCACCCCGGCCACCTGATCACCCGCTGGCTGGCCACCTACGACTTCTTCCGCACCGCCACCGACGTCGCAGTCCCGCGCCTGCAGGCCTACCTCGAACGGCGTTCCGGCGGGGTGGTCGACGAGCCCGCCACGGCCGAAGCTCTCGCCACCACCGTGCTGCGCGGACTGCGCTGCGGTGCGGTCGACGCGGACGAACTCGCCACGCGTGCACCGGAACTCACGGTGCGCACGCTGACGGCGCTGGTGGCCCGGCAACCTCCACCGCAGGACTCGTGATGCGAGGCACCAGGGACTCGAACCCGTCGGCGGTGCGGGAGAACGGGACGTTCATCAGTCCCGCATTGCGCAGTGGAGCGCACCGCTGGGCGTGCGAGCGAGGTCGCGCGGGCGAGGTGGCGTGGTGGCGACGATGTCGAAGCGTGACAGCGCGTCACTGAGCCGAACCGGGCACTACACGGAGGCAGTACACAACGGCGTGCGTGGCGGATGGTTTCGCGGCACCCGAGGCAGAGGAGACATGGTGAGCAGGTATCTCGGCGGCGACGACTTCACGTCGCTCCCCGATCTGGCGGTCCGAGCGCTCGGCGGGTCGGTGATCTGGGCCGACGACGAGTTCTTCGCGGAGAAGGAAAACCTGGTCAACCCCGGTCCGTCGCAGTACCAGCCGTCGACCTTCGGTCATAAGGGTCAGGTCTACGACGGCTGGGAGACCCGCAGGCATCGCGGCAAGCCCGGTGACGATTCGGCGATCGTCCGGCTCGGTGTACCCGGCGTGATCCGTGGCGTCGTGGTGGACACCGCCTGGTTCAAGGGCAACTACCCACCCGAGGTGTCGCTGTCGGCGCTCGCGATCGAGGGCTACCCGCCCGCCGAGGAGATCGCCGCCCGCACGGACTGGGTGACCCTGCTCGACCGGGTGAAGGTGGGCGGTGACTGCCGCAATCCTTTCGAGGTCGACGACGAAAACCGCTGGACCCATGTGAAACTCACCATGCACCCCGACGGCGGCGTCGCCCGCCTGCGCGTGCACGGTGAAGGCCGCCCCGACCCCGCCCTGCTCGGCCTCGGCCCGCTCGACCTGGCCGCACTGGAAAACGGCGCCATCGTGCTCGACTGCTCCAACCGCTTCTACAGCTCGCCGAACCAGCTGCTCTACCCCGGCCTGGCCAGGGAAATGGGCGATGGCTGGGAGACCGCTCGCCGCCGTGACGACGGAAACGACTGGGTGCGAATCAGATTGGCAGGTCCCGGTGCGATCAGCCTCGCCGAGATCGACACGTCCTGCTTCCTCGGCAACAGTCCGGGCTCGGCCTCGCTGACCGGATTCACCAGCGACGGAACAGAAGTCGAGTTGATGGCGCGCACCGACCTGCTCCCGGACACCCGCCACCGTTTCGTGCTGACCCCGGCGGCCGCCTCGGTGGAAGAAGTACGTCTCGACATCTACCCCGACGGTGGGCTCGCCCGGCTGCGCCTCTACGGCGAGTTGTCCGCATGACCGGGGCGCGTGATTTCATCGGCTACGGCCCGACTCCGCCCGATCCGCAATGGCCCGACGGTGCGCGGATCGCCGTGCAGTTCGTGCTGAATTACGAAGAGGGCGGGGAGAACAACGTCCTCGACGGGTCGGCGCATTCGGAAACCTTCCTCTCCGAGATGACTCCCGCCGACCCCTTCCCGAACCGGCACATGAGTATGGAATCGCTCTACGAATACGGTTCGCGTGCCGGGCTGTGGCGGGTGCTGCGCGCATTCGAACGACGCGGTCTGCCGCTCACCATTTTCGCGGTGGCTCGTGCCATGCAGCGCAATCCCGAAGCGGTAGCGGCGTTTTCGGAGCTCGGCTATGAGATCGCCAGCCACGGGCTGCGGTGGAAGTCCTATCAGCTGGTCGAGGAAGAAGTCGAACGGACCGACATGGCCGAGGCCGTGCGCATCCTCACCGAGCTGACCGGCGCCGCCCCCCTCGGCTGGTACACCGGCCGCGACTCACCCCGCACCCGCGAACTGGTCGTCGAACACGGCGGTTTCGTCTACGACTCCGACTCCTACGCCGACGACCTCCCCTACTGGACCGAGGTCAACGGCCAGAACCACCTGGTCGTCCCGTACACCCTCGACACCAACGACATGCGCTTCGCCTCCCCGGCAGGCTTCGCCAACGGCGACGAGTTCTACGCCCACCTCCGCGACGCCTTCGACGTCCTCTACCGCGAAGGCACCGAAGGCGCCCCGAAAATGCTGTCGGTAGGCCTGCACTGCCGCATCGCAGGCCGCCCCGCCCGCGTAGCCGCCCTCGAACGCTTCCTCGACCACGTCCAATCCCACGACCACGTCTGGATAACCCGCCGCATCGACATCGCCGAACACTGGCGCAAAGTTCATCCGGCGGGGATACGGGCGCTGGACTGAGCCCACAGGATTCCGTCCAGTGCCTGGCGGTTTTCCTACTCGTTTGACAAACTGGTGTCCATGACCGAACCGACACACGGAATCGGGGAAGGCCCGGCTACGCGGGTGAGCCTGTCGTTGCCTGCCGGGACCACGGAGGCCATTCGGGCGCGGGTGGGCAATCGGGAGTTCTCCGGGTTCATCGCCTCGGCGGTGGAAAGGGAGTTGCGTGGCCTGATCCTCGACGAATACCTGACCGACTATGAGAGCCGCAACGGTCCGATCTCCGAGCAGGCCCGGCTGGATGCCCGGCAGGTTTTCGACGACGTGTTCGCCGAGGAGGGCACATGGCCCGCCGCGGGCTGAGTCATGCGGGGACCCTCGTCCTCGACAGCGAAGGGCTCGCCGGGTTACTCGCGGACGAGGAGCGGGTCGTCGCGCTGGTCGCTGAAGCCCGAACGCGGGGCATGGAGGTGGTCATCAGTGTGCTCACCATCATCGAGGCCGTCCATGCCCGAACGAACAATTCCCGCTTGAACTGGGTGCTGTCCGGGCTGCGCGCGCTTCCGGTCGGTGAGCAGGACGCGCGCAAAGCGTCCAAGAACCTGATCGACGTCGGCCTGCATGGCCGCAAGTACGCCGTCGATGCCGTGGTCGCGGGCGCTGCGTTGGAGCAGCATCGCCCGGTGGTCATGCTGACCTCCGACATAGACGACATGACGAAACTCTGCGGCGACCGCGTCCGGCTGGTGTCGGTGTAGTCGACCCAGCATTCGGTGATGTCTAAGCCAGGCCGCAGCGTTCGATGTTGGTGAGGGTTACCTGGCGGTCGGATTCCTTGGCCTGGGGGACGCGGTTGTAGGCGCCGATGGAGTCCATGTAGTTGACGAAGGCGTCGGCGATTTCCTCCGGGGTGGCGTTGGGCTTGCTCGCGCGGACGTTGTCGACCAGGGCGCGCGTGGTTTCGCACTGCTCTTCCTGGGTGAAGATCGGCGGCGGGTCGGCGTGCGCGAAGGCGGGGGCGAGCAGGAGGGCGAAGGCGGCCACGGCGGCGGATCGAATGATTCTCACGTCAGCGACTGTACGTACTCGAATGCCGCTGTTGCCCAGTCTGTTTGCTGCGGTCGGTGCACCGCGGTCAGTCCGGCATAATCACGCAGAACGGCGCTCGAGAATCAGTTTTCTGACTGAACGGTTGCGTTTTGCGTGATTACGCCGGGGGAGCGCTCTCGGCGCCTATTCGGCGAACAGGGACCGGACGAAGGGGGCCGAGTCGACCAGGGAGGCATTCACGGTGCCGTCGTGGTCGGTGGGGTAGGTGCGGAAGGTGACGGGCTCGCGGTTGGCCTCGAGGACGGCGGCGTAGCGCAGGGTTTCGGGGGTTACCACGTCGGTGTCCTTCAGCCCCTGGGCCAGGAAGAGGGGGCGGTCGTAGCCGGATTCGGGTAGGCCCATGTAGTCGGCGAGCAGGGCGTGGGCGTTGGGGATCGAGGCCAGGGGGCGGGCGAACAGACTGCCGATCGGGGGTTTCGCGGTGGCCAGTTCGTCGCCGAGGGGGCCGATGCAGGCGGTTTGGGCGCGGGCCAGCCAGGTGCGGCCGGTGTCGGTGAGCATGGCGTCGATGTTCAGGTCTGGGTAGGTGGTGCGCAGGCCGCTGAGGATGTAGAGGACGTAGGCGGTGAGGTGGGAGCTCACGTGGATGGGCGGCATGCCGGGGCCGAGCAGGCTGATGACGTCTTCGATGTAGGCGGGGACGCCGGTGCCGACTCCGCCGCGGTAATCCAGGGCGGGGCCGCCGAATTCGGTGGCGTAGCGGGCGGTGAACACCGCGGCGCCCGCGCCCTGGGACTGGCCGACCACGGCCCACTTGTTCGACAGCGACGAGTACTGCGCGGTCGCGGCTTTCACGGCGTCGACCACGTTGTGCGCTTCGGCGATGCCGTTGAGGTACGGGTGTTCGCCGGGTCCGCCGAGGCCCGCGTAGTCGGCGGCGACGATCACGTAGCCCTGGTTCAGCCAGGCGCCGAGGTAGGCCCAGTCGCGGTCGACGGCGGCGGGTCCGGCCACGCTGTAGGCGCAGTCGTCACCGAGGCCGACGGTGCCGTGCGCCCACGCGATCACCGGCCAGCCGCCTTCTGGCGCCTCGCCGGCGGGGAAGTAGACGGCGGCGCTGGTGGTGGTCGGCTGGTCGTTCGCGGTGGTCGATCGGTAGAGCAGGCGCTCGGCGCGGGCCGAACCGGGCGGGGTCGCGGTGGTGGACAGTGACTCGACGCCGATGGCGGTGCCCGCCGCTTCGGCCGGTTGCGCGCTCGCCGCGGGCACCAGGCTCATGGCTGCCGCCGTCATGGTCAGCGCTGCCGCTGCGATCCTCGAAATCCTCATGGACCCACTCTTTCGTCTTCGCGGACGACCGTCCAGGACGCGACGGTGGCGCGCGGCATCCTGTCGTCTCGGTGGACGAGTGTCTCGCACGCCCTGCGGTGCACCCACTTCTGGGGGGCGACGTGGCCCGTGACCGAATCGAGTGACGACACGCACATCATTCGTGTCCGGCGTGGTGTGTGAAACGACTCACACACTGGAAGGCTCGGGAGTGTCGGAGCCGGCCCGGCCGATGATCGCTAACAGTACGAGCGTTATGCTAAAACTCCTGGTCAGCACTACCCATCGGTAGACCGAACGCTTGCAATCAGCCCGCTAATTTCGCAAAGTTAGCAAACGCGTCGGCAAAACTAGCTGAGATTCACACAACCAACAGGTAGACGGCCATTTCTGGGTGTGCCATTGTTTGGAAGTACACCCCTTGGGCCCTAGTAAGTCCTAGCAAGCCTGCAAATTGCGCCAGCAGTACGAGATGTGCAACCGAAAGCGTTCAGCCGCCGGTTGATTCGCACGCCGACTGCGTGGCGCACCGACCACACGAGGAAGTGGAGTCAAGAGATGTCTCTCCCCGGCACCCCGAAGACCGCAGCGGAAATCCAGCAGGATTGGGACACCAACCCGCGTTGGAAGGGCCTGACCCGCACCTACTCCGCCGAGCAGGTTTCCAAGCTGCAGGGCAACGTCGTCGAGGAGCACACCCTCGCCCGTCGCGGTTCGGAGATCCTGTGGGACCTCGTGAACAACGAGGACTACATCAACTCGCTGGGCGCCCTCACCGGCAACCAGGCCGTGCAGCAGGTTCGCGCCGGCCTGAAGGCCATCTACCTGTCCGGTTGGCAGGTCGCCGGTGACGCCAACCTGTCCGGCCACACCTACCCGGACCAGTCGCTGTACCCGGCGAACTCGGTTCCCGCGGTCGTGCGTCGCATCAACAACGCCCTGTCGCGCGCCGACGAGATCTCCAAGGTCGAAGGCGACGAGTCCGTCAAGAACTGGCTCGCCCCGATCGTGGCCGACGCCGAGGCCGGCTTCGGTGGCGCCCTGAACGCCTACGAGCTGCAGAAGGCCATGATCGTGGCCGGCGCCGCCGGTGTGCACTGGGAAGACCAGCTGGCTTCGGAGAAGAAGTGCGGCCACCTCGGTGGCAAGGTGCTGATCCCCACCCAGCAGCACATCCGCACTCTGACGTCTGCCCGGCTCGCTGCTGATGTCGCCGACGTGCCGTCGGTGATCATCGCCCGCACCGACGCCGAGGCCGCCACCCTCATCACCTCCGATGTGGACGAGCGCGACCGTGAGTTCCTGGACGGCACCCGTACCGCCGAGGGCTTCTTCGGTGTGAAGAACGGCATCGAGCCCTGCATCGCGCGTGCCAAGGCCTACGCCCCCTTCGCCGACCTCATCTGGATGGAGACCGGTATCCCCGATCTCGAGGTCGCCCGCAAGTTCGCCGAGTCGGTGCGCAGCGAGTTCCCGGACCAGCTGCTGGCCTACAACTGCTCGCCTTCCTTCAACTGGAAGCAGCACCTGGACGACGCGACCATCGCGAAGTTCCAGCGTGAGCTCGGCGCGATGGGCTTCAAGTTCCAGTTCATCACCCTGGCGGGCTTCCACTCGCTCAACTACGGCATGTTCGACCTGGCGCACGGCTACGCTCGCGAGGGCATGACCGCGTTCGTCGACCTGCAGGAGCGCGAGTTCAAGGCTGCTGCCGAGCGTGGCTTCACCGCCATCAAGCACCAGCGTGAGGTCGGTGCCGGCTACTTCGACACCATCGCCACCACCGTCGACCCCAACACGTCGACCGCCGCCCTGAAGGGCTCCACCGAAGAGGGTCAGTTCCACTGATCCGCCCGTGTTGCTTTGACTAGCAACACAATTCCTCTGCAGTAGTAGGGGTGTGGAGGCTTCGCCTCCCGGCACGCCCTCCCCTGTCGATCAGCCCCGACAGGGGAGGGCATCCCTATATTGTGGGTCGCAAACCCGGCGCCAGCCGCCAAAAAGTACAGGAGCGGAACGTGAGCAGCGAGAAGATTCAGCGCGTTGGCATCATCGGCGCCGGACAAATGGGCGCTGGTATCGCCGAAGTGTGCGCACGCGCGCATGTCGATGTCCTCGTCTACGAGACCACCCGTGAACTCGCTGCCGCGGGTCGCGCACGCATCCTGCGTTCGCTGGATCGTGGTGTGAGCAGTGGCAAGATCACCGAGCGCGAGCGGGAGCAGGCCGCATGGCGGCTGCGCTTCACCTCCGATCTCAGCGACTTCGCCGACCGTCAGCTGGTGGTCGAGGCCGTTGTCGAGAACGAAGAGGTCAAGACGGCCATCTTCGCCGAGCTGGACAAGGTCGTCACCGACCCGAACGCCGTGCTCGCCTCCAACACCTCCTCGATCCCGATCATGAAGATCGCCGTCGCCACCGCCAACCCCGAGCGCGTGGTCGGCCTGCACTTCTTCAACCCGGTGCCGGTGCTGCCGCTGGTCGAGCTGGTCACCACCCTGAAGACGAGCGAGCCGGTCGCCAAGCGGGCCGAGCAGTTCGCCGCCGAGATCCTCGGCAAGCAGATCGTGCGCTCGGCGGACCGCTCCGGTTTCGTCGTCAACGCACTGCTGGTGCCGTACCTGCTGTCGGCCATTCGCATGGTCGAGTCGGGCTTCGCCACCAAGGATGACGTCGACAAGGCGATGGTGCTCGGCTGTGCGCACCCGATGGGCCCGCTGGCGCTGACCGACCTCGTCGGCCTCGACACGGTGAAGTCGATCGCGGACTCGATGTACTCCGAGTTCAAGGAGCCGCTGTACTCCGCGCCGCCGCTGCTGATGCGCATGGTCGAAGCCGGTTTGCTCGGCAAGAAGACCGGAGCCGGTTTCTACCAGTACGGCAAATAAGAGTTTGCTCACCGGAGGCCACCGACATCAGCTGCGACGCGATGCCGGTGGCCTTCGGCCTTTTACTGGGTGTTTGCAGGGGGAACGGCGAAGGGCCGGGGTTGCGGCCTAAGCTGCTGTAGCCGGACGCGCTCGCGCATCCGGTGTTATGTCGAGCGCAGCGTGTGATCGAAAGGGAGTATCGGCGGTCATGGTCAACGTCACCGATGGATTCGGGTCGAGCGTTCTCGGATACCCGAGGATCGGTCCGCACCGAGAGCTCAAGCGTGCGCTCGAGTCGTACTGGCGCGGATCGATGGAACGCGAGGAACTGCTGCAGGTAGGCCGCGATATCCAGGAGCGTCAGTTCAACGAACTGGCCGCCACCGGACTCACGCAGGTGCCGGGCAACACCTTCTCCTTCTACGATCACATCCTCGACAACGCGCTGCTGTTCGGTGCGGTGCCGTCGCGATTCAAGCAGTTCCAGGAGGGTCTGGACCCCCTGGATTTCTACTTCTTGATGGCGCGCGGCAACCCGGACACCCCGCCGCTCGAACTGGTGCGTTTCTTCGGCACCAACTACCACTACCGGCAGCCCGAACTCGACGCCGACACCACGTTCTCGCTGCACCCCGAGGCCCTGCTCGACGAGTGGGACCGGGCCGCGCAGCGCGGGATCGAGCTGCGCCCGGTGGTGCTGGGGCCGGTGTCGCTGCTGCTGCTGTCGAAGGCCGGGCAGGTGCCGGGCGAGACCGAATTCGACACGCTGAGCCTGCTCGACCAGCTGCTGCCGTTCTACGAGGAGCTGTTCTCGATCCTCGCCAAGCGCGGGTCGACCTGCGTGCAGCTCGACGAACCCTGCTTCACCGGCGAGCGCACGCCCGCCGAGCTGGCCGCGTTCGAGAAGGCCTACACCCAGCTGTCGAAGGCGCCGCTGCGCCCGCGCATCCTGGTCACCGGGCAGTACGGCGATTTCGGTGAGGCCCTGCGGATTCTGGCCGCGAGCAATGTCGAGGCGATCGGCCTCGACCTGGCCTCGTACCGGATGCAGCCGGAGGAGCTGGCGGCGATCCCGGGGATCAAGCGCAAGCGGATCTACGCCGGTGTCATCAGCGGTCAGAACGTGTGGCGCGCAGACCGTTTCGTCACGCTGAACTACCTGAACTCGATCGCCGAGGTGTGCCCCGACCTGGTGGTGTCGACCGGCACCACGCTGCTGCACGTGCCCTACGACGTGCTCTCCGAATACGACATCGAAGGCAATGTCGCCGACCGGCTCGCCTTCGCGAAACAGAAGGTGGGCGAGGTCGTTTCGCTCGCCAAGGCGCTCACCGAGGGGCCGTCGGAGAACTGGCGCAAGCGCCCGACCGAGGTGCACTTCAAGCAGAAGCACGCGGTGCGTCAGCGGGTGTACGCGGTGACGCCCGAGATGCGCGAGCGCGCGCCCTACGACGTGCGCGCCGCCGCGCAGCAGGAGCGGTTGAACCTGCCGCTGGTGCCGGCCACCACGTTGGGCTCGTTCCCGCAGAGCGCCAAGCTGCGCCAGGCCAGGTACGAGGTCGGTTCGGGCCGCCTGTCCGACGACGACTACCGCAAGCTGGTCGAAGCCGAGATCGAAGCCACGATCCGGCTGCAGGAAGACATCGGCCTCGACGTGTTCGTGCACGGTGAGCACGAACGCAACGACATGATCCAGTTCTTCGCCGAACAGCTCGACGGCTTCGCCACCACCCGCTTCGGCTGGGTGCAGGTGTACGGATCCCGTTGTGTGCGACCGCCGATCGTCTACGGCGACGTCGCCCGGCCCGCCCCGATGTCGGTGGAGTGGACCGCCTACGCGCAGTCGCTGACCGACAAGCCGGTCAAGGGCATGGTCACCGGACCGGTCACCATGCTGGCGCGCTCGTTCGTCCGCCAGGACCAGCCGCTCTACGAAACGGCTGACCAAGTGGCACTTGCCATTCGGGACGAAGTGGTCGACCTCGAAAAGGCAGGCATCGCGATCATCCAGGTCGACGAACCCGCCATCCGCGAACTCCTCCCCGCCCGCCCCCACGGCCGCGAGGAGTACCTGCGCTGGGCCGTCGGCGCCTTCAAACTCGCCACCTCCGGCGTGCGCCCCGACACCCAGATCCACACCCACATCGGCTATTCCGGCCGCACCGAGGTGGTCGACGCGATCGACCAACTCGACGCCGACGTCACCGCGATCGTGGCCACCCGCTCGATCGAATGGGTCATCGAAGCCCTCACCGAAGACCTCTCCTCGGGCCACGGCCTCACCCACGGCGTCGGCCCCGGCGTCTACGAGAGCCGCTCGGCCCGCATCCCCGACATCGACGAGTTCGACGCACTGCTCACCCAGGCGGCGAATGCTGTTACGCCGCAACGGTTGTGGGCGAATCCGGACGGTGGGCTCAAGACGCGCCACTACTGGCAGCTCGAGCCGTCGTTGCGGAACATGGTCGCCGCGGCCCGCCGGGTCCGCCGACGGGCACTGGCTGCGCTGGAAGCATCCGCTTCCGCGGAGTAAACGAACGATCCTCAGGGGCGCACCGGTTTCCGGTGCGCCCTTTTGTGTTCGGTAGGCCGCTCTACCCCGTTCGAGCTCTGATAAACGCGAAATCGACTGAATCGCAGCATATCTGGGAGTCAGCGACTACAGTTCGCGGCGATAGCGTGGGGTCAGGAGGCGGCGTGGTGCTCGATCCGCATCACCATCAGGGCAAATTCGGACACGACTACATTCGCGTGCTCGCCTCGGCGGCCGGGCTCGTGTGGTCGACCGATGACATCGATGTCGACGGGGTCGACCTGACCATCAAGCAGCCGGGGCGGACGAGATACGGGTACTCGCCGCAGATCGAAGTGCAGATCAAAACCGTGTCGCGGCCGAAGTACCGGCAGGGTCAGTTGATCTTCGGCGGGCTCAGCCATACCCAGTTCAACCAGCTGGCCGGCGCTGATTTCGCGGTTCCGCGTTACCTTTTCGCCGTTCACGTGCCCGCGTCCGTCGACCGTTTCACCGATTCCGTCACCGGCGCGTTGATGCTGCGGCACGCGGGTTACTTCCTCTCCCTGCGCGACCGGGATCGGTTCGCCGTCGACGACGCCAAACGTAAAGTATCGGTGCGGATTCCGGTGAGCAATATCCTCGATGTCGCGGCGTTGGCCACGCTCGTCGCCGGATCGCCGGGGTAGACGCCATGGTCGAACAACCTCGCTTCGATGAGGTGGTCGGATACCTGCAGGCCCAGGGCTGGGCGCCTCAGGTGCCGTGGCGAAACGGCCGAGTCTGGTCGCACGGTGAATTCGATGTGCTCGTGCCCGGCGTTCAGGCGGCGGACTTCGCGGCGCGCATGCGGGCGCTGGTTCGCTGCGTCGCGGATTTCGAGCAGCGGGAGCCGGAAGTGGTTGTGCGCGACATCGTTTCCGGTGGGGTCGACGTCGTCGGGTATCGCGCGGGTGACGGCGATTCGGAGGTCTCCCTCGAGGCGGGCACCGCGGCGTTGGCGGCTTTGCACACGTTGATCGTCGCGTGCGCGCGCCAGGTCGCGGACCGTGAGATCCGGAAGTCGTCGATGCGCGAGCTCGCCGTCGCGGAAATGCTGGACAGCACCACCCTGTTGCCACATCGCGAGGTGTTCGGTTACGACGTATTCCTCTCAGGACCCGGATCGCGGCTCGGCCGCAGCTCCGCGGTGCGCCTGCTCGACGTCGCGGCGACCATGCAGGAGGCCGCTCGCGGGGAGGGGCCGGCGGGGTTCGGGCTGGCGCGGGAGATCCGGTATGAAACCGTCGAGGCTTTCGGTGCCCTCGGGTCCGCCGATCACGGCGCCATGCGGTTCGAGTTGAGTTTTCGCTGGTCACGGCAGGTTCGCCGACCGGATGTCGCGGTCGAGTTCTCCCGTGCGACCGTCTCGCGCCTGCCGCAACTGCGCGACGCATCCGGGGAGTCGCGGATATTCACCGACCGACTCGAACCGCCGCACCCTGCTGAACTGCCCACTACGGACCGGCCGGACCAGGAGCTGCTCGGCGGGGAGTATCGGGTAGAGCTGCCCCGCGCCGAGCGGTCCGCGGTGATCGTCGGGGTGGTGGTCGGGCTGGACAAAGACGGTGGTCTGAAAGCGATCGTGCGGGGCGTGCTCTCGGTCGACGGGACGAGCACCGGGCGGCAACGACGCATCACGGTGCGGCTGCGCACCGCCGACGAGTACACGAAAGCTCTTGCGGCACACAGCTCCGAAGTCAGGGTCCGCGCTACCGGAACCTTCGACGGAAAACGTGACCTGCAGATTTCCGAAAACGGATTCACCGTCATCGAAGGCGACGGATCGTGAGAGAACGGATCGAACAATGTCGGAACAGATGAGTCCACGAGAACTTGCCGTGTTGCTGACGCTGTTGGCGGAGGCACGCGAACTCACCAACGCCGACCTACTCGCGGTGGCCGGGGTGACGCTCGACGGCACACCGCGGCGTCGGCTCAACGAGCTGGGGCTGGTCGACAGCGAGAAGGTCGGTCGCGCGCTGGTACACGAACTCACCGAGAAGGGCGCGCAGTGGTGCGCCGCCGAGCTCGCCCGCCCACGCCCGGACAAGGCCGGTTCCCACTACGCAGGCGCCCTGTACGCCGTACTCGCTGGGCTGCACCGGCATCTCGAGACATCAGGACAACTGCTCACCGATGTCTTCGTACCCGATGTGGCAGGCCAGATCCTGCGGAAGTACACCGAGATCACCAAGGGCAAACCGGACCAGGTCCGCCTCGCCGAACTGCGTAACAGGCTGCCGCACATTCCACCCGCCGACTTCTCGGATGCGATGGCACGGCTCGCCGACCGAGACGGCGTGCACGTGCGGGCAGAAGCCGACCGCAAGACGTTGACCGAGGACGACCACGCGTCGGCGATCGTGCTGGGTGGTACCCCTCGGCACCTGCTCACCGTCGAGGCGGTGCGGTGAACGAGCAGGAATATCGCGCGCTCGCGCGGGTGCAGTTCAGCACCGCACTCGGCCCGGACTCGATCTGGCGGCCACAGAGTTACCACGTCGAGGATCTGCATCGGGCGGCGTCGGCGGAGATCGCCAGGGCGATCGGTCTGGCGAAGGATCGGCCCGATATGTCGCCGACGGGGTTCATTCTCAACGGTGATCCCGGCGTCGGGAAGACGCACCTGCTCGGCTGGATTCGGCAGTACGTCCAGGACCAGGGCGGATTCTTCTTCATGCCGAAGCTGATCGACGGTGAATCGTTCTGGGACGGTGCTGTTCACGGCGTGATGAACCGGTTGATCGACGCCGACGGTGGGCAGTTGCGCCGCATGCTGGTCGCCCTCGCGGCGCTGGCCGGATACGATCGCGAGCGCACCGCGCGAATCGCCGGGCCGATGCGGCCCAAGCCCGAGGACATCGCACAGTTTCTGGCCGACCTGGCCGTTCCGGAACCGCAACTGGTCTACGAATGCCAAGACACCTTGCGCGCTCTGGTGCTGTTCCGGGCCGGCGGTTCGTTGCTCGATGTGGGCGACAGCTTCCTCATCCTGCGCGACCCACTCGATCAGGACGTCGCCAGGGAATGGGGGTTCCGGCGCGGTAGCCGCAACGCGCAGTTGATCTTCCATGATCTGATCAGGCTGTTCGGTGCGGCGGGACCGGTGGTGATCGCGCTCGACCAGATCGATGCGGTCATGGCCGATTCCGCGTCCGCGGGTGGGTCGCGGACGGCGCATCACGCCGACAGCTTGATGAAGCTGCGGGAAGAAACGGTGCGCACGATCATCGTCGCCGCCTGCATCCCCACCACTTGGCAGTACCTGAAGGACCAGGGGCTTTCCTCGGCAGCCGACCGATTCACCGAGTTGTATCTGGAAACCGCGCTCCCCGGCGCTCCCGTGGCGACGGCAGTTGTCGCCGGTCACCTGGCGGTCCAGTACGACGAGGTCGACTTCACACCGTCGTATCCGACCTGGCCGATCGCGGCGAGCGCCTTCGACGCTACCGATGTGACCCGCTGTACCCCACGCCGATTGCTGCAACTGGTTGCCGAGCACGTGCGGGATTGCCTGCGGCGAGGCGAGATTCGTGAGCTCGCCGACTTCGCCGACATCGGGAACGGCGCCGAGCCGACCATCGCCGTGCCACTGGTTGACTCGAGCGGATTCGACGACCACTTCACGGCCTTGCGCGATGCCGCCGACATTTCCACGCCGCTGGATCCCGGCAGGGAGGACGAGGTCATGGTCGGGCTGCTCAAGGCGGCTCTGCAATGCTTCGTGCTGGAGCAACGAGACCGCGACGATCTGAGCATCGACTCGGCCACTGCCACCGGGCGCGCCCTGCACGCCCGACTACTGCGCACCATCGATCCGGTGCTGGAGGATCAGGAACACTGGAGCTTTCGGGCCATCGGGCACACGCATCACCTGGCCGTGCAGTCGCGGATGCGGTCAGCGGTGATCGAATCCGGCATCGAAGAATCCAGTGGCACACGTCATCTGACGATCCTGCGCAATATCGCGTTCTCGAAGGGGCCCAAGACCGCTGCGATGCTGGACGATCTGCACGCCGTGGACGGCGCCACACTGCCCATCTCGCACGATGATCTGCGAACGTTCACCGCGCTGCAGCAGATGCTCGCCCAGGCGAAGCCGGGGTTCGACGCGTGGTTGGTGCACTGTGCGCCTGCCGGGAACACACAGTTGTTCCAGCGGGTGTTCGGCGACCTGCCCGAACCCGCTGCCGCGCAAGGATCTTCGCCTGAAGTATCGAAGTCTGTCAGCGACGATCGCCCCGATTCCGGGAACGAGCGACCGATCCAAGGCTCCGACGAGCCGACGGTCGTGCTCGGTCGTGGGCTCGGCGATGATCGCGAGTTCGTCATTCCGCTCGAGCTGTTGCGCAAGCATCTCGTGCTGTTCGCCAGCAGTGGCTCGGGCAAGACGGTGCTGTTGCGTCGGCTCGTGGAAGAGGTGGCACTGCACGGTGTTTCGGTGATCGTGCTCGATGTCAACAATGACCTGTCGCGCCTGGGCGACGCGTGGCAGCAGGCGCCGGCAGCGTGGCGGCCGGGTGACGCGGAGAAGGCCGAGCGGTATCTGGCCGAGACCGATGTGGTCGTGTGGACCCCGCGCAGGCAGGCCGGTCGTCCCCTCATCCTGAATCCGCTCCCGGATTTCGCGGCGGTGCTCGACGACCCGGATGAACTGCGGACCGCGGTGGAGGTGGCCGCGGGCGACCTGCTCGCGCGGTCGGGAATCGCGCGGACGAAATCGGCGCAGGCGCGCGCGGTGCTGTTGCAGACGCTCACCCACTTCGCCCGTTCGGGCGAGACGAAACTGACGGGTCTCATCGACCTGCTCGCCGAGCTGCCCGACGGGGTCAGCCGCGTGCGCAACGCCGCAGGTCTCGCGGCCGAAATGGCTGACGGACTCACGGTTTCCATGATCAACGATCCGCTGTTCGGCGGCGATGGCGAACCTCTCGATCCGGGCGTACTGCTGACACCCGCGCCCGGCAAGAAGGCGCGAGTTTCGGTGGTCAGCTGTGTCGGTCTGCCCGACCCCGACCAGCGCGCCACCTTCGTCAGCCAGCTACAGGTCGCCCTGTTCACCTACTTCAAAACACATCCCGCGGGCGACCGTCCCCTCGGCGCGCTGCTCGTCCTGGACGAAGCGCAGATGCTCGCCCCCTCGGGCAAGAGCACACCGGCTAGCGCGAGCACGCTGATGCTCGCGGCGCAGGCGCGAAAGTACGGCCTGGGCATCGCGTACGCCACGCAAGCGCCGAAAGGGTTGGACAACAAGGTAGTCGGCAATACCGCGGTCCAGTTCTTCGGCAAGCTGGGCACCGCGGTGCAGATCCAGGCGGCCAAGGGCATCGCCGCCACGTGGGGCGGCAACGTCGACGATATCGGCCGCCTGAAAACCGGCCAGTTCTACGGCGCGACCGAGGGCCGCGCGTTCCGCAAACTCGCGACGCCACTGTGCCTGACCCACCACCCCGCCAGCCCGCCCACCGAGGCTGAAGTCCTCGAACGGGCGCGACGGGAAGAGGAATAGCCTGGTTCCATGACCTGGCCGGACTCCCTTCCTGTCGCGCAAGTGCGGATCGCGCGGCCCACCGACCGGCTGGATGAGGTGGTGCGGTTCTACGTCGACGGGCTCGGGCTGCGTGAGCTGGCACGGTTCGACAATCATGCCGGGTATGACGGCGTGATGGTCGGCCTGCCTGGCGCCGACTATCACTTGGAATTCACCAGTCATGTCGACGGCAGTCCGGGGGCGGCGCCGAGTGCGGAGAATCTGTTGGTGCTCTACTTCGCGGGGGAGGCGGCGATGGGGGATGTGGTGCGGCGGCTCGGAGTGTTCGGGGTCGAGCCGGTGGAGGCTGAGAACCCTTACTGGGCTGCTACCGGGGGCGTGGCTTTTCCTGACCCTGATGGATGGATTGTGATGCTGGTGCCTCAGCGGGGACTGACCTTTCGCGAGCTTCGACGAGCCGAACGTGCTGCGGGCCTGTCTGAACTGACCCGAGTCTCGGAAGATCTAGATCTCTACGACGACACCCCCGCGGAGCCGCTGCAGCGAAACCGCTGACGCAACGTGCACGGGGATTGGTCAGGGGCGGGGGAGGAGGGCGCGGGCGCCTGCGGTGAGTTCGGTGGGGGTTGGGGCGGATTCGGGGTCTATGAGCCATTGGAGGAGTAGGCCGCTGATCATTGTTTGGAGGAGGGCGCCGACGGTGGGGTTGCCGTTGCCGAAGGCTTCGGTGAGGGCGTGGCGGGCTCGGTGTTGGGCGGCGGCCAGTTCGGTGCGGAGTTCGGGGGAGTGGAGGGCCTGGTTGAGGGATTCGGCGTTGGCGTGCCAGAGGGGTGGGTTGTCGGTGAACGAGGTGATCAGGCTTTGCCAGAAGGCTTCGAGGCGGGCGGTGGGATCTGAGGGGTCGGGGGCGGGGAGGGCCTCGAGGATTTGGGTTACCGCCGCCGCGCTGGATTCGAGCATCGCCTGTTGGAGGAGCTTGTCTCGGGTGCCGAAGTGGTAGTTGATGGCGGCGAGGTTGGTGCCGGAGGCGGCGACGATGTCGCGGACGGTGGTGCGGGCGTAGCCGCGGGTGGCCAGGCACTGCTTGGCGGCGTCGAGGAGGTCTTCGCGGGTTCCCACCTCGGCACGATAGCAAGTGGGGTGTACAGGTGTTTGTGACATCGGTTTCAAACAAACGTCAGTGACAAGTGTTTGAAACGGATGTATCTTTCGAGTATGACCTCTCGGCGACGTATCTCCCCGTTCGAATTTAGCTTCTTCGGCACCGGTACGAGCGTCGGCAGTGTGCCGACGGGCGGGATGCCGTTGTTTCTCGGCACCACCGTGCACGGCACCGTCGACTCGGTGGTGCTGCGGCGGGTGCTCGGTGAGCTCGCGGCGGCGCATCCGCTGCTACGGAGCCGGGTGGTGACCGAGGACGGGGTGGGGTATTTCGTCTGTGATGACGAATTCCGGCCTCGGCTCGAGATCGTCGAAGGTGGGGAGGCTGCGTATCACGCGCTGGTCAACGCGCCGCAGGACTGGAGCGAAGGGTTGTTTCGCGGGTATCTGCTGCGGGTGGGGTTGCGTCAGCAGATCGTGTTGGTGGTGCATCACGGAATCGCTGATGGCAGATCGGGATTCGCGTTGCTCGGGCAGATGTGGCAGCACTACACCGCGCACGCGATGGGAATCGCTGTGCCGGAGCTGGATTCGGTCGAGCGGCTGCCGGAAGCTATGGATGTTCGCCTGGCCGAGGTGGTTTCGAGTACCGATGCCGAGGCGTGGTTGGCGATGGTGCAGGCGGGTGCGGCGGCGATGAGTCCGTCGGACGCACCGCGCACGCTGCCGCGCGACGGGGGCGATTCGGTCGAAAGATACGCGATGCAGCGCATCGAATTGTCCGCCGAGGAGACCGCTGAACTCGTGGCGGTGGCGCGCACGCGCGGGCTGTCGGTGAACAGTGTGATCAGCGGTACGGCCTTGGCCGCCATCCGAACTCGGTTTCCCGACGCGGGCGTGGTGCCGATGTTCTGCGGGTTCGCCGTAGATGTACGGGGCGAGGTCGATCCGCCGGTGCCCGCCCACACGATCGTCAACTTCGCTTCCGGGGCAGGAACTTTGGTGGCCGCTTCCGACGAAGCCGACCAGCTGGAGCTGGCCCGGCTGGTCGAGACCGGCCTGCGCGCCGGCCTCGACCGCCGCGAACCCGCCCTGTTCCCCCTGGCGGCCCAGCTCGTGAACGAGGAAACCGCCGCGCTGCTCAGTGCACCGCCCACCGTCGCGATCTCCAATGTCGGCAAACTGCCACCACATTCGATCCCCGACGACCTCGCCTTCGTCCGCGACGACGTCTACGCCATGGGTCCCGGCATGCCGCCCAAACTCACTGCCTTCACCATCGGTGGCCGCCTGACCCTTCAGCTCGAATACGACACCGCGCACCACAGCCGGACACAGATGGAGAAGCTGCGGCTGACCCTGGTCGAGCTGTTGCAGACCATCAGTGGCTGAGGGCGGCTACGGCGAACATGGCCGCTACGCCGAGGAGGGTGTAGAGGAGGGTGAGGCGGGAGGGGTGGCCCGCGTGGGCTTCGGGGAGGATGTCGGCGGTGGCTAGGTAGAGCAGGAAGCCGGCGAAGTAGCCCATGTAGAGGCCGATCCAGTTTTCGGGGACGTGGATCAGGGTGCCGAGAACGGCGCCGACGACGGGGGCGATGGCGTCGAGGCCGAGCAGGATGAGGGCGCGTTTGCGTGCGTTGCCGTAGAGGGTGGGGATGGTGAAAGTGTTGAAACCGTCGGCGAAGTCGTGGCAGATGACGGCGATCGCGACCGACATGCCGACCGCCGCGCCCGCCTGGTAGCCGAGGCCGATGCCGAAACCGTCGAGGGTGCTGTGGAAGATCAGCCCGCCCGCGGCGAGTAGTCCGACCGACTCGAAACCGTGTTTGTGCGTGCCGAATTCCGCTTCGTGGCCGCGGTGGATGGCGGCCGCGCGTTCGAGGACGTGCAGGCTGAGGAAGCCGAGGACCGCGGCGATCAGCACATACGGGATGCCGCGGAACATGCCGTCGGTCTGCTCCAGTGCCTCGGGGATCAGGTCGAACGCGACCACACCGAACATCACGCCCGCGGCCAAGCCGAGCACCAGGTGTTTGCGGTCGCCGATCCGCATGGCGACGAAACCGCCGAACAGCGTCGACACCATCGACACCAGGGACAACAGGATCGCCATGAGCCGCCTATCCGTCGGAGGACTTCTTGCGCTTCTTTTTCCGCGCCGGTGGTGCGTCGGCCTCTTCGGTGACTTCGTAGCGCCGCACGTAGGCGCCCGCGAAACCCTGCAGGGTGGCGGTGACCGGGATCGCGAGGAGGGCGCCGGTCGGCCCGAGTAATGCGGCGCCCGCGATCACCGCCCCGAAGGCCACCGCCGGGTGCATGTCGAGGGTGGTGGCGGTGATGCGCGGCTGCAGGACGTAGTTCTCGAACTGCTGGTAGGCCACGATGAACAGCAGAATCCACAGCGCGGTGATCGGGTCGTGCACCAGCGCCACCAGCACCGGCAGCGCGCCCGCCATGTACGTGCCGACGGTCGGGATGAACTGGGAGACAACACCGACCCACAGCGCCAACGCGAACGCCGAGGGCACATCGAGCACCCGCAACGCCACGTAATGCGCGATCGCCGAGCACAGGGCGAGCAGGGCGCGCGAATAGATGTAGCCGCCGGTCTTCTCGACCGCGATGTCCCAGGCCCGCAGCACATGCTTCTGCTGTCGCGGCGGCAGCAGCGAACACACCCAGGAGCGGAAACGCGGGCCGTCGGCGGCGAAGTAGAACGTGAACAGCAGCACCCCGAGCAACTGGAACAGCGCGCCGATCGCGACAGTGCCGATGCCCCAGACGTTTCCGGCCAGCCCCACCAGGTACTTCTCGATCGTGGAACTCCACTCCGAGGCGTACTTGGTCAGGTCGGCGCCCGAAATATCCTGGTGGAAGGTCGAATTCACCCAGTTGACGAGGTCTTGGACGTAGTCTGGGGCGTTCTTCACCAGCATGGTCACCTGGTTGACGAGCAGTGCGCCGAGCGTCCACACGAACGCGACGATCAGCACCAGTACCAGCAGAAACACCACGCCCGTGCCCGCCCCGCGCCGAACACCGCGCGCCGCAAGCCAATTCACCGCAGGCTCGATCGCGAACGCCAGGAACAGCGACACCAGCAGCACGGTCAGCAGACCCTGCATCTTGCCCAGTATCCAGAACGCCGCGATCAGCCCGGCAACCGCGAGCACCGCGTACAACAATGCGCGCGGCAGCCACCGCGGCGGTGTCCGCACCGACCAGAACGCGGGCAGGTCGGCGGACTGCGCGGCGGGTTCAGCGGATTCGTCCTGGGCAACCACGAACCTCACGCTACCGAGATCCGGCGAACATAGACGCCACGGCGCGCATAACAGTCAGCCCCACACACCTCGACTTCGGCGAGGTTCCGTCGCGCACGGGGTAGCGACCCTGCTTCGGTTTCCGGCATAACCGCATCCCCAACCACCACGACCCGACCCCGAGGAGGGTCCCGCCGCGCAGCGGCGGTAGCGGCCCGGCCGCGAGTTAGCCGCCGTTGCGTCGAGGCGAAGCCTCCAGCAAC
>NZ_JBHXRR010000028.1:0-82220 GCF_042716665.1 Nocardia sp. NPDC058658
GCGACGAGGCGCAGCCTCCAGCAACGGCGGCTAACTCGCGGCCCCCAGGGGGCCGCGCTCGAGCGCGCCAGCGCTCCAATAAACACAGCCCCAAACCTCAGGGACTACTCAAACCCCCGGGCCACTGCCAGCCGACTGAAAAACCCTAATGCAGGCTGTTCTGAGCCGCTTCCAGCCCAACCTTCAACAGCATCTCCACCGCATCAGCAGCCTGCTCGACAATCACCGGAACCTCTTTACGCTCCGGCCCCGAAAACGCCTTCAACACATAATCGGCCGGATCCTGCCGCCCCGGCGGACGCCCGATCCCGATCCGCGTCCGCAGATACTCCTTGGTAGTCAACGCCTGCGAAATCGACCGCAGACCATTGTGTCCACCCTCGCCGCCGCCCTGCTTGAGCCGCAACGTCCCGAACGGCAGATCCAGCTCGTCGTGAACCACGATCACCTGATCGGCGGGCACCGAGAAAAACTTGGCCAGCGCGGCAACCGGCCGCCCGGACAGATTCATGTACGTGCGCGGCTTCGCGATGAGGATCTGACGGCCGTCCAGGCGCGCCTGCAACAGGTCGGCGCCGGACTTCTTGTGCACGGCAAAACGGCCGCCGACGCGCTCAGCGAGCACATCGGCGACCAGGAAGCCCACATTGTGGCGGGTGCGCTCGTACTCGGGGCCGGGGTTGCCCAGTCCGACTACGAGCGCGGGCCCGGAAGATTCGGTCACAGGCCGAACCGTAGCGCAGTCCTACTCGGACTCGGGAGCGGTCTCCGCGGTGACGGTGTCGGCGGCGGTGCCTTCGCCCTCGTCGTCCATCTGCGAGGCGGACGGCGCCTCGATGACGTTGACGATCAGCGCTTCCGGGTCACCGGCGAGGGTGACGCCCTCGGGCAGCGCGATGTTGCCGGCCAGGATCTGGGTGCCGGTGGCGACGCCCTCGACCGAGACCTCGATGGTCTCGGGCAGGTTCATCGCGTCGGCCTCGATCGACAGGCTGTTGAGTTCCTGGGTGATCAGGGCGCCGGAGACGGCGTCGCCGACGACCACGACGTTGACGTCGGTGGTGACGCGCTCGCCACGCTTGACGATCAGCAGGTCGGCGTGCTCGATGTAGCGGCGGATCGGGTGGACGACGACCGACTTGGTCATCGCCAGCTGCGGCTGGCCGTCGATCTGCAGGTTCAGGATGGCGTTGGTGCCGTGCAGACGCAGGATCTTGGCGAACGCCTTGGCGTCCAGCGACAGGTGCTGCGGCTCGGCGTGGTGGCCGTACAGCACGGCGGGCACGTTGCCGTCGCGACGGGTACGGCGAGCGGCGCCCTTACCGAATTCGGTGCGGACGGCGGCTTCGATCAGATTGGCGTCGGACATACGAATGCGCTCCTACGGCTCGGTCGTGGGTGACCCTCCTGGTGGGGTCAAGGTCTGCTCGTCGGACGAAGAACGAACGAGGACGGCCCAAACAACTCAGCCGAGCCGCGTCGATCACGGTGTGCGCACCAAAACGGGCACTCACCCTCGCCGAGACAACCCGCCAACCATACCGCACGTGCATCGCCGGTGAAAATCAGGGCCGCCACCCCGGCGACCTGGCGATAAGCCCGACCTCTAGGCTGGATAAGTTGCCGCCCACTGCGAAAGGTCTCATCCGTTGAGCGAGTCCGGAGAAATCGTCGCCGCCACCCCACGCGGGCTACCCGCCGAGGTGGCCCGTCGACGTACGTTCGCCGTGATCTCGCACCCCGACGCGGGTAAGTCGACGCTCACCGAAGCACTGGCCCTGCACGCGCGGATGATCTCCGAGGCGGGCGCCATCCACGGTAAGGCCGGTCGCAAGTCGACGGTGTCGGACTGGATGGAGATGGAGAAGGCGCGCGGTATCTCGGTGAGCTCGACCGCGCTGCAGTTCAACTACCGGGTCGCCGGGTCCGATATCGACAATGTGATCAACCTGGTCGACACCCCCGGTCACTCCGATTTCTCCGAGGACACCTACCGCGTGCTCACCGCCGTCGACGCCGCGGTGATGCTGATCGACGCGGCCAAGGGCCTCGAACCGCAGACTTTGAAACTGTTCCAGGTGTGTCGTCACCGTGGCATCCCGGTGATCACCGTGATCAACAAGTGGGACCGGCCCGGCCAGGATCCACTGGCCCTGCTCGACGAGATCAGCGAGCGGATCGGCCTCACGCCCACTCCCCTCTTCCTGCCGGTCGGCATCGCGGGCGATTTCCGTGGTCTGCTGCGCCGTGGACCCGAGGGCGAGGCGGCGCAGTACATCCACTTCACCCGTACCGCCGGTGGCGCGACCATCGCACCCGAGGAATACCTCACCGCCGACGAAGCCGAAGCGCGCGAGGGCGAACCGTGGACGACCGCCGCAGAGGAGAGCGAACTGCTCTCGGCCGCGGGCCAGGACCACGATCAGGAAATGTTCCTCGCCGGCCAGACCTCACCGGTCATCTACGCCTCGGCGATGCTGAATTTCGGTGTGCGCCAACTGCTCGAGACGCTCGTCGAGCTGGCGCCGGCGCCGGGTCCGCGCGAGGACGTGACCGGCAAGGAACGCACGACCGGTGACCCGTTCAGCGCGGTGGTCTTCAAGGTGCAGGCAGGCATGGACACCGCTCACCGCGACCGGCTGGCATTCATGCGGATCGTCTCCGGTGAATTCGAACGCGGCATGGTGGTGACCCACGCGCAGACCGGTCGCCCGTTCGCCACCAAGTACGCGCTGACGGTCTTCGGCCGCGAACGCACCACCGTCGACACCGCCTACCCCGGCGATGTCGTCGGCCTCGTCAACGCCACCGCGCTCGCGCCGGGCCACACGCTGTTCGTCGAGAAGAAGGTCGAATACCCGCCGATCCCGAGCTTCGCGCCCGAGCACTTCGCGACGCTGCGGGCCCAGAGCGCGGGCAAGTACAAGCAGTTCCGCAAGGCCATCGACCAGCTCGACTCCGAGGGCGTGGTGCAGGTGCTGCGCAACGACGCCCGCGGCGACGCCACCCCGGTGCTGGCCGCGGTCGGTCCGATGCAGTTCGAGGTGGTCACCGCCCGGATGCAGGGCGAGTTCAACGTCGAGACCCAGCTGGACTTCCTGCCCTTCACCCTGGCCCGGCGCACCGATGCCGAGTCGGCGCCCGAGCTGGATCGTCAGCGCGGGGTCGAGGTGTTCACCCGCACCGACGGCGTGATCCTGGCGCTGTTCAGCGACAAGTGGCGGCTGCAGTACATCGAGAAGGAACACCCGAAGCTCACCCTCGAACCGCTCGTCGCGACCGCGGATTAGCCCGTCCCAGACGGCCGTTCACGGGTTTGCGGCGCCAGCCGCCAAAAATTCAAGCTCCGGGGTTGCGTTCCACCGACGAGATGTGGTTCTCCTGCGCGATCATTCCCCAGCGACTCGCGGTGAGCCGCAGGCTGGGCAGGTCGCTGAGCGAGAGCACTACCTCGTAGGTGCGCTCGTAACCCGTATGCGAGATGCGCCAGTGCCCGTCGTCGCAGCGCACGTAGCTGTCGGTGTAGAAGGCGGCGCCGCGTAGGCACATGTTGTGCTCGGGGATGATCACGGTGTCGGCCAGGTACCAGGTGCCGGTGGCGGTGTCGCCGTCGACGTCGATCTCGGGGTGATCGCAGCGGTGCTCGGTGATCACGTGCGGGCCGAGGGTGTTGCGCAGGAAGGCCAGGAAGGCCTCGCGTGACTCGAACTGCAGGTACTCGCTGTAGGTGGCGGTCGCCTCGGGAACCAGCGTGTCGGCGAACTCGTCCCAGGACTTCGTGTCGAGACTGCGTAGGTAGCGGTACTTCAGCCTGCTGATCGCGATGAGGTCGTCGGGGTGATCCGGCGGTCGCGCGATCGGTGCGGGCTGGTCGTCATCCTCCGACGGCGTCGAGTCATCCGACAGCGCCATCCACGCCTCCCCCGAGTCCGACCCGGCGACCAACGGCTCGTCATCACCGGGCAGCAACGGCACAGGACCGATCCACGCGGGCGCGACAGGTTCGTCGACGTGCACGTTCGGAGATTCCGGGCCCTGATCCATCCCTCCACGATCCCACCAGAAACGGCTCGCCGCCCGTTCTGTATCAGATCGCTATCACTGCCGACACCGGAGTGTGACCTCCGGCGCCGGCTGCCCCGGCTGTCTGGGCTACCCCATGGTGAAGCAGGTGCGGCAGAAATCCTCACCGAATTCCGACAGTCGCAGGCTCTTGCGCACGATCTTGGGCGCACGGCCCGCCTTCTTGAGCGCCTGCTCCACGACCGGCTGCACTTCCAGCACCATGTACCGGCTCAGGACCACCGGATCGTCGGAGGTGAGCGTGAGACCGAGGCGGTTGAGGTTGATCAGGTAGGACCGCGAACGGTCCGGGTAGCGCACGCCGGCCTGCTCGGGAACCGAGGTCAGGTCGCCCTGCACCAGCTCCGAGCCGATGCCGAGCGGGCGGTTGGTGCGCACGTCGACCGAGGGTTGCGGACCGTTGAGGGCCATGAACCGCAGGATGCGGGCCTCGTCGGGCGCGACCTCGTCGAGGATGCGGTCATACGCCGGGTGCACGTCCTCGGTGAAGTACACATCCGCCGAGCGGGCCAGCAGCGCGTCGCCGCGTCGGCGCAGGTCATCGGTGGTGGCCGAACGCAGGTACGGGCCGACGGTGATGGCCTGCTGGTTCGCGCCGTTGGGCGTCGGCACATAGCTGACGATCTCGCGCACCGACCCCTCGGTGACGCCGAGTGCGCTGCGCGCGATGGAGCGAAGGGCATTGCCGGTGCGCTCGGCGATATCGGCGGAGGATTCCCCGTCGAGTGCGGCCTGGGCGAGTTCCTTGGTGACCTCGTAGGTGGTGCCGACAGCCCACTGGCTGCCGCGCACCGCGGTACCGGCGGCCAATCCGGCGGCGCGGAAGACGCCACGGATCAACCGTGCCTCATTACTGATCTGGCGCTGCTCGACATCCGAGCTGCGCTCGACGGCGCGGGTACCGGCACGGGCCAGGTCCTGTCCGGTCCTGTCGTCTGTCACGTCCTACTCCGAAGTCTCGCCATGTGAACAAGTACTGCCAGCTATCGCGCGTCCCCTCTGCACGATATTTGTGGCCTGTCACGAACGGTGTTGGTGGTTATTGTGTCCGACTCGCCACGGCGAGTACGGCATTCGGGACAGGTTCTGTGACTGATGTCTCAGACACTACCCTGTGGCCTGACGCACGACGAATGGACCCAGTTCCCCATCTCACAGTAGGGTCACCTCGCCGCGGGGGTGATAAATTTTGGTTCTCGGTGAGGCGGTGGTCACCGGGTATCGGCAGGAGGGCGTGTCGTGTTGGAGAGTGTGTTCGGGTTACACCCGACACTCCTGCTGGAAATTCTGACCATTCCACTTTTCACAGGAATTATCGGTTACATAACCAACTGGTCCGGCATTCTCATGCTGTTCCAGCCGATCCAATTCCACGGTTTCCGGCTGCCCGGTCTGCGCGCGGTCTTCCCCTATCTGCCCAAGCGAATCCAGATTTTGCCGCTGCTCAGCTATGACGGCCGGATCGGCTGGCAGGGCATCGTGCCCTCGCGCGCCGACAAGATGGCCAGCATCGCGGTCGACAAGGGGCTGTCCAAGCTCGGCAGTGTTTCCGACTTCTACCGCGAGCTCGATCCGGAGAAGCTGGCCGAACATCTGGCCGAGGTGGCCGACGCGCAGATCCGCGACATCGTCGAGGTGATCCTGCGCCGCGAACATCCGCAGCTCTGGTACAACCTGCCCGCGGGCGTGCGCGAGATGATCCACGAGCGGGTGCGCTCGCAACTGCCGGAGATTCTGCGCGACTTGACGATCGAGCTCGGCGCCAACATCGACCAGTTGCTCGATGTGAAGCAGATGGTGATCCGCTACTTCCAGGCCCGACCGCAACTGCTCAACCAACTGTTCGAGGTACTCGGCGCCAAGGAACTGCGGTTCATGCAGAACTTCGGCTTCTACTTCGGCGCACCGTGCGGGCTGCTGCTGGTACTGGCGCTGCACACCACCGGGCTCTCGCCACTGATCGTGCTGCCGGTCGGCGGGATCATCATCGGCTGGGTGGTGAACTGGGTCGGCATCAACATGATCTTCGCGCCCGCCACGCCGAAGTGGTGGTGCCCGTGGCGGCAGGGTCTGCTGATCAAGCGTCAGCCCGAAATCACCGCCGGTTATGCGGCTTTGGTGTCCACCGAGGTCGTCACCGTCGCCAATATCGGCGACGAACTGCTCAACGGCCCGCGCTCGGATCGCACGCTGCAGATGCTCGAGGACACCCTGCGCCCCGCCGCCGATCGGGCCCTCGGACCCGCGCGGCCCGCGGTGAAGTTCATGCTCGGCAGCCGCGAATACGACACGCTGCAAACAACACTCACCGCGCAGGCCATGGCGATCGCGCCGCTGGCCTTCGCCGACCCCGCGTTCAACGCCCAACAGGGCAGGCAGGTCAACGAGTACATCGCCCGGCAAATGTCCGCACTTTCGCCGCACGACTTCGTGGACATGCTGCGTTCGGCGATCAAACAGGACGAATGGTTGCTTTTCGTCCACGGCGGCGCGCTGGGACTGCTCGCCGGATACGCTCATATCCTGGTCTTCGGCACAGGAGTAGCTACAACATGGATGTAGACGACGGGACCCCGTCCACCGATGTGGTGCGACGATCGGTACCGCCGCTCGAGGTCTCCGGCGACAAGCGCGGGCTGCTCCCGGTCTCGCCGGTACGGACAGTGCGGGTGGCGACCGGTGTCGCCCGGGTCGCCCTCACCGCCGCCTCGGGTATGACGCTGTGGACCCTCGATACCGCCCTCGGCGTGACCGCCACGGTCCTGCGCGGCAGCATGGCGGGCAACCCGCCCAACGAGGTGCTCGCCGAAGCGGAAACCGAAGTGCGCGAACGGCTTCGGCACGCGCTCGGCTTACCGTCGGGCACCGAACAGCCCGGCGACGCTGGTATGCCGACCCTGCGCGAACAGGGCGCCGAACTGCTGCGACTGTCCGTCAGCACCCATGCCACCCAGCCCGACACCCATCCGGCCTACCCCGGCATCCTCGCCGAGATCACCCCGGATGAGGCCCGGATCCTGCGGTTTCTGCACGTCGACGGCGCACAGCCGTCCCTCGACGTGCGCACCGGCCGCCAGCGCGCGTTCGGCGGCGAGCGGCTGATCAGCGGGCTGACGATGCTGGGTGAGCATGCGGGCCTTCGGTTTCCGAACCGGGTGCCGCAGTACCTGCCCAATCTGCGCCGGTTGGGGCTCATCGAGACCACCCGCGAACCGGTCGGCAACCCGCACCGCTACCAGGTCATCGAGGCTCAGGAGCAGGTGCGAGAAGCGATGAAGCGCCCCGGTTTCGGGACGAAGGTGAGCTACCGCAGCATCGTCCTCACCGAATTCGGGGCGGACTTCGTCCAGACGTGTATCCCGGTCGTCATCAACGACGGTCGCGAAACCACTAGCCCGCCTCCCCGCGACTTCGGGCCGGACTCGGGTGCGCGGTCACGCAGCGTCGGCGGCTGACAGCAGGTCTCCCGGTCCGGCCAGCCCGTACCCCGGGAGTTACCCATGTCCGTCCGAGATCAGTTGTCGGCCTCCTCTGCTAGTACCATCCAACGCTCTTCTGCCGCTTCCTTTTCGGCCACGACAGCCTTCAGTTCTGAGCCGAGCGTGACCAGCTTGTCCGGGTCCGTCGCGGCGTCGGCGAGGGCCTTGTGGAGCTTCTGTTCGCGCTCGTCGAGTTTGGCGATGCTGCGTTCGACCTTCGACAGTTCCTTGCGGGCCGCGCGACGATCGGACGAATCCGTCGAGGTACCACCGGTTTTCGCGGTGAGCGGCTTGGTGTTGCCCGCCATGGTGGCGCGCTTGGCCAGGTAGGAATCGATGCCGCCGGGCAGGTTGGTGAGCTTGCCGTCGCCGAACAGGGCCCAGGTGGAATCGCAGATGCGCTCGACCAGGTAGCGGTCGTGGCTGATGACCACCAGCGTGCCAGCCCAGTTGTCGAGCAGATCCTCGAGCTGCTGCAGGGTGTCGATGTCGAGGTCGTTGGTCGGCTCGTCGAGGAGCAGGACGTTCGGCTCGGCCATCAGGATGCGGGTGAGCTGCAGGCGGCGGCGTTCACCACCGGAGAGGTCACCGACGGGGGTGCGCTGGCGGGCCGGGGTGAACCCGAGCCGTTCGGCGAGCTGACCGGCGGAGATCTCCTTGTCGCCCAGCATGATTCGCTGCGCGACCTGCTGCACGGCTTCGAGCACGCGCATATCGGTGGGCAGGTCGTCGAGTTCCTGACGCAGCCAGCCGATCTGCACGGTCTGACCCTGGATCCGCTTGCCCTTGGCGGGCTCGGTCTCCCCGGCCAGCGCGCGCAACAGGGTGGTCTTGCCCGACCCGTTCACGCCGACCAGGCCGACCCGCTCGCCCGGCGCGAGCCGCCAGGTGAGGTCGTCGACCAGCACGCGACCGTCGGGGGTGGTCAGGGAGGCATCCTCGAGTTCGATCACCACGCGGCCCAAGCGCTTGCGCGCGAACGCGGCCAGCGAGACCGAGTCACGCGGCGCGGGCACATCGGCGATCAGGGCCTCGGCGGCCTCGACGCGGTAGCGGGGCTTGGAGGTGCGCGCCTTGGCACCGCGACGCAACCAGGCCAGTTCCTTGCGGGCCAGGTTCTGACGGCGAGCTTCGGAGGCGTCGGACTGACGGGCACGCTCGGCACGGGCGAAGATCCAGTCGCCGTAGCCGCCCTCGTAGACCTCCACCTTGCCGCCGACGACCTCCCAGGTGCGGTTGGCGACGGTGTCGAGGAACCAGCGATCGTGGGTGACGACGACGAGCGCGGTGCGCCGGGCGACCAGGTGCTGGGCCAGCCACTGCACACCCTCGATGTCGAGGTGGTTGGTCGGCTCGTCCAGGACCAGCAGGTCCAGGTCGCGCACCAGGGCGGCCGCCAGGGCGACGCGGCGGCGTTCACCACCGGAAAGGTTCGTGACGAGAGTGTCCAGGCCCAGATCGGCGATGCCGATGCCCTCGAGGATCGAGCGCACGCGCGAATCGGCAGCCCACTGGTGGTCGGCGATGTCGGCGGTCGACAAGTCGTCGGAAAGCCCGGCGAACACGATCGAACCGATGCTCGCGCCCTCGGGCAGCACGCCGCGCTGGGTGACCACGGCCATCCGCAGTCCACCCACCCGGCTGACTCGGCCTTTGTCGGGCGGCTCCAGTCCGGTCAGGACCTCGAGCAGCGTGGTCTTACCGCCACCGTTGAGGCCGACCACCCCGATCCGTTCCCCGGCGTGAATGCCGAGGGATACGTCGTCCAACAGCGGCTTGATACCGAAGCTCTTGGAGACTTGTTCGAGGTTGATCAGGTTCGACATAGAGGTAGTTCGCCCGCCTTCCGCGTGACTGTTCGCCCGGACGAGCCTACTTGCCTGGTCCGACACGGGTTCGCCCGGCGGGGCAAGACCGGCACAGCCCCGGCCGGTGGCGGCAGACGCGGGCACGGGGTCGACGTGTGCCGGTCACATCACGTCGACCCCGCGATGCCGGTGCCCGTGCGTCAGCGGATCGGCTTCGCCTCGACGAACTCGCCGTCAGCCATCATCCGCTCCAGCTCCTCGGCGGAGACTTCCAGCACCTTCGTGGTGCCGTTCGCTCCGCTGGTCGTCATGGTGCCGTCGGCCTGCGCTCCGTTGCCCTCGGTGGCCTGGACGAACTGCCCGTCGGCGATCATCTTCTGGAGTTCCTCGGGCGAGACTTCGAGCGGCTTGGTATTGGAAGCGCCGCCTTCCCGGAATCCGGGGTTGTCGCTCGTACCGACGGTCACGCTGTGGTCCTGCGCCACAGGGCTCGCGGCGTCGTCGTTCGCCCATGCGGCACCGGGAACGGCCACTGCGGCGAGGGCGGCGGCGCCGAGGGCGGCCATTCCGACGCGACGACGAACGGTGCCTGCGGTGGAGGTCTTGCGCATATCCATTACTCCTTCGGTTGCGCCGAACGCGTTGATCGCTTCGACGAACACCAAGGTATGGACGTATTTTTCAGAAGCGGTTGGCTCCGAATGAGGGTTTGGTCAGGAACCGTCGAGCACGCGGGCGCCCGGAACCGGACCGCTCGCCGTGCGCACGCTGCGACACACGCCCGCGCCCGCCAGTTCGGCGGCGACACCGATCGCGGCTTCCTCGGATTCGCAGAGGAACGCGCAGGTGGGGCCCGACCCCGAGACCAGCCCGGCCAGCGCGCCCGCGCCGACACCCGCGCGCAGGGTGCGACGCAATTCCGGTTTCAGCGACAGCGCCGCGGCCTGGAGGTCGTTGCCGAGCAGCGGGGCGAGGGTGTGCGGGTCGCCCGCGGCCAGTGCCTGCATGAGTTTCTGGGGGTCGCCCAGGCGCGGCGGCTCACCTTCGGCGCGCAGGCGGTCGAGTTCACGGAAGACCGAGGGTGTCGACAGGCCTTCCTTGGCGAGCGCGAGCACCCAGTGAAAAGTGTTGCGCGACAACACCGGAAGCAAGCGTTCGCCGCGGCCGGTGCCCAGCGCGGTGCCGCCGTGCAGGGAGAACGGGACGTCGCTGCCGAGTTCGGCGGCGATGGTGGACAGCTCGTCGCGGCCGAGGCCGAGATCCCACAATTCGTTCAGGCCGACCAGGGTCGCGGCGGCGTCGGCGCTGCCGCCCGCCATGCCGCCTGCCACCGGGATGCCCTTGGTGATGGCGATCTCGACCAGCGGGGCCCTGCCTGCCAGATGGGCCAACCGGACCGCGGCCTTCCAGACCAGGTTGGTGCGGTCGGTGGGCACCTCGGCCGCGCCTTCACCGGTGACGCGCACGGTGAGCGAGGCGGCCGGGGCCAGTCGCAGGTCGTCAGCCAGGGATAACGCCTGGAAAACGGTGGTGAGGTCGTGGTATCCATCCGGGCGCAGATCAGCGACTCCGAGATGCAGGTTCACCTTCGACGGAGCTCGCACGACGACCGGGCTGGGCACAACTGACAGCACGATTGCCAAGCGTAATAGGTTCTACCGACTAGTACGTACGCCGAACACGCACCGCCCGGCCACGGGGTTGCGCTCGGTACCCATGGGGGGTATGTTCGTTCGTGTCGGGGACATACCCCTGGACCGTATGAGCGAAGGAGTCGGCCATGGCCACCAGCACCTACACCGTCACAGGGATGACCTGCGGACACTGCGCGAGCTCGGTCAAGCAGGAGATCGGCAAGATCGACGGCGTCACCAGCGTGGATGTCGACCTCGCCAGCGGCCTCGTCCGGGTCGACAGCGCGAGCGAACTCGCCGACACCGAGGTGGCCGCCGCGGTCGACGAAGCGGGTTACGCACTGAGCGCGTGATCGCACGACCGCCGACGCGAGGTTGTGCTGGGCGAGATGCGTTCTCGCCCAGCACAGTGGCGCGCCTGCTCGACACCGCTACGTTCACCAGCGGTTCACCCTTGCCGCTGACGCAGATCGAATCATCCACAGAATCATCCACAGCGCTCCCCAGGCCTGGTGAGACACCGATTCCGGGGCGCCACCGGGAGCGCTGCCCGCAGATCATGATCAACTGCGGACGCGGCGAAAACCGGTTGTCCACAATTGCTTTCACACCGCGCCACGCGAGCTGCCCCGATGAACGGCCGGTGTACTGCGGGTTCCCCTGCGGGAGCCCACGATTCGCCGAGTTAAGTCGTCGCCGCCAACCGGACGAATGCCGCGGTTTCGAGGGTCTCGCCCCGCGCGGTCGGATCGATACCCGCGGCGACGAGCCGACGCTCGGCCTCGGCGGGCGAGCCCGCCCATCCGGACAGCGCCGCCCGCAACGTCTTTCGCCGCTGCGCGAACGCCGCATCGATCACCTCGAACACCCGCCGACGATGCGCCTCGTCCATCGGCCACGGCGGTTCGGCGTACCGGTCGATCCGCACCAGACCCGATTCGACGCGCGGCACCGGCCAGAAGACCTGCGTCCCCACGTGCCCGGCCCGGCGAACCTTGCCGAAGAAACCGGCCTTGACACTTGGCACCCCGTACACCCGGTTACCGGGCTCGGCGGCCAGCCGATCGGCCACCTCGGCCTGGACCATCACCAGCGACACCTTGATGCTCGGCAGGATCGCGAGCAGGTGCAACAGCACCGGCACCGCCACGTTGTACGGCAGGTTCGCCACCAGCGCGGTCGGCATGGCGGGCAACTGCTCCGGCCGCACCCGCAGCGCGTCGGCTTCGACCACTTTCAGGTGGTCGACCAGGCCGGGCGCGCGATCGGCAACAGTTTCGGGCAGGTAGTTGGCGAGCACGGGGTCGATCTCGACGGCGACCACCTGGTCGACCACGTCGAGCAGCGCCAATGTCAGCGAGCCGAGGCCAGGGCCGACCTCGAGCACGGTGTCACCCGCGCCCACACCGGCCGCGGACACGATGCGTCGCACCGTATTGCCGTCGTGCACGAAGTTCTGTCCGAGCTGCTTGGTCGGTCGGACGCCGAAACGTTCGGCCAGCGTCCGCACCTCGACGGGACCGAGCAGTGCGGCACGGCTACCGCGAGCGGAATTCTCTGGTTCGGACACCGCTAGAACCTACCAACCTCGTCGATCGGGCAGCTCAGCGCTGTGTCGGGGCCGCGTTGACACGCGCGAGGAAACCGTCGATGGCGGCGAGTTGTTCCGGGGTGACCGAGCCGTGCCTGCCGGTACCGACGAGCACCTGCTGGTCGACGCCGTTGGCCGCGAACTGGGCCACCAGTGCCGCGTGCAGCGGAGACGGCACGACCGTGTCGGTGGCGTTCATCGTGAGCAGGATCGGGTCGTCGTAGCCGCTGGTCGGCAGTGCCATGTACGCGGTGAGCGCGTCGCGGAGCGGGGCGAGCGGGCGCGCAAGCAGCTCGGCCGAGGTCACCCCCGTGGTGGCGGCGATGATCTCGTCCAGGCACTGGGTGCCTGCGCCGTCGACCAGTGCCTTGCCGCGCTCGGTCAGATAGGAGTCCACGTCGAGTTCCGGGTGGGTGGCGCGCAGCCCGGCCAGGATGTTGACGACGAACGACATGGTGCCCGACAGTGCCGGTACCGACGGCACATTCGGCCCGAGCAGCGGCAGGACCTTCTCCACATCGGAGGCCGCGTCGATGGCGACGGTCCCGCGGAAGTCGAGCTCGGGGGCGTATTCGGCCTGCAGGTGCGCCGCGCTCAACGCCGCGTGCCCGCCCTGGGAGGTGCCGGCGGCACTCCAGGTCCGTGACAGTTCGGGGCTGGCGGTGCGGGCGGCACGGACCAGGTCGATGGTCGCGGTCGCCTCGCTGCGCGCCTCGAGATACGGGTGCGGGCCGGTGTCGAAACGGCCGAGGCCGAGGTAGTCGGGGGTGACCACGGCGAAGCCCTGGTCGACGAAACGCTTGATCAGCCGGTCCTCGGCGGCGCGGTGCAGTGGCAGCGGCCCGGTCTCCGGGTTTGCCTGACCGCCGCAGCCCTGACCGGCGCCCGAGGAGCCGTGGGCGTAGGCCACGATCGGCCAGCCGCCGGCCGGGACGTCACCTTCGGGGAGGAACATCGCGCCGCTGGCCGGGCGCGGCACGCCCGCCGAGTCGCTCATCCAGTACTCGACCGACGAACCCCTGGTGAGTCCGTGCCAGCCCGCGGGTTCGGCCTGCACCGCGATGAGCGAACCGGGGGGCTCGGCCGCCGCGGGCGCGAAACCGGACGCGGCCAGCGCGCTCGCGGCCAACGCGGCGACAACCGTCGCCCGGATCGGGTTCTTCAGCACAGTGTTCGTCTCCCTACCAGGCGATCAAGATCGGAGCACCAGGATAGTTCAGCACCGACCCGCACCGCGGCGGCCCGACTAGCGCTGCGGCGGCGTCGCGTTGATCCGCTCGACGAAATTGTCGAGGGCGGTCCACATCTGCGGAGTCAGCGTGGTGTGCTGGCCGAACCCGGTCACCGTCTCGAAGTCGACATCGCCGACCGCGAACTGGGCGATCAGCGCGGCGTGCAGCGGCGAGGGCACCACCGTGTCAGTCGCGTTGACCAGCAACAGGATCGGCGCGTCGTAGCCGGTGGTCGGCAGGGTCATGTACTCGGTGAGGGCGGCGCGCAGCGGACCCTCCGACAGCGGCCTGGCGAACAGCTCGCCCAGGCCGAGGCCCTTCACATCAGCGACGATCTCGTCGATGCACTGGTCGCCCGCCGCGTCGAGGACCTCTTTGCCCTTTGGCGTGAGGTAGGAGTCGACCTGCGCCTCGGGGTGGGTGTCGCGCAGGCCTGCCAGGATGCTCACGGTGAAACCGGTGAGGCCCGCGGTGCCCTCCATCGCCGGGACGCCAGGTCCGAGCAGCGGCAGCACCTTCTCCACGTCGGAGGCCGGGTCCACCGCGGCGGTGCCACGGAAGTCGAGTTCGGGGGCGTAGCTCGCCTGCACCGACGCGGTGCTCAGCGCGGCGTGGCCACCCTGCGAGGCGCCGACGGCACTCCAGGTGCGCGACAGGTCGGCATTGGCGGCACGGGCGGCGCGCACGAGGTCGATCGTGGCGGTGGCCTCGCTTCGCACCTCGAGGTACGGGTGGGGGCCGGTGTCGAAACGGCCCAAGCCGAGATAATCGGGCGCGACGACGGCGAAGCCCTGGTCGACGAGGCGCGCGATCAGCTCGTCCTCGGCGGCCCGGTTGACCGGCAGCGGGGCCAGATCGGGATCAGCCTGGCCACCGCAGCTCGTTCCGGAACCGAGGGTGCCGTGGTCGTAGGCGATGATCGGCCAGCCGGTGGCGGGCGCATCGCCCTCGGGCAGAAACAGCGCGCCGCTGGCGGGGCGCTCGGCGCCGGACGAATCGGTGGTCGTGTACTCGATCACCGAGCCACCGAGACCGTTGTGCCAGTCCGCCGACTGCGGTTCGGTGCCCAGCAGGCCGCCCGGTTCCGCCGACGCGGGCGCATAGGTGGCGGTCACCAGCGCAGCAGCGGTGAGGGTGGCTGCGAGCGCAGCGCGGTTCATGGTCTTCGGCATCTGGTGGGGTCTTTCGGGTCGATCGGTACATTGACCTGGACGACCGTGCAGGAGCGATCCTGAGAGAGAACGGCTTCTCGCTATCTCTCGGCAATCCCCGAAAGACGCGCTTGTCCAGGGGTTATACCGATAATTCGGACGCCTGAGAAATTCTCAGTAACGCGGAAGAGTTGTGAGGTGACTCGCAACAGGGGTGATCAGTGAACCTGATCGAGGAAGGTATCGATCGCTGAAAATCAAAAGGTCTGCGCTATCGCGGGTAGACCCGATTCAGGAAAGTATCGATCTCTGACCACATTGCTGGATTCAGGTCGCAGTGGCGGCCGAATCCGACCACCGGCGTGTAGTTCACCCCGCCTGCGGTGAACTGGGCGGCCAGGGAGGCGTGCAGCGGGGAGGGGACCGTTTCGTCGGTGGCATTGACCAGCAGCAGAATCGGCGCGTCATACCCGCTGGTCGGGACCGTCATGTAATCGGCCATCGCCGACCGCATCGGCTCCTCGCCCAGCGGCTTCGCCAGCAACTGCCCCAGGGTCAAGCCCGCGACCCGCGCGTCGATGTCGTCCTGGCACATCGTGCCGATCTCGTCGACGACCTGCCGACCGAGCGGACTGAGGAAGCTGTCCACCTGCGCGTCCGGCCGCGACGCCCGCATCCCCGCCAGAATGCTCGCCGAGAATCCGAGAATGCCCCCGCCGAGCCGATCAGGATTACCAGGAACGAGCACCTGGGCCACCTTCTCCACATCCGATTCCGGGTCGATCGCGATGGTCCCCCGGAAGTCCAGTTCCGGCGCGTAACTCGCCTGCCGATGCCCCGTCCCCAACGCCGCCTGTCCACCCTGCGACATCCCCGCCGCCACCCACACCGGCGACAGATCCGATCGCACCGACCGCGCCGCCCGCAACAGGTCGATGGTGGCCGTGGCCTCGGTGTCGATCCCCAGATAAGGATGCGGACCCGTGTCGAACCGCCCCAGCCCCAAATAGTCGGGCGCGACAACCGCGAACCCCTTGCTCACCGCCCGCCGCAAGAACTCGTCCTGCGTCACCGGCCAAGCGGTCCCACCCGCATTCGACATGCCCCCACACCCCGATGCGAGCCCCGTCGTCCCGTGATCCCACGCGACAATCGGCCACCCGCCCGCTGGCGCCTGCCCCTCGGGCACGAACACCGCACCGCTGGCAGGCTGCGCAACCCCACCGACGCCCCGAGTCCAGTAGTCGATGATCTGGGTTTCGCCCATCCCCCGAAACCCGTCGGCCCGCTCGACCGCGATCACCACTCCCGGCGTCTCGGCGTGCGCGACAGCAGCCCCACCGAGCCCGACACCCGCCGCCAACGCTGCGGCAACAGCCGCCCGCAACCACGCCGAACTCGAACGCATCAGAAAACCACCCGTCGCCGCTGTTCCGCCTCTCCGCGTATTCAGCGTGCCGTCCGGTAGCTCGACCGTTAGTTCTCGGCCTCGCGAACAGTGCGCACCAGTTGGAGGGGGTTGGGGAGTTACCCATGTACTTGCGAAATCAGCGTAGTTCCAAGCGACCGGTGCACGCGGGCGACGCGCCCCAGCCCTGGCGTGCCCGGGTCAGGTACTTACGAAATCAGCTGAGCCCCAAACGACCGGTGCAAGCGGGCCATGCGCCCCAACCCTGGCGTGCCCGGGTCACTTCCGCGATCGCGATCTGTTCTTCGCGGGTGGCCAGGTCGGCGCGGGGGGCGTACTTCAGGCCACCCTGGCGTGCCCATGTGCTCTCGTCGAACTGGATTCCGCCGTAGTAGCCGTTGCCGGTGTTGATGGCCCAGTTCCCCGTCGACTCGCACTGCGCCAGCGCGTCCCACACCGCACCGTCGCGGACCGGCGGCACCTCGGTGCCCGGCTTGGCGCCCTTGCGGATCGTCTTGTTCTGCGCGGGCGTGATCACATTCGAATGCACCTGCACGCGTTCGGCTTCGACGCCGTTGACCATTTTCACCGCGAACGTCGCCTCGTGCAGACCGGCCGAACCCGGGTTCTCGACCACCGTGCGGCTCATGTTCATGGTCACGTCCTCGATCACCGTTTCGGTGGGTTCGAGCGGCAGGGTTTCGGTGCGGTGCTCGGTGCGCTGCCGAGTGACGACAACCTGCATGCCCTCGGCGAGGGGGGTGTCCGCGGCGGGCGTCGAGAAGTCCTCGGCCGCGAGCGGAATGCCTGCGGCGGTGAGGAATTCACCGACGGTCGCGGCGGCGAGGCGCAGGTCGACCGGAGCGGCGGCGCCGTCGATCAGCGAGATGTTGCGCGGGGTGTAGACGCTCAGCGCGGCACCCTCCAGCGGCAGCTTCTCGGCGCGCGAGGGCAACACGTGCGTGTCGGACGGGATCTGCATCGCCACGAGCGCGTCGCCCGCGGTGGTGCCGGTGGTCCACACCTTGCGCTCGACACCGTCGACGGTGACCGTGATCTCGCGGCCACGATTGAAGGTGATGGTGGCGCCGTCGCCCACCTTGGCGCCCGCGGCCGGAATCACCTCGTCGTGTTCGGCGATCTCGTAGCCCGCGTCGGCCAGAATGGCGCGCACATCGCGGGACATGGTCGTGAGCTCGGTGCGTTCGCCGTCGACGACCAGGGCGACCGTCTTGTGATTGACGATGGCCAGTGAGGCGCCGACGAGCAGAATCAGCAGCATGGCCGCCACCGCTGCGAACAGCAGCGGTGAACGTGACGAGTTGATTCGTGCGAAAGCTGACATGGTTACAGAACGATAACGACAAGGTTGGCGCCAGACAACACCAACTGCCCGATCAGCGGGACTGCAGATCACGATTCGATATAGACGCCGCTGGTAGATAACGGCCAGGTGGGCGAAATGTGAGCCGGAACACGTTTAATGTCCAGTCCCCTTCCGACCAGACGAAACGGACTATCGAATCCGATAGAGCCTGCGCGCGTTGGCGGTGGTGATCTCGGCCAGCTCCTGAGGGTCCTGCTCGCGAACTTCGGCCAGCGCGCGCACCGTGTACGGCAGGCAGTACGACTCGTTCGGCGCCCCGCGATACGGGTGCGGCGTCAGGTACGGCGCGTCGGTTTCCACCAGGATCTGATCATCGGGGACCAGCTTGGCGGCTTCGCGAAGTTCGTGCGCGTTCTTGAAACTGACGGTGCCGGAGAAACTCAGCACGTACCCCTCCGCCACGCACGCCTGCGCCATCGTGGCGTCGGAGGAGAAGCAGTGGAAGATCACCGTGTCCGGAGCGCCCTCGTCGAGCAGCACCGTGAGCAGGTCGTGGTCGGCTTCGCGGTTGTGGATCATCAGCGGTTTGCGCACGCGCTTGGCCAGGTCGATGTGCCAGCGGAACCCCTCGATCTGGGTTTCGACATCGGCGCAGCCGTCGAGCTTGCCCGGCCAGTAGTAGTCGAGGCCGGTCTCCCCGACCGCGACCACGCGCGGGTCGGCGGCGAGGCGTTCGAGTTCGGCCTTGACCTTGTCATCCAGCGCGTTGGCCCGGGTCGGATGCAGTGCGACGGCGGCGTACACCCGCGGGTCCCACTGCGCGGCCTGCACGGCCCATTGCGCGGCCGCGAGATCGTCGGCGACGGTCACCACATGGCCGACACCGGCCGAGGCGGCGCGGTCCACGATGGCCGTGGTCGACTCGGCATCGGTTGCGCCACAGGCATCGAGGTGCGTATGCGCGTCGATCAGGGGTGCGAGCGGCGCGGGAACAGGCGGAGCCGGACGATTCGTGTTTGCCACCCGCATTACAGTAATGGGCATCATGAGTGCAGCCGAAGGCGCCGAGGCGCCCGCCTTCTACGTCACGACGGCCATCGCGTACCCGAACGGTGTGCCGCATATGGGCCACGCGTACGAGTACATCTCCACCGACGCGATCGCCCGCTTCAAGCGACTCGACGGGTACGACGTGTTCTTCATGACCGGCACCGACGAGCACGGTCAGAAGATGCAGCAGACCGCGGCCACCGAAGGCATCCCGGTGCAGGAACTCGCGGCCCGCAATTCCGACGTCTTCGAGGCGATGGACAAAGCGCTCGATATCTCGTACGACCGCTTCATCCGCACCACCGATGACGACCACATGGCCGCGAGCGTCGCCATCTGGGAGCGGATGCTCGCCAACGGCGATATCTACCTGGACAACTACTCGGGTTGGTACTCGGTGCGCGACGAGGCCTTCTACAACGAGGACGAGACCACCCTCCTGCCCGACGGCACCCGCGAGTCCACCGAGACCAAGACCCCGGTCACCTGGTCCGAGGAGTCGAACTACTTCTTCAAGCTCTCCGAGTACCAGGACAAGCTCCTCGCCCTCTACGAGGAGCGGCCCGAATTCATCGCGCCCTCGACGCGGCGCAACGAGATCGTCAGCTACGTCAAGTCCGGCCTGAAGGACCTGTCGATCTCCCGCACCACCTTCGACTGGGGCGTTCCGGTCCCCGGCGCGCCCGAGCACGTGATGTACGTGTGGGTCGACGCGCTCACCAATTACCTGACGGGCGTTGGCTTTCCGAACACCGACTCCACCGCGTTCAAGAAGTTCTGGCCCGCCAACCTGCACATCATCGGCAAGGACATCACCAAGTTCCACACGGTGTACTGGCCCGCCTTCCTGATGTCGGCCGGGATCGAACTGCCGGGCCGGGTGTTCGTGCACGGGTTCCTCTACAACAAGGGCGAGAAGATGTCGAAGTCGACGGGCAATGTCGTCGACCCGCTCGAGCTGGTCCAGAAATACGGCCTCGACCAGGTCCGTTTCTTCCTGCTGCGCGAGATCTCCTACGGCCAGGACGGCAGCTACAGCAACGACGCCATCGCGGGCCGCATCAACGCCGACCTGGCCAACGAATTCGGCAACCTGGTCCAGCGCAGCCTGACCATGGTGAACAAGAACTGCGACGCCAAGTCCCCCACCCCCGGCGAGTTCACCGACGAGGACCGCGCCCTGCTCGACCGCGCGAACGGCCTACTCGCCAAGTGCCGCACCGAGTTCGACGCCCAGCAGATGCACCTCGCCCTGGAAGCCATCTGGCTCACCCTCGGCGAAACCAACCGCTACTTCTCCGCCAACGCCCCATGGGCACTGCGCAAATCAGGCACCGTAGAAGACCTCGCTCGCATGGCCACGGTCCTCTACGTCACCCTCGAGGTCATCCGCATCGTCGCCATCCTGGTCCAACCGGTCATGCCCGGCTCCGCCGCCAAAATCCTGGACCTCCTGGCCCAGGAAGGCCGCACCTTCGCCGACATCGCGACTCCCCTGGTCTCGGGCGTCGACCTCCCCACCCCGGAACCGATCTTCCCGCGCTACCTCGAGCCCAAGGAATAGCCGAACACACTGTGGCGCATGGTGTTTCGCTGTGCGCCACAGTGGCCGGACAGTCCACTCCGACTCGAGTTCCGGGGCCGCGCGGTCATCATCTCTGGCATTTGTCGAAGTCGGCTCGGATGCGCGCCTGGATTCCCGCACTCACCGACGATTGTCCGCCGGGATGCGGCTGGGTCGTGAGGCAGCCGTAGATCGCGGCACTTCCGGAGTGCTGCGACGCTTCCCGCGGGAAGTCCCACTGGAGCTGGAGCGGGTGCTCAGGTGTCGGCGCGACCACCGCGATCAGATCGCGCAGTTCCTGTTCCGCGCTGTTCACATCGTGGACGGTGACATCGAGGTTTTCCAGGTGATCGTCGGCAATGCGAACGTAGCTGTAAGCCGCGGTCGGTAGTCGTGCCAGCTCATCACGAATGCGCAGTTCGGTTTCCTCGGTGAAGGGGAATGACACCGTCCACGCGTTCGCGTTCCTGGCCGGTTCGATCCGCACGCTGGTGGGCTGGGTACCGACGGCCGCGCGGACAGCCGCGAGCACCTCCGGGGTCGGCGACGCTCGCACGATTTCGAGCCGAGCTTGCGTGTGGTGCAGCGGTTCCCAGCTGACAGCGGACCGCGCAACCTCGACTCCGAGGCGCCGGATCTCCTCGGTGTGCTCGGTGACAACGGCGCGATCCGGTGCGGCACCGTACTTCAGCGTCAGCCCGGTGCCGACGACGATCTTGGTAGTCAGGCTGTAATCGTCGAAGTGGCGACGCTGGTGCCGTGCCAGTTCGTCGACCGCATCGGCGATCTGCGCTTCGGCCGCCTGACGCATCGTGAGCGTGACAGTCAGGTAGACCCCCTGGGTCATGGTGTTGGAATAGCCGACGTCGACATCATCGACACCGGCCATCGCCGCGAGCGCCTGCTTAACCTGCTCGGATTCAGCATCGCGATCCGGTGTGGCCGACAGCGAGACAATGACGACTATCCCCACCACGGCCAGCATCACAGCACCGAATAGTGCGGCCAGAATTTTGGCCGCTGTACGCAGCTTGATGACATCCCCCTCTGAGACAAGTCCAACCCGGTCAGACCCCGAAGTCGTTTGCCGCGCGGCCTTACTTCCAGGCTGCCAGCAGGTTTGTCGCTTCGGTGCCCAGTGCCGCCTGGAGGAATGGGCCGAAGCTGATGCGGGCTACGCCGAGGTCGGCGAAGTGGGACTTGACGGGGGTGCCGGGTTGGGCGATCGCGTTGATCGGGAGCGGAAGGTCGGTGGCGAGGCGGCGCAGGTCGGCGTCGGGGTGTCGGCCGACGGGGTAGAGGACGTCGGCGCCGGCTTCGGCGGCCAGGGTGAGGCGGGCGATGGCACGGTCGAGGCGGTCGGATTCTTCGCCGTCCTGGCGCAGGAACAGGTCGGTGCGGGCGTTGACGACGACGTGCACACCCGCCGCGTCGGCCGCTTCGCGCAGACCGCGGACCAGGTCGGCGTGTTCGGTGGCCCCGCGCAGGCGCTTGCCCTCGCTGTGGACGGTGTCCTCGATGTTGAGGCCGACAGCGCCCGCGGCGAGGAGGCCGTCGATGAGCTGGAGGGGCTCCAGGCCGTAGCCGGATTCGATGTCGACCGAGACCGGGACCTCGACCGAAGCGGTGACCTGGCTGACGCGGGCGAGCAGTTCGTCGAAGCTCATGCCCTCACCGTCGGCGCGACCGATCGAGTCGGCGACCGGATGGCTGCCCATGGTCAATCCCGAAAACCCGGCTGTCACAGCGATATTCGCCGACCACGCGTCCCACACGGTCGGCAGCACCACCGGATTTCCCGGCTGGTGCAGTTCGAGCAGCGTCTTGGCCAAAGTCTCGAGAGAAGTCATACCGCGATGATGCCCGAGGCCTCCGACAACATCTAGACGCAGCCGGATTTCGGCGGGCAGTTCACGTGAACATCGAGCACGCGCGCGCCCGGACCTTCGGCGCCGAGCCGGTCGTGCTCGTTGACGAGTTTGCACGAGCCGAGCGACAGGCATCCGCAGCCGATGCAGCCGGTCAGGTTGTCGCGCAGGCGGACGAGCTGGGTGATGCGGTCGTCGAGATCCTCGCGCCAGGTCGTCGACAGGTTCTCCCAGTCGCGACGGGTCGGGGTGCGGCCTTCGGGGAGGCGATCCAACGCCGAGCGGATCTCACTGAGTGGGATGCCGACGCGCTGCGAGATGCGAATGAACGCCACCCGCCGCAGGGTCTCGCGCGAATATCGACGTTGATTGCCACTGGTTCGACGGCTCGATATGAGACCTTCGCGTTCGTAGAAGTGCAACGCGGACACTGCAACTCCACTACGATCGGATAGCTGCCCCGGGGTCAGCTCCTTCGTTTGCCAATCGGCCATCGTCATCATTAGCTCCTCCCACTTCCACCTGAACAATACTTCAGGTATTCGTGTCCTGTACGAAAAATGAGCGGAACACCTACGCACGACGAGCCGAACCAGCGCGTTGCGGCTCGCAGACACGCCGTCCTCGCATTACGGTTTGCAGATGGGAACCGCCCCCGACTCACGCCTGACCGTCACCTCCGAGGTCGGCCGGCTACGCACCGTGCTGCTGCACCGCCCCGGCGCGGAACTGCGCCGCCTCACCCCGAGCAACAACGATCAACTACTTTTCGACGGCATCCCCTGGGTCGAACGCGCGCAAGAAGAACACGACGCCTTCGCCACCGTACTGCGTGAGCGCGGCGTAGCAGTGCTGTTACTGGCAGATCTGTTGACCGAAACCCTCAGTGCCAGTGGGGCGGCCAGAATCCAGGGCATCTCCGCGGCGGTCGACGCCCGCAGGCTCGGTCACGGTCTGGCCGACCAGCTCGCCGCCGAACTGCGCAAATTCGACGCCCGCGAGCTCGCCGACATCCTGATGGCCGGGATGACCTTCGACGAGCTGCCGTTCGGCCCCGACGCCACCTCGCTGGTGCGGCGCATGCACCACGGCGGCGATTTCGTCATCGATCCGCTGCCGAATCTGCTGTTCACCCGCGATTCCTCGTTCTGGGTCGGCCCCAAGGTCGCGATCACCTCCCTCGCATTGCCCGCGCGCAGCCGCGAGACCTCCATCACCGATCTCGTCTACGCGTTCCATCCACGCTTCCTCGGCGTGCGGCGCGCCTACGAATCGCACACCGCGCCGATCGAGGGCGGCGATGTGCTGCTGCTCGCCAAAGGTGTTGTCGCCGTGGGTGTGGGCGAACGAACCACGCCCGCCGGCGCGGAAGCATTGGCGCGCAGCCTGTTCGACGACGAGCTGGCGCATACTGTGCTGGTGGTGCCGATCGCGCAGAACCGGGCGACCATGCATCTCGACACCGTGTGCACGATGGTCGACACCGACGCGGTGGTGATGTATCCGGGCGTGCGGAAATCCTTGGAGGCGTTCACGATCCGCCGCGAGGACGGTTTCGCCGGGCGCGGCGACCTCGAACGCATCAGCATCACCGGACCCGAACCGTTCCTGCCCGCGGCCGCCGCGGCGATGGGTATCTCGAAGCTGCGGGTGATCGACACCGGCCGCGAAGGACCCGACGCCGAACGCGAACAGTGGGACGACGGCAACAACACCCTCGCCCTCGCACCCGGCGTGGTGGTGGCCTACGAACGCAACGAGATGACCAACTCACGCCTGACGGAAGCGGGGATCGAGGTGGTCACCATCAGCGGTTCGGAGTTGGGTTCCGGTCGCGGTGGTCCCCGCTGCATGTCCTGCCCACTCTCCCGAGACGAGGCATGATGTTCCACGTCGAGCTGTCCACCGATTCCACCCAGCCGCCCTACGAGCAACTGCGAATGGGCGTGATCGAGCAGGTCCGCGCGGGTACGCTCACCGCGGGCACCAAGATCCCCACAGTGCGCGCGCTGGCCGCCGACCTGGGCATCGCCCCCAACACCGTCGCCCGCGCCTACCGCGAGCTGGAAGCCGACGGTGTGCTCGAAACCCGTGGCCGCCAAGGCTCTTTCATCGCCTCCTCCGGCGACCCCACCCGCGATATCGCCAGCCGCGCCGCCGTCGACTACGTCACGACGATTCGCCGTCTCGGGCTCGAGGACACCGACGCGATCGAGTTCGTTCAGCGGGCGTTGGACACCTAACGCCAGCTCGGGAGCCAGAGGTGGTCTTGCCAGTTCTGTGGCGTGATCGCCTGACCGGTGAGGATCGGCCACAGCCACACGAAATTCGCGATCACCAAACCCAGATAGATGCTCACGATCAGCAATCCGAGCGCGTATCGCTCGTTCACCGGGGCCGGTAGATAGGTGCCCGTCGGACTGCGTGGTATCCCCGCGGGTCTGGCCGACCCCAGGATGTCCCCCAGCGCCAGCGCCATTCCCATCACCAGGAACGGCGCGAGCACCACCGCGTAGAAGAAGTACATCTGCCGGTCCAGCGTCAGGAACCACGGCAGCAGCCCGGCGCCGTAGCCGACCAGCACCGCCGCGTAACGCCAGTCGCGGCGCACGACCGAACGCCACACCATCCAGCCGATCAACGGCAGCGCCAGCCACCACAGCGCCGGCGTGCCGACCGCCATCACGGCCTTCACGCACTGCGCTTCGCCGCAACCGGTGACCGTGCCGTCGGCGTAGTAGTAGAGCATCGGACGCAGGCCCATCGGCCAGGTCCACGGCTTGGATTCCCACGGATGGTGGTTGCCCGCCGAATTGGTGAGGCTGGAATGGAAGTCGAGGGTCTCGCCCTGGTAGTACCAGAGCGAGCGCAGCGCGTCGGGCAGGAACGCGAACGCGCCGCCGCTGCCGACCTGATTGCCGACGGCGTACCGGTACGTCCCGGTCTCGCTGGCGAACCACGCCCAGTACGAGGACAGATACACCACCAGCGGAATCACCACCAGCGCGTACAGCGCGGGCCCCACATCGCGCACCGCGGTGCCGAGCCACGGCCTGCGCACACCGTAGGCGCGGCGCGCGCTCACGTCGAAGGCCACGCTCATCAGGCCGAAGAACATGATGTAGTAGATGCCCGACCATTTGGTGCCGCACGCCAGCCCGAGCAGCACGCCCGCGCCGAACCGCCACCAGCGCACACCGAGTCGCGGCCCCCAGTCCGAGACGCCGATCCGACCGGCCAGGTCCGCGCGAGCCAGCCGCTCGCGGACTTCGTCGCGGTCGACTATCAGACAGCCGAAAGCGGCTGTGACCAGCAGTGACATGAAGATGTCGAGCATGCCGATGCGGGAGGAGACGAAGGTCAGGCTCTCGGCGATGAGCAGCACGCCCGCGAACGCGCCGATCAGCGTCGACCTGGCCATCCGACGCACGATCCGCACCACCAGCAGCACCAGGACCGTGCCCGCCAGCGCCGCGGTGCCGCGCCAGCCCCACGCGTTGTAGCCGAAGAGCGCCTCGCTGATGGCGATGAACTGCTTGCCGACCGGCGGGTGCACGACCAGGCCGTAGGCGGGGTTGTCCTCCACGCCGCCGCCGGTGACCATCTGCCAGGCCTGTGGGGCGTAATGCTTTTCGTCGAAGACGGGGGTGCGCGCGTCGGTCGGGTAGTTCAGGTTGACGAACCTGGTCAGCGCGGCGATGAAGGTGAGGACACCGGTGACCACCCAGCCGCGCGCGGTGTCGAGCGGTCCGAAATCGGGGGCCGGGCGCAACGGCGCCGGACTGACCACCGCCGACACGGGACGCGACGGGGGCATCGCGCGCTCATCGGTCACCGGGATCACGCCCCGATCGTAGGCGGTGACACCCACGAAGTCCGACCCGACACTTGTCCCCCCTCGTTTCCCCACTACGCGCCCTCGGGCGCGGCTTCCCCGCCTGACAGAATGAAGCAGGCGCCATCTGCTCACCTGGCTTTCCAGGCAACCCTCGCTCGCCTGCGGGGAGAACTTACCGGAGAGGTCGGACAACACTGTGTTGGTCTTAGCGGCAACCCCCATGGGCGATATCGGCGACGCGTCGCAGCGACTGCGCGACGCGCTCGGTTCGGCCGACGTGGTCGCCGCCGAGGACACCCGCCGCACGAAATCGCTCGCGAAGGCGCTCGGGGTGGAGATCACCGGCCGCATCGTCAGCTTCTACGACCATGTGGAGACCGCCCGCATCCCCGCGCTGCTCGACGATATCGAGAGCGGGCTGCAGGTCCTGCTCGTCACCGATGCCGGGATGCCGTCGGTGAGCGACCCCGGTTATCGACTGGTCGCCGCGGCCGTCGAACGCAACCTGCCGGTCACCTGCCTACCCGGCCCCTCCGCCGTCACCACCGCGCTGGCCCTGTCCGGCCTCCCGGTCGAACGCTTCTGCTTCGACGGCTTCGCCCCCCGCAAGGGCGGCCAACGCCGAGAGTGGTTGCGCACCTTGGCATCCGAACAACGCGCCATCGTCTTCTTCGAAGCTCCCCACCGCCTCGCCGACTGCATGGCCGACGCGGTCACCGTCCTCGGCCCCGACCGCCGCGCCGCCATCTGCCGCGAACTCACCAAAACCTACGAGGAAGTGGTCCGCGGCACCCTCGGCGAACTGGCCGCCTGGTCCGCCGACGGCGCCCGCGGCGAGATCACCGTCGTCCTCGAAGGCTCCCAACCGGTTTCGGCCGAACCCGCCGAATTGGTCGACGAGGTCGAAACATTGGTGTCCGGTGGTATGCGACTCAAAGACGCATGCGCCGAAGTCTCCGCAGGCCGAGGCGCCTCCCGCCGCGAACTCTACGACGCGGTCCTCGCCGCACGCTCGGAGACCTGAACAGCTGATCACCACGCCCTCAGCACGTTATTCTGTCCGAAATCCCACCATGAGAGCATGGTGATCAGCCGTCCAGTTATGGGCGACCCAGGACTGCCAGCATTCCGGCGACGGCGCGGGGCCAGCCGAATTGTTCGGCTCGGGAGCGGGCGGCTCGGCGGCGGGTGGGAGTCGGCATGGCCAGGACTTCGGTGACGGCCTGAGCGAAGGCTCGGGGGCGGTCGGCGGAGATGGCGCCGCAGTCGGTGGTGACTATGTCGGCGAGGGCGGAGGAGCGGCTGGCTACTACCGGGGTGCCTGCGGCCAGGGCTTCCAGGGCGGCGAGGCCGAAGGTTTCGTGAGGGCCCGGAGCGAGTGAAACGTCTGCGGTGGCAAGGAGTTTCGCCACCATCGCGCGGTCGTTGATGAAGCCGGTGAAGTGGACCGCGGGTTCGCCGCCGGGGAGGGTGGGCAGGGTGCGGGCGCGGCGTTCGAGGGATTCGCGGCGGGGGCCGTCACCGGCGACGACCAGGCGGGCGGGGACACCGGCGCGGTGCAGGGCGCCGACGGCTTCGATGCTGCGGTCGACGCGCTTCTCCACCGACAGGCGTCCGCAGTGCACCAGCATCGGATGGCCGTCGACGCCGAGGTCGGCGCGTAGGCCGAGGTCGCGGCGGCGGGGGCTGAACAGGTCGAGGTCGACGCCGAGCGGGACGAGTTCCACGTTCGGTGCGCCGATCCGCAAGAACTCCTCGCGCGCGAAATCGGTGGTGCACACGACCATGTCGTAGTCGTCGGCCGTGCGCCGGTTGGCGACGTCGGCGCAGCGGCGCGCGACGGGCCCGGGCAGGAACTGGCCGAGCAGTCGGTCGAGGCGTTCGTGCGAGATCATCACACTCGCCACCCCGCGTCGCCCCGCCCAGCGGCCGAAACCGCGCAGTGTGAGCCGGTCGGACACTTCCAGGACGTCCGGTGACAGCCCGGACAGCACATCGGCCACCCGCCGCGGATCGGCCGCCCGATAACCACCGGTCCACGGAATCCCCAATGCGGGCAAGGTGATTCGAAGCGCTCCCGTGGGCAGCACCTCTTCCGACCGCCGTGACCCCGGCACGATCAGCACCACTTCGTGCCCGGCTGCCACATACCCCTCACCGAGGTGGTGCAGGGCAGTGCGCAACCCGCCCGATCGCGGGCCATAGAAATTGGCTAACTGCACGATGCGCACCTGCCGATCGTCGCGCCGCGCGGGTTACCCAGGGGTTATGCCCGAGGAACGGGGAGTGAACAGCATCGAAAGATGCACCCAACCGGGGCCTCACCGGTCATCTAGAGGCCAAACCCGCAACAGCCCGTGCCCGGTGGCAGCGGTGGTGATCGTCACCAACTCGGCCTGCGCGCGGATCCACTCCCCCTCGGCGAAGCGGACCCGCAGGTCGAGCCGCCGGGTGGCACCCGGGTCCGCGGCGACAGCAGCGCAGGCGGCGCGCAACGCGGCAAAATCGGCGGGGTCGATGGTCGGTCGCTCCACTGCCCACCGGTCGAGGGGCGGTGGCGGATCTGCGACCCATTCGTAGATGACCCCGCTGGACAACAGGATGATGCCGACGCCGACCCCGCTGCGCTGCGACACCGCGCGCAACATAGCGACGTCGAGGTCGACAGCCGTGGTGTCGTCGCCGAGTTCGGGGATCGCGTGCATCAATGCGCTCACCCTGCGCTGGTCGGGCCGTGCCCTTGTCACCATCTGGAATCGGCGAACGCCGTCGTCGTCGCCGAGCATGTCGACCTCGCCCTGCCAGTGCCCGCCCGGTTCCAGCCGGGTAGCCATTTCGAAGTATTCGACCCTGCCGTCGAAGCGAACCATTCGCCCGAACGCGTCCGGCGGCGTACGCACCACCTGCACCTGATCGGATTCCCTGGCGAAGACGAGTTCCTCCAAACCGGGCCCGTGGTGGGCGAGTTCGGTGACCGCGTCCCAATCCCAAGCGGCGACCCGCCGTCTCGGCCGCACCGGCGCCTCCGCCGAACCCACCCAGATCTGGACACCGTGGATTCCGTCGAATGCGCACCGAACCGGCTCGGCCAGCACCACGCTGTCACCTACGTCGACGCGCTCGGGGTCCCCGTCGTCCGCGCATCGACGGACCGCGTCGAGCACGACGCGGGCGCACGCCGGACCGACGCTGCGGTGCAGTCGCGCGGCCGCGGTCCACGGTTTGGTGCGGGCGTCGTCAGCGACGAGTGTGGGCTCATGATCCCCGGTGAGGGACTCGAACAGCAGCCATCTACCGCGCGACATGTCCGCGATCAGCTCGGCGCCACGCCGCGCCCCGCGCGCGGCAGGTCGAGATCCAGCGGGATGCGGCCCTCGCGTAACTGCGCCTCGACTTCCTCGGCGGGCATCGGCCGCGCGATCAGGAAACCCTGCGCGCGATAGCAACCGAGCCCGACGAGGGTTCGCGCGGCCATCGCCGTTTCGACACCCTCACCGACCACGCCCAGGCCGAACGAACCGGCAAGTCCGATAATAGATTTCACGATAGCGAGGTCGTCGTTGCTGTCGCCGAGGCGCTGCACGAACCCGCGGTCGATCTTCACCGCGTCCACCGGCAGGGCCTTGAGGTGCGACAGCGAGCTGTAGCCGGTGCCGAAATCGTCGATGGCGATCTGCACGCCCATCCGCTTGAGCCCGCGCAGAGTGAGCCGGGTGCGGACGAGGTCTTGCACCACAACGTGTTCGGTGATTTCCAGGCACACCGAACTGCCGTCGATATTGAACAGACGGAGGACGTCTTCGATGCGTTCGACGAAATCGACCGAAACCAGCTGCACCGGAGACACATTGATCCGGATCACCACATTCGAGGCCAGCCCGCGCCTGCGCCAGTCGGCGAATTGCGAACAGGCGGAACGGATCACCCACCGGCCGAGCTCGCCCGCCAGGTTGGTGGCCTCGGCCACCGAGACGAACGCGCCGGGCGGCAGCAGCCCTCGGGTGGGATGCTGCCAGCGCACCAGCGCTTCCAGCGCCACGATCCGGCCCGTGCGCAGGTCGACTTCGGGCTGATAGTGCAGCACCAGCGACCCGTCCGACACCGCGCTGCGCAGATTCAGCTCCACGTCGTCCTGCAGTTCGAACTGCGCACGCATGGCATCGGTGAACACCGCGACCCCGTTGCCACCGCCGGACTTCGCCGACAGCAGCGCGTGATCGGCACGGCGCAGCACATCCGAGACCAGGGTCTCACCCGGAATGCCCAGCGCCACACCGACACTCACACCCCGGCTCACCGATTCGCGCCCCACCGAGACGCGGCGGCCGATGAGTTCCTGGATGCGGGTCGCCTCCAGCTCGGCGGCGACGGCGTCCATCGGCGCCGCGGGCACGATCACGAACTCGTCGCCACCGAGGCGCGCGATCATGTCGTCGGGTTCCAGATTCTCGCGCAACCGGTGGGCCAGCGTGCGGATGAAGTTGTCGCCCGCGCTGTGGCCGAGGAAGTCGTTGAGCGCCTTGAGCCGGTCCAGGTCGAGGAAGAAGGTGGCGATCGGTCCCGGATTGCCCGGCTGCAGTCGCCGCTCCATGTATTCGAGCAGGGCGCGCCGGTTGGCCAGCCCGGTGAGGTCGTCGTGCAGGGCGATGTAGCGCAGCTTCTCCTCGGCCACCACGCGCGCCTGCAACTGCGCGAACAGCGCGGCGATCGCCTTGAGGACGTTGAGTTCGCGTTTGGTCCAGGCCCGGTCGCCCATCTTCACGAAGCCGAGCACGCCTGTCGACTCACCGCGCGAGACCAGCGGCACGCACGCCATGGCCACCTCGGGGATACCAGAGGACTTGCGGATCGTCTCCTGATAGTCGGCGCTGTCGGTACCCGGTCGCACGATGATCGGTTCGACGGCGAACTCGAGGGCACGGAAGACCGAATCGGCGTGCTCGAATTCGACCTCGCGCAGCGGGTCGGGATCGGGGATGTCGGCGCGCGGCGGCCACTCCGCGACGAGGACGGTCGAACGCCGCGCACGGTCGGTGTGGCGTAGATAGCTCACGTCGACATCGAAGTGCTCGACCAGGGAGGCGAGCACTCGCTCGCTCGCCGCCACCATGGTCGTGGCGTCGACACCCATCAACTCGGAGGCGACCTGGGTCACCAGTGAGTCGAGCGTTTGCCGAGGCACGTTGTCTCCGATCCGCGCTATCCGTCGTTGCTACTGCCGGGCACCGGCACAGTCCCACTGCCGGGCACCGGCAACCGTCGACTGCGAACGCTCGCAGCCGCGGCGTAGCTCAGACGAAGAACCAATGCCACGTTCTCATCCTCAGGGATTCCCAGTAGGTCCAGGAAACGTCTCTGAATGCTGGCAAGTGTATCTGTGAACTCGGGAGAAACGCTGCGCAAATCATCGGGCCGGTCCGCGTAGAGGAACACCGGCGACACCGGCTGCACCGCCAGACCCAGCAGTTGCGCACGTAGCCACACTCTTTCCACCGCGGCACCGGCGCGCGCGTAGGCGGCCAGATCCGGTTCGCCGCCGCCGGTCTCGAAGGTGATCGCCACCAGCGCGGAACTGGCCCGCACCCGGTCGACGGTGAATTCGCCGAGTGTCGAACCGGCCGACCACTCGCGCAGCCGATCCATCACATCGGTGCGCCGACCGACCTGCATCTTCGCCAGTTCGTCCGGGGCCGGATCGAGCGTGCGCACATCGATCCCGGTGCTGAGATCCTCACCTGGCCAACGGAATTCGGCGTAGAGCTGTTCGTGCAGCTGGGGCGTGAGGAAGCGGACGCGGTCGCTGGCACCGAGCAGCAACGCGGCCTCGGCGAGCGCGTCGGTGCCGGTGATCGCGCGCACGCGCGCTCGCTCGGCCGCCGCGGCGCCTGCCAGTGCGGGCAGCACCGTTGCGGGCAGCCGCATCGGGATGCCGCGGCGGCGGTTGGTGTGCCTGGCGAGGGCGAGCGGATAGTCGGCGGCGAGGTCGGGATCGGTGCCTGCGCGCAGTCGCAAGCGGGCGAGCAAGGGCGCGGTTGGGTCGTCGAGGATCAGTTCGGGATCCGCGAGCAGGTTGTGCGCGGCGGCGGCCGCTCTGGCGTTGTGCAGTGCGGCGCCGACCGCGACGGCGCTGCCGCGCAGGTGCACATCCATCGCGGTGGTCGCGGTGGGATCGAGGGCGAGTTCGATCGTGGTGGCATCGCCGCGCAAGCGCCACGGCTGGACATTGCCGCCCGACGGCGCACGCTGGGCGCAGGCCAGGATCGCCTCGATCGGGTCCTCGGGCGGCGCTTCGACGGGGGCGTCGACGATGGAGTCGATGCCGTCGTCGAGGTAACCGGGTTCGGCGAGGGAGTCGAGAGTGGCGTCGAGGTCGACGCGGGTCCTGCCCGAGGACAGCTTGGCGCCGAGCCCGATCCGGCGCACCGCCGCGGTCACGATCGCGGCGCCGAGCTGCACGTCGCTGCCCAGTTGCGGCCAGGTGGTGATCGTCTCCCCGATCTCGGCGAGGCTGGCCGCCATCCGCGCCGACAGCTGTCCGGGATCGAGGATGCGCAGCACGTGCGGCGCCTTGGCCTTGGTGTCGAGGTCGGCCAGCTGTTCGCCGGTGGTCGCGCCGAGCAGGCCGTGGAAGGGTTCGCGGTCGGGTTCGAGGTCGTAGCGTTCGACATCGAACAGGCCGCGGTCGCTGGTCTCCATGAGCAGCGGCATCCGGTGCCTGCGCGCGGCCTCGCGGACCGCGAACTTGATGTCGAGGGAATCGCATTCCTCCACCACCACCGACAGTCCGTCGAGGAACTCGTCGACGGTGTCGGTCAGCACGCCCGCGGGCCAGATCTCGACCGGCAGGAACGGGTCGAGTTCGGCGATCCGGCGGGCGGTGACGATCGCCTTGTTCACGCCGACGTCGAACAACCCCCCTGGCACCCGATTCAGATTCGACAGTTCGATGGTGTCGAAGTCGGCGAGGCGCAGCAGCCCGCAGGCCCCTTCCAGCGCGAGGGTGTAGGCGACCGAGTGGCCGACGCTCTGTCCGACGACACCGACGGACAGCTGGGCGAGGCGCTGCTGTTCGTCCCTGGTGAGTTTGTTGCGATTGCGGTCCGAGCGGATCGCCTGGAACGCGGCAGGCCCGAGGACGGCGACCAGCGCGCGTCGCCACGGGTAATAGATCCAGCGTTCCTCGCTCGCGTCGATCCCCGGCGGCCCGCCGGTGAGCCGGTCCAGCTCGGCACGCAGCCCCGCACGCAGGTCGTCGGTGCGGATGTCGGGCAGGCCCGCCAGCTGCCGCAGAGTTGCCGCGTCGGTGGGGTCGGCCGGATCGAGGACGAGGGGGCGGTGGTCCATCGCCGGATAGTCAGGGCTGGTCACCGAGTGTGCCGACCCCGTGTCGGGCGCACCTCGACCGATTCGGTGCGACGGTGAATGCCCCGCAACCACACTCCAGCCTGTATTACTTCGACAGCCATCGTGTTCCTACTCCGTGCTCAACGCCCGCGCGCGGTCGGCGTCCTACCGATGCCAACTGGTGCAGTATCCGTCATCCGGAAGGAATGCACCATACGAGTGGCTAATTTTCCGGTAACCTTCTGAGCCAGTTGAAATAAGCCCAGGTCAGAACGGGTGTATACACGAGAGTGAGGCGAGTCCAAACCGATCGGTTCGAATTCGGCTAACTTTCAGTTATCTACCGTGATCGACACGAAGAGTTCGACCGTGCCGGGGCCGTGCCACACCTCGATCTCCTCGCCGTAGGCGCGCGAGATCTCGGCCGACGCGGTCGCGTCGTCGACCTGAGCCCAGACGTCCTCGACCGGATCGTGGTAGTCACCGTTGGGCGCGAAACGGGCGTAGATGCCCTTGGGGACGCGCAGCATGAGGTCGCCGACCGGCACGTCGGCTGGGGTCGCGTATTCGCGCGCGACCAGCGCGTTCCAGTTGCCCGCCGGGTCAGGGACATAGACCGTGTGCAGCGGTTCGCCGCCACCACGTTCGCGCAGCCGGTCCTTGAGGAACTCGATCAGGTCGCTGTTGCTCACCTTGAAGCTCGGATGGACTCGCGGCACCGCGAGGCCGCCGTACAGCGCCGCGCCGCGCACCACGATCGAATAGGTCATCGCGGATCGACCGCCAGGTACAGGTCGATCTTGTACGCGTGCGGGTAGCACTCGAAATCGCCGGTGAAGGTGCGCTTGATCTGGTTGTGCTCTTCGGCGTAGGCGATCTGGGTCCACAGATCCGTCATCACCTGCGGGAAGTTACCGACCGAGGAGAAGCGCGCATAGGTGCCGCGCGGTAGCCGGGTCGCCAGATGACCACGGGTGACCTGCTCGAGCGAATCGCACTGATAACCCACGATCTGGGTGTTGTAGGTGCTCAGCTCGCCGGTGTAGTCGGTGTAGGCGCTGGCCAGTGGCCCGCCGAGATCCTGGTGCAGGACGGCCGACCAGGCCGCCTCGAGGTCGCGGTCGCGCAGCTCACCGAGTGCGCGTTTGGGACTGCGGACCGGAAGCCCGGCCACCCAGGTCTCGTCCCGCTCGACGATTTCGAACTGCAATTGATGACTCTCTCGAAGGTCGTGCTCGGGTTGCGCCATGCTATCAAACCCCAGCCTGACCTCACCTGAGCTGGACAAACGTCCACCACCGTGGCGTGGATTCCGCGCGCTATTGTTCGATTCACCTCGATGCCTTAAGCTCCCGCGCTCGTGTGGGTACGCGCGGAGCTCGAACCGCGAAAACAAATCGCGCAGTGGGCCGGTGTCGTCGTCGCCGCCGTTCTGGTCGGGTATCTCGCCGTACTGCTCGGCGATTCGCGGCACTTCTATACCGATGACACCGAGGCGCAATACGTGCCGATGTGGCAGCTGCTCGGTACCGAACTGCGGGCGGGCCGATTCCCGGCGATGGTGCCGTGGGAATGGATGGCCGGTAACTACAGCCTCGAGGAAGCCGGGCTGTACAACCCCGCGCAGTTGCTGGTGTACCTGCTGGCGCCCTCGTTCGACAATCTCGCCATGTACGCGACCGCCGTGAAGTTCGTGTTCTCGGCGATCGCCGCGCTCGGCGTGTTCCGGATCTGCCTGGCCTACGGTGCCCGCGCGCCGTGGGCCGCCGTCGCGGGCGTGGCGTTTCCGTTCAGCGGCTGGTTCCTGTTCTTCGACGAGGCCAGCTGGTTCACCTCGCAGACCGGCACCGCCTGGCTCGTACACGCCTGGGCCTCGGCCGTGCTCTACGCGCGCGGACGCAGCGGGCCGATCCCGGTGTTCGTGTTCCTCTATCTGGCGCTGACCATCCAATACGCCTTTCCCGCAGTCGAATCCGGGCTGATGATCGCCACCGTCGCCGCGGGTGAGTACCTGTACCAGCGCAAATGGGCGCCGGTGCTGCGACTGCTCACCGCGTCCGGTCTCGCGGTGCTCGCGTCGATGATCGCGAATCTGCCGATCCTGCTGTCCTCGCAGGCCACCTGGCGCGGTGATGTCTCGACCATCCACAACGACCCCTTCCTGACCGTGCCGTGGTCGGAATCGCTGAACGCGAGCCTGCCCAGCACTGTGCCCGCCTTCACCGGGTGGTGGGGACACGTCCAGCCCCTGCCGATGGTCTATATCGCGTGGTTCGTGATTCCCGCGCTCGCGTTCATCGATTGGAAGGCCGCGGCCCGTCACGCCGCCTCGTGGAGTGGGATCGCGCTGTTCGCGGTGGCGACCCTGATGTGGACGGCCGGGCCAGGAGCGATCGGGCCGCTGCGTTGGCCTGCGCGGGTGTTGCCGATGCTCGCGATCGCGCTGCTGGTGCTGGTATGTGTGCTGATCAGTCGCTACGGGGATTTCGCGCCGTCGCGGCGGCGGTACGCGGCGGCGGGCGCGCTGATCGCGTTGCTGTTCATCCGATCGTTCTCTGCCGCACCGGAACTCGTCGAACGACACGCCCTCGCGGTGTTCGCGGTGGTGGGGCTCGGCGCCGGGGCGGTGTGGTTGGCACGCACCCGCGGAATCGCCGCTGCGGCCGCCCTGACCATCGTCGCGACCTTCCCGATCGCGTTCGCCCAGGTGGCGTCGGCGCCGCGGACCCCACTGTCGTACGGATTCGCCGAGAAACGCTCGGAGATGACGGCAGCGTTCCCCGACTTCGACGGGCGCACACTGCAATTGGCGGACCGCATCATGGTGCGCGACGAAGAGCGCACGCTCGCAGACACTTACGGCTCGATCGCTCTCGGCAGCTACGCCAAGAACCTCGGCCTGCAATACGTGAACGGCTACACCCCCGTCGGCCACGCGGCCTTCGCCGGCCTGCTGTGCATGGCCTGGGACGGCGGCACCTGCCCCGACGCCTACCGGCGAGTCTTCGCCGTCGAACCGTCCACCGACACACCGGTAGTCGACCTGATGCGCATGGATCGCGTTGTCCTGCAACGCAGTCAGTACCCCAACGCAGGCAACGAACCCGCCCCCGCCGGTTGGAAATTCGTCCACTACCCCGGCCACGAACACCAGATCTGGGTACTGGAACGCGTCAACCCCCTCCCCTCCCCCGGCGACCTCATCGCCCACGAGTCCGGCGTCCACGCCACCGTCATGCCCGAAGCAGGCCTCACCAACCGCGCCACCGTCTCCTCCGGCACCGGCGGCCGAATAGTGCTGTCCCGCCTGGCCTGGCCCGGCTACACCGCCACCCTCGGCAACAGCGAAATCCCCATCCGAGCAGTAGCAGGCACCTTCGTCGCCGTAGACATCCCCCCCGGCACCCACAACGCCACCCTCACAGTCACCTGGCGCCCACCCGGCCTGTCCATCAGCCTCACCTGCGCCCTACTGGCCCTGATCGGCATCGCACTGCTGCAGTGGTGGTCCCGCCGCGCCCGCCGCACACCCCACAAGGCACACCCCGAATCCGCCATGACCGCACAACCCAGCCACCACGACCCGACCCCGAGGAGGGTCCCGCCGCGCAGCGGCGGTAGCGGCCCGGCCGCGAGTTAGCCGCCGTTGCGTCGAGGCGCAGCCTCTAGCAACGGCGGCTAACTCGCGGCCCCAAGGGGGCCGCGCTCGAGCGCGCCAGCGCTCCAACAAACACAGCCTAAAACCTCTGGGACAACTCAAACCCCGAAGGCTCTGCGATACAACCCCGCCCGAACCACCACTCAGCTGATAGCACCGGCCAAATGCGGCCAGGCCTCATGCAAATCAGCCTCGAACTGCCCCCACGTATGCGACCCCGTCGGCCTATGAACATGCACAGCCGGTATCCCCAACTGCCCCAACCGCCCAGCGAACGCCGCCGTGCACGCCCCGGCAAGCGTCTCGATCGGCGGCATCGGCAACCCCCGATCCGCCGCACCCGGCAACCCCGTCGCAGCCGACAGGAAAATAGCCTTCCCCGCAAGCCGCCCCGCATTGGCGAACACATCGTGCTCCTGCCACCCCGGCCCACCGGGAATCCCCCACATGTTCCCCGGATTCCCCCCACCACGCACCGCCTGCGCACTCGCCATCGCGATCCCCATGGGATCCGAAGCCCACGGACACCCACTCAACGCCGCCACCGCGGAAAACCGCGACCCACTCTGAATAGCCAGGTCCAAAGCAGACGCCGCGCTCATCGACACACCCGCGATCGCATTACGCCCACTCGTATCGAGCGCACCGTCGATCACCCCGGGCAGCTCCTGAGTCAGATACGTCTCCCACCGCACCCGCCCCACACCCGGGTCATCGGAAATCCAGTCGGTGTACAGCGTGAACGCACCACCCACCGGCATCACCACGTTCACGAACTTGTCGGCGAAGAAGTTGCGGACATCGGTGTTGTCCCACCACGAGATCCCGTCGGCCCCGCCGCCTGCCCCGGTGAGCAGGTACAACGTGGGCGCCCCGGCCCCCGCCGCCTTGATCACCTTGTTCTGGATCACCCGCCCCATCGCGGGCGAGTACACGTCGATCTGCGCGGACCTACCACCCAGCGGCACCTCCCCCGCCACATGTGCCCCCGGATCAGCCGATGCCTTCGCACCCCCGAGGACAGCAACCATCGCGCATACCACAGCAAGCCACGTTCTCGATGCAGTCACTGTTCGTTTGTACCCCGCTCTCGCGGGCCCACACCCGCGAACACACCGAACCGCTCCGGGTCGAAATCCACCAGTGACCAGGCTCACCATCGGCTGTGAGATGCGTTTCGATAACGCCCGGACCTGCGATCTTCGATACGCACCTGGCGTGTCGCGCCCGAAAAACCAGGTGATTTGTGTCGTACCCGAACGGAATACTGTCCCTCGCCCGATGAGTTGGACCGACGGAACCCGTCTTTTCTCTTGTGGTGCCGGGACGCGGATCGACTCGGCATCGGGCGACAGCTCACGCCCGCCGAATCCACCCATGCTTCCCGGAGGTACCCGATGCCAGCCGATATATCCCCACCGATGACGAAGGGCAAGACACCGACCGTCATCCGTGTGCTGGTCCTGGCGACCTTCGTGGTGATCCTCAACGAGACCATCATGATCAACGCGATCCCGCGTCTGATGGCCGATCTGCACGTCACCGAGGTGGCCGCGCAGTGGGTGTCCACCGCGTTCATGCTGACCATGGCCGCGATCATCCCCACCACCGGCTGGTTCCTGCAGCGGGTCACGACCCGCCAGGCCTATGCCACCGCCATGGGCGTGTTCATCGCGGGCACCGTGATCTCGGCACTCGCGCCGACTTTCGCGGTGCTGCTGATCGGGCGCGTCGTCCAGGCCGGTGGCACCGCGGTGATGATGCCGCTGCTGATGACCACCCTCATGACCGTCGTGGCCGAGAAGGACCGCGGCCGCGTGATGGGCAATGTCACCCTGGCCATCTCGGTCGCACCCGCGATGGGCCCGGTCAGCTCCGGCCTGATCCTGCAGATCGATGTCCCGGGGATCGACTCGTGGCGACTGCTGTTCGTGGTGATGCTGCCGATCACCGGTCTGGTGACCTGGCTGGGTCTGCGGCAGCTCGAGAACGTCGGGGAACCGCAGCCGGGCTCGCTCGACCTGCCCAGCGTGGCGCTGGCGGGTCTGGGCTTCGGCGGACTGGTGTTCGGTCTGAGCAAGTTCCACGGTGACAGCTACAGCACCGCGGCGCTGATCACCGCCGGCGGTATCGCGCTGATCGCGGCGTTCGCGCTGCGTCAGATCAGTTTGCAGCGCAGCGGCACCCCGCTGCTGGATCTGCGTGTGCTGTTGCAGGGCACCTACACCAAGGCGCTGGTCCTGATGTCGATCGCCTTCCTGGCGATGATGGGTTCGATGATCCTGCTGCCGCTGTACCTGCAGAACCTGCGCGGTCTGAGCCCGCTGCAGACCGGTCTGCTGGTGATGCCGGGTGGTCTGGCGATGGGTCTGCTCGGTCCCACCGTGGGCAAGCTGTTCGACAAGTTCGGTGGGCGCGCGCTGGTGATCCCCGGCTCGATCGGCATCTTCGCCTCGCTCGCCGGTTTCACCCAGATCTCGATGGACATGCCGTACTGGCAGCTGCTCGGCCTGCACATCCTGCTGATGGTGTCGCTGGCGGCGGCGTTCACGCCGGTGTTCACCCTTGGCCTCGGCGCCCTGCCGATGAACCTGTACTCGCACGGCAGTTCCATGCTCGGGACCCTCCAGCAGGTCGCGGCCGCGTTCGGTACGGCGCTGGTGGTCACCGTCATGTCAGCGCGCAGCACCTCGCTGATCGACGAGGGCGTCGCACCGGCCACCGCCGCCCTGGACGGTATGCGCCTGTCCTTCCTGATCTGCGCCGCACTGGCCCTGGTCGTGATCGTCATGGCGGTCCTGCTCCCCAGCCGCGCCGCGGTCGACCCGCACGCCGCGCCCGTGCAGGACGCCATGGACGAACCGGAGCTGGTCAAGAACTGACTCTCGGCGCTCGAACGACGAACCCCCCGGCCGCACGGTCGGGGGGTTCGTTTTGTTCTCAGTGTGTGGGGCGGGTGGTGGTGTTGGGGTCTCGCCACAGGCCGAGGTCGAAGTACAGGGTGGTCATGGTGTCCCACATGGTCGACCACTGCTGTTTCGGGCCCTTGCAGACCCAGACGGCGGTCATGCGGTCGATGCCGGGGGTGCCCATGGGGTCGTCGAGGTGCACGATGCGCTCCACCTCGGTGAAGCGGGAGCGCAGGTCGGCCTCGGCGGTGTCGAGTCCGACGTAGACCACCGAGGTGGCCGAATTCGGCGGCGGGCCGAAGAAACCGAAACCGCGGCTCGGGCTGTAGGTGGCGGGCAGTCCGTACTTTCGGCCGAACTGCTCGACCGCGCCCGCCTGCGGATAACCTTGCGCGACAATGACAGCGGCGGCCTTTTCTTCCGGCGTCAGCGTCGCATATCCGTCGTTGACAGCGGCAACCATCAACGCCCAGTTGGTGTTTCCGAAGAACGCCGTCTTGAGTCCGAGATCGAGGGCATTGTCGGCCTGACTACGCCACTCGGGCGACAGCGGAATCACGGTCAGCGTGACGACGGTCGTCAGGACCGAGGCCGCGGCGATCGGAATCACCGAGAGGGTCATCCACCGTTTCCGGTCGTACTGCCAGAAGCCGACGGCACCGAAGGCGAAAACAGCGGGGAACAGGCCACCGGGGTAATAGGGCCGACCGTGCGTGATCATGACGAACACGGTCATGATGATCAACGCGACCGGGATGAACCGATAGGGCCGCAGCGATTCCTGCTTGAACGCCGCCCAGAGCCCGATGACGAGCAGCAAGGTGCCCATGATGCCGGCCAGGATGGGGAATTGCGGCAGGAAGCCGATCGGGCCGTAGCCGGTGGCGTCCTGTTCGGCGCCGATGACCGAACCCATGGCCAGCTGGGGCCAGTTGTGCTGAGACTGCCAGTAGAGGATCGGGATCAGCGACGCGGCGAGGATGCCGGTCGCCACCCACAGCGCCGGGCGGCGCAGCACTTCGCGGGGACCGCACACGATGACCGCGAGGCCAAGGCACGCCCAGACGATGGGGATCATCCACTTGACCTGCATGTCAAGGGCCGCAACGAGACCCGCGACGACGATCAGCCAGTCCTGGCGGGTGCGCACCCAGCGGATCAACAGCCAGGTGATCACGGCGGTGAGGGTGGCGTCGAAGGAGAAAGTGCTCAGGACGACCTGGTTGGCCGCCAGACCCGACAGCGCGTAAGCGGCCGCGGCGAGCATCTGGACGCGGTGGTTGCCGCGGAGTTCGTAGGCGATCAGGCCCGCCACGATCACCGCGCCCACGCACATCAGCACGGACGGCAGCCGCAGCACTGTCACCGATCCCGGTGCGAGCTGGTCGGCGATCCAGGCGAGCATCGGCACGATCACGCCCTGGTCGGCGTAGGTGTAGTCGAGCCTGCGTCCGGCCGAGAGGAAGTAGAGCTCGTCGCCGAAATAGTCGTAACGGCCCGCGGTCGCCGTCATCACGACGGCCGTGATCGAGGCGATCACCGCGATTCCACGTACTGCGAGCGACGGTGGGGTTTTCGGAATATCTTCCGGCTCGGTACGAACCTCGATGACCGCTGTCATGAACTGCCTCTGACTACTCTCCAACAGACGCCTTCGACGCCCCTCCCGTTAGTGGCGTCGCATCTGTTCGCTGGTGAACCGATTCCTCCCCGGCAGCGAACTTGATGAGCGCGGGCGCTCTTGGTCCTGCGCGGCTTATTCAGATTTACCAAAACGTTAGCTTCTGCCCATCGACTCCGCAAATAAACTTCACACCAATAGCTGATGGCTGTGAATCGACATAAGGCAGTGGGCGCGACCACTATGACCTGGGAAGTTAATTCCATGCGAGCAGAATGTGACGTAAGACTCAGCCGAAATCAGTAACACTCCGGCTAATCCCGGGCGGGCGGCGGGTCGTGCCCCTAAAACAATGGGCTGGCGCGCGCGAAGAAATGCAGAGTGAATCTTTCACCGCGCATCGCGCTATTGATCGAACGGAAATGTAAATACCCCTGACGCATCGGCATTTGTTCATCCGCCGTTCAAGCATCACCAACGGCCCCGACCGGACGAAAAACGCCGCCCGACCTGATGGTCGAGCGGCGCTGTTCTGTGGAGCTAAGGGGAATCGAACCCCTGACCTTCTCGATGCGAACGAGACGCGCTACCAACTGCGCTATAGCCCCGTGCGGCTCTGGTGAACCGCGCTGTGACACTGTATCAGGGGTTGCGCCCCGATACCGAATCGGTACTCTGACCTGCAGATATTGCGTGGTTCACCAGTTACTCGCCGACGGCTTGACCGAGGTCTTCGACCCGGTTGCGGAGTGCGCGAGAAGTGGCCGGATCGAAGATCTCGAGGAACTCGAACCTCGGGTCCTCGTCGTCGGTGTCGAGCAGGGTGGAGCGGCGGCGCAGGGCACGTGCGGTGTCGCGGTCCATCGTGCGACGGGTGGTGGCCGCCTCAGGGGTGGCTTCGGCGGCTTCCTGGCGCCTGCCACGGGTGAGGCGGGCCGCGCGCCTGCGACGGATCTCCTCCTCCACGTGGACCTGCTTACGTAAGTAGGCGAGATAGCCGGCGAGCACGGCGGCAGAGAGCCCGCACGCCCACCAGAACATCGAGTTGAGCAGCAGCCCGAACGCGGCGAACAGGATCATGCCGATGATCAGACCCATGACCGCGCGCTGACGGAAGCTGTAGCGGGCGGCACGGGCGATGGCGTCGGCTTCGGGGTCGTAGCCGCCGCGACCGCGACGCGTGGGGGTGAAGCCGTCGTCCTCGAACTCGGTGTCGTCGTCCTCGGCCACGAGGTCGTCGAGGCGAGCCGGGGGCGCGGGTGGGATGCGCGCGGCGACGGGCGGGTCTTCGTCGGCTTGCGCCGAGACCGGTTCCGCCGCATCGTCTTCCGTCGCGGCGTCGTCGAGTTCCGCTGTCGCGGTGGCCTCTTCGACGTCGTCAGCTTCGGCCGCGTCGAGTTCGACCGCGGGAGTCGGCTTTTCGTCGTCGTCTTCGGTGACGGGCTCTTCGGACGTCATCCGGTCCTCCGAATCAGTACGGTGGGGGCGCTTGTTCAGCACACGGGGTCGGTAATCGGGGTCACTCTCGTGACCGCCCGCGGCCCCGATGCGGATCCGTCGTTCGGCCCCGCCACGGTGCAGCACGCGTGTGGCGAGCGCGGCATCGGTGGTGCGGCGGATCCGGGGATGCCGGTCCGCCATGATCGGGAACAGGACGAAGACCCACAGCACCACCAGTCCGATCCACAGGATCGAGTTCGGCATCGCGGTCATCACCTCCCGTCCCCACCTACGTGTTGTCCATCTGCGGACGCACCACTGACGTCCGTAGGCTAATTCGGGCAGACGCGCCCGTGTGGCAGGCGCGCCGTGCACACCTGCCACATGAGTAACAGAAATTTCACGGCTGCGCCGCCCGACCCTCCCTGACCAGGCGATCCACCACGGTGCCCATAACCTCTTCGACGGTCAACCCGACCAGAAGGTGATCGCGCCACGCGCCGTCGACATCGAGGTAGCGGCGCAACATGCCCTCTTCCCGGAAGCCGACATTGCGCAGAACCGCTTGGCTGGCAAGGTTTTCCGGCCGCACCGTCGCCTCGACGCGATGCAGACCGACCGGGCCGAAGCAGTGGTCCAGACCCAGCGCCAGCGCGGCCGTCGCCACCCCTTGACCGCCCAGATCCTTGGCCACCCAGTAGCCGATCCAGCCCGAACGCAGCGCGCCGCGCACGATATTGCCGATGGTGAGCTGGCCGCTGAACTGCCCGTCCACCTCGATGACCAGCGGGATCATCGCCCCGCGCCGGGCCTCGGCTTTCAAGCTCGTCCACAGCGACGGCCAGTTCGACGCGTGATTGCGCGCCTCCCAGCTGCCGCGTCCGGTCGGTTCCCAGCGCTCCAGGTGGTCGCGGTCGCGCAATCGGATCCGGCTCCACGCCGCAGCGTCGCGGAAACGCACCGGCCGCAGGGTCACCTTGCCTGCCGCCACTGTCACCGGGCCGAGCCGGGCGGGCCATCCGGGATGCTGTCCGGCCCGGAACACGTTCATGGAGTCCACTTTTCAGCCGCGCTGCGCCAGGAACGCGACCTGTACTTCGTCACCGGTGCGGAAATCGGTGTCGTCGGGTTCCACCACGATCAGGCTGTTGGCCTCGGCGAGGGTCACCAGCAGGTGTGAGGAGCCGCCGTTGCCGTTGCCGAGCGGCTGCACCAGGTAGTCGCCGGTCGCCTCGTCGCGCAGCAGTTGCGCGCGCAGGTAGCCCTTGCGGCCCGGCATCGAGGTGATGGGAGTGATGGTGCGGGCGCTGACAATTCGACGCATCGGCTGGCGGCGGCCCAGTGCGATCCGGATCAGCGGACGCACCATCACCTCGAACACCACCAGCGCGCTCACCGGATTCGCGGGCAGCAGGAAGGTGGGCACCTCGTCGCGGCCCAGCCGGCCGAAGCCCTGGACCGAACCGGGGTGCATCGCCACCCGGTCGACCTCCAGCTCGCCGAGCCCGTCGAGTGCCTCGCGCACCTGATCCGAGGCCCAGCCGCCGACCGCACCCGCGATCACCACGACCTCCGAACGCACCAGCTGTCCTTCGACCACGTCACGCAGCCTGCGCGGGTCGGCGCTGACGATGCCGACCCGGTTCACGTCGGCGCCCGCGTCGCGCGCGGCGGCCGCGAGGGCGTAGGAGTTCACGTCGTAGACCTGGCCGGGGCCGGGCGTGCGATCGATGTCGATGAGCTCGCCGCCGATGGAGATCACCGACAGCCGCGGACGCGGATGCACGAGCACCTTGTCCTGGCCGACCGCGGCGAGCAGGCCCACCTGGGCCGCGCCGATGATCGTGCCCGCGCGCACGGCCACGTCCCCGGGCTGCACGTCGTCGCCGACCCGGCGGACGTAATCGCCCGAGCGAACCGGCTCGAACACCTTGATCCTGGCCCGCCCACCGTCGGTGAACTCCACCGGCAGCACGGCATCGGCCAGGGTCGGCAGCGGCGCGCCGGTGTCGACCCGCACGGTCTGGCGCGGCTGCAAGCGGATGGGCTGGCGCGAACCGGCCACCACCTCGCCGACCACCGGCAGGGTGAGGTCGATCAGCTCGCCGTCTTCGTCGCGCACGTCCACGCCCGCGGCGGTGACATCGACGCTGCGTACCGCGTAGCCGTCGATCGCGGCCTGATCGAAGCCGGGCAGCGGCCGCTCGGTGACGACGTCCTCGGCGCACAGCAAACCCTGGGCCTCCGATATCGCCACCCGGACCGGCCGGGGTGCGACCGCAGCCGCGGTGACCTTGATCAGCTGATCCTCAACCGAGCGCATCGAGCTCCTGAATCTATGGCGGCGGCGTACCTACCGCATTTAGGCGACGGGCGACTGTGGATCCCACTCCGGGCTGAGCCGGAAGTTCAGCCACTCGCGCAGTTGCGGGCCGTATTCCTCCCGCTCGAGGGCGAAATCCACAGCAGCTCGAAGATAACCGCCCGGGTTGCCCAAGTCGTGGCGCGACCCACGGTGGACCACCACGTGGACCGGGTGTCCCTCGGCGATCAGCAGGGCGATGGCATCGGTGAGCTGCAATTCCCCGCCGGCGCCAGGGGTGATGCGGCGCAGTGCGTCGAAGATCACTCGGTCGAGCAGGTAGCGGCCTGCGGCGGCGAGGGTCGACGGCGCGTCGGCGAGGTCGGGCTTCTCGACCATGCCCTTCACGCGCAGCACGTCGGTCTCGGCATTGTCGGCGCATTCCTCGACGTCGAAGACACCGTAGGCGCTGACCTGGGATTTCGGCACGTCGATCGCGCACAGCACGGAGCCGCCACGTTCGCGGCGGACCCGGCTCATCGTCTCGAGCACGCCGCACGGCAGCACCAGATCGTCGGGCAGCAGGACGGCGATGGCCAGCTCGTCGTCGTCGAGGACGGCTTCGGCCTGGGCGACCGCATGGCCCAGACCCAGCGGTTCCTCCTGGACGACCGAGGTCACGTCGAGCAGTCCGGGGGCCTTGCGCACCTTCTCGAGCAGCGCGAACTTGCCGCGCTCGGCCAGGGTGCTCTCCAGGACGAGGTCCTCGACGAAGTGTGCGACGACGCCGTCCTTGCCGGGCGAGGTGACGATCACCAGTCGATCGGCACCGGAATCGGCGGCCTCCGCGGCGACCAGCTCGATGCCGGGGGTGTCGACCACCGGCAGCAATTCCTTGGGCACCGTCTTGGTGGCAGGCAGAAACCGCGTCCCGAGTCCGGCCGCGGGTACCACCGCAGTGCGGAAACCGGAAGTCTTGTCTGTCATGCGCATACCCTATCCATTCAGTGCCGTCCGATCGCCCGCGCGACGATCCGGCGTCGGCAAGAGCTTAAGGCGTTACCTCCGCATTCGCTCCGGCCGTGCGCGGCTGGAGGAGCGCTACGCGTCCGCGTGGAACCGGCGCAGCTCCGCCCGTACTCCTGTGCAGACTAAAGTGGTCGCTGTGGAGATGCCCGGTGAGCGCACCAAATATGCGTGGCGCCGCGAGATCCTTGCCACTCGCGCTCAGGTGAGCCCCGCCGAACACGCCGTCGAAGCGGCCGCGCTCGCTGCCTCGAACACCCGCCTCACCGGGGTCGATGACGTTGTGTGCGCTTACGTTCCGGTCCGTGGTGAACCCGGCGATCTGCGCATGCTCGACGCGCTGCGCGAGCACGGCGCCACAGTGTTGCTACCGGTGACCGGCGAACCCGGTCCGCTGAGCTGGGCGCGCTACGAGGGCCCGGATTCCTTGCGAAAGGCCCGATACGGCCTGCTCGAACCCACCACCGAGACGCTGGGGCCCGCGACGGTGGCCGAGGCCGCCACGATTCTGGTTCCCGCGCTGGCGGTGGATCGGCGTGGGGTGCGGCTCGGGCGTGGTGCGGGCTATTACGACCGGACGCTGGGCGCCGCGCGCGCGGACGTGCGGCTCATCGCCGTCGTCCGGGATAATGAACTGGTCGACCGGCTTCCCGAGGAACCGCACGATCGGCGAATGGGTTGGGCGCTCACCCCCGACGGTGGCCTGCGACAGCTGGGTCGCGACCTCCCCGTTTCGCCGGAATGAAACGGCGATTCGCGGCGTTGGCAGTGTCGGCGGTAGAGTGCTAGATCGACGAGAGACTTGCGGAGGATCCTGTGCCAACTTATTCGTACGCGTGCACCGAGTGTGACAACCGCTTCGACATCGTTCAGTCCTTCTCCGACGACACACTGACGGAATGCCCCCAGTGCTCCGGGAAGCTGCGCAAGCTGTTCAACTCGGTCGGCATCGTGTTCAAGGGCAGCGGTTTCTACCGCACCGACAGCCGTGGTGGTGCGTCCACCGCGAGTGAACCGGCGAAGACGTCGACCGATGGCGCGAGCAGCAGCAACGGCAACGGAAATTCTTCGTCGAGCCCGAGTACGTCGAGCACCAGCTCCACTCCGGCCGCCGCCAGCTGACTTTTTCCGAGTTATCCACAGCCCCGTAGTTATCCACAGGCGGGGCTTTCGGCGGCTTTTTCGCACCGCGGCGGTTCTACGCTTTCGCTATGACTCGCAGTTTCGCCGATCTGGGACGTGGCAGCTCCTGGCGTTTCACCCTCGGTAACCGTCCGGCCTGGGCCGATGCGCTGCTCGCCCGGCGCATCGCCGCCGTAGTGCTCGCGGTCGCCGCCGTGGTGTTGTTCGTGCGTGGTGACCCCGGCGCAGCGAAAGTCGACGTGGTCGTCGCGGCCCGCGATCTCGCGCCGGGCAGGCTGCTCACCGCCGACGATCTACGCGTCGATCGACACGAATCCCGCTCGCTGCCAACAGGTTCCGTCGGCGATACCACTGTCCTGCTCGGCGCGACGCTGACCGGCGCCATGCACGCGGGCGAGACCTTCACCGATCTGCGGGTGGTCGGCCCACGGCTGGCCGCCGCGGCCGCGGGCAGTCCCGATGCGCGCATCGTGCCGATCCGGTTGGCCGACGCGGCGGTGGCTGATGTGTTGCGGGCGGGCGATCGGGTCGATGTGGTCGGTGTCGAAGACGCGGGTGGGCCGGGGGCGAGCGCGCCCGCACGGACGCTGGCCACCGATGCGGCGGTCGTGCTCGTCACCGCGACGGGTGATCGGCGCGGCGCCGATCGGGTGGTCCTGCTCGCATTGGACACCGAATACGCCGCCGCGGTCGCCGGCGCGTCGTTACGAACGGCACTGACCGTCGTCTTCCACTGACCGGTTGTCGGTCGACCGTGATGTGGTTCGCGAGAAATTTGCCCTGACCCTCGATAGCATCGCGCGGTTCTCCAAGACCGAGGAGGCGCACGCTCTGAGTATGTCTGTGGGACAGACGGATCGGGGCCCGCTCCCTGGAGCAGACCCCGATCCGATTGTGCGACAGTCCTCTTCGATCAGCCCAAGCTGAACGGTGCACCCCAGAGGGTCACCCAGCTCATCACATTGTCGGTTTCCACCTCGACGCTCACGAAGGCGCGCGCCTGGGCGTAGCCGCCGCAACCGGTCAGGCCGATGGTTTCATCGGCCCAGGTCACCGAGCCCGAGCCGTTCTTGAAGGCGTTGCGGGTCTTGTGGGTTTCGTTGCCGAAGTCGTCGGCCATTTCGAGGTCGAGGACGTAGAAGGACTTCGACTGGCCCGGACCGACCGAGAGCTCGCCACCAGTGGTGACTGCACCGGCGGGATCCTTGCCGGTCTCCTGCTCCACTTCGGCACCACCCGTTGCACCGCCGCCGGCGATGTTGACCTGGCAACCCACGGTGTAACCGGGGAAGATCTTGCCGCTCCCACCGCCGGACACCGTCACCTGAGCGCTACCGGATACCCATGCATTCCGATGCGCGGGGGTGGCACCCATCGACGGATTGATATTGGCCGACTCGCCGACCAGCGCGATATCTACCACGGTGCCATCGGACAGCGTCTTGCTGATGTGGCCGCCCGGCAGCGGAACGAAGGTGTCGGCATTCGCCGCACCCGTGGACAGCAAGCCCAATGCCACGGTCGCCGCTGCCGTGTAACCGACTGCGCGCGCCATGCTCTTACGGTTGATCATCACAGTGACCCCTCGAGGGTGAATTCGTGTGAACGAGAAAGAGTTTCGGTTCCGGACGTGCGATCAGCCGATGCTGAACGGCGCTCCGTACAGCGTGGTCTTCGAGTAGTGATCGCCGATGATCTCGACAACCGAGTAAGACCGGGCCTGCGCGTAGCCGGCGCAACCCTGGATCTGGATCTCGGCATCCTGGTACTCGACCGAGTAGACGCCGGGCTTCAAGATGTCCTTGGCGTCGATCTGCACAAAGGCGACCTGCCCGGGCCCGAGGTTCAGGCCGATCGATCCGCCCGCGCTCACCCCGCTGGAAGACACTCCACCGGACAACCCGGCACTGACCGCATCATCACCGATGCTCACCTGGCATCCGACGAGGTAACCCGTATTCAGCTGCGACGCACCGTGCGTCGAAGAATTGTTGGAGCCGGGACGGTTGGACGCGCCGTTGTTCGGCCCGACCTCGCCCTCCGGCGTGACCTGCACATCGGCGCGCGCGTTGCCCGATACCCACACGACGCGACCAGCGCCGTTGGCGGCCAGCGACGGGGAGACGACGGCATGCTCGCCGGTACGACTCAAAGTGACTCCGGGACCGGCCTTCTGGCCGTCCGGCAGCGGTACGAAGGTGTCCGCGTTGGCAGCACCTGCCGACAGCAGGCCGATCGTCACGGCCACTGCGGCGCCTGCGCTCCACGCGCCGCGACGCCCGCGGTTGGTGCGGTTCTCGCTCATTCTTCCCCTCGAGGTATACGCAAATCCGACCTCGACCATCGAGGCCGATATCTGTGCTGCGCCCGGACCCAGCTGGGGTGTGTCACGAGGACAGGCACCGCTGGCAACAGGACAGAACATCCTGCCGGGAGGTGAATCGAGAAGCTATGAATCGGGGTTCAACATAATGAGGCGAACTCGTAATGTCCAGCGCGACGATGTTGAACGCACAACAAAACGGGCCGGTCGCAGTAGCGACCGGCCCGTTTCGAGTTCGGGATGCGAACAGATCAGCCGAGGCTGAACGGAGCGCCCCACAGCGTCACCCAGGAGATGACGTTGTCGGTCTCGACCTCGACGGAGACGAAGGCACGCGCCTGCGCGTAGCCGGCGCAGCCGGTCAGGCCGATGGTGGTGTCGGACCAGGTCACCGAGCCGGAGCCGTTCTTGAACTTGTTCGACTTGCTGTGCGCCTCGGAACCGAAGTCGTCGGCGATTTCGCGGTCGAGGATGTAGAACGAGCTCGACTGGCCGGGGCCGAGCGAGAGCTCGCCGCTGCCGCCGACTTCCACATCGCCCGAGTCGCCGGAGACGGAACCGTCGACGGAGGCGCCACCGCCACCACCGGCGATGTTGACCTGGCAACCCACGGTGTAACCCGGGTAGATCTTGCCGGAGCCGCCGTCGGAGACGGTGACCTGGGCGCTACCCGAGACCCACGCGTTGCGGTGGACCGGGGTGGAACCCATGGACGGGCTGATCAGGGCCGACTCGCCGACCAGGGCGATGTCGACGACGGTGCCGTCGGACAGCGTCTTGGTGATGTGTCCACCCGGCAGCGGAACGAAGGTATCGGCGTTGGCCGCGCCCGTGGAGAACAGGCCGACGGCCACGGTGGCCGCAGCGCTGACGCCCGCCACCTTCGCCATGAACTTACGGTTGATCATAGGATTTGTCCCTCGAGGATTGAGTTCGCCGCAGCGAGAAGAAGATTCGTGCCGGATCGAAGAACGTCAGCCGATGCTGAACGGCTGGCCGTACAGGGTGGTCTTCGAGTAGTTGTCGCCGATGACCTCGACGACGGTGTACGCCCGGGCCTGCGCGTAGCCGGCGCAGCCCTGGATCTCGATTTCCGCGTCCTGGTAATCGATCGCGTACGTACCGGCCGTCAGGATGTCCTTCGAGCTGATCTGCACGAACTTGACCTCGCCCGGGCCGAGGCTGATGCCGAGCGAACCGCCGACGCCGCCGCCGGTGGTGTTGATCTTGGCGGAAAGGCCGGCGCTGATCGCGTCATCGGCGATGCTCACCTGGCAACCGACGATGTAGCCGGTGTTCAGCTGGGAGGTGCCGTGCGTCGACGAGTTGTTGGAGCCGGGACGGCCGGTCGGGCCGTTCCAGGGGCCGACCTCGCCCTCGGGGGTGTCGGTGACCTCGGCGATCGCGGTGCCCGAGACCCAGACGACGCGACCCGCGCCGTTGGCGGACATCGACGGCGAGATCAGGGCGGACTCGTGGGTGCGGGTGATGGTCACGCCAGCAGGGCTGACCTTCTGGCCGTCCGGCAACGGCACGAAGGTATCGGCGTTGGCGGCACCGGTCGACAGCAGGCCCATGGCCACGGCGGCCGCGGCAGCGCCGACGCCCGCGGCACGGACGCCACGGCGCACACCGGTGGTGCGGTTCTCGCTCATACTTCCCCTCATCAGGTGTCTAACAGCCGACTTCGACTTTCGAAGCCGGACAAATGGACCTCACAGGGCCCAGATCAGTGTGTCGCCCCTTTGTTGCCGTTACGTAACCGACTGTTATTTCGGCGATACGGCGGGGCCGGTGTGGCGAACCCGAGCCAGGGTTCCACCGGGTGGTTCAACGCACAGAAGTCGGGCGTACTGCGGGGACCGATAGTTGGTGGCTCAATGGCGAACATTAAACGCCCGTCCACGGATACGGCAACGAAAGAGTTCGTAAATTTCACTGTGAACCACCGCACACATTCGTCTATCGCCACATGCTTTGACGTGCATTTATGCACCTGTAGAGGTTTCTGTCAGGGGGTCTTGACAGAAGTGGGCGCCGGGTAACGATCCGGTCCGTGGAACGACAAAAGACCACGCTTTCGCGTGGTCTCGAGTATTTGTCCGTTCTCCGCGCGCACACGGAAAACGACTATTCGTACGCCGCCTATTACGTAGCGGCTACGTAGATAACGGGGCGATCACCCATGATGCGGCGGAACTTGGGAACGTAACCATTCGTCACCTACGGAACCGCGCGAACCCTCGCCGCGCTCGTCACCGGTGGTTTCGGGCAATACGTCGCCGAAGATTCTCGCCAGCCGAGCCGCCTCGGCCGCTTTGCGCCGTAGCTCGTCGGCCGAAGTCGGTTCCCGGCCCTGATCGTCAGGTCCGGGAACCGCGTCGTGGGAATCGGAGGTCATTCGTCCAGACCGGACAGTTCGCCGATCACCTTGCTGGCCAGCGGGCCGAGGGTGGCCATGCCGTCCCGGATCGACGCGCGGGTACCCGGCAGGTTCACCACCAGGGTGCTACCGGAGATGCCCGCGACGCCACGCGACAGGCCCGCGTCGAGCGATCCCGCGACCCGGCCGGACGCGCGCAGCGCCTCGGTGATGCCGGGCAGCTCACGATCGAGCACCTGGCTGGTGGCCTCGGGGGTGATATCGCGCGGCGACATGCCGGTGCCGCCGACCGAGATCACCAGGTCGACACCGCCGATCACCGCGGTGTTGAGCGCATTGCGGATTTCGACCTCCTCGGCCTGCACCGTCACCGAGGCGTCGACGAGGAACCCTGCCTCGTTGAGCAATTCGGTGACGAGCGGGCCGAACGAATCCACGCCGCCATGAGCCGTCCGATCGTCGACGACAACAACCAGTGCGCGCCCTGCCACGGGAGCATCGATGTCCATGGTCATCACCGTAGCGCTTACGCACGACAGGTTCGCCGTCGATCGCATCATCGGCCGCCTTCCGCCGCCGCGGCGGTGAGCGTGACCTCGACGGTCTTGGGATTACCGCCCTGTTCGTCGGTGTAAGTCACCTTCACCTTGTCTCCTGGCTGATGTGAGCGGACGGCCGCGATCAGCGCGTCGCCGGAATCGATGGGTCGGTCGTCGAGGCGGGTGATGACGGCGCCGGTCGGGATGTTCGCCTTGGCGGCGGGCCCGTCGGGCGTGGCCTCGAGCACCCGTGCCGCGGTGTCCTGTGGGCGCAGTTTGATGCCGATCTGGGCGTAGGTGGCGTGGCCGGTCTTGATCAGTTCGTCGGCGACCCGGCGCGCCTGATCCACCGGGATCGCGAAGCCGAGGCCGATGGAACCGCTCTGGGTGCCGCCCGCCGCCTCGCCGCCGAGGCTGGCGATGGCGGTGTTGATGCCGATCAGCTTGCCCTGCCCGTCCACCAGCGCGCCACCGGAATTACCGGGGTTGATCGCGGCATCGGTCTGGATCGCGTCGATCACCGGGTTCACCTGGCTCGGCGTGCCCTCGCCGCTGGTCGAGACCGGGCGATTGAGGGCGGAGACGATGCCGGTGGTGACCGTGCCCGCCAGGCCGAGCGGGGAGCCGATCGCGATCACCGGCTGGCCGACGGCGAGACCGTCGGAGGTGCCGAGTTCGATCGGCGTGAGGCCGGTTTTGCCGCTGACCTTGATCACGGCCAGGTCGGAGACGGGATCGGCGCCGATCATGGTGGCGGGTGCGGTGCTGCCGTCGCTGAACACCACCTCCATCTTCGCCGAGGCACCCGCGCCCGCGGCCACGTGATTGTTGGTGAGGATCAACCCGTCCGAGGACAGCACGACACCGGAGCCCTCCCCCGAAGCCCGATTACCCGCGACCTTGATCATCACGACACTGGGCAACACCCGCTGCGCCACCGCCTGCGTCGACCCGGCGGGCGCGTTGGCGACGTTGTTCACCGCAGGCTTGGGCGCTTCGAGCGCGTTGGTCACCGGCGCGGAACCCCCATCGGCGGCGAGCACGCCCACAACGCCACCGACACCGCCACTGACCAGTGCCAACGCCGTCGCCCCCGCGATCAGGCCGAGCCGCAACGGCTTTCGCTGCGGGGCCGGCGCGGGCCCGAATGCCTGCGGTTGCGTACCGAACGCCGGTTGACCGCCGTAACCGGCCGTCGGTCCCTGCGCGGTGTGCGGCTGGGCGAACGCCTCCGGTTGCCCGCCGTAGGGCGAGGGGTCAGCGGGGTGCTGGGGATCGTCGGTCATGGTGTCTGTCTCCTCACGCTTGCAGACCAGCTTCCTGACGGCTACTGAGAGGCGCCTGAGATCGGACTATCAGTTCCCCGAGACTCCAGCGCCTCACTCGGTGCCGGTCTCGTCGAGCACGGTCGGCGCCTCCCCCGGCAACACGATGCGCACCAGCGCGCCGCCCCGATCGGAGGTGTCGATGGCGATGGTGCCGCCGTGTTTGGTGACCACCTGCTTCACGATCGCCAGCCCGAGCCCGGAACCGGGCATCGAGCGCGAGGCGGTGGTGCGGTAGAAGCGTTCGAAGACCAGTTCGCGTTCACCGGACGGGATACCGGGGCCCGCGTCGCCGACGGCCAGTTCGAGCAGTCCCGGTCCGGCCGGGCGCATGGCGATCTGCACGACCGCATCGGGCGGACTCCACTTGGCCGCGTTGTCGAGGACGTTGAGGACGGCCCGTTCCAGCCCCGCCTCGTGCCCGTAGACGAACCAGGGCGCCAGATCGGCAACGAAGGTGATCCCCACCCGTCTGCGCCGCGCACGCTCGAGCGCACGCTCGGCCACCTCGCCCAGATCTACCCGCTCGTACACGGTTTCGGGGGCGTCCTCGCGGGCCAGGTCGACCAGGTCGCCGACCAGCGTCGACAGCTCACCGATCTGGGCCACCACGTCGGCGCGCAATTCGGCCATGTCCTCGTCGGGCAGTTGGGGCGCGCCCGGCCTGCCGGAGGCGATGAGCAGTTCCATGTTGGTGCGCAGCGAGGTGAGCGGGGTCCGCAGTTCGTGGCCCGCATCGGCGACGAGGCGGCGCTGGCGGTCGCGGGATTCGGTGAGCGCGCGCAGCATCGTGTTGAAACTCTCGGTGAGCCTGGCCAATTCGTCGTCGCCGGTCACCGGGATCGGGGTGAGGTCGTCGGTGCGGGCGACGCGTTCGGTCGCCGCGGTGAGCCGGGCGATCGGGCGCAGACCGGTGCGGCCGACGGCGGTTCCGGCCGCGGCGGCGAGCACGACACCGCACGCGCCGACCACGAACAGCAGCCACGCCAGCTGATCGAGCACCTCGCGGGTGCGGTAGAGCTTCTGCGAGATGATCAAGGTCGCGCCGCTGTGCGTGCGCGCGGCGAGTACCCGCTGGTCACCCACGGTGCGCAGCGACGAACCGATCTTGCCGTCGGCCACGGCGAGTTCCTGGGCGCCGACCGGCGGAATCGTCTGCTGTGGCGGCATATACGGCTTGTGCCCGGCATAGATCAGCGCCACGCCCACATCGTTGGAGAACAGTCCGGCCAACACGATCGACTGGAAGCCCGCGGTCTCGAAATTGTTGTTGATCATGGTCGCCGCGCGCGCCTCGAGCTGGGCGTCGACATCGGCGTAGAGCGCGCGCGCCACCATCGCGTAAGCCGCGATCGAGGTCACCGCGACCGCGATCAGCACCACCGACGCCGCCAGCAGGGTCACCCGCCAGCGCAGCGACACCGAGCGGGTGAGCGGGGTCGGCGGACGCATCTCGCTCGCGTCCAGCGGCCTGCCGAGTACGGCGACCGCGGGTTCCTTGTGTGCCATGCCGCCCGCCTACGGAGGGGTCTCGCGCAGCACGTAGCCGACGCCACGCACGGTGTGGATCAGCCGCTCTTCGCCGTCGGCCTCGGTCTTGCGCCGCAAATAGCCGATGTAGACCTCCAGCGCGTTGCCGGAGGTGGGAAAGTCGTAGCCCCAGACCTCTTCGAGGATTCGCCCGCGCGTGAGCACCCGGCGCGGATTGGCCATCAACATCTCGAGCAACGAGAACTCGGTTCGGGTCAGGCTGATCGCGCGTTCGCCGCGCGAAACCTCGCGGGTCACCGGATCCAGCGACAAGTCAGCGAACACCATCGCCTCCGACGCTTCACCGGGATCCGGCGTTCGACGGCGCAGCAACGCGCGTAAACGCGCGAGCAATTCCTCCAACGCGAAAGGTTTCGGCAAATAATCGTCGGCACCCGCGTCGAGGCCGGCCACGCGCTCGGACACCGAATCGCGCGCGGTCAAAACGAGAATCGGCAGATCGTCGCCCGTGCTGCGCAGTCGTCTGCACACTTCGAGGCCGTCCAGGCGCGGCATCATGACGTCGAGGACCAGGGCATCGGGCCTGGATGCGGTCACTTTTTCGAGTGCGTCCAGACCGTCGACGGCGAGGTCGACGGTGTAGCCGTTGAAGCTCAGTGACCGGCGCAGTGATTCCCGCACCGCGCGATCGTCGTCGACTACCAGAATGCGCATGTGCAGTAGTTTGCCGTGATCGACTGAGAACGCACTGAGAGGGCCGCCGGGCGCGTCGAGGTGTCCGCGCACAGCACTTCGGCAGTTCGCTTGTAGGTCTTGACAAAATCCGCGGAATCGTCGTTGTGGCGCTGGCTATTCGGAGAATTATCGAACGTGCCGCCCGGATTGCCGTTGCCCACCCAGCACGGTATCTTTCCTGCGGTAAAAGAAGACCTCCAGTTGGTTCTGCGCTCGCATCGCTCCGCGACCTCCCCGCGCGGGCCGGGGTCACACGTGGAAGCAGAGGCAACGCACGCGGATGGAACCTGCATCGCGCTCCTGGCAATTCAGCCTGTCCAACTGGTCGGTAACGCGCAAGGTCGGTGTGGTGCTGGTGCTGCCGGTGATGCTCGCGACCACCTTCGCGGTGCTGCGCATCAACAACGAACTGCAGACGATGACGCAGCTCGGCGCCGCTACCGAGCAGGCCACCGTCATTCGACCGGTCGTCAAATTCGCCACCGCGACCGAACAACTCGCCGTCGCCGCGACCGCCAACTGGGGTGCGATCGCCGACCCACAGACCGACGCCGCGCTCACCACCTACGACCAGGCGCTCGCCGAAGTCCAGAGTGCCCTGCGCTCGGCCCGCATCGACCCGGGCGTCGCCACTGAGCTCAACGCCGCCGTCACCGCGGGCGCCACCCTGCGCAACACCGTGCGCGGCGGCTCCCCCGCGATGGTCGGCGAGCAGACCGACCTGATCGGCGAACGCATCGGCAACGCGCTCTCGCGCACCCCCAAGGTCGACGACACCACCGTGGAGCGCTACTTCCTGCAGCTCACGGCACTGCACCAGTCGCGCCGGATCCTCACAAGGGAACGCACGCTCGTCGTCTCGCCCGAGTCGGGTCGCAGCCAGAGCGCGCGGGCGAAGATGCTCGTCGAACTCGGCGCCGAAGCGAACATGATCAAGACCTACGCGATGGTCCTGCCCGAGCACGCGGGCAATCAGGCCGCGCTGCTCGACGCGGTGCAGACCCGGATCAGCGTGTTCAGCCAGAACAACGGCGACCCCACCACCAACGCCGCGGTGCTCAACACCCTGCAGGTCAGCGCCGACACCTACTCCTCCACCATCGCGGCCCTGCTCGACACCGTCGACCACACCCTCGACAGCAACACCGCGACCGCCCAGACCGGCGCCCTGCGCGAAACCACCCTGGTGCTCGGCATGCTGCTGGCCGGCCTCGCGCTCGCGCTGGCCGTGGCCCGCACCCTGGTGGTGCCGGTGCGCAGGCTGCGCCGCGACGCGCTCGAAGTGGCGCACGTGAAGCTGCCCGACGAGCTGGCCGTGGTCCGCAGCGGTGGCGCGACACCGGAGATCACCCCGGTCGGCGTGCATTCCACCGACGAGATCGGCCAGCTGGCCCGCGCCGTCGACGAGATCCACGAGCAGGCCCTGAATCTGGCAGGCGATCAAGCCCGCCTTCGCCTGCAGATCGGCAACATGTTCGAGACGCTCTCGCGGCGCAGCCAGTCGCTGGTGGAGCAGCAGCTCTCGCTCATCGAGGAACTCGAGCACGACGAGGACAACCCCTCGCGCCTGCAGACCCTGTTCCGCCTCGACCACCTCGCCACCCGCATGCGCCGCAACGGCGACAACCTGCTGGTGCTCGCGGGCACCGCGTTGCGTCGCGGTCATCTGCCGCCGGTGCCGCTGTCGGACATGCTGTGGAGCGCGGTCTCGCAGGTGGAGGACTACCAGCGCGTCGAGATCGGCAATGTGCCCGACGGTGTCGTCGCCGGTGAGTCCGCGGTCGATATCGAGCACCTGCTCGCCGAACTCATCGACAACGCCCTTCGCTACTCCCCGCCGAGCACTTCGGTGGCGGTGATCGTGGGCCGTGCGGTGGACAGCGGCTATCTGATCGAGATCACCGACCGTGGCCTCGGCATGTCGGCCGACGACCTGCGCACGACCAACGACCGGCTCGCCTCCGGTGGTGAGGTCACCGTCGAAACCGCTCGCCGCATGGGTCTTTTCGTGGTCGGCAGGCTCGCCAAGCGCCACACCATCACGGTGAGTCTGCGCCGGACCAACGGTGTCGCGCCGCAGCCCGGCATCACCGCCAGTGTGCATCTGCCCAGCGCGCTCGTCGCGCCGTCGCCGCCGGTCAAGTCCGGCCCGGCCACCGGCCCGAATCCGCTGGTCTCGACCGGCCCGAACCCGATCGTGCCCGCCGGATTCGGCCCGTACGCGCTGACTCCGGCCGACATCACCGGCCCGAATCCGATCATGCCGATGGGACCGCGTTCGCTGGAGGCGGTGACCGGTCTCGATCTCCCCGATCTCCCGGCTTCACCACTGCCGCCGATCTTCACGCCCGCGGCTCCGATCGTCCCGGTCAACGGTGCGTGCACGACCGAGAACCCGTTCACCAGTGTCGGTCTGCCGCAACGCATTCCGGCGGCGGTACCGGCACCGTCGCCGGAACCGGTCGCCGTCGAACCCGACGACGACGCGACTCCGGTCGGCATGTGGGCCGAACACGAACACGACACCGACGATCTCCCGGTGTCAGCCGATCCGCCCGCCGATTCGCTGCCCTTCGGTCTGCCGCAGCGCATCCCCGCGAGCGCACAGACCACACCGCCGGAGCCGGAGCCGCAGGCACGGCCCGCCGACGCGGACCCGTCGCCGACCACGAGTACCCGCCTGCAGCCGGTCGCCGGTCCCGCACCGACCCCGATCTACCAGCGGATGGTCTCGGAGTGGCTCGTCGAACCCGCTACCGCCCCCGCCGAATCCGGTAACGGCAACGGCAACTCGTGGAGCGCCCCCGGCGACGCGGGCTGGACGGCCGCCGCCGAGGCCGACCACCCACCCACGTCCTCGCGCACGAGCGGCGGGCTGCCGATCCGCAAGCCGGGCGCCCAACTCGTCCCCGGTGGGCTCACCCCCGCCGAGGAAGAGGGCGCGCGCGACCCGGAGGAGATCCGCAACAACTTGACCAGACATCTCAGCGGCGTCCGCAGCGGTCGTGCCGAGATCCAGCACAACGACGGAGGCCTCGAATGAGCAACGCGCACCCCACAGACGAGAATCTGAACTGGTTGGTCGCCCGCTTCACCCGTGACGTGCCCGGCGTGTCGCACGCGGTGCTCGTCTCTGCCGACGGACTGCTCCAGGCGACCAGTCCCCATCTGCCCTCCGATCGCGCCGAGCAGCTGGCCGCGGTCACCGCCGGGCTGGCCAGCCTGTCGATGGGTGCGGCGCACCTGTTCGACGGCGGCAAGGTGATGCAGTCGATCGTGGAGATGCAGCGTGGCTACCTGCTGGTGATGAGCGTCGGCAACGGTTCGCACCTCGCGGTGCTGGCCAACAAGAGCCACGACATCGGCCGGATCGGCTACGAGATGGCACTGCTCGTCGACCGGGTGGGCTCGGCGGTCACCGCCACCGCCCGCTCCGCCGGCTGAGGTGAGATGTCGAGCCCTTACGGATCCGATGCCCGGCCGACGACCCGGGTCAGGCCCTACGCGCTGACCTCCGGCCGGACCGAGCCCGCGATCGCGCTGCCACTGGAGGCAGTCGTGGAGACGGTCTCTTATACAGCGCACAACGACTGGTCCGCAGGCGATCTGCGGATCGAAATCGTGCGTCTGGCCACACATCGGCTATCTGTCGTCGAGATAGCCGCATACCTCGGGCGCCCACTGGGTATGGTCCGGGTGATGATCGGCGATCTCGTTGTGGGCGGGATTCTTCGAGTGCATTCGACGCTGACCGAGCAGGCGAGCTACGACGAACGCCGATCACTGATGGAGAGGACTTTGCGTGGACTCCGTGGCCTCTGATGGCATGCGCCCGCCGACACAGGAACAACGAGTCGCGTCGACCAAGATCGTGGTGGCCGGTGGATTCGGTGCAGGGAAAACGACTTTCGTCGGTGCGGTGTCGGAGATCGTGCCGCTGCGCACCGAGGCGATGGTGACCCATTTCTCCGACGGCATCGACGACCTCGCCGAGACGCCCGAGAAAGAAACCACCACCGTCGCGATGGACTTCGGTCGCATCGTGCTGCCCGGCAACCTGGTGCTGTACCTGTTCGGCACCCCGGGTCAGAAGCGTTTCTGGTTCATGTGGGACGACCTGATCCGCGGCGCCATCGGCGCGGTGGTACTGATCGATACCCGCAGGCTGGAGGACAGTTTCGCCGCCGTCGACTTCTTCGAGGCGCGCGGGCTGCCGTTCCTGATCGCGGTGAACCGCTTCCCCAACGCGCCCCGATTCCCCATCGCCGAACTGCGCGAAGCGCTCTCGGTGCGTGAGGGCATTCCGATCGTCGACATCGACGCGCGCAATGCCGTCGAGGTTCGTCAGGCGCTGGCCGCGGTGACCGAATACGCCATCGCCCAGCTCGAGCCGCAGCAGTTCGAAGGAGCGGGCAGGCGTGCTTGATGTGCTCGCCGCGACCGGTGCCGAAACCTTCGCGCACGGCACCGGTATCGCGTGGCTCGCGCTCGACCTGTCGGCACTCGGCGCCCTGGTGGCGTTCGCCTGCATCCGACATGCGAAGTACTCGATCAAGTTCCGGCTGATCTGGCTGACGATGGCCGCGGTCTCACTCGGCGGCGTCGGGCTGTGGCTGGCGAATTCGGTGGCACTGCTGGCGATGCGGGTGCACGACAGCACCATGCGCTACAACGTCGCGCTCGGTGCGGCCGCCGCGGCGATCGCGGTGGTCGGCGTACTGGCCGGATTGCTGATCTGCGGCCGGACGCTGCAGGCGCCGCGGCTGATCATCGGCGGGTTGACGATGGGGCTGAGCGTCGGTCTGTCGACTTTTCTGACCCTGGACGCTGTCGCGGTGCAGGGCACCGTCGACGAGTCGCTCGCGCTCATCGGGGTGGCCGTACTGGAGTCGATGGCGCTGTGCACCGCGACGCTGTGGGCGTCGCAGGTGATGCGGCGGGTGCCGATGCGGGTGCTGGTGTCGGTGTTGTTCGCGGTCGGCGTCGCGGCGGTGTACTACACGGCGGTCGCCGCGCTGACGTTCTCGATCGATCCGGGTATCCGCACGCCCACCGGAATGCCGTTGTTCGACTTGGTGTTCCCGATGTTCGTGCTCGGTGCGCTCGGGTTGACGGTGCCGATCACCGCGGTGATGGTGGCGCCGGATCGGCGCGACGCGGTGGCGCCGGTGCGCCAGCCGGTTTCCGTGCGCTGAAGGACAACCAGCTAACGTCCGGTTTGTCGGAATCTTTCCGGTCTCGCGCCCCGCTCGATCGAGCTGTCGCGACCTGCCGCGAAGTGCGGCGAAAACCACCCCTGAAGTGGCGATGAGCGGGTTCCCCATACTCGGGGAACCCGCCCTCGTGCACGAGAGTACATACCTGTGAGGGACTCCGCATCAGTGGTCAGGGAATTTTCTTGTGGCGGAAAACAAACCAAAAGTTGGTAATTCGACCGCCAGCAAACCTCCCGCAAGCCCATCTGTGCGCCCACACCAAGTGGCATCCATCACACCGTTAACGGGGCGATAGCCCTGACCCCACTCGCAAGGCCCTGAACAGGCAGAACAGTGCCGTAGTAAGACCCCTGGACAGCCGGGGACACAGAACCCACCGCCGACCCCGTGGAAGCTCACCCCACGATGCGCGAACCGAGTTATGGTCGCTGCGGGGCGCATTCGTCTCGCCCAGCACATCCAAGGTTCGTTCGAAGGAGTTCGCATGGCCGTAAACGTGGTGCTCGACAAAGTCCTCGACAAGGAATTCGAGAACAAGACGCTCGCTGAAATTCTCGCCGCGCCCCCGTCGGCGCTGGCCGGCCTCACCGAGGCGCACGACAAGCAGCTGCTCGAGGCGCTGAAGATCAAGACCATCGCCGACCTGGGCAACAACAAGTTCTTCCAGCTCGCCGCCGCATTGGTCGCGGTCGCGGAGCGCGAGGGCTGACATTCTTCAGACAACGATGGCCTGCCAGTAATTACTGGCGGGCCATCATTGCGTTCAGAGCTTGGCGGGGTCGATCATTCCTTTGCGGACCGCGTTGACGATGCGGCGGGGTACGCGGTATTCGACGCCTGCTACCGTCACCGGAACCAGCTGTGGCACTTCGGCTTTCCACTGGGCGCGCCTGCTACGGGTGTTCGAGCGCGACATTCTGCGCTTGGGGACCGCCATGACTCAGCCCTCCTGTCCTGCGCGCGAGCGCTTTCCGTACTTGCGCTCGAACTTCTCGACCCGGCCCTGGGTGTCGAGGTTGCGGGCGGTGCCCGTCCAGAACGGGTGCGAATCCGAGGTCACGTCGACCACCATCAACGGGTAGGTGTTCCCGTCGGTCCATTCGATCGTCTGACCGCTGGTCGCGGTCGACCTGGTCAGGAACTGCTTGCCGGTGTTCGCGTCCTCGAACACGACCGGGTGGTAATCGGGGTGGATGCCCGCTTTCATACCGCTTCTCCTCTCGGATTGGTGCGCTCGCTCGCCGAAGCCGTGGCCTCGGTGGGGTCGGCGCAGGGTTCTTCGTGCCAGTCGCCGAAGGGGTCCGCCCACAACGCGACTCGTTCGGGGGCCCGGTCGACCAGCAGCAGCTCGTCGTCCTCGACCAGCGCCCAGTGCAGGGCGTGGCGGATCTCGGCGGGGTCGGCGTCGTGGGCCAGGATCACCAGCGACACATCGCGATCGCCGAACCGCTCGTCCCAGCCCAGCGCGGCCATCACCCGCCGGTCCGGGTTCGCTTCGGCCTGTTCCTCGGCGCTCATCGCCGCCAGCCAGCGACCGGCGCCGCCGACCCGCAGGCCACCGCCCGCCGACTCGAGCCACACCACATGGTCGGGTTGGGTCGCCAGCCAGACGCGCCCGCGCGCGGTGACGACGCCGTCGAGCAGCACATCAAGGGCTTCGTGCAACCGCTCGGGATGGAACGGTCTGCGCGCGGCGAATTCGACGATCGAGACGCCGCAGTCGGTGCTCAGCGGCGGCTGACCGCGCAGCAGCGGGGCGTGCGCGTCGAAGATCCGGCCGCGGCGCGAGTCGGCGGGCACGCGGGTGAGCAGGGCGCCGATCTCGAGCGCGTCGAAGCCGGAGAGGTCGGCGAGCCAGGCGACGGGCGCACCGGGCGCGAGCCGATCCAGCACCGCCCCGAGACGGTCGAGCGCCTCCGCGCCCTCGGTGCGGACCACCAGCGCGTCGGCGAAGTCGACCTGTCCGACCGCCACCTGGGCGACCGTCCGCTCGTCGTCCGCCGAGGCGAGCCCGCGATCGGCCAGCACCTCGTCACTGGTGGCGTCCTCGAGCCACTGCGCCCCGTCCAGGCAGGTCAGCACGGCCTCGATGCGCACGGTGCGTCCGGCGGGCCCGTCGACGCGATCGGCCACCCCGGTGACCACAACATGCTCGATCGCCTGGCACAGCGCCTCGGCCTCGATGCCGGGATCCAGCGCGAGCACGATCCGCTTGACGTGCTCACGGGTGGCGAGCTTGCACAGCATCGGCAACAGATCCGCGCGCAGCGTGCACGACACGCACCCGTGCGCCAGTTCGAGCACCGTGGTGGTGACGTTGCCCGCGGTGCGCACCGTGCGGCGCACCACGCCTTCGCGCAGTTCGGCGAGATCGTGGTGTACCACCACGGTGCCCGCGTCCTCGCTCAGCGTGGCGGCGAGGTGTTCGACACCGCCCATGGCAGGTCCGGAGAAGCCGGCCAGCAGCACCACGGGCGTTCTCCGGTCGGTCTGGTCCAGCACCCGAAACCCCTTTCGACAATGATTTTCATTTACCTCACGGCGACTGTACAGTGCGGAATAATCGTTGTCGAAAATGGTTGTCATAACCATGGAAGGAGGTCGCATGTCGGCCCACTGCCAGGTCACCGGTCGCAAGCCCGGCTTCGGAAAAGCCGTCTCGCACTCGCACCGGCGCACCAACCGACGCTGGAATCCCAACATCCAGCACAAGACCTACTACCTGCCCAGCGAGGGCCGCCGCGTCACGCTGACGGTCTCCGCCAAGGGCATCAAGACCATCGACCGCGACGGGATCGAGGCTGTTGTGGCCCGCATCCGCGCCCGCGGCGACAAGATCTAGGAGCTTTGAATGGCCTCGAAGTCGACCGATATCCGGCCGATCGTCAAGCTGAAGTCCACCGCGGACACCGGCTTCACCTACGTCACCCGCAAGAACCGCCGCAACGACCCCGACCGGCTGGTCCTGCGCAAATACGACCCCGTCGTGCGCAAGCATGTCGATTTCCGCGAGGAGCGCTGACGCTCCCTGAGCTCAGGGCCGAAAGCGGCAGCAAAGCGTAACCATGTAGGCCCGTGAAGGGAGCCAATAGATATGGCCAAGAAGTCGAAGATCGCCCGCAACGAGCAGCGGCGCGTGATCGTCGAGCGGTTCGCGGCCCGGCGCACCGAGCTCAAGGAGCTCATCCGCAAGCCGAGCACCAGCGAGACCGAGCGCGCCGCCGCCCAGCTCGAACTGCGCAATCAGCCGCGCGATGCCAGTCCGGTACGCTTGCGGAATCGGGACGCTGCCGATGGTCGCCCCCGCGGCTACCTTCGAAAGTTCGGCCTCTCCCGGATTCGTGTGCGCGAGATGGCCCACCGGGGCGAGCTCCCCGGGGTCCACAAATCGAGCTGGTAGAGACACCCTCGTGAGAAGGAATATCCCATGGCTGTGAAGCGAGCACCGTCCAAGAAGGCACGCGCCGACCAGGGGCGCAAGCCGAAGAAGAACCCGTTGACCGCCGCAGGTATCGAGCACGTCGACTACAAAGACGTCAATCTGCTGCGCACCTTCATCTCCGATCGCGGCAAGATCCGTAGCCGCCGCGTCACCGGCCTGACCCCGCAGCAACAGCGTCAGGTCGCGGTGGCGGTGAAGAACGCGCGCGAGATGGCGTTGCTACCGTTCACCACCACCAAGTAAGACAGACGAAAGTGGCCCCGAAGCTGTTGCCTCGGGGCCACTTTCGTGTGTGTTTTACGGGATGGTCAGAACCTGACCCTCGTTGATGAGGTCCGGGTTGTCGATACCGGAGGCCGCGGCGATCTCCTGGTAACGGTTGCCGTCGCCGTAGAAGCGCTCCGAGATGGCCCACAGGGTGTCGCCCGACTCGACCGTGTAGGTCTGCGCGGCAGGCGGCGGCGCGACCTCTTCGGCGATCGGGGCGGCGGCGACCGGCTCCGGAGCGGGCAGCGGATTGTCGGTGGCAGTGGCGGTCGTCCACGCGACCGAACCGTCGGTGCCGTAGAGCACCACGTTGCGGTCGGACTGCACGACCAGCTTCTCGACGTTCTTGCCGCTGGTGTCGGTCGCCCACACGCGCTGGCCGCCACCGTTGTAGACGACGAAATCGCCGTCGTGCTGCAGGGCCGCGCGCTGCGCGTCCTGCCCGTGCGTCATCGCGGCCCACACGACGTTGCCGTCGGGCTCGCTCAGCACCAGGTTGCCGTCCGGCTGCAGAGTCAGGGTGTACGCACCACCGGTGAGGGACTGCCCCAGTCCCAGTTCTTCGCCTACGCGCAGCGTGTCGGCCACGTTGTTCCTTTCGAAGATCGCCAATTTTTTAGCCAAGCAGACGATGCCGACCGATTGCCCGAGTGTCGCATCGCAGCCGAATGTAGTCCTCACCGGCGGCGAATGGAGGGGTTATGCGCAGGGTTCGCGGAAAGTTCACGGCCGCGCCGCGCGGTCTAGGGTCGACACCATGAGAACGATGTCGCGCTACACCCTCGCTGCGGCAGCCGTGGCCGTACTGATGGCACCTTTGGCCGGCTGTGCGTCCTCGGATGAGCCTGCGTACCAACCGCTTCCGACCAACATCCGCCCCGAGGACTCGAATCCGCCCATCGGACAGCCGCTCACCGCCGATCCGACACTGGTCAACCCGCACCCGATCCCCTTCACATCGTGGAATCGGCTGGGCGAGAACAAGATCGGCGTCAATTTCGAAACCGGGAACCCGCAGTGCTACGCCGTGGACGCCACCGTCACCGAAACCGCGGAGACGGTCACCGTGGCCTTGCGCTCCGGTACCCGAGCGGACTCGGTGAACAAGATGTGCACCATGAACATGGTCCTCGGCACCCTCGAGATCCCCCTGAGCTCCCCACTGGGCGATCGCAAGATAGTCGACGCCGCATAGACGAAAACAGGTGCCGCACCGAGTGATTCGGCGCGGCACCCGTTTCGGGCTTCGACTCAGTGCGCGAAGTGGCGGGCACCCGTCAGGTACAGGGTGACGCCGGCTTCCTTGCAGAGTTCGATGGTGTCCTTGTCGCGGATCGAACCGCCGGGCTGCACGATCGCGCGCACGCCCGCGGCCACCAGGATCTCCGGCCCGTCCGAGAACGGGAAGAAGGCGTCGGAGGCGGCAACGGAGCCCTTGGCCCGCTCCCCCGCGCGCTCGACGGCGAGCTTGCAGGAGTCCACGCGGTTGACCTGGCCCATGCCGACACCGACCGCGGCGCCGTCCTCGGCGAGCAGGATCGCGTTCGACTTCACCGAACGGCATGCACGCCAAGCGAATTCGAGGTCGGCGAGAGTGGTGACGTCGGCCGGGTCGCCTGCGGCGAGGGTCCAGTTGACCGGGTCGTCGCCCGCGGCGTCGAGCACATCGCGGTCCTGCAGCAGCGCACCGCCGCTGATCGGCCGCAGCTCCACACCCTTGCGCTGCGGCGCCTCGGCCACCAGCACGCGCACATTCTTCTTGCGCTGCAACACTTCCACCGCACCGGGCGCGTAGCCGGGCGCGATGATGACCTCGGTGAAGATCTCGGCGACCTGCTCGGCCATCTCGACGCTGACCTCACGGTTGGCCGCGATCACGCCACCGTAGGCGCTGACCGGGTCGGTGGCGTGCGCCTTGCGGTGTGCCTCGGCGATATCGGCGCCCACGGCGATGCCACACGGGTTGGCGTGCTTGATCACCGCGACAGCGGGCTCGTCGAAGTCGAACGCGGCGCGCCAGGCGGCGTCACCGTCGGTGTAGTTGTTGTACGACATCTCCTTGCCGTGCAACTGCTTCGCCTGCGCGATGCCGACCGTGCCGTCGTTGCTGGTGTACAGCGCGGCGGCCTGGTGCGGGTTCTCGCCGTAGCGCAGCACCGCGGCGCGCTCCCACGAACCGGCCACCCAGCCGGGGAACTGCTCGGTCTCCTCGGCCACGGCGGGCACGGCCACCGAGCCCATCCAGCTCGCGACGGCCACGTCGTAGCTCGCGGTGTGCTGGAAGGCCTTGGCGGCCAGCGCGGTCCGCTCGGCGAGGGTGAACCCGCCGGACTTCACCGCGGCGAGCACGTCGTCGTAATCGGTGACGTCGACGACCACGCCGACCGAGGGGTGGTTCTTCGCCGCGGCACGCACCATCGACGGTCCGCCGATGTCGATCTGCTCGACGCACTCGTCCACGCTCGCGCCGCTGGCCACGGTCTGGGTGAACGGGTACAGGTTCACCACCACCAGCTGGAACGCCTCGACGCCCAGCTCGACCAGCTGATCGACGTGCTCGGCGCGCCGGGTGTCGGCCAGGATGCCTGCGTGCACGCGGGGGTGCAGCGTCTTGACGCGGCCGTCGAGGGTCTCCGGGAACCCGGTCAGGTCCTCGACCTTGGTGACCGGAATCCCGGCCTCGGCGATCTTGCCCGCGGTCGACCCGGTCGACACCAGCTCCACACCGGCGGCGTGCAGCCCGGTGGCGAGCTCGATCAGCCCGGTCTTGTCGTAGACGCTCACCAGCGCCCTCTTGATCGCCTTACGTTCACTCACCGGCGTGCTCGCTCACTGGTATTTCTGCCTTTCGTCCGTCGGAGACAATGCCGCGCGTCGCGACGGCGGCGATGACCTGCGCCAGTAACCGTCGCTCGACAACCTTGATGCGTTCGTGCAGGGCGTCCTCGTCGTCGCCGGGCAGCACGTCGACCGCCTCCTGCGCGAGGATGGGACCGGTATCGACGCCGCCGTCGACCAGGTGCACGGTGGTGCCGGTGACCTTGGCGCCGTAGGCGAGCGCGTCACGCACACCGTGCGCGCCGGGGAACGCGGGCAGCAGCGCGGGATGGGTGTTGATGAACCGGCCACCGAAGCGCTCGAGGAACGCGGGGCCGACGATCTTCATGAAGCCGGCGGAGACGACCAGATCGGGCGCGAAGGCGTCGACGGCCTCGGTCAGCGCGAGATCCCAGGAGGCACGGTCGGGGAAGTCTTTGACCGCGACGCGGAAGTGTTCGACACCGGCGGTTTCGGCGTGCTCGGTGGCCTGACACACCCGGTCGACGCCGACGGCGACGATCTTCGCCGGGTAGCCGGGCTCGCGGGTGGCGGCCAGCAGGGCGTTGAGCAGCGAGCCGGTGCCCGAGGCCAGTACGACGACGGTGGCCGGGGTCGCGGCGGGCTTCCACGGGGCAAACGAGGACGTCAGCGCTCTACTCCTGCGTGTGATCGGGCGGCGGCGGGGGCGAGGATCGCCGGGTCGAGCTTAGCGACCGGGGGTCTTGTCCTCGTCCGGCAGGTCCGACTCGACCACTTCCACGTCGACGATGTCGTCGGCGGGCTCGTCGGTCGAGCCCGGTGCGGCGATGCTCACTTCGAGCTCGTCGTCGAAGTCCTCGACCAGTTCACCGTCGACTTCGACTGCGGGATCGTCGTATTCGACGGGGTCCGCGTCGTCGGCGGGGTCCTCGTCCTCGTAGTCGTCATCGTCGTAGTAGTCGTCGTCCTCGTACTCGTCGTACTCGTCGTAGTCCTCGGCGGGCGCGGTCGGCGTCAGGAAGCGGCGGGCGAACGTCATGCCGACGAAGCCGCCGAACCCGAACCAGGTCACCATCAGCACGACCAGCATCAGCAGATCGACGCCGACCCACCCGACCGCACCGAGCTGACCGCTGCCGAGGATCGCGAGCAGCAGGAACGTCAGCGTGGACAGCGCGGCGCAGGTGAGGGTCGCCCACGGTGCGCCGGGCCGATCCTCGCTGGTGCGACCGAGTTCGACCCCGCCGAGCACGCCGACGGCGAGCGGGACCAGCAGCAGCCCGATCCACCACGACGACGCGGGCCCTTCCGGCACCGGGATCAGCGCGGGCAGCACCGGCATGTGTCCGCCGGTCACGCCGAACAGCCCGACCGATCCGGCCCCGAACAGCACGGCGGCCCCGCTGAGGATCCCGGCCGCGCCGATCACCACATTCGGCAGGTAGAGCAGCGACAGCACGGTCATGCCCAGCACATCGATGCCGTTGTGCGCCTGCCGGAACGCGTCGTCGAGCCGGGACAGGTGCACGAAGAACGAGATCACGGTGGCCAGCGCGGCACAGCCGAGCATCCGCAGCACGGTGCGCCGCGCGGCGCGGGCGCCGAGGACCGCCCACTCCGGGATCTCGATCGGAACGAGCGCGCACAACGAACTCCACGCCCGACTCGCGATCCCGGCGGCGGCCGCACCCAGATACAGCACGAGCACCCAGCCGAACGCCGAGATCGGGCCGGGTGAGGCGAGGGGGATGACGCCAGAGGCATCACCGGTGACGGCGAGGCAGACGGCTGTCATCAACATCGGACCGACCACCACCGCACCGGTCAACCAGCCCAGTTCGACAGGCGTCGGCCGCTTCGGGACGGCACGCGCGCATTCACGGGCGGCCACCCAGACCAGCACGGCCGTCGGTACCAGCGGGAGCAGGCCCAGCGTCGTTTTGCCGACGGTGAGCGGAACCTGGTGTGCGGCAAGCCAAGTCGCGGCCACCGCGGCGGGCGCGCTGGTGAGATCGGTGCCGGTGGTGAGCATGACCACGAGCACGAGCAGCACCGTGGCCGTCATGGCGGTGATCGTCGGCCGCGCCGCGACCAGCAGCAGGGTCCGGGCCCGCTCGGGCGAGAGTGACCACCAACCGGGCTCTGGCCCGGCCGGTGCGACGACGGTCTCCCCGGTGCCGCGTGACCCGGAGGTCCGGCGCACGAGGGAGTTACGGGAGCTCATGACGATTCAGCGTGGCAGCTTCCCCGGCAGCCGCGGGTCAGGCGCGCCGCGAGCCCACAGGCGTACCTGTGGGCTCGCGATCGAACCATAACCACCATGCGGCAGGCCGTATCCATTCGGCATGTTCGGGCGCCCTGCGTGGTCACGCTTCGCTTGCGTGTTCCAGCGCTGACCGACCATGCCGGCGGTCTTACTTGTTGTCTTCGTTCGGGCGGAACGCCGTAGTGGCATCAGCCGCCGGATCGGCGGTCTGCTCGCCACCGAACGGCTGCGGCTGACCCGGAGACGACGGCTGCGCGCCACCGTAGGTCGGCGCACCGAACGGCTGCTGGCCCGGCTGGCCGGACTGCTGCCCGCCGAAGGTCTGCGTCGCGCTCTCGTCGGGACGCGGCTGTGCCTGCGGCGCCGCACCGTACGGCGACGGCTGCTGGCCCTGCGGGGCACCGTACTGCTGGCCGTACGGCGACTGCTGGCCCGGCTGACCGTAGGACTGCTGCCCCGGCTGACCATAGGACGGCTGCTGCGCCTGCGGCATCGACGGCGAACTCTGCTGGCCGTACGGCGACGGCGACTGCGTCGGGTACTGCCCACCGGTCTGTGCCTGGCCGTAGCCGGGCTGACCGTAGGACTGCTGGCCCGCACTCTGGCCGTAGCCCTGCTGTCCGTAACCCTGCTGACCGTACTGGCCGCCGTACTGACCCGGCTGCTGTTGCGGCTGAGCCGGTTTCGGTGCGGGCGCCTTGATGATCCCGAGCCCGAACAGCAGCGCCAGCACCAACAGCACTGCGACGATGAACGAGAACGCGGTGACGACGAACGCGCCCCACTGCAGTTCCACGCCTTCGCCTGCGCTGATCAGCGACACGACGACGCCGAGGAACGACGCCACCGCGAGCGCCACGGCGACACCGAGGGTGTTCTGCTTGGGCAGCAACGACAGCCCGGCCAGCAGGGCCGCGGCCAGGACGAGCGTCGCGAGCGCGCCACTGTTGGACTCGAACATGCTGCCGGTGGACGTCTCACGGCCGAGGCTGATTCCGACGTACGGCGCGAAGCCGAGGAAGAAGGTTACGACGCCGAGTCCGGCGGCGGCCGCGGTCAGAATGAACGGCAGCCCTTTGCCTTCCGAACCTTCCGCGGTCGATGGCGAAGCCGCGGCGGCTCCGGTGCTCGGGCCCTGAGGCGCGGCGGACGTCGCGGGTGTGTTGTACCCGGAGCCCCCGGTCGGGTATGACATGTCTCGTCGTCTCCTTGTCGAGTCGTGCACATCGATCGCGTCGAACTTCTCTGGTGTGGTGATCCGATACCTGACGCTACTGCACGCCACGCCGCCGGTCATCACCTACCGATCCAGCCTGTGGATAAACCACGTGCCTGTGGATAGATCGACGAAGGCCGCCCAGGTTAAACCTGAAGGCGGCCTTCGACAGTGTGAGATATCAGATCACGCAGAAGCGATGGAAGCCTTCTCGAGGATCTCGCGAGCGAGCGCGGCGGTGGCGGACGGCGTCTTGCCGACCTTCACACCAGCGGCTTCGAGCGCGTCCTGCTTGGCCTGCGCGGTGCCACCACCGGAGGAGACGATGGCGCCCGCGTGGCCCATGGTCTTGCCCTCGGGCGCGGTGAAACCGGCGACGTAGCCGACGACCGGCTTGGTCACGTTGGCCTTGATGTAGGCCGCGGCACGCTCTTCGGCGTCGCCACCGATCTCGCCGATCATGACGATGATCTTGGTCTCGGGGTCCTTCTCGAACGCCTCGATGGCGTCGATGTGGGTGGTGCCGATGACCGGGTCGCCGCCGATGCCGATCGCGGTCGAGAAACCGAAATCGCGCAGCTCGTACATCATCTGGTAGGTCAGCGTGCCCGACTTCGACACCAGGCCGATCGGGCCCTTACCGGTGATGTTGTTCGGGGTGATGCCGACCAGCGCCTCGCCCGGGGTGATGATGCCGGGGCAGTTCGGGCCGATGATGCGGGTCTTCTCGCCCTTTTCGACGTTGTAGGCCCACGCGTAAGCGGAGTCCTGCACCGGGATGCCCTCGGTGATGACCACGAGCAGCGGGATCTCCGCGTCGATGGCCTCGATGATGGCGTCCTTCGAGAAGGCCGGGGGCACAAAGGCGATCGAGGTGTCGGCGCCGGTCTTCTCCATCGCCTCGGCGACGGAAGCGAACACGGGCAGCTCGACTTCGTTGCCGTCTTTGTCGGTGTGCTTGACCGTGGTGCCGGCCTTGCGCGCGTTCACGCCGCCGACGACGTTGGTGCCCGCCTTCAGCATCAGCGCGGTGTGCTTGGTGCCCTCGCCGCCGGTGATGCCCTGGACGATGACCTTGTTGTCCTTGTTCAGGAAGATGGACATGTTCGCGTTCCTTACTTGGCGCTGAAGGCGAGTTCGGCGGCCTTGTCGGCGCCCTCGTCCATGGTCTGGGCCAGCGTCACCAGCGGGTGGTTGGCCTCGGCGAGGATGCGGCGACCCTCTTCGACGTTGTTGCCGTCCAGGCGGACGACCAGCGGCTTGGTGGCCGCGGCACCGAGCACCTCGAGCGCGCCGACGATGCCGTTGGCGACCGCGTCACAGGCGGTGATGCCACCGAAGACGTTGACGAAAACGCTCTTGACCTGCGCGTCACCCAGGATGACGTCCAGACCCGCAGCCATCACGGAAGCCGAAGCGCCGCCGCCGATGTCGAGGAAGTTGGCCGGCTTCACGCCGCCGTGGTTCTCGCCCGCGTAGGCGACGACGTCCAGGGTCGACATGACCAGACCGGCACCGTTGCCGATGATGCCGACCTCACCGTCGAGCTTGACGTAGTTGAGGTCGTTCTCCTTGGCCTTGAGCTCCAGGGGATCGGTCGCGTCGACGTCGGCGAACTCGATGTGGTCGGGATGCCGGTACTCGGCGTTCTCGTCCAGGGTGACCTTGCCGTCGAGGGCGAGGATCTCGTCGTTGGGGGTGCGCACCAGCGGGTTGACCTCGACCAGGGTGGTGTCCTCGTTGACGAAGACCTCCCACAGCTTCTGGATGGTCACGGCCGCGGCGTCGAGCACGTCGGCGGGCAGGTGGCCCTTCTCCGCGATCTCACGGGCGAAGGCCAGGTCGACACCCTTGACGGCGTCGACGGCGATCTTGGCGAGGCGCTCGGGAGTCTTCTCCGCGACCTCTTCGATCTCCATGCCGCCCTCGACCGAACACATGGCCAGGTAGGTGCGGTTGGAGCGGTCGAGCAGGAAGGAGATGTAGTACTCCTCCGCGATGTCCTTGGCCTCGGCGACCAGGAGCTTCTTGACGATGTGGCCCTTGATGTCCAGGCCGAGGATGTTCTGCGCGTGGGTGAACGCGTCTTCGGGGGTGGCTGCGTACTTCACGCCGCCGGCCTTGCCGCGGCCGCCCACCTTGACCTGCGCCTTGACCATCACGGGCTTGCCGATTTCCTCGGCAATGGCGCGTGCTTCTTCAGCCGTGTCGCAAACACGACCCTCGGACGAAGGCACTCCGTGCTTAACGAAGAGCTCCTTCGCCTGATATTCGAAGAGATCCATGTACTCACCGTCTCGTCTGCGTTGCTATGACAACGTCTTTGTTGGAGGACCGACAGGCCGTAGCGACTGCTTGCAGGTCGCTCGAAATGGTCAGCATGCGGGTCGGTCGGACTGTAACTAGTCACGGGGAGGGCTAAACGACCACGTTCATAGTAAGTGGCGCAGGTCACGACCGTTTACGGGAGGTCGGAAAAACCGCTGGCCAAGGCTACTGGCGAGTAGTTTTGTGGCGTTTTCCAACGCCTTGCCAGGTCGGGCCACCTAAAGCACGAACACCCCGCCATCTACTACGTTATGTCGTGGACGAACCTCACCCGAGATGCCGGAAAACGGTGAGATATTCCGTCGCGTTACGGTGACGAATGTCACACAGAGGTGTACGTTTCCGGCCAGCGCTTGCCACTCTGCAATCGCTTCGTTACCGTCAATGCGGTCGAAGTCACAACCAGGTCACGACAACCAGGTCACGACTGGCAAGTCAGGACTGAGGAGGACGACATAGCGTGAGGTACTTCATCCGATGAACCACCGCTCCACCCTTCCAGTCGAAAATCGCACCCCCTCCGGGCATCGTTACCGGCATGCCGACGACTACACGTCGCATACGGAAGCCCGTCGAGTCCCGGCCGCACCCCAGGGCGCATGGCCGCAGACCGATGACGTGTGGCACAACCAGACCACCTGGTCCGGCGACGCCGCCTGGACGCCCGCCGAAGACGAATGGACCGCGGACGAGTCCTACGACACCGGCACCTACAGCACCGACTGGGCGCCCGCGACGGCCGACGAGACCACCGCCGAAGAACGCCCCGCGACCCGCCGCGCCGAACGTCGTGGTGGCGCGCACCGCGTCCCCGCTCCGCCCGCCGCACTGAAGGGCCGCGCCGCGGTCATCGCCGTCGCCGCCGGTGCTGTGGTCGCCGCCGGTCAGGCCGCCATGGCCGATCCGGGCCAGCCCGCCTCCGGCATCGATTACGAGGCAGCGGGCCAGGTCCACGAGATCGCCGCCCAGTCGATGAACACCGCCGAGCTCGACCCCCACACCGGGGCCGCACCGCAGGTGCTCGACGCCACCACCATCGCCGACAAGAACCACTTCGACGACATCCTCGCCAAGGGCGCGAAGTTCGCCGAAGACCTGGCCGCCCAGGAATCCGCCAAGCTGCGGCCCCTGTTCGCCAAGTTCACCTCGGGTAACTACACCTCCGGTTTCGGCGCCCGCTGGGGCGTCCAGCACCTCGGCATCGACGTCGCGGGTCCGATCGGCACCCCGATCTACGCGGTCGCCGACGGCACCATCATCGAAGCGGGCCCGGCCTCCGGTTTCGGCATGTGGGTCCGCGTCCTGCACGACGACGGCACCGTCACCATCTACGGCCACATCGACACCGCGACGGTCTCGCAGGGCGAACGGGTGATGGCGGGCGACCAGATCGCCACCATGGGCAACCGCGGCTTCTCTACCGGCCCGCACGTGCACTTCGAGGTGTGGCTCAACGGCACCGACAAGATCGACCCGGTCCCGTGGCTCGCCACCCGAGGCATCAGCCTGGGCGCCCAGCGCGACTGAACCGCCTCTCCGGGTCTTGAGGCCAGACTCAGGCGCGGAGGAGTTGGGAACGCGGCAAGCTTTGGGGGCGACCTGTGTTTGCTGGTGTCGGTGAGTTACCCATGTTCTTACGTTGATCAGTTGTCGCGTGCGCGAGCTCCCTCTACGTGACCAGCAGCACGCTTCCGCTATGTGGTGTGGCAGGGTTAGCGTTGGTCATGGCTGGTACGACGAAGTACACGCAGTTCATCGGGCTCGCACCGGAATTGGTGTGGGGGGTGCTCGGGGATCTCGAGCAGTGGCCGGAGTGGAATCCCGGGGTGCGGTCGGTGCGGATGCACGGGCCCGTCGCCGTCGGCGCCACCGGCGATTACCTCCCCAACGGAAATCTCTCGGCGCGAATTCACGGGCGGTTCGCGGAACCGTTCACCGTCACCGTGTTCGAGCCCGATCGTGAGCTCACGATCACCCAGCCCGAACCCGCGGGCACCATGCATCTCACCTGGCGGCTGACGCCCCGCGACGGCGGCACCGAGATCACCCAGGAACTCCGCTTCACCGGCCCGTCCGCCGCCGCGGCGCGCACGGTCGTGCGCCCGTTCATCGAAACCGATGCGCGCGTGAACTTCTCACGCCTGGCCCGCCTGGCCGGCCTCGCCCCCACCGACGATGCCCTCAACGTCGTCATCGCAGGCGGCACCGGCGCGCTCGGCCTCCAGATCGCCGCCGACCTGACCTGCCGCGGCCAGCGCGTCACCCTCCTGACCCGCCGCCGCAACCCGAAACTGCCGTTCCGCCAGACCGAATGGGACGGCCGCTCGGTCGGCGCCTGGTCCGCCGAACTGCGCGAACCCGGCCGCCTAGCGGTGATAAACCTGGCAGGCAAGCTGGTCGACTGCCGACCCACCGAACGCAATGTCGCCGAATTACGTTCCAGCCGAGTCGATTCCACTACCGCCCTGGTCGCCGCGGCAGGCCTGCGCGACACCCCCGTCGACTACTGGGTCCAAGCCAGCACCACCGCCATCTGGTCCGACGCAGGCGAAACCCGCTGCACCGAAACAACTCCCCTCCCCGTAGGCCTGCCCCAGATGACCGGCGTAGCCCAACCATGGGAAGAAGCCTTCGACCCCACCCGCGCCGACCACTGGACGATCCTGCGCACCTCCATCGTCCTCGACCCCGATGCCCCCGCCCCCAAACGCCTCGCCCAACTCACCAAAGCAGGCCTAGGCGGCCGCGTAGGCCCCGGCAATCAGTGGTTCAGCTGGATCCACATCGAAGACTGGCTAGCCATAGTCCGAGCCACCCTGGGCCTCGACCCCACCATCAGCCTCCCCAACGGCATCCTGGTCGCCGCCACCGAATTCCCCGTCCGCAACACCGAACTGATGTCCACCCTCCGCCGAACCCTGCACCGCCCCCCATCACCCCCGACCCCCGCAGCAATCCTGAAGGTCGGCGCAATAGCCCTCCGCACAGACCCCGCACTAGGCCTCACCGGCCGCCACGCAACCTCCGAAGTCCTCCATAAAGCAGGCTTCGACTTCAACTACCCCACCCTCGACGAAGCCCTGACCGACCTGTTTCCCCACTGACCACCCACACCGCAAACCCAAACCACCACAACCCCACTCCCACCCACACCGCACACCCCAGATCCACCACAACCCCACTCCCACCCACACCGCACACCCCAGATCCGCCATGACCGCACTCCCAGCCACCACCTGCGACCCCTAGGGAGCAGCGGCCACGAAGTGGCCGGTCGCGGCCGGGTCGCCGGTTAGCCGCCGTTGCGACGCGACGAAGGAGCAAGCAACGGCGGCTAACCGGCGGCCCCTAGGGGCCGCGACTCGAGCGCGCCAGCGCTCCAATAAACACAGCGTCAAACCTCTGGGACAACCCAAACCCCGAAGCTCTGCCCCACAAGCCAGCCCGGGACAACCCAAACCCCGAACTCACCTCACAACTTCACAATCGTCCGACTGAACTGCGGGATCAACCGAATCTTCCCCGCAGACCCGAAGTCGATGGTCACCGTAGCCAACGGCCCCACCCCATCAGCAGCGACAACCCGCCCCAACCCGTACTTGTCATCGGTAACCCGATCCCCCACCGCCAGAACGAGTTCGGTGTTGTTCCGCTTGACAGCCCCACCCGGCGCAGGCCGCCGCTCACCACTCCCCCCACGCACACCCGGCCGCTGATCCCACCCACTCCCACTGGTCCAATCCCGATCGAACCCACTCTCTTCCCCCCGACGCCGCCCCCGCTGCGGCGAAATCACCGGCTCCAACCGCCGCCAATCCAACAAATGCTGCGGAATCTCCTGCAGGAACCGAGATTCCGGATTGGAAACCGGCTGCCCCCACCCGGACCGCACCACAGCGCGCGAAAGATAAAGCCGCTGACGAGCCCGCGTGATCCCCACATAAGCCAGCCGCCGTTCCTCGGCCAACTCGTTCGGATCACCCAGCGCCCGCATGTGCGGGAACTGCCCGTCCTCCCACCCGGTCACGAAAACCACCGGGAACTCCAGCCCCTTGGCCGTGTGCAACGTCATCATCGTGACCACACCCGTGCCCTCGTCCGGGATCTGATCGGTATCGGCGACCAGTGACACCCGCTCGAGGAATGCCGCCAACGAACCGGGCTCCGGCTCACCGTCACCGGCCTCGGGCACGAGGCCTTCCTCCCGCGCCGCCTCGGCATTGTTGAACGCCTCGGAACTGAATTCCCGTGCGACGCTCACCAATTCGTTGAGATTGTCGAGCCGCGCACCGTCCTGTGGATCGTCGGAAGCTTCCAGCTCCGCCCGATATCCGGTCCGATCGAGCACCGCCTCGACCACATTCCCCACATCGGGATAGTCACTGTCGGCCCGCTTACCGGCCACCCGAATCTCGTCGAGCAGATCGAGGAATCCCGCGATGGCCCGCTGCGCACGGGTGTTCAGCAACGCGACCTTCCCGTCGGCCGCATCACGCAGCGCCGCCGCGAACCCGATCCCCCGCTGTTCGGCATGCACCGCCACACACGCCTCGGCCCGATCGCCGATCCCGCGCCGCGGCGTGTTGAGAATGCGGCGCACACTCACCGCGTCCTCGGGATTCTCCAGCACGCGCAGGTACGCCACCACATCGCGCACTTCCTTGCGCTCGTAGAACCGCACCCCGCCGACAACCTTGTACGGCACGCCCATTCGGATGAAGATCTCTTCCAGCGCACGCGAATTGTTGTTGGTGCGATAGAACACCGCCACGTCGCCGTAATTGGCATCGCCGGTGTCGACGAGCCGGTCGATCTCCTTGGCGACGAAAGAGGCTTCGTCGTGTTCGTTGTCGGCGACATAGCCGGTGATCAGTTCACCCTCGCCGGAATCGGTCCACAGCTTCTTCTCGCGCCGGTTCTCGTTGCGCGCGATCACCGCGTTGGCGGCGGACAGGATGTGCTGGGTGGAACGGTAGTTCTGTTCCAGCAGAATGGTTTCCGCGTCGGGGAAGTCGCGTTCGAATTCCTCGATATTGCGAATGGTCGCACCGCGGAACGCGTAGATCGACTGGTCGGCGTCACCGACCACACACAACTCGCTCGGCTCGACGTCCTGCTCTTCGCTGTGATGCCCGACCAGCTCACGCACCAGCACGTACTGGGCGTGGTTGGTGTCCTGGTACTCGTCGACCAGCACGTGCCGGAACCGGCGCCGGTAGTACTCGGCGACCTGCGGGTGGTTCTGCAGCAGGGCGACCGTCTCGCCGATCAGATCGTCGAAGTCCATCGCATTGGCCGAACGCAGGCGCCGCTGGTACTCGGCGTAGACCCGGGCGACCAGCGCGGGCAGTTCGGTGTCGTCGGCTTCGGCATCGGCGGCGGCCTTTTCTGGACCGATCAGTTCGTTCTTCAGATTGGAAATAGCGGTCGACAGCAAACGCGCCGAATACTTCTTCGTATCGATCTCGAAATCGCGGCTGATCATCGTGAGCAACCGGCGAGAATCGTCGGCGTCGTAGATCGAGAAATTCGAATTCAGGCCCGGCAGCAGTGCCGCCTGCATCCGCAGAATGCGCACACAGCTGGAATGGAAGGTCGACACCCACATGCTGGCCGCGCGCGGACCGACCAGCCCCGCGACGCGTTCGCGCATCTCGGCGGCAGCCTTGTTGGTGAAGGTGATGGCCAGGATCTCACCGGTGCGCACCCCACGCGCCGCCAGCAGATAGGCGATCCGGCGGGTGAGCACCGCGGTCTTGCCCGACCCGGCGCCCGCCACGATCAGCAGCGGCGACCCCGCGTGCATCACCGCGGCACGCTGGGGCGGGTTCAGTCCGTCGAGTAGCCGTTCGAGCTCCTCGGCGCGCTGTTGTTCGCGCTCCTGACGGCGCTGCGACTGTTCGGCGCTGTTGCGGGCCGCCGCCTGGGCGAGCGTGGAGGCACCACCGTCCCGTGGCGGTAGCGCGGCGGGCGCCGGTTCGCTGGGTTCGGCTGCTGAGGCGTGGGGAGCGACCGTGATATCCATCGTCTGTCCACGCTACCGGCGGGCACCGACAAGCTGCGAACTGCTCCCGCCAGGATGACCAGGCGACGACCGTTCGGCAAACTACTGGTGAACGCGCACAGCTCCGCGCAGGGGCCACCTGGTGACCGTTCTCAGCGAATTCATAAACGGAACTGTTTTGCCTCCCTACCTACCCGTGGCAGACTGGGCCACATGGTCAGTGCTTCTCCGCATGCCCGGATCGGCCGCCGATCCGATATCGTGACGCGGAGTTCGGCTGATTGCGCACTCCCGGGGGGATCAAGTACTGCCCATCGGGAAAAGTTTCAGGGTGACGGAACAGATCGGGTAACAGGCCGTTCGGTCCGACCGATCCAAGTTCTGACACGAGGAGATGAATGATGAGCACCCCTGCTACGACCACCGGGTCCGATTCGGCCTTGCCGCAATCCGAAGCCGAGATCGACAAGCTTCGCCTCGAGATCGACCAACTCGACGCCACGATCCTCGCCGCGATCAAACGCCGCAGCGAGATCTCCCGGATCATCGGCCGCACCCGGATGGCCTCCGGCGGCACGCGCCTGGTCCACAGCCGTGAGATGAAAGTCCTCGAGCGTTTCAGTGAGCTGGGCCAAGAGGGTCACACCCTCGCCATGCTCCTGCTCCGCCTCGGTCGCGGCCGCCTCGGCCGCTAGGCCACCCACAGACCACGCGGCGGACCAGCCAGTTCGCCGCTACCGAAAAGCCGCCCCGGGTGCAACACCATCCCCGGGGCGGTTATTTTTCGGCTCAGGTCAGGGCGATGTACTTGGTGTTGAGGTATTCCTCGATGCCCTCGGTGCCGCCCTCGCGACCGAAGCCCGATTCCTTCACGCCGCCGAACGGGGCCGCCGGGTCGGAGATGACGCCACGATTGACCCCGACCATGCCACTCTCCATCCCCTCCGCGAGGCGAAGCGCTCGGTCGAGATCCCGGGTGAAGACGTAGCTGACCAGCCCGTATTCGGTGTCGTTGGCGGCCGCGACACCCTCGTCCTCGGTATCGAACGCGACGATCGGGGCAACCGGCCCGAACACTTCCTCCCGCAGAATGCGGGCCGTGGGCGGAACGTCGGCCAGGATCGTGGCCGGGTAGTACCACCCCGTACCACCGGGAGCCTTGCCGCCGATCAGCACGCGCGCGCCCACCGAAACCGCATCGTCGACCAGATCGCTCACGATCTCGCGCTGGTCCTCGCTGACCAGCGGGCCGAGAGTGGTCGAAGGATCGGTGCCCGGCCCCATCACCACGGTGTCGGTCATCGCGGCGACGAACTTCTCGGTGAACTCGGCGACCACCCCCCGCTGCACGTAGAACCGGTTGGCCGCCGTGCACGCTTCGCCGCCGTTGCGCAGCTTCGCCTGCATCGCCCCGGCCACCGCGGCGTCGATATCGGCATCGTCGAACACGACGAACGGCGCGTTGCCACCCAGCTCCATGGACGTCCGCAGCAACCGGTTGGCGGACGCCGCAACGAGTTTCTTGCCGACTTCGGTCGAGCCGGTGAAGGTGAGTTTGCGCAGCCGCGGATCGTCGATCAGCGGACCGGTGACAGCCCCGGAACGCTGCGTCGTGACCACCGACAGCACCCCGTCCGGCAGCCCCGCCTCACTGCACAGCTTGGCCAGCGCCAACATGGTCAACGGCGTCGCCGAGGCAGGTTTGACGATCATCGTGCACCCCGCCGCCAGCGCCGGCCCGATCTTGCGCGTCCCCATGGCCAGCGGGAAATTCCACGGCGTGATCGCCAGACACGGCCCCACCGGCTGCTTGGCAACCATGATCCGCCCTGTCCCCGACGGCGCGTTCAGATACCGCCCATGAATCCGCACCGCCTCCTCACTGTTCCACCGAAAGAACTCGGCCCCGTACCGCACCTCATTGCGACTCTCCGACAACGCCTTGCCCATTTCCAGCGTCATCAACAGCGCGAACTCCTCCGCCCGCGCGGTGAGCTCCTCGAACACCGCCCGCAGAATCTCCCCCCGCGCCCGCGCCGGCGTCGCGGCCCACGCCGCCCCCGCCGCGACAGCCGCATCCAAGGCCCGCATCGCATCCTCGGGAGTCGCATCAGCAACCTGCGCGATCACCGCCCCATCCGCCGGATTCCGCACATCGAAAGTCCCACCCCCACTGGCCTCGACAGGCCCGGACCCGATCCACAAACCCTTGGGTACGAATTCGAGTACTTCGCGCTCAGACACCATGCCCCCACCCTAGGCCCGCCACACCACCCACCGAAGAAGAAACATGACCGCACTCCCACCCACCGCACTCCCGACCCCTAGGGAGGGACGGCCACGAAGTGGCCGGTCGCGGCCGGGTCGCCGGTTAGCCGCCGTTGCGACGCGACGAAGGAGCAAGCAACGG
>NZ_JBHXRR010000029.1:0-78373 GCF_042716665.1 Nocardia sp. NPDC058658
TGAGAGATTCCTCGAAGGATCACACGGTGACCGCTCTGTCGTCGATGCGTCGAGCTCGATCACCGTGCGCTACACCACTATGCGGGACTCAACTCACGCCCGAGCTGGGTCAACGTCCCTATGGATGCCGATCCCGGCTGGTGACCAACGGTTGAACCCCGCCTCGGATTCGATTCCGGGGCGGGGTTTTTGCTGTCACAGGTCGGGAACCCGGGTGACGTCCGCGCCCGCGGCCGCCGCGAGATGGGCGAAGGTGACCGCATCGCGGACCGCCGCACCGCCGTGGTCATTGTTGAAATAGACGTAGCTGTCGTCATCGGGCGACCAGGTGTCCAGCAGTCGGCGCACCCAGCTGTTCAGTGCGTGGTTGCCATAGGACCCAGGGGAGTGGCACGGCCCGCGTGCAGGCGCAGATACGCCCAGTCGGTGGTCCGCCACAGCGGAGTGACCGGCCGAGAATCGCGATCTACCCAGGTCAGGGCGGCGTTGCGGGCGGTCAGGACGGCGCGGATCTCATCGGTCCACCACGAATCGTGGCGCGGTTCCACTGTCACCCGCACCTTTGCGGGGAAACAGCGCAGACAGTTGTCGAGGAGGTCGGCGTCCGCGCGCAGGGTCGGCGGCAGTTGGAGCAGGATCGGGCCGAGCCGATCACCAAGTCCCGCAGCGTGATCGAGTAATCGTTGCACCGGTTCTTCGGGTTCGCGCAATCGCTTGATGTGGGTGAGATAGCGGCTCGCCTTCACCGCCATGACGAAGCCGGCGGGCGTGCGTTCGCGCCACGCGGCGAAATTCTCCCGGCTCGGCAGTCGATAGAACGCATTGTTCGATTCGACCGTCGCGAATGCCTGCGCGTAATGCTCGAGCCACAGCCGCGTCGGCACGCCAGGCGGGTACAGCACACCGCGCCAATCGCGGTACTGCCAGCCGGACGTGCCGACGTGCATGGTCATTTCGGCGCTACTGGCGCACGGGTCAGATTTCCGAGTGCAGCAATGGTGCGAGTTCGCTGCTGTAGAAATCGAAGAATGCGTCCATATCCGGGCCCGCGTTCATCAACACCACGTGATCGAAACCCGCGTCGACGGCCTTGCGCACTGCTTCGACGTACCGTTTCGGATCATTGCCGCAGATGAAGGATTCGAGCATGTCGTCGGTTCGCACCGTGGTCGTCGCGGCAGCGAAATTCGCCGGATTGGGTAGTTCGCTCATCACCTTCCAGCCGCCGGTCGACCAGCGATTGGTCGACAGCGCGGCTTCGGCGCCTTCGCGATCGTTGTCGGCGAAGGCGACTCCCACTTCGACATAACGCGGACCTGAGCCGCCTTCTCGCTGAAATGTCTGCACGAGTTCAGGATCCGGCTCGGTGGCGAACAGTCCGTCGCCGAGTTCTGCCGCGATCTTCGCCGCGCTGGGGCCGCCCGCCGCCACCGCGATCACCGGCAGTGTCTCCGGCAGGTCGAATACCCGCGCGTCCGATAGTTCCAGGAACTCGCCGTAGTAGCTGCGATAGCCGCCGCGCCACAGCAACCGGATGATCTCCAGCGCCTCGCGCAACATCCGCTGCCGGATCAGCACCGGCGGGAATTCGTGCCCGACGATGTGCTCGTTGAGCCGCTCGCCCGAACCGATACCCAGGGTGAATCGCCCGTCCGAAACCAGGGCGGTGGTGGCGGCGGCCTGGGCGATGATCGCGGGGTGGTAGCGGATGATCGGGCAGGTCACGCCGGTGGCGAGGCCGATTCCCTCGGTTTCGGCCGCGATCGTGCCGAGGACCGTCCAGGCGAAGGGGGAGTGGCCCTGGTTGTCGAGCCACGGGTGGAAGTGATCGCTCATCTCGACGAAATCGAAGCCGACCTCCTCGGCGCGAACCGCCTGTCGAACAAGTTCCTTCGGGCCGAATGCCTCGGCCGCCAGTTTGAATCCGAGCTGCATGGCGAACCTTTCGCAGTGGGGTCAGCTGCGGCCGAGAGCGTTGGCCAGTTCCTGCTTGTTCATCTTGGAGCGGCCGTCGATATTGCGGCGACGGGCTTCGTCATAGAGCTCATCGCGGGTCTTGCCGCTGCCCTGGGCGCGCTGACCGCCGCGCTTGGATCCGGAACCGGAGGATGTGCTCGACTTGGTTTCGCCGTGCTCGGCGTTGGTTTCGCCGTGCTCGGCGCGGGTCTTGTTGACGGTCGCGGCGGCGATTTCCTCGGCGCGCTTCTCGCTGCGGCCGCGGTCGAGTTCGGATTTCTTGATGTCTTTGTACTGGCGTTCGCGCTTGGCGCTCCACGCTTGCTGAGGCATGGGACTACTCCTTATCTCTCGGGATTACGGCCGCAATTGCCGCCTACCCCAAGATTGGCAAGGAAAACGAACTTCGCCTGACATAGCGGTTGGTGACGTCCCAGGAGGGCGCCACCAACCATGGGCGTAGAACCATTACGGGCCGACGAAAAGGTCCGTGAAGAAGTCCCAGACTAGGTTCAGGAAATCGACAAACATGGCTCACACCTCCTTCCCTCGTATGCCAGCTAGTTACTGGTCCGCGCCGACTGATCAAGCGGCGGGGTTCCAGCTTCTTTGCTGGTGGTGGGGTAGATACCCGGCATATCGTGAGTACCCGATTCGTTGTTAGCAATAACCTGGCAATCCAATTCCTGGCACACTTGTTCGGGTGGCCTCACCCGGCAGAATGGCGAGCAGCGTCTGGCGATGGATTCGCAGCGCCCCCGGCACTTATCTATGGCTGACAGCCCTAGCTGTCACTACAGCAATCATCGACCAACTCCCACCCGACGAAGCTCAACAATGGCTTGACCACCGCTCCACCAACCTGCACCACCTAGGCAACGACCCCGTCCGCGTCCTCATCAGCAGCGCCTTCTGGACCGACGGCAGCGCCTGGCCCGCCTACGCGGTCCTCTTCACCCTCTTCCACGCCAACGCCGAACGCTGGCTCGGCACCCTCCGCTGGCTGGTGGTCGTCGTCCTCGCCCACGTCGGCGCCACCTACCTCAGCCAGGGCGTGCTGCTGTGGGCCATCCACACCGACGACGCCCCCGAACGCGCGATCTTCACCCTCGATGTGGGCGTCAGTTACGGCCTGGCGGGTGTCGCCGCGGTGCTCGCCTACCACCTGGTGACGCCGTGGCGGTGGTGGTACATCCTCGGCGTGCTCGCCGTGGTCATCCCGCCGATCTTCCTGAATCGCACCTTCACCGACATCGGCCACGCGAGCGCCGCCGCGATCGGTTTCGCCTGCTACCCGCTGACCCGCGGTCGCGGGCAGCCGTGGAATCCCCGCGTACTGCTGCCTCGCAGGTCACCTGCCCGGCGCTGATTGCCGGTAGATAGCCGGTGTGGTGCACTTCGCACCCGCATCAGCCCACTACAGGCCTGCCCGACGCTCGGCGCTGACTAGGCTGAGCACGTGATCTTGCTGGCTATAGGTGTGGTTCTGCTCGGTGTGTTCGCGCTGTGCTTCCGTCAGGAGCGGCGCCGATTCAGCAACGGCGTGCTGTTGCTGCTCGGGATCCTGTTCGTCGGTTCCGGGCTGATCGGCACGGGCGCCGAAGGGGAGGGCGCCGAACTGTTGTTCTTCTTCGCGCTCGCGCTGTCGCCGCTGCTGGTGTTGGTGCTGGCCGGGCTGCTGATGGTCAACGGCGTGGTGATGCTGCGCCGCGAGGGTTTGCGGGTGGCGAACCTGCTTTCGCTCGGGCTCGGCGTCGCACTGCTGATTCCGTATGCGCTGCTGGTCTGGGCGGTGGTCTCGGAGTGGTTCGTGCTCGGGGCGTTGCTGCTGGCAGTGGTGCTGGTTGCTGCGTACCTCGGCTTCGTGCTGGTCGCGTTCCTGCTCTATTCGGTGGTCTACGGCTGGGTGACGCGCACCGACAACGCCCTCGCGATCGTGGTGCACGGCTCCGGCCTGCTCGGTGACCGGGTGCCGCCGCTGCTGGCGAGCAGGCTGGATCGCGCGATGGGCATCTGGCGCGTCGACCGCGCCCACGGCCCGTCGCCGCTGCTGGTCACCAGCGGTGGCAAGGGTTCGGACGAGAAGGTCGCCGAGAGTGTGGCCATGGCCGCCTACCTGGTCGAACACGGCGTGCCCGCTGACGAGATCCTGCAGGAGGACCGCTCGACGACCACCCGCGAGAACCTCATGTTCAGCAGGCAGTTGCTCGCCAGGCAGGGCATCGACAGTCGCATCCTGCTGGTCACCAGCAATTTCCACGTGCTGCGCACCGCCCTGCTCGCCCGCTCGGCCGGCATCGACGCCCAGGCGGTCGGCGCACGCACCGCGCGCTATTACCTGCCCAGCGCCCTGCTGCGCGAGTACGTCGGAATCCTGGCCGAACACAAGGTGCTCAATGCCGTGATGTGCGGGCTGTTGGCGGCGGGCCCGGTCGCGCTGGCGATCTACGGTGCGGCGCACTGACGCGGTCGCGATTAGCTGTTACTGCACGTACTGGTTAGTTGTATCCTCGGAACCACCGGGCAGGATGCAACGTCGCTCCGCAGGTGCCCTGCTGGGGCTGCCACGTCGCCGCAGAGATACCTGTGGTGTCCCGGCTGGACAAGGAGCCCGACAGATCATGACGAACGACAGCCCGCAGCCCGCCAACCAGCGCACCGTCCGCAGCGGTGATTTCGACATCGCCGTGTTCGAATACGGCGACCCGACGGCCGACACCATCGTGCTCGTGCACGGCTGGCCCGACACCCACCACCTGTGGGATCGGGTGATTCCGCTGCTCACCGACCGCTTCCACGTGGTCGCCTACGACACCCGCGGGCACGGTGAATCCACCCGCACCCAGCGCACCGACGACTTCCGCCTCGACGAACTCGCGCGCGATTTCTACGCCGTGATCGACGTGGTGAGCCCAGAGCGCCCGGTCCACGTGCTCGCCCACGACTGGGGTTCGATTCAACTGTGGGAAGCGGTATGTGAGCCGCAGGCCGCGCAGCGCGTCGCCTCGTTCACCTCGGTGTCGGGACCCAACCTCGATCATGTGGGCAAATGGGTGCGCGCGCGGCTTTCGCGGCCCACCCTGCGCAATGTGTGGCAGCCGATCACCCAGCTCATGTCCTCGGCCTACACCGGCTTCTTCATGCTCCCCGGCCTGCCACGTGCCACCTTCAACGCCATCGGCACCGAAAAGGTCTGGCAGCGTGCGGTGTCGGTCATGAACGACACCTCCGCCGCCAACGTGAAACTGGGGCCGACGTTCCGCCGTGACATGGTCGACGGGCTGCTCATCTACCGCGCGAACATTGTGCAGCGCATGCTGTCTCCGCGCGAACGGCACACCGAGGTCCCCGTGCAGTTGATCGTGGCCGGGCGCGATGTCGCCATCCGGCCCGCCGGCTATGACGACTACGCCCAACGGACCGATCGGCTGTGGCGACGCGACGTGCCCGCCGGACACTGGATGCCGTTCTCACATCCCGAACTTCTCGCCACCGCCACCACGGAGCTGATCGACGCGCTCGACGGAGCCGGCGTCGCGCGCGGCCTGTCCAGGGCCGAAGTGGGCACTGCGCGTAGGGAATTCGAACACAAACTGGTGGTTGTCACCGGTGCGGGTAGTGGTATCGGCCGCGAGACCGCGCTGGCCTTCGCGCGACTCGGTGCCGAAGTGGTGGTCTCCGATGTCAACGAGCTCGCAGCCAAGGCCACTGCGGAGCTCATCGTCGCTGAAGGCGCTGTGGCGCACGCCTATTCGCTCGATGTGTCGGACGAGAACGCGGTGCGCGAGCATGCCGACGAGGTGATCGCCGCGCATGGGGTGCCCGATGTGCTGATCAACAACGCCGGTGTCGGCCAAGCCGGCGGTTTCCTCGACACGCCGTCCGAGGAGTTCGACCGCGTGCTGCGGATCAACCTCGGCGGAGTCGTCAACGGCTGCAGGGCATTCGGCGCGGCGATGGCCGATCGCGGGCTCGGCGGGCACATCGTGAACCTGTCCAGCATGGCCGCCTACAGCCCGCAGCGCGACATGGCCGCCTATGCCACCAGCAAGTCGGCGGTGTTCATGTTCTCCGACTGCCTGCGTGCCGAACTGGCCGATCGCGGCATCTCGGTCTCGACCGTGTGTCCGGGCATCGTGCACACCAATATCGTTGCCACCACCCGCTTCTCGGGTATTTCGGCCGAGGAAGAGGCCCGCACGCAACAGCGGTTCGACAAGCTGTACGAGCGCCGCGGCTACACCCCCGACCGGGTGGCCGCGCAGATCGTGAAGGCCGTGCGGACCGGGCGCGACATCGTGCCGGTGACGCCCGAATCATGGGTCCAGTACCGCCTGAACCGCATCGCCCCCGGTGCGGTGCGCTTCGCCGCACGGCGGATGAAGCTGGTCTGAGCCGGTTACGCCCGGCGCAGTTGCTCCTGCACGGCGGCAACGTGCCGGGCGTCCACACCCCACGGGTTCTCGACGCCGACCTTCCGGTCCAGATCCCACAGCACGCACTCTTCGTCCGGTCGCGCCACCAGCGACCAGGCCACCACGGTGCGGCCCAATTGCTCGACCATCGTGCCGTGATTTTGGGTGCTGTCCCCGACGCCCTCGGGGAAATGGTGCAGGAAACGTCCGTAAGCCTGCTCGCAGAAGTTCGCGTAGAGCTGGGTGCAGAGGATGAAACCGTGCCAGGCCTCGTCGACCGCGTGCGAGGGCATCCCGATCACCTGATCGTCACGCATGGCGGCGCCGCAGCACCGCAACCATTGGCGCAGACCGGTTTCCACGAGATCGCGCGGTTGCCACGGTGAGGTCTTGAAGATCGCCTCGGGGAAGCGCAGGGCAGCGACGGCGCGGTCGACGGTGGGGAGGTCGACTTGCCGTCTGCCGGTTCGCGGGAAAGAGAACGCCACAATTCACTGTAAGGCCATCGGCGGTGGGGGTGCTGCGAACGGGTTCGGGGGTTAGCCTGCGGACATGGTGATGACGCTGGTGATCGTGCTCGGGTTCATGGTGGTGGGGATCGGTGTGGCGGTGACGGCCGTCGTGCTGCTGATTCGTCACGCGAGTCAGCAGCAGCAGCGGCGGCCGCTGGATCGTCGGTGGGTGGCAGGGTCGGCGGGGATGACCGGGTATGTCGACGGGACCTCGGGTCAGCCGTGGGATCCGGGTAGTCCTTCCGGTGGTTGTGGTGGGGGCAATGGCTGTGGTGGCGGGAGCAGTAGTAGCTGTAGCGGTGGAAGTAGTAGCTGTAGCGGCGGCAGCAGCAGTAGTTGTGGTGGCGGGAGCAGTAGCAGTTGTGGTGGTGGCTCGTGACTGCGTAGGTGTAACGGGCCTGTGCGGACAGGCCTCCTGTGATCCAGGCCTCAGCGTCCTTGACCTGAACTCCACTTCAGGTTCCATGCTTGACTCGTTCGGTCACCACCACGAAGGAGTCGCAATGCGTGCAGTGCAGGTCAAGGAATTCGGCGGGCCCGAAGTCCTGGAGGTGGTGGAACTGTCCGCACCACAACCGGATTCGGCCGAAGTGGTCGTCGACGTCGAAGTCGCCGACGTGATGTTCCTCGACACCCGGCTGCGCAGCGGATGGGGTCAGGACTTCTTCCCGCTGAGCCCGCCCTACATCCCCGGCGGTGCGATCGGTGGTGTGGTCAGCGCGATCGGCGCCGAGGTCGACCCCGCCTGGCTCGGTAAGCGCGTTGTCACCCAGACGGCCGCCAGCGGCATCGGTGGCGGCCTCCCCATCGGCGGCTACGCCGAGAAATCCCTCGCCAAGGCCGCCACGCTCACCGCGATCCCCAGCGGGCTGACCACGCAGCAAGCCGTGGGGCTCGCCCACGACGGCCGCACCGCCCTTGCTGTCTTCGACAGGGCTGCGGTGCAACCGGGTTCGTGGGTGCTGATCACCGCTGCCGCAGGTGGACTCGGCACGCTGCTCACCCAGCTGTCGGTCGCAGCAGGCGCGCACGTTGTCGCGGCAGCGCGTGGTCTGGAAAAGCTCGCGCTCGCAACACGATTGGGCGCTGATGAGGTTGTCGACTACTCGGATGGCGGGTGGGAAGTGCGAGTCAGCGGGATCACCGGCGGGGGAGCGGCGGTTGCCTTCGACGGTGCAGGCGGCGAGATCGGTGGAGCGGCATTGACTGCTGCCGCCGACAAGGGCCTATTTCTCGGATATGGCTCTGCCGCAGGTGATTTCGCTCACGGCGACACCAATGCCGCGGTGGCGCGCGGCGTCACGGTACTCGGCCTGTTCGATATCGTCGGCAAGGATGTCGACTGGGTCGGCATCACCGCCCGCGCCCAATCGGCGGTAGCGGAGGGCGCGCTGGAAGTGGTTATCGGGCAAACCTTCCCGATCGACCAGGTGCGGCAGGCGCACGCCGCCATCGAGAACCGCACCGCCCTCGGCCGTACCTTATTGACGGTCGGCGCGTCATTGTAAAGTATCAAGCGCCGCAACGGAATACACGTTAAGTTATGTTCCGTGCAGGGAATCATAATCATCGCGGTAATCGTCGCGGTTTTGTTGTTGGTAGCCGTAGTGATCAAGTTGGCCAGCAACCCAGGGGGCAACATCGAACGTCAGGAGCGTGACGTACGAGTACGGGATGGCCAGCGAGCTTCACGCTCGTAAACCCATACCCCGGGTGCAACACACAACGGCGATCGGTCGCCGCGCTTTCCCCTCGAAGCCGCGACCCCGATCGCCGTTCCTGTACCCCGACACGACCACCGCGCCAAGTGGTCAACCCCGCACTCCGCCGGGTACCATGCGACTCGCCCGCGGAGACCCCCGCGGCGAGGGGCGGTAGCTCAGTCGGTTAGAGCCGCGGACTCATAATCCGCTGGTCGTGGGTTCGAGCCCCACCCGCCCCACCCCGCTTCGCCGGACTGCGGATCATCGGGTTGGATTACACCGTGAACCAGCCGCTGTCCCGCCTGCCCGACATCGCGACCCTCCGTCAGCGCTGTCAGGCGATGGCGATGCTCGATGCCGTTCTGAGTCCTGAGTGGGAAGATCGCTACTACTCCTTCAATGCGGCCTGGGGTGACGCCGAGGAGCTCGCGTCGATGCGAAATGGTTCCGGCGACAACTGGTTCATCGTCTTCTCGGCCGCCGGTGTCTACGGCCAGTGTTTCGACCACGAAGCCCCCAATGCCCCAGAGGTTCTCGATGCAGTGCCCGCTGTCTTCGGGCCCTACGTCACCGAACCTGCCTTCGCCGACCACACTGGCTCCCAGGCCGTCACCGCCTGCTTTTGGCGGGAAAACGACGCCGCCTGGGGCGCCGCAGCCGCCGACCGCGGTGGCGACGACCTGCTCGAGCTATTGCTCGATGGCACTCCTGAGGCGTACAAGATCTGGGCAGAGGACTACTACGAGGTCGACGTGAATCTCGCTGCTGCCCAGCATGTTTACGCGATGCAGCCGCTCACGACCGAAATCGTCGCGGACCTGAACCCGGACGTGGAAATCTCCGACCTCGAGGACGACATCGCCGAAATCAACTACCCGCGTTGACAGTTGATCGCAGAGCAACGGGGGTCTGTGCGGAGACTGAAGTGCCCTATTCGGCACTGCGGCTGGTGAAGTCGAAGGAGCCGCCGTCGATGCCCCAGGAGATGATGCGGTCGGGGTGGATTCGGATGATCGCGGGTTCCTGGTGGGGGAACGGTGGTTGCTCGTCAAGGAGGGCCTCGGCGGTGCCGCGGATCTCGATGCCGCGAATTTCGTAGGGCTCCACGGAAACCTGTTGGTCGATGACGAATGACACCCTGCTGCCCGCTTCGACGTTGCGGTATTTGCGGGTGGTGAGCATTCGCATGCCGCCGATGTCGATCGTGCCGTCGGCGTTGACTCGGTAGCTGGTCGGGTTGTTCTGGATGACGCCGTCGGGCGAGACGGTGGCGAGTCGGCCGATTCCGGCCTCGGCGAGGAACTGCTGTTCGTTGGTCGTGAAGGTCATGTCAGGTACTCCTTGGGTGCTGAAGATCAGAACAGGATCAGGGTGGTGCACAGGCCGGCGATGGCGATGAACTGCAGGGTGATGCGGTACTTCAGGATGCTGTCCCACTTGTCCTGCAGCGCACGGGCATTGGGTGGAATGATGCCGGTCCGGGCGGCGGCGGTCTGCTGGGTGTTGATCGGCTTGGCGATGCGGACGTAGACGGCGAGCCAGGTGAACAGGGCTGCCACCGCGATCCCGGCGGCGATGGCGGCGCCGGTCTGGCCGGCCACCAGCGCGAGCGCCAGCGTGAGGACCGCGGTCACCACCCCGCCCGCCCCGAAAATCGGCATCCGCTTGTCGCCGTAGTAGTGACCCCATCCCGCACTCACGGTCACGGTCGCGTCATCGAGTTTGCGGTACACGGACCGCATGATCGCGGCCGCGCAGATATCGGTGCCGTAGATGACGGCATTGGCGAGAACGGCGACGACGGCGACGAGCTGACCGGTGAGAATGAGCATTGTATTTCGGCTCCCCTTCATCAATCTAGCACTGCTAGAACTGGGAGCAACGGTAACAGCTGCTAGCTAGACTGTCTAGCGTTGCTAGATTTCAGTGGCGGAGCACCTCTCGCGGAATCCGTCTGCCTCACACCGTCCGGCGTGCCCCCGAGGTGAGCAGTTCGCTCCATCGGTTCATCAGTAGTTCGGTGTACTGGTCCGCGGCGATGTCGTAGGCGCCGAGGGCGTAGCCGTCGTTGGCCTCGACGAGTGCTGTTTCGCCGTTGGTCAAGACACCGAAATCGATGCCGTAGGCGTTGGGTGCGGTGTCGCAACGGCCGTAGGCGGTGATCGCGGATTCGACTGTTTCCATGTTCAGTGGCACGGAGTTGTCACCGTCGTAGGGGTCGACGGCGACGATCCGCTGGTCGATGACGTAGACGCGGTACTCGGAAATCCACGCGACGACCTCCGAGCACCAGACGCGCTGGCGTCGGCTGGCATGGCCCCATGCGGCGAAATCGCGCTCCGAGTAGCAAACGGTTCCGGTGAAGCTCTTTCGCCGCTCTGCGGGCTTGACGAAAACTGGTGTGGCACGGGCACTGTCCATCGCCCGCTCGATCTCGCCCAGGGTCGATGCCCAAACCTTCCGTCGCAGGAAGCCGCGAAGCGCCTCGGGATAGTCGTCGGGTTGCGGTATCGGAATATGTAGCTGGCGCATCGCGCCGTGCATCGCATCCATGTCCCCGGCGATGAAAACGTCTGGCCCCAAAGGCAACTGCCTGCGCTGGATACGTTTCAGGCTGTAGTGGCGGATCGGAATGTCGAGTCTTGCGAGGCCCTCGGTGAGCAGTTGCTCTTCGTGCCGCATCGGGCCTGATCCGGCGTACTGCAAGTAGGCCACGGTGAAACTCATGCTTCGATCATGCACGCAGTGGAATCACCTGCGCGGCATGAGGATCACGATCGGGATCGTGCGGCTTCCTGCATTGTGTTGGAAGAAGTCGTAGCTCGGGAAAGCCTCGACGAAGTTCGGCCACAGGCGGTTTCGTTCGGCTTCGGTCGCAACCCGAGCTCGAACTGGGTGGACGTCCGCGCCGATCCGGATTGTGGTGTCCGGGTTGGCTTTCAGGTTGTGGAACCAGGCGGGGTGGGTAGGTTGGCCGGCCTTGGATCCGGCAATCGCGAAGCTGTCGCCGTCGGTGTGGTACATGACGGGTGAGGTTCGGTGGATCCCGGTCCTGGCGCCGACATGGTCGACAAGCAGGATCCGGGCATCAGGGAAGGCGGGGAAGTGGCCGCCGATTCGGCCGTTGGTCCGGCGGTAGAGGGCCACGTGGAGTTTCGTCGATCGGTGGCCAAGGTAGATCCCGCGTCGGCTCGTGAATCGCGACCCCGATTCCATCATTCGAGCCATCAATGACCGTTTGGTTCGTGTGGGATCGGCTTCGTTCGAATTGCTCATCGCCCCTCCTGAGTTTGACCTACTACGTTCGATAGTAGACCTGTTGCTGCTGACGGACAGGCGAATCGTCAGGCGAGGAGTTCGCGGGCAAGGGTTGTGGTCCACCAGGATTCGACTCGGTCGGGGGACCAGCCTCGTTCGGTGGTCAGGGTGGTGTAGACGTCGATGGTGCAGAGGGCCGCGTAGATGTCGACCGAGGTGGCGAGGTCTTCGCGGAGAGTGGCGGCCGGCCAGGAGGTGAAGACCTCGATGCGGGTCCGGTCGGCTCGTAGGCGGGCGTCGGCGTAGGTGGTGGCGAGGTCGGGCTCGGTGCGGCCTGCTTCGCGGATCAGCGCGATGACGTCGGCGGCGCGTTCGTAGAGGCGGCGGTCGTAGGCGGCCATGGCGGCCAGTTGGGCGCGTGGGTCGCCCGCGGCGGCCTCTAGGGCGTCGAGCATTCGGGGGGCGTCGGCGGAGAGGTCGGCGGCGTCGACTATCGCCTGGATGAGGCCGGTTTTGTTGCCGTAGGCGGAGTAGACGGTGGGGACGGAGACGCCCGCTTCGCGGGCCACGTCACGGACCGTGGTGGCGGCCCAGCCTTGTGCCACGAACAGGCGGCGGGCGGCCTGGGCGACCTCGGCGCTGGTCGCTTGGGCTTGGAGGCTGCGGCGCAGCGAGTCGTAGCGGCGGCGGGGCGGATCGGTGGCCAAGGGTTCCTCTTTCGGTTTACGGTACCTATATTAAAAACATGAGTGATAAATCTAATATGCCGAGCGGTGCGGCGTTTCGGCGGGTCGCGGGGATCGCGGGCGTCGGGTTCGCGCTGGTCATCCTGGGGGCCAACCTGATCTTGGCACCCGCCGGACTGCCGAAGCCGGGTACTGACCCACATACCGCCGTCACGTTCTTTGTCGACCACCGTGACCTCGTGGCACTGGCGACGGCACCCGTGCCGCTGGGATGGTTCTGTGCGGTGCTGTTCGGCGCCGGTGTGCTGGCGGCATTGCGACCGATCGAGCGGACGTCGGGCACGGGGTGGTCGCTGGTCGGCTTCGCCGGATTGCTGTTGCAGAACGCGACTTTCGCCGTGATCATCGGAATCCGTTATGCCCTGAGTACTTCGAACGGTGAAGGTGCGGCACTGTGGGCAATGCAAGACGCACTGCTCGCGCTGAACGGCACATTCCTCGCGACGGCGCTGGTGGGTCTGACCATTGCGGGCCGACTCGGGGGATTGGTGCGGCCTTGGCATGCGGCCATCGGATTCCTCGCTGCCGCACTGCAATTCACCGCTGCGACTATTACGCCGATGATCATCGACCATGACGGACCACTCGGTCTGATCGGTTTGTCCGGCTGGCTGCTGTGGGCGGTCTGGTTCGTCGCCTACGGCGTCGCGCTCTTCCGCACCAGCGAAGACCGATGACTTATGTCATGGGTGACCCATGCGCATCCCATCGAGGATCGGTGACTGCGCTTACTACTGGTGGCGCGCCGTTGAGAGCACCGTGGAGAGCATGAGAAATGCAGACGTCATCACCGCTCGGGGGCTCCGGCGGACATATGGGCGCGGCGACGGCGCCTTCGAAGCTGTCAAGGGAGTGGATTTCGCGGTTCTCGAGGGCGAGGTTTTCGCGCTGCTCGGGACCAATGGTGCGGGTAAGACATCGACGCTCGACATGCTCGAGGGACTCGTCGCGCCGACTGCGGGGCAGGTGGAGGTGTTCGGGCTGGATCCGCGCAAGCATCGGGATCAGGTTCGGGCGCGGGTGGGGATCATGTTGCAGTCCGGTGGGTTGCCTGCCGAATTGACCGTTGCCGAGACGCTGGAAATGTGGCGTGGGACCTGTACGAATCCGACCACCGCCGAGGCGGTTCTCGAGCAGGTCGGGCTGACCGATCGCGCCGGTGTGCGGGTCGGTGCGCTGTCGGGTGGCGAGCAGCGTCGGGTCGATATGGCGTGTGCGCTGCTCGGGCAGCCGCGGTTGTTGTTCCTCGATGAGCCGACGACCGGGCTTGATCCGGAAAGTCGGCGTGGGACATGGCAATTGCTCGCCGATCTCAAGGCGTCGGGGGTGACGATGGTGCTCACCACGCACTACCTCGACGAGGCGGAGGCGCTCGCCGATCGGATCGCGATCATGAACAAGGGCGTGATCGCGCGCAGCGGCACCCTGCGCGACCTCGTCGACGACCATCCGGCGCGCATCGCGTTCGATCATCCTGGCCTGCCCGTGCCGCAGTTTCGGGACGCCCGCGTCGATGCGAAGGCGCGAGTCACCGTCAGCACCAACGACTTACAGGGACATCTGTTCGAGCTGCTCGGCTGGGCACGCGATGCCGGAGTGCAGTTGACCGGGCTCGAGGCGCGCGCCGCGTCCTTGGAGTCGGTGTTCCTCGATATCGCGGGCCACCCGGCAACCACACCCGAACTGATCGGAGCGACACGATGACCATCACCATGCCCGCCAACGGATTTCGCCGCCGACCGGTCACCGCGCTGGCCAAGGCGGAGTGGCTGCAGTTCCGGCGCAACAAGACCCTCGTCTACATGGCGACGGTGTTCCCGATCGGAATCCCGTTGGCCACCTTCCTGATTGCCCGCAAGGACACCGAACCGACGACGGCGATGGCCGCGGTGGCGCTCGAGATGCTGGCGCTGATGGCACTGCTGTTCGTGCAGTACTACTCGGTGCTGTCGATGGTGACAACGCGCCGCAGCGAGGGCGTGCTGAAACGGTTGCGCACGGGGGAGGCGGCCGACTGGCAGATCCAGCTCGCGCCCGCCATCCCTGGGGCCGTCATGACTGCCGCGACCGCTGTGGGCGTCGCCGCAGTGGTGTACGGCACGGGCACGCCGATGCCGGTCAACCCCCTCGCCATCCTCGTCGCGCTGGTCGGTGGGACCGTCCTGTTCACCCTGCTCGCCCTGGCGACCAGCGCGTACACCAAGAACGCCGAGGCCGCGCAGATCACCTCGCTGCCGGTGATGATGATCGCGATGCTCGGCCTGGCGTCGATCCGCTCGGTGCTGCCCGACCGGCTGGCCCAGATCGCCGACTGGACACCGTTCGCCGCCGTCTCCGACCTGATCTCGCTCGGCGCGGCGGGCAGGCTATCGACGGATTCCGACGCCGCGCTCAGCTTTGCCGACACCGTCACCGCATCCGGTCGACCGTTTGCGACACTGGCGCTATGGACAGTCCTGGCGCTCGTGCTGACCCGCAAGAGCTTCCGCTGGGACGATCGCGGGTGAAGCGCGCGACCGCCTGGTGGCACGAGCTGCCGGGGTCGGCCAAGTACCGGCTCTACTCACGGCTCACGTTCCAGGCGGCCATCGCCGGTTTGGTCGTCGCGTTGGCGCTCGCGGCGGAGTCGGTACCCGCGGTGCTCGTGATCGTCGTCGGCGGGATCGCGGCGATGGTCGCGGTGGAGGCCCAACCCGATTTCGCGACCGTCCCCGGTGTGGTGGCGCGGCCGCGGATGCTGCCGGTGGCTGTTGCGATCCTGGCCGCGATATGGGTGGTCAGCGGTGCTGTTGCGCATCTCGCCGACAGCGAATCGACTGTCAACGGCGCGGGCGTTGCCGGCATGTCCGCGGCCTTGCTGACGATCTTCTCCGTCATCCCGTTCGTCCGGCACAAGTGGTGGGTTCTGATCGCCCTCAGCATCGCGACCCCGCTGGTGCTCGGCGCACCGCTGCGGGCGAGCCCGAGGGGGATCGTGTCGTTGCTACTCGCGGGGGTTTTCGCGATCGTGCTGACGCTGCTCACCGTGTGGGCGCTCGGCATCATCGACGAATTGGAACGGACCAAAGGAGTCGAAGCGCAGCTACAGGTCGCCGAGGAGCGATTGCGCTTCTCGCGCGACCTGCACGACGTCGTCGGGCGAGGCTTCAGCGCGATCGCCGTGAAAAGCGAACTGGCGATGGCATTGTCGCGCGCGGGCGATACCGATCGCGCGATGTCGGAGATGGAAGAGGTCCGAACGCTGGCGGTCGAATCGATGGGGCAGATGCGCACCCTGGTGCGTGGTTACCGCAATATCGACCTGCGCGGCGAGGTCGCCGGGGCGCGGTCGCTGCTGTCGGCGGCGGGATGCGAACTCGTCGTCGAAGGCGATGCGGCCAAGGTGCCCACCGCCTTTCACGACGTCGCGGCCTGGGTGGTGCGGGAAGGCACGACCAATATCGTCGAACACTCGGCAGCGACGACCGCCACGCTCACGCTCGGCGGGTCGGGCATGTCGCTGCGCAACGATCGACCTCACGGCGCGATCGGTGAACGATCCGGGCTGCGCGGTCTCGGCGAACGACTCGCCGCCGTCGGCGCGACCCTCGACGTCACCATCTCCAGCGACGAGTTCGCCCTCGAAATCCACTGGGAGAAACAGTGATTCCCGTATTCCTCGCCGACGACGAAACGCTGATCCGCGCCGCGATGGCGACGATGCTCGGCCTGGAACCCGACCTCGAGGTCGTCGCCCATGTCGGCTCCGGTGCCGAACTCGTGGCCGCGTGGCGTCGCAGGGCAGAAGAAGGCGAGCCCGTCGCGGTCGCCGTCATCGACCTGCAGATGCCGGGTATCGACGGCATCGATACCGCGATCGAGCTACTCCGAATCACCCCTGGCGCAGGCACTTTGATCGTCACCAGTCACGGCAGGCCCGGCTATCTCAAGCGTGCGCTGGCCGCGGGTGTGCGCGGGTTTCTGCCCAAGACGACCTCGGCGGCGACGCTGGCCGAGGTGATCCGGTCGGTGCACAACGGCGGTCGCTACGTCGACCCCGAACTCGCGGCCGAGGCGATCAGCGCTGGCGATACCGTGCTCACCGCCCGTGAGGCCGACGTGCTCGAATTCGCCGCCGACGGTGCGTCCGTGGAGGACATCGCCAAACGCGCACACCTCTCGCCGGGCACCACGCGCAACTACCTGTCCTCGGCCATGACCAAGCTCGGGGTGTCCAATCGCTACGAAGCCGCCCTCAAAGCTCGCGAGAAGGGTTGGATCTAGCCCGTTTCGCCTAGGGTGTGGGGCATTACGGTGCGAGATGAGGAGTAGCGATGGCTGCGGCGCTGGTCAAAGGGCAGAACGCGGGCTTGGTTGTGGGGGAGGTGGTGCTGTCCGTGCGGGGTGGGGTCGCGGCCGATCTCTCGGCGCTGTTGGTGACCGATGCGGGCAAGGTGCGCTCGGATGCCGACTTCGTCTTCTTCAATCAGCCGCAGGCGCCGGGTGTTCGGCTCGACGGCACCGGACTCGAGGTGTCACTCTCGGACGTTCCTGGCGAGATCGCGCAGATTCGCGCGGTGATCACTGTTGCGGCGCAAGGGGATACGTTCGGAAAGGCCGCTGCGCCGGTGGCGTCGGTCGCCGATCGTGCGGGGAATGTGTTGCACGAGTATGTGATCGACGGGCTCGCTGACGAGTCGGTGGTGATCGCGCTCGAGCTGTACCGGCGGGGCCAGGAGTGGAAGGTTCGTGCGGTCGGGCAGGGGTATGCGGGCGGGTTCGCCGATCTCGTCACCGATCACGGGGTGAGCGTCGACGACGAGCCGGAAGTCATCGCGGTGCCCGAGATCCGAACCGTTCCCGGCGAAGCGGCGCTGTCCTTCGAGAAGCGACAGAAACTCGACATGCGCAAGCGCGAGGTCGCGAAGGTGCTCATCGACAAGAGCGCGTTCGGAGCCAGGGCGCGGGTGGTGCTGGTGATCGACAAGACCGGCAGCATGCAGAAGATGTACAGCGCGGGCACCGTGCATCGGGTCGTCGAGCGGATGATCCCGGTCGCCACCCAACTCGACGACGACGGCACCCTCGAGGCCTACCTCTACGCACTCACCTACGCGAAGCTGCCCGATATCACCGTCGCGGGCGGTGAGCAATGGGCGCAGACCTTCCTGCACCTCAAGGGCACCCACCAGGGCATCGACTACGACGCCATCGGCGGCCGCAACGACGAACTACCCATCATGCGCGCGGTCATCGACACCCTCACCGCCGAACCGACCCTGGTGCTGTTCTTCACCGACGGCGGCTTCGCGAAGAAGCGCGAGATCGCCGCCCTGATGCGGGAGGCCGCCCACCTGCCCGCCTTCTGGCAGTTCATCGGCCTCGGCAAGGCCAACTTCGGCGTCCTGCGCACCCTCGACGAACTCGACGGCCGCATCGTCGACAACGCGGGCTTCTTCGCCCTCGACGACATCGACAAGGTCGACGACGCCGAGCTTTACCGGCTGCTGCTCAGCGAATTCCCGGACTGGCTGCGCGCCGCCCGCACCGCGGGGATCGTCAACTCGTAAGTTGGCGACCGGTGAAAACAGGTTGTCACTGATCAGAGGGATCGTTAGCGTGTCTACCGTTTGCTGTTCGGCAAACTGAAAGGACGAGCTCATGGAACCTATCACCGAACGCGACATCAGGTCGTCGTTCGTCAACTGTTCGAAAGGTGACGCGAAGCGGCTGAACGTGCCGCGTGACCTGGAGCAACGGCCCTGGGAGGATCTCGACTTCCTCGGCTGGACCGACCCGTCGTTCGCGGGGCGCTGCTATATCTCGGTGCCTCGGCCGGACGGGTTGGTCAGCGTCGCGTTGCGGCACGAGACCGGTGGATCCGGCAAGACACAGATGTGCACGATCTGCCTCACCACCCATTCCGGTGGCGGTGTTTCGCTGATGACCGCGAGCAAGACCGGTGAGTCGGGACGCAAAGGGAACACGGTCGGCAGCTACATGTGCACCGATCTGGCCTGCTCGCTGTACGCGCGCAACAAGAAGAAGCCCTCGATGGGCAGCCGCTATCGCGAGGATCTGACGCCGGAGGAGAAGGCGCAGCGGGTGGTGGAGAACCTGAACGCTTTTGTGGACCGGCTCTACACGTAGCTGAACCGACGCGCTGACACGACAGGAGGTAGATGCTGTGCGCCGACACTCGAGAACACAGGGCCCGAGTTCTGTTGAACACCAACAGAACTCGGGTGTTCCTTGCCGGTCGAGTGGGCCCGGACCATTCCGGGCCCGCCCGAGCGGAGTAGGAACTAGAGCATCGCGTTCATGATGGTGCCCGCGCTGGTGGCGACCACGCCGCCGATCATCGCGCCAGCGACCATCTTCGGTGATTGCATCGCACCGCCGGTCCATTTCTCCCAGGCGAATTTTCCGCCCGCGACAGTGATGGCGACGATGCCGGACAACAGGATGAACCAGGTCAGATAGCTGACCATCTGCATGATCTTGTTCGCCAGTGGGGGAGCTTCGGGGGTCGGATTGCCGATCTGCGCCAAGGTATCGGTGACGGCGGCCAGAAACATGGGGTCTCACTCGGTAGCTCGGAGGAACGGAACGACGATCAACTCTGCACTGATGGTATCCGGTCAGGTGCGGTGATGTCGGTGCCCAGTCCGACCGTACCGATCGGTTTTGTTGGTGTGCAGGGGGTTCGCGCCCGTATCCTGGACCACGATCGAATACGACAGGGCTGGAACGCAGTTCGCGGCACGCGATAGGGGAGCAGGCTATGAGCATCATTCTGACGTCGATGGCCGACACCATCACCACGTATGCGCAGATCGGCAATCCGTCGCCGGAAGCGCCTCCGCTGTCGGACAAGATCATGAAAATGGTTCAGTACTTGACCTGGTTCATGATCCTGTCGGGTGTGCTCGCCATCACCGTCGCCGGCGGAAAGTTCGCCTGGGAGAAGTGGAACGGCAGCGCGATGGAGTCGCCGAAGATGATCGCGGGCGCCATGATCGGCGGTGTGGTCGCCACCAGCGGCGGCACCATCATGAACGCGATCCTCGGCTAGATCCGGGCGCCTTTGGCGCGATTGCAGGCCCGGCACAGGATCTGCAGGTTCGTCGCGCTCGTCGCACCACCGCGACTGAGCGGGATGATGTGATCGAACTCCAGGTAGTGGCCGTCGCCGCATTCGACGCACGCGCCGCCGTCGCGCTGCCACACCTGGGCTTTCACATCCTGCGAGATGCTGCGGCTGTCACGCTGTCCCGGCGTGAGGACCAGGCGCTTCGACACGCGCAGCGCGCCTTCCAGTGCCGCCGCCACATAGTCGGGATCGGCGACGCCGAAGGTCGCGCCGCCGCGCGCCGAGGTCGCGGCGAGTACGACGGTGCCGTGCTCGGGATGCACCGACACCACCCGGTTCCAGGGGAGTTCGATGCCGGTGCCGTCGCCGACGAAGCGGAGCTTCTTCGAGCTGCCGATCAGGCGGCCCTCGGTGTTGCGCGGGCCGCGCGCGAGCATGCGGACGTGGACGGCGGGCAGATCGAGGTGGACGCGTTCGTCGGGGTCGAGATGCAGGCCAGGGGTGTTGATGGTGGGGAGTTCGCCGGCGCGCAGGCGGGACAGGGTGCGGCCGCGGTGCATTCGGCGGCGCAGGTCCTCGACGATGGGGCCCGACAGTGCCAGCTCGCTGACGACGTGTTCGAAGGCCTCCAGCTCCTCGGCGAAGACCTCACCGTCGGCGAAGGCGAAGGCGACCATCCGTTCGACCTGGGTCAGGCCCGCCTCGCGCAGTAGTGTTCGGCCGCGCTGCTCATCGATGCGCTGGAATCTCAGGGCCGCCCATACGTCGATCCATTCCTGCGACATCGTGCCGGGGCCGGCGAGTGCGCGCCGGGCTCGGTTGCGCCAGTGGGTGAGGAATTCCTCGATCTCCTCGGCGCAGTTCTTGCATTGGCCATGGCCGCCGAACAGTTTGCGCCGCAAGGGATTTCCGCAACGGGGGCAGCGGGCTCGGTGGTCGTGGATGTGCGGGTGGACGCTGGCGGTCCACTCGTCGCCGTCCCACCAGCGGAGCTGATCGGGGGTTTCCGGGTCTGGGTGCCAGTCGGCGAGGTCCGGGTCCTGCGGTGGTGGGGGTGGGACGTCGATGACGCGGCGAGACAAGGCCGGTGGGCGGGTCGACGGTGGTCCGGCGTGTGGTCGGGCCGCGGGATCCGGAGACCCGGGGACTGCGGTCCGGCTGTGTCGGTCCCGGTGCGCATCGGCCGGATCGATCGTCGAGGGCTCGGTAGTCGTCGTCGGGTCGGGTCGGGACGGCGCGCTCGCGCCTCGACCGTTGGGATGCGAGGCGTCGGCGGAGCTGGTCTGGAACGATCGCGCGGGCACTCTCGTCCGGTCAGCGGTCCCGGCGCCGGGTTGCCCGGCGGGTTCGTCCACAGTGACGCCGAATTCACTGGCCAACCCGGCCAACCCACCGGACCAGCCCTGTCCGATCGCGCGGAATCGCCACTGGCCGTCGCGGCGGTAGAACTCGCCGAACATCATCGCCTGGACGTCTTCGATGGTGTCGATGGTGAACTGGGCGATCGGGCCGTCTGCTGCGTGGACGGTGAGGGTGAGATCGGGGAGTTGGTCGAAGGTGGCGTCGTCGAGGGACGCGCTGACGACGATGCGAGCCACGTCGGGTTCGGTGCGGGGTAGGGAAATGCTCAGCCGCGCGGTGCCGGGGGCGGGCTCCTGGTCGAGGGTCACGGCCTGGGAGGCGTGGCGGGGCGCGTTGAAGAAGACGAAATCGCGGTCGCCGCGGACGAGGCCCGACTCGGTGACCAGCAGGGCATGCGCGTCTACCGTGTGCGCCGACCGCCATGAAACGACCACGGCGAGAAGCGATGTCGGGACCGGCGCGTGCGCACCCTTGCGTAGTTCCATGGTGTTCGCATGATGTCATGTCGGTCTGACAGAGTTTTTGGAGCGTTTGGGTTCGGGGGGTGTGTGGGTGTGTGGCTGGGATTCGGGGTTTGAGTGGTCCCAGGACGTTTGACGCTGTGTTTATTGGAGCGCTGGCGCGCTCGAGTCGCGGCCCCAAGGGGCCGCCGGTTAGCCGCCGTTGCTTGCTCCTTCGTCGCGTCGCAACGGCGGCTAACCGGCGACCCGGCCGCGACCGGCCACTTCGTGGCCGCTGCTCCCTATGGGTCGCAGGTGCGTGGCTGGGAGTGCGGTCATGGCGGAAACGGGGTGGGTGGTGTTGTTGGGAGTGCGGTGGGGCTGCGGATTTCGGGGGTGACACGGGGTGGTGGGGGTGCGGTTCCCTGCGTTGGGGGCGTGGTTGCGGCACAGTGGTGTTATGACGAACCCGAGGAAGCGGGGGCGCGCGGAGGAACCTGCTCCGGCGGCGCAGGGGCGGAAGGTGCCGGGGGCTGATTTGTTGTCGGCGGCTCAGGCGGCGGTGGGAGCGGCGCAGGCGGCGGCGGGGCAGGCTATTGATGCTGCTCAGCAGACTGCGGGGTATGCCTTCGATACGGCGGTGCGGTTGCCGCCTGCTTCGGCGCAGTTGGCGGCGCAGTTGCCGGATCTGGTGGAGAACTTGTCGATTGCGGTCGAGCGGCTCAACAGCACTATCGATCGGCTGGATCGGACGTTGGCATTGGCTGATCCGGTGTTCGCCACTTATGACCGGTTGTTGCCGCGGCTCGAGGCGATGATTTCGCTGGGTGAGGATGTGTTCGGTGCGGTGGCGAGGCTGCCGGGGGTCGGGTTGTTGGGGCGGATCACCGGGCGTGGCGGCGAGGAACCCGCGCCGGAACCGGAGCCGGAGAAGCGCGGTCGCCGTCGGCGCTGATTTCGCGAAGGTCGCACCGACCCGGCAGCAATGCGCACCGCCCGGCAGCGATGAGTCCCTACCCGGGTTGTGATGCGGGTGCGCCTCGACTCACGTCCGGGGTGCCAAGGCTCGGAACGTGGCGGCAGCTTTGAGCACCATCTCCGCGTACTCGTCCTCGGGATCGGAATCGAGCACGATCGCGCCGCCCGCGCCGATCCGCCACTCGTCGTCGTAGCGGACGGCCGTGCGGATGACGATATTCAGGTCGGCCGTGCCGCTGAGCCCCAGAAAGCCGATGGTGCCCGAATAGATCCCGCGCGCTTCGGTTTCCAGCTCATCGAGGATTTCCATGGTGCGCAGCTTCGGTGCCCCGGTCATCGAACCGCCGGGGAAGCAGGCACGCAGGCAGTCGATCACACCGGCATCGCGCAGCAGCGTCCCGCGCACCGTGGACACCAATTGGTGCAGGGTCGAATAGGTTTCGGTGTCCATCAGCTTCGGCACGTGCACCGAACCGACCTCGCAGACGCGGCCGAGATCGTTGCGCAGCAGATCGACGATCATCAAGTTCTCGGCGCGGGTCTTCGGATCGTCGGCCAGCGCACGACGCAGGCGCTCGTCCTCGTCGGCGGTGCGTCCGCGCGGGGCGGTGCCTTTGATCGGCTTGCTCTCGACCACCCGATCCCGGTCGACCTTGAGAAACCGTTCCGGCGAAGAACAAGCCACATCCAGACCGTCGAAGCGCAGGTAGGCGGCATAGGGCGCCGGATTGCAGCGGCGCAATCGACGGTAGAAGGCGAGCCCGTCGTCGGGTGCGGCGGCGACGGCGACCGCGTCGGTCAGGCAGATCTCGTAGGACTCGCCCGCGTGCAACCGGTCCTGACACACCGCGATGTCGGCCAGATAGCGGTCGCGGCCACGCACCAGATGCGCCTGCACCGCATCGGGATCGGCGGGCACGCGCAGGTCGGGGGGATTGACCCAGGTCGGCAGGTCAGCGAGCGCGTCAGCGGTCTCACGCACCCACTGCGCGCCGGCCCGCTCGCTCCCGGGTTCGGTCAGCGCGAGCAGATAGGTGCGCCCGGCTTCGTGATCGACGACGATCAGACGGTCGGCGAAAATCCACTCGGCATCGGGGGTGGGGGAGCGGTGCGCAGCGCTCGCGCCACAGTCGGCTTTCACCTCGTACCCGAGATAGCCGACATAACCTCCCGCGAAATCGAAAGGTAGCGGCGGGGTTTCGCAGTGCCTGGCGCGGAGTTCACGGTCGAGGTAGTCCAGGATGGTGCCCGCTATGGTTCGGGTGCCCTCGACGTCCGTCACGGTGACGGCACCGTCGCCCACCCGGTAGCCGACGATTTCGGCATGCGGCCCGCTCGCATCGCCGAGGAACGAGAACCGGTCGAGGCCGGGTTCGACGTGTTCACTGTCGAGCCAGAACGCGGTCGAAGCCGACGCGTACAGGCGAAGGAAGATCGCTTCCGTATCGATCGCTCGTTCGATTACCTTGTCCTGCAAGCGAAACGATCGTTCGGGTGAAACCGGCGCAACGGCGGCTGGTCCGCGTACGACCACCGGCGCGGAAATCTGGACCCGCGCCTTGGTGAGATCGGCGAAGTTTCGCAGCAACGCGGCACCGAACTCACTCGACACGGACTCGGGATGGAATTGCACACCCCACTGCGGCCGCTCGCGATGCCGCACCCCCATGATCACCCCGTCGCTCGTCGACGCGGTCACTTCCAGCGTCGCGGGTAGCGGCTCCTGCGCGGCAAGGGAGTGATATCGCACGACGGTGAAGTCCTGCGGGAGACCGGCGAACAGGTCGCGATCGTCATGGGTCACCTGATCGAGAAAGCCGTGCCTGGCCCGCGGCGCCCGCTCCACCGACCCGCCCGCGCCGAGCACGATCCCCTGATGGCCGAGGCACACACCGAGCAATGGCAGGTCGGTCTGTGCGATGAGTTCCGTCGAGATGCCCATGTCGCGGGCGCGGTCGGGACGGCCAGGTCCGGGCGAGATCACCACATTGTCGAAGTGCTGTAGCTCCACCGGGCCCTCGTCGTTGCGCACGACAATCGGCTCGCTCCCGTTGACCTCGCTGATCAGCTGATAGAGGTTGTAGGTGAACGAGTCGTAGTTGTCGATCAAGAGCGTGCGCATCGTGGCAGAAACATTACGCCGAGCGCTCACCGGCGGGCACAATGTGCGCCATGGCTGTTTCTCAACCTGTCGATGTTGACCCGGCGATCGCCGATTTCGCGGCAATCGGGCGGTGGATGGACGAACAGGGGTTACCCGGGGCGGAATTCGAGGCGGTCACCGCTATCGGTGGCGGCACCCAGAACGTGATGCTGCGCTTCATCCGGGGCGGACGCGAGTATGTGCTGCGGCGCGGCCCCAAGCACCTGCGCGCCAAGAGCAACGAGGTGATCGGCCGGGAATCGCGGTTGCTCGGCGCCATCGCCGACACCGAGGTGCGCTCGCCACGGGTGATCGCAGCCTGCGACGACGAGTCGGTGATCGGCGCGGTCTTCTACCTGATGGAGCCCATCCGCGGCTTCAACCCGCAGACCGAACTGCCGGAGCTGCACGCAGGCGATCCCGAGATCCGCCGCCAGATGGGCCTGTCCGCGGTCGAGGCCATCGCCAGGCTCGGCTCCCTCGACTACCGCGCGCTCGGCCTCGACGACTACGGCCGTCCGGCGGGTTTCCTGGAACGTCAGGTCCCACGCTGGCTGCGCGAGCTCGACTCCTACAACACCAACGAGGGCTACCCCGGCCCGCAGATCCCCGGTGTCGAGCACATCGGTGACTGGCTCGAACGGCACCGGCCGACCGACTGGATGCCGGGCATCATGCACGGCGACTGTCACCTGGCGAACATGATGTTCGACTACGACGGTCCCGAGGTGGCGGCGATGGTCGACTGGGAGATGTCGACCATCGGCGACCCGCTGCTCGACCTCGGGTGGCAGCTGGCGACCCGGCCCGAACCCGGCACCGTCGGCGCGGGCCTGATGGGCACGCTCGGCACCGTCGGCGGCCTGCCGAGCGCGGCCGAGATGATCGAGCACTACGGCAAGTTCTCCGACCGCGACCTCAGTGCCGTCCCCTGGTACACCGTGCTCGCCTGCTTCAAGCTGGGCATCGTCCTGGAAGGCACCTACGCGCGGGCGTTCGCGGGCAAGGCGCCCAAACCGGTCGGCGACTTCCTGCACGCGGTGACGCTGGAACTTTTCGAGCAGGCGAACAAGCTCGCCGAATGATGCCCGGATCTCGCCGGTAGTTGGCGGAAAATTGATGGAGCGCAAGTTGCGGACAACCTAAGCTCACTTCCATGATCGCCCCCGACACCAAGAACTGGACCTGGGTCCTCGAACGTCCCTGCGCCGAATGTGGATTCGACGCCGAGGCCATCGCGTTCGCTGCCGTGCCCGAGATCGTCCGCGACAGCGCGACCCGGATCGGCTCGGCGCTCGAACGCGACGATGCTCGGGTGCGGCCGGACGAGGCGACCTGGTCCGTTCTCGAGTACGGCGCGCACGTGCGCGATGTGTGCCGGATCTTCGACACCAGGCTCGCGCTGATGCTGGCGGGCGACGGTGTCACGGCACCGGCGTTCGAGAACTGGGATCAGGACGCGACCGCGCTCGCCGATCGCTACGACCTGCAGGACCCCGCTGTCGTCGCCGAGGAGCTGGCTGTCGCCGCCGATCACGTAGCCGCCGCCTTCGGCTCGGTGCCCGCGGATCGGCTCGACCTGCGGGGCGCGCGCAGCGACGGTTCGTTGTTCACCGTCACCTCGCTGGGCCGGTACTTCCTGCACGACCTCGTGCACCACGTCCACGACGTGCGCGGATAGAAATTTCTCGATGAATTTCTAGAACGTGTTTCAGAAACCGGCAATTTGTCGTTAGGGTGAGTGCAGTCACAACGAGGCACGAGCTTGGCGAGAGGTCTACCGGCATGAAGACGAAGGGCGCGATCCTGTGGGGCACCGATCAGCAATGGTCGGTGGAGGAGATCGAGGTCGGCGACCCCGTCGCCGGTGAAGTGCAGATCCGGATGGAAACGGCGGGCATGTGCCACTCCGACCATCACATCGTCACCGGGGCGACGCCGATGCCGGCGTTCCCGGTGATGGGCGGACACGAGGGTGCGGGTGTGATCACCAAGCTCGGCCCCAACTGTCCGGCCGATCTGGCGGTGGGCGATCACGTCATCCTGTCGTTCATCCCGGCCTGCGGGCGGTGCCCCTCGTGTGTTTCCGGGAACATGGCGCTGTGCGACCTCGGCGCGGGACTGCTGATGGGACAGGCGATTTCGGACGGGACCTACCGCATCCAGGCGCACGGCGAGAACGTCATCCCGATGTGTCTGCTCGGCACCTTCGCCCCGTACATGACGGTGCACCACACGTCCGTGGTCAAGATCGACCCCACCATTCCGTTCGAGGTGGCCTGCCTGGTGGGTTGCGGTGTGCCGACCGGGTTCGGTTCCTCGACCCATGTGGCGCAGGTGCAGCCGGGGGAGACCGTGGTGATCGCGGGCATCGGTGGTGTCGGTATGAGCGCGCTGCAGGGCGCGGTGCTCGCCGGTGCGTCGAAAGTCATTGCCATCGACCCGAATCCGTGGAAGCGCGAGCAGGCGCAGAAGTTCGGCGCCACCCACACCTACGAGAGCATGGCTGCCGCGATCATGCCGATGATCGACGCCACCGAGGGGCGGATGGCCGAGAAGGTCATCCTCACGATGGGGGAGATGCACGGCGACTACGTCGAAGAGGGCCTGATCCTCACCGGCAAGGCGGGCACCCTCGTTGTCACGTCGATGGGCCGCATGGACGCGGGCGACGTGAAGATGAACAGCTTCCTGCTGTCCATGCTGCAGAAAACGGTGAAGGGCACCATCTTCGGCGGCGGCAACGCCCGCCAGGACGCGCCGCGACTGCTGGCGCTCTACAAGTCGGGCCAGCTCAATCTCGACGACATGGTCACCCGCAGTTACTCACTCGAAGAGATCAACCAGGGCTACCAGGACATGTTGGACGGCAAGAATATTCGCGGCATCATCCGATACACCGAAGCCGACTGGTAGCTCAGCTCTTTCGGGTCCGCTCGGCGAGACGAACCGCGACCTGCGCGATCAGGTCGAACGGAATCGGTTCGCCGAGTGGGAATTTCAAGGTGCCGCGGCCCGTGTTGTAGGGCTCGATGGCCTTGTCGAACGCCTCGTCGCCTTCGGGAACGGGGTACACGCTCACGTGGGCCTTCCAGCCCGCGAAGTAGATGAACACCCGGCCGTCGATGGTGGCGGCCGGGATGGCGTAGCTGATCTTCTCGCCCGTGTCGGGGACCGCGCGGTGGATCGTGTCGCGGATCTGCTGCAGGACGGCGCGTTCGGCCGCCGGTTGGGCGCCCAGATAGGCGTCCACGGAGGTGGGTTTGTCGGCCATGGTTCCTCCTACTGGGTAGGCGGCAATTCTAGGCCCTGACCAGCACTTCCTTCGGATGACCCGCGGCTTCGAGGCGGCCGTCGCGGAGTAGCAGGCAGTAGTCGGCCTGCTCCGCCTCGGCCATGTCGTGGGTGGCCTGCACCACGGTGACCCCGGTTGCGCTGATCTCGGTCAGTGCGCGGGAGATCTCGGCGCGCGAGGCTGCGTCCAAGCCTGTTGACGGCTCGTCGAGCAGCACCAGGTCCGACTGCTGGGCCAGCGCTTGGGCGAGCAGAGTGCGTTGCCGCTGACCGCCCGAGAGGGTGTCGAGTCGCCGTGACGCCAGGTCGGCGAGGTCCATTCGCTCCAGACAGGCGCGCGCGATCTCGCGATCTTCCTTGGTGAGCCGGCGCCACGGACCACGATGTGCCCAGCGGCCCATCGCCACGGCCTCGCGCACCGTCATCGGCAGAGCTGCCGGAATTGCGCTGTGCTGCACCACGAATGCCGGTTTTCGCGCGGTGGATCGGTGTACGGTGCCCGACTGCGCCGTCACGGTGCCCGCGAGGATGCCGAGCAGGGTCGACTTCCCTGACCCGTTGGGACCGACGATCGCGGTGATCCGGCCGCGCGGGATGGTCGCCGAAATCTCCGACAGCACGGGTTGCCCGGTGTAACCCGCCCTCAGGCGCTCGATACGGAACGCTGCGTCATCTGTGTGTGTCATCTCACCTCATTTGAAACGATAATCATTTTCAGTATATCGTTCCGCGCTATGGATTGGCTGATCGCACCGTTCGAGGTGGCATTCGTGCAACGAGCGATGTGGGGTGGGCTGCTTGTTTCCTGCGTGTGCGCCCTCGCCGGGACCTGGGTGGTGGTGCGCGGCATGGCATTTCTCGGTGACGCGATGGCGCACGGGATGCTGCCCGGGGTGGCGGTGGCGGCGCTGCTCGGCGGGAATCTGATCGTCGGCGCGGCGATCAGCTGCACCGCGATGGCGTTCGGGGTGTCGGCGCTCTCGCGCAGTAAACGGTTCGCGGCCGATACCGCGATCGGGTTGCTGTTCGTGGGGATGCTCGCGGCCGGTGTGATCATCGTGTCGCGGTCGCAGTCCTTCGCGGTCGATCTGACCGGGTTCCTGTTCGGTGACGTCCTAGCTGTGCGCACCGTCGACCTGTGGTATCTCGTTGTGGCGCTGGCGATTGCGCTGGTGATCGCGGCGCTCGGGCATCGGGCGTTCGTGGCGCTGACCTTCGATCCGCGCAAGGCGCACACGCTCGGATTGCATCCGAAGGCGGCGCAGGTGGCGTTGATCGGGTTGCTGACGTTGGCGATCGTGGCCTCGTTCCATGTTGTCGGGACGCTGTTGGTGTTCGGGTTGCTGATCGCCCCGCCCGCGGCGGCGGTGTACTGGTCGGATCGGATTCCGGTGGTGATGGTGATCGCCGCGCTGGTCGGCGGGTTCTCCACCGTTGCGGGACTTGTCATTTCATGGCATGCGGGGACTGCGGCCGGGGCGACCATCGCTGCGGTGGCGGTGGGGTCGTTCTTCGTGTCCGCGATCTGCTCGGCGGTGCGTGAGCGGTTCGGGAAGGTCGGGGCGGCGTCGGTGGCCGCGTTGGCCGCGTTGCCGTTGGTGGGGTGTGCGTCGGCGGAAGAGCCCGCGGTGGTCGAGGAGACTCCGCACGGGTATGTGGCCGGGGCGGAGGAGATGAGCGAGGCTCAGACGCGGTTGGTTGTCGCGGATGCGGGCGGGGCTGTGCGCGTGATCGATCTGTTGACCGAGAAGGTCACGTCGATCGACACCGGGGCGCCGGAAAGTGTTCCAGTACAACCCCGGCCGGGTGGGGCAGGGAGCGCCGATCAGTCGCCGACCGGTGGCGACCGGCGGGTGCCGACCGTGGCAGCGGCTGGTGACGGACGGTTCGCGTATCTGAGTTCGGGTGCGTCGGTTCGGGTCGTGGACAGCGGCGGGTGGACGGTCGATCACGACGACCATCGGCACTATTACCAGGCGCCGGTCCGCGACATCGGGGTGGTAGGCGTCGGGAGTACCTCTCCCGGAACGGATTCGGGGTACGCGGGCGGCGCGAGCGGTTCCGGTGATTCGGGTATCGGATCCGGCGTTGCCGGTGCGTACAGTGACCCTGCTGTCGCGTCGGTCGTGCTCGAATCCGGTGCGACGATCTTGTTCGACCGTCCGACGCTGGACGGCGGTGCCGCCAAGGAACAGCGCCGCGTCGAGGGCATCGCGCTGCCGTATGCCGAGCGGATCGTGGTCGCCGACGGCTCGGGCCGCGTCGAGGTGCTTGGGCGCGACGGTGCGGCGGGACAGGTCCAGAACGCCACGTGTCCGCAGCCGAAGGGGCAGGCGGTGACCCGGCGCGGAGTTGTGTTCGGTTGCGCCGACGGTGCGCTCGTGGTGGCAGAGCGCGAAGGCGAATTCGTCGCCGAGAAGATTCCCTATCCGGCCCCGACCTCGGACCGGGCGAGCGCGTTCACCCACCGCCCAGGCAGCACCACGCTGACCGCACTCGCTGGTCGCGACGGCGTGTGGACGCTCGATATCCGGAAGAAGACCTGGACGCGGACCGCGATCGTCGATCCGGTCGCGGTGAACACCGCCGGTGAAGGATCGTCGCTGCTGGTACTCACCCGCGACGGCATCCTGCACGCGATCGACCCCGTATCCGGTGCGGAGACAGCGCAACTCGCGGTGTCGAGCGGGCCTGTGGAAGGCCAGCCGGTGATCCGTGTCGATCCGGATCGCGCCTACGTCAACGACATTCGCGGACGCAAGGTCCACGAGATCGCCTACAACGACAACCTTCGGGTCGCGCGCACGTTCGAGTTGGACATCGCGCCGTCGCTGATGGTGGAGACAGGCCTGTGATGCGCATTTCGCTCGACGTCCGGCCGTCGACCACAGTCGATGCAATCGACCCGTTCCGGGCCGAACCAGTTTCCTCGATGCCTGCGAATCCGGTCTCAGCATCCCACCGGTTCGGCCGAATCCGGCTGGCGGTCCGCGCTTTCCGCGTCCGCGGCACGCCGGGAGCAGGCACGTCGCGAGCCGGCGCGGCGATGCGCCGGACGGCCCGGCTGTTCGTCGCGGCCGCGCTGCTCATCCCGTTGCTCGCCGCGTGCACCAGCGGGTCCGAGCGGTCCGGGATCGTGGTGACCACGAACATTCTCGGCGACCTGACCAAGGCGGTCGTGGGCGACGCCGTGCCGGTGACAGTATTGATGCAGGCAGGCACCGACCCGCATTCGTTCGCGATCTCCGCACGTCAGGCGGCCGATATCGAGCGGGCCGCGCTGGTCGTACACAACGGCCTCGGGCTCGAGGAAGGCGTGGCCCGGCACGTGCTGGCGGCGGTGGAGGCGGGCGTGCCTGCCATTGCCGTCGCCGAGAAGGCGGACCCGATCCGCTATGCCTCCGACGAGTCCGTAGGACAGCCTGATCCGCACTTCTGGACCGATCCGGCGCGGGTGCGCATGGCCGTCGAGGCGATCAGCGCGGAAGTGTTAGCGAAGGTCGACGGCATCGATACCGGTGCGGTGCAAGCGAATACGCAGCGCTACCTCGGCGAAATCGACCAGCTGGATCGATGGATGACCGACCGGTTCGCCGCCATCCCGGCCGAGCGCAGACAGCTCGTCACCGACCATCACGTCTTCGGTTATCTCGCACAGCGATTCGGATTCCGGGTGATCGGCGCGGTGATCCCCAGCGGCACCACCCTGGCCTCGCCCAGTGCATCAGATCTGGACGGACTCGCCACCGCGATCAGGACCGCGGGCGTGAACGCGATCTTCGCCGATTCCTCGGCACCCGACCGGCTTTCGCGCGTCCTCGCCGAACACACCGGGCTGCAGGTGCAGGTGATCGCCCTGCACACCGAATCACTGACCTCGCCCGGTGAGGGCGCGGCCACCTATCTGGAGATGGCACGAGCCAACACCGACGCCATCGCCCGTGGTTTATCCGGGCCCACAACGTAATTCACGCACGAAGAGATGGAGCAACACATGAACAGGTCACGGACCACCACGCTGGTGGCCATGTCCGGGGCACTCGCCTCGGTGCTGGCGCTGAGCGCTTGCGGCACAGAGGATTCCGACCACGGTCACGAGCACACCCCGGGTGCGGAACCGATCGCGCTCACCTACGACGGCGGCATCTACGTCCTCGACGGCGCCACGCTCGCCCAGGAAGGTGACGTCGAGCTGGAAGGGTACAACCGCCTCAACCCGGCCGGCGACGACGACCACCTGATGGTGACGACCAAGGACGGCTTCCGGGTCTTCGACGCCTACGCCGCGAAGTTCACCGGAACCGAGTACCCCGCCGCCAAGCCCGGCCACGTGGTGCCGCACGCGGGCAAGACGGTGCTCTTCGCCGATGCCACCGGTGAGGTCACGATCGTCGACACCGACAAGATCGACAGCGGCAAGCCGGCCGGGACCTACAAGACCGCCACCGCGCACCACGGCGTCGCCGTCGAGCTGAGCAATGGGAACCTGCTGGTCACCCTCGGCACCTCGGACGCACGGGTCGGCTTCATGGCCCTCGACTCCGATCGCAAGGAGATCGCCCGCAACGAGGACTGCCCCGGCGTGCACGGCGAGGCCACCGCGCAGGGTGAAACGGTGGTGGTCGGCTGCCAGACCGGCGCCCTCGTCTACCGCGACGGCAAGTTCACCAAGGTGACCAGCCCGACCCCTTACGGCCGGATCGGCAACATGTCCGGCAGCGCTGTCTCGCCGATCGTGCTCGGCGACTACAAGCAGGACAAGGACGCCGAACTCGAACGCCCGCAGCAGATCTCGCTGGTGAACACCGCCGACGGCACCCTGCGCCTGGTCGACATCGGCACCAGCTACACCTTCCGTTCGCTGGGTCGCGGCCCGCAGGGTGAGGCGCTGGTGCTCGGCACCGACGGCAAGATCCACGTGATCGACCCCGTCGCGGGCAAGGAAGTTCGCACCATTCCGGTGCTCGGCACCTGGTCCGAGCCCCTCGACTGGCAGCAAGCCCGGCCGGCGCTGTTCGTCCGCGACGGGATCGCCTACGTGACCGACCCGGGTTCCAAGCAGGTCCACCGCGTCGACCTGGCCGACGGAAAAGTCACGGCCACGGCCACCCTAGCCACCGCGCCGAACGAGATCACCGGCGTCACCGCGCACTGACACCAGTGCGCGGGGTGAGTCGGACGCGATCGCGGAGCCGACTCCTGGGACCGGCATTTTCACGCAATCGGGCTCGTTTCAGTCAGTATTCTGACTAGAACGAGCCCGACTGCGTGATTTGGCCGGATCAGCACCTCGGCGTCCCGATCGGCCCGCACGGTGTTGGCTACCGGTCGGCGCACCGTACGACGACCTCGCGCAGGTTGCGACTGCGGACGTCGTCGAGGATCGCCATGCCTAGGCGGTTCATGGTGTAGCCGAAGCCCAATCCTGTTGTGGGGTCGGCAAATCCGAACGATCCACCCAGGCCGGTGGTGCCGTAGGCGCGTTTGTCCGAGCCGAAACGGAAAGTGCCGCGCGACTTGCGGAAACCGAGGTGGTAGCGGCTCTTGGTGTGCAGGACGAGGTCGTCGGCGGGCACATCGTCGGCGGTGTCGGCGGCCGCGAGCAAGTCGAGAACCTCGTCGCTGATCGGCAGAACACCGGTTCGGCCGGCGGCGGCGCCGTAGACCTGCGCGAGCGCTCGGGCGTTGCCGACACCGTTCATGCCGGGCCATTCGACCTCGAGGAACTCCCGGCGTGCGGCGCGCGCGGGCGCACCCGGACGCGGATTGGTCAGCGCCGCATAGGAATGCCCACGCTTGGCGTAGACCTCACCGCCGATGCGCAGCGGCACATCACGGCGCTCGTAGCGCCAGATGTCCCAGCCCTTGGTCGCGGACAGTTGGGCGACCCGTTCCATCGGCTCGGTCTCGGGCAGTCCGATGAACAGATCCGCGCCGACCGGGCCCGCGATCTCCTCGGCGAAGAACCGCCCGAGGCTACGGCCCGCCGGATCCACTCGCCGGAGCAGTTCGCTCTGATACAACCCCAACGTCAGCGCGTGATAACCGTGCCGGGTGCCCGGTTTCCACGCCGGTTTCTGCGCGGCGAGTACCTCGCCGAGGGCGTCGCGGTCGATCAGCTCACGCAGTTTCACGATCCGGTCGAGTCCGGACAGACCCGCCTGATGGTCGATCAGCTGACGCACGGTGATCGCCTCTTTGCCGTGCGCGGCGAACTCCGGCCAGTACTTCGCCACCGGAGCCTCGTAGTCGAGGAGCCCGCGCGAGACCGCCGTCGCGATCGTGAACGCCGACATGCCCTTCGATGAGGAGAACACCGGCACGATCGTGTCGCGCTCCCATGCCACCTCGCGCTTGCGGTCACGATGGCCTGCCCACAGGTCGACCAGTGGCTGGTCACCGGCGTAGACGGCGACGGCAGCGCCGATCTCGCCGTGGTGGGTGAAGTTGCGGCGGAAAGCGTCGGCGACGGGGCCGAAACCGGCCGCCACGTCGCCGTGGATCGATGGTGCGGGACTCATGGTGTCCTCGATCGTAGCGGCGTCTCGTACGCTGCGGATATGCGATCGTTGCAGCAGGTTCAGGACTGGCCCGTCAAAAATGCCGCCGCCGCCGTGGTCACCGCCGACGGTGTGTCGAGCATCGGCGATACCGAGCGGGTGTTCCGGCTCGCCTCGGTCACCAAACCGCTCGTCGCCTACGCCACGCTCGTGGCGCTCGAGGAAGGCGCGGTCGAACTCGACCAACCCGCTGGTCCGCCCGGATCGACCGTGCGTCACCTGCTCGCCCACACCTCTGGCGTCGCGTTCGCCACCCCCGAGGTGATCGCCGAACCCGGCGCGCGCCGGATCTACTCGAGCGCGGGCTTCGAACTGCTCGCCGATTTCCTCACCGCGCAGACCGGGATCGAATTTCCGCAGTATCTGCGCGAGGCCGTTTTCGAACCGCTCGGCATGACCACAGCGGTCCTCGACGGTTCCGCGGGCCACGCGGGCAGTGCCTCCCTCGCCGACCTCACACTATTCGCCGGAGAGTTGCTGATACCCCAATTGATATCTCGGCAAACATTCGACGAAGCGACCTCGGTGCAATTCCCCGACCGCAACGGAGTCCTGCCCGGATACGGCTCCCAGCGCCCCAACGACTGGGGATTGGGATTCGAAATCCGCGACGGGAAAACCCCGCACTGGACGGGATCGGGCAATTCCGCCCGCACCTACGGGCACTTCGGGCAGTCCGGCACGTTCCTCTGGGTCGACCCGGAAATAGGGGTGGCGACAATCGCGTTGAGCGACGAGAATTTCGGTGACTGGGCTAGAACGGCGTGGCCGAAATTCAGCGATTCCGTTATCGCAGAGACACATAACACGCAGTAAAGTAACACGCGCAACACCGCACACTTCAGTACACTCGTGCCACGCCAGACCACGACGGGCCGTTGGGGAAGACGTTCCTTGTCGAGGCTGGAGGTGTTGTTAGTGCGCGCATCGAGTCAGTTCGCTGACGCGACGGCGGGTGTGGTTTACATCCACTCATCGCCCGCCGCGTTGTGCCCGCACGTGGAATGGGCGCTGTCCACCGCGCTCTCCGCACCGGCGAAATTGCGCTGGAACACCCAACCAGCCGACGGACAACTGCGCGCCAGCAGCGATTGGATCGGCCCCGTCGGCACCGCGGCCCGGATAGCCCAATCATTGCGCACCTGGCCGGTTCTGCGCTTCGAAGTCACCGAGGACCCCAGCGAAGGCGTCGACGGCGAACGCTACAGCTTCGTCCCCACCCTCGGCCTCTGGCACGGATCCACCGGCGCCAACGGCGACGTGATGCTCGGCGAAATGCGATTACGCGCCTTACTCCAAGCCGCCACCGAACTCGACTCCCACGGCACCTTCGACCTCTCCACCGAACTCGACCGCGCACTCGGCTCGCCCTGGGATGAGGACCTCGAGGCGTTCCGGCAGGGGACCGACAGTGTCGGGGCGGAAGTTACGTGGTTGCGGCGGGACGTGGGTTAACGGCTCTCGGCCGCACTCTGCGCTGATCCGGGCGCAGCGGTCGTCATGGTGACCGGCCGATTGAGGTAGAGCGCGTGGGCTGCGCACAAGATTGCGCAGAGCGTGAGCACCGACGCGGCCGCGAGTAGTGCGCGTCGGAGTCGGTGTCGGTCGCCGTACCCGACCGAGTTCTGAAAGAGAACCGGCGTGACAGCGCCTGCCACCGCTGTTAGGAGCGTGTGCGCGTAGGACCACTGGCCGGCCCATGTCTGCAGCAGCACCCAGGCGAAATGCGACACCCGTTCTGTGGCGGCGCCGTTCAGCCAGTGCACGGCCCATGTTGTCGAGACAACTCCACCGAGCGCGGCGAACGGCCACAGCACAACGGTTCCGACAACACCGAGCACGCCGCATCGGACGAGGAAACCGGCCCGCTCGCGGGCGCCGACGCGAACAAAAGCCGTTGCCGGAAGCCCGACCCCGACCGCAACGCCCGCCCCGATCGCCAACGGGAGGACGATCAGCCACAGGTAGCTCGCCGCCGTGGCCGATGACGACAGCACGTCGGACCCGAACTCGCGCACCGCCAGCAAGGAGCCCACCATCCCGCCGATCACCGAAATCAGCAATGTGGCCACAATCGCCGATGCCACGGTGGTCGCTATCGCCCGCCTCATGGCTCGCCTGCTGGTCGATAGTGCTGAATCGGTCACGCCGCCCACTGTATTCAGCGTCCAGCTGATTTGTCGCCGGGCGTGGCCCTGTGCGATGCCGGCTGCTAGCGTCGTCGATATGAACTGTGGGGGCGGGAAATTCGTGTGGTCTGTGGTGTTGGTCGGTGCGATGGCGCTGACCGGATGCTCCTCTGACGGCGCGGAGGCGGGCCCGACATCGCAATCCGCGCGCCCGCCCGCTGCTCCGACCGCGACCTCGACATCGCCGACGGCCCCTGCGCCAGCAGGCGATCTGACCGGGATGACCTGCACCGAATTCCTCGCACTCGACGATGCCACCCAGAAGTCCACGGTGCCTGCCCTTGCCGACCAACTCGGTTACAAGACGAAGGTGCACCCCGGCAACTACAAGATCGTGCAGTCGTTGTGCAAGACGGACGAGTCCAAGCTCGTGAAGGAGTGGCTCGGCCGGGCATGATGCGGCGGTGGTTTCAGGCCGGGCGTCGTGGGGGAAGTGTGATGCGGTCGAGATCGAAAGCTAGGACGGCTCCGGGGAAGTTCGCCTGTTCGGTGAACAGATGGTCCTCGCTGGCGGTGTACCGCTCGGAAAAATGTGTCAGGACAAGGGTGTTCACGCCGCAAGTGCGGGCTACCTCGCCTGCCTGGCGTGCGGTGAGATGGCCGCGTTCGTGCGCCTGACCCGTTTCGGTGTCGAGGAAGGTGGATTCGATGATCAGCATGTCGACGCCGTCGGCGAGTTCGAAGACGTTGTCGCACAGGCGAGTATCCATGATGAAGGCGACCTTCTGGCCGGGTCTCGGTGCCGAGCACTCCTCCAGTAGCGGTCCGGAAAGGTCGCGGATGGCGGCGCCGGAAATTCCGTGCTCGCGTAGCTTTTCGGGCAGGAACGTGCGGCTGTCGGGTTCGGCGAGGCGGTAGCCGTAGGTGGGGATGCTGTGGTCGAGGGGGAGGGCGGTGAGGGTGAAACCGTTGCCCTGCAGGGTCTCTCTGGTGCCGCTCACCGCGTGCTCGATGATCGTGGGCGAGCCGTAGTAGCTGGTCGCGTACCGCAGTCGGTCCCAATATTCGGCGCCCTCGGCGGGGTAGACCGCGTGCACGTCGTGGGGCACCCCGTCGCGACCGAGCCGCTGAACGATGCCGGGAACGCCCAGTGAGTGATCGCCGTGAAAGTGGGTGATGCACAACCAGTTCAGCTCGGTCGCGGAAGCGCCCGCATGGGCCATCTGACGCTGCGTTCCCTCGCCGGGATCGAACAGCACGCCTTGCCCGTCCCAGCGCAGGAGATAACCGTTGTGATTGCGGCGACGGGTGGGCACAGCGCCTGCTGTGCCGAGGACGACGAGTTCTCGTGTCGACATCGGCTCATCCTCGCGGGTCGTGACGGCGGTGTCACGTCGATTGACCGTGAGCGGGGCATCGGGCATGTTCGTAGTCGCCCTGACCGATGACGCGACCGTGCCGGAGGATGCTGATGGACATGTTCGACTACGACACGGAACTGCGTCTGCACAACGCGCACCTCCTCGCCGCCGCGCAGGTCGGAGCCCGCGATCGGGTGCTCGACATCGGTTGCGGCACAGGCCAGACGACGCGGGCCGCCGCCCGCGCCGCCGGCGACGGCAGCGCCTTCGGCATCGACATCACCGAACCGATGGTCGAACGAGCCCGCGAACTCAGTGCCGACGACGGTCTGTCCAACATCAGCTTCGAGCTCGCCGACGCGCAGGTATACCCGTTCCCGTCAACGTATTTCGATCTCTGCATCAGCAGGTACGGCGTGATGTTCTTCGCCGACCCGGTCGCCGCCTTCACCAATATCGCGCGCGCACTACGCCCTGGAGCTCGACTAGCGTGGCTGGTCTGGCAGAACCATGACCGCAATGAATGGGCAGGCTCGGTGTTCGGTGAAGTCCTCGCCCGCGTAATCGCCACTCCGGCTCCCGGTCCGTTCTCCCTAGCCGACCCGGCCGTCTCCGAAAGTGCGCTGACCGCAGCCGGTTTCACCGACATCGACTTCACCGAGGTATCCGAACCCGTCGACTACGGCCCGAACAGCGCGGCCGCCTACGACAACCTGCTCCGCCTGTCCGGCTTCAGGTCCTTCTTCGCCAACCTCGACCCGATCGCCGCCGACGAAGCCCGCGCCCGACTACGCGCCACCCTCCTGGGCCACCAAACTGACAGCGGCGTGCACTTCGACTCACGCTCCTGGCTCATCACCGCCCGCCGTTCTCGAGCGGGCGCTGAGACAGGCGGCACGCCCGTTCGGTAGTCGGCGACGCGCTCGACGTCGGTCAGCGGCACCCGCTTCACAGGTGGCGGGTGTCGTCGAGGTGGACTACCTGACGATTGTGGAAGAAGTCGTCTTCTCTGAGTTCGGTGATACCGCCGGGGGTGGCGCGGAAAGCCGCGTATCCCGCTGACTCGATCGGCATTCCGATCCATGCCGCGATCACAAAGGTGAGGCTACCGCCGTGCGTTACGACAACCTGGTGTCGGCAGGTGCTCGCCACGATCGAGTCCATGGCGGCGTAGATACGTTGCGCGAAGACAGCTTTCGTCTCGGCTCCCGGAATACCCTCGTCGTGCCTCATCCGGTCGCCGACGAGAGGTGGCGGGACGAATCTCGCATCGAGCCACTGTTGAGGCCTGCCGCCTGCCTCGCCGTACGACTTCTCGCGCAGTCGCGCATCGAGGATCGGCTCGACGCCCAGTGCCGCACCGACTGCTTCGGCCGTCTGCGCTGTGCGTCGCAGATCCGACGAATACAGCTCGATTCCAGCATCTTCGGGGATCCGCGCGCGCAACTCCGCCGCAGCCGCCGTGGCGACGACTGTTCCGGCCGGAGTGAGCTCGGAGTCGAACCACCCGCCGACGAGTCGACCGAGGTGATGCGTCGCCTCGGGATGGGTGACCACATAGATATTGCGCATCTCTGGTCCTTCCTCGCCACTCGCACCCGACGCACGTCGCCGTGAGGTCGACCGAGTCACACGGTTCGGTCCGGTCACTACATTGTGCTGCGGAGTATCCGTCGAGACCGATAGCTCTTGCCGAAGTCCGTTCGGGTGTCCCGATCGGGCGCGACATCGCGCGGACGATGGTGAATCCTTCGGTGGTGGTCGTGCCTCTTATGTATGTCGCGACGGACGTCGGGACGGGACATGGAGGTTTGTTGTGGTTGTCGGAATCGGTGTTGTGGTCGGTCTGATGTTGCTGTGCACGTGCATGTATGTGGTGAAGCGCAAGCGGGCTGGGCGTGGGTGAGTCTCGGTGGCCCGGTGAGCAATTGATCGTGGCTGCGCAGGGTGGGGATGTGGATTCGATCGCGGCGTTGGTGTCGGGGGCGCATCCGCATATTCAGCGGTTCGCCCATTCACTGTGTGCCACAACGGAAGATGCTGAGGATGCGGCGCAGGAGGCGTTGATCGTTCTGTATCGCAAGATCGGGATGTTGCGGGCCTCTGGTGCCTTGGCGTCGTGGATGTTTCGGATCGTTCGCAACGAGTGCCTGCGACGGGCGCGGCTGTCGGGACGAATCCCGGTGCAGCACGACGTTGCTGCTGCTTCGGCTGAGGACGAGGTGTTGCGACGACTGGAGGCGGGGAGGGTGGCGTCCGCGGTCGCCGCTTTGCCCGCGGATCAGCGGAGCGTGTTGATCATGCGCGATATTCAGGGCTATAGCGGGCGGATGGTCGCCGATGCGCTCGGGCTCAGCACGGCGGCGATGAAATCGCGGCTGCACCGGGCTCGGGCCGCGGTTCAAGAAGCGCTTCTGGGTGCTGGAGGAAAAGATGAGTGACGAGTTCGCGAGTAAGTCCATGGTCGAGCACCTGGTGCGTGGCGGCTTGGGATTCGGTGCGCTGGTCGGATCCATTGCGTTGATTCCGGTCGTCGGGGTGGTGAGCCTGGTGTTGCTGCCCCTCGGGTTGGTCGCGCTGCGTGGGTGTCCGATGTGCTGGGCGATCGGGCTGATGCAGACCTTGTCGCGAGGCAAGCTGCAGCGTTCGTGTGAGGACGGTCAGTGCAAGCTGACCGTCAGCGGGCACGACGCGCATCAGGGCGCTTCCTGAGAAGCTGACGTCTTCGAGCGGCCGGTGATCGGGCCGCTCGAAGACGGATCAGTTGGCGTGGGCGGTGCGGACTCGGACAGCGAACGCGATCTGCCACAGGCCGATGAAAAGCGTCGGGAGACGCTCGTAGAGACCGGCCAGCGAATCCGCACCCTCGGCGGTCCCTTCGACCGCGGCGAAGAACGCGCCGACTGCCACCAGCGACAACACCCCGGTCGCCACCGAGAAGGCAGACCAGCCGGGGGCTCGACGGCTGACGGCGGCGAACGCGGCCACCGGGAACGCCACGAACACCACCAGGGCGCCCAGGCTGTGCACCGTGCCGATCGTGGTGACGGTGGTCGGTGCGCCGGCGGGGAAGCCGAGAACCGGGTCGGTCGGGAAGAAGCCGATGAGAATCAGGCCCGCCCCGGCGACGAGTAGCGAGACGTAGCCCGTGGTGCGGAGGGCGGCGCGGCGTCGTAGCGCTTCGGCGAAACAGAGGGGCAGTGTGACTCTTCTGTGGGAACGGATGGCTCAGACCGCATCGGGTAAAGCATTGTCCGCCAAGTTGATTGCCGACGCCGCGGTGAAAGTCGCCGATGTCGAGGGGCTCGATGCCATCACCATGCGTCGCCTTGCCACCGAACTGGGCGTCACCCCGATGGCCGCCTACCGGCACGTGTCGAACAAGGACGAGGTCCTCGAGCTGATGGTCGACTTGGTTTACGGCGAGATCGATCCGCCCGCCGGCACTGATTGGCGCGCGACCCTGTGGGCGATCGCCCAGGCGGTTCGCACGCTGATCCTGCGCCACCCCTGGCTCACCCGCCTGTCGGCGCCGCAGATGCTCTACGAGCTGACCCCGCATCGGTTGGCCCTCACCGAGCAGGCACTGACCGCACTCCACGACGACGGTGGCCTGGACCTCGACGCCGCGATGGCCGCCTGCCGCACCCTCTCGACCTACGTCCAGGGTGCGACGAGCTCCGAAATCGGCCTTCGCGATCTCATGGACGACCACGGCTGTCCACCGGCGCGGATACCCGCGAAGGACTTTCGCCGCAGATGCGCTGGCTACTCGCCACGCGCCGCTACCCGACCTTCGAGCGCTACATTCTCGAAGCCGCCCGCAAGGATGATCTGCAATGGCAATTCGACACCGGCCTGGATCAGGTTATGGACGGAATCGCGCGGACTGTGTCGTGACGTGACGGCGAACCTGACACCGCTAGCCCCCGAACAGTAGAGACAACCCGGTGAAGGTGAAGCCGACCATGACCAGCATCAACGCCAGCTGGCCGGTCAGCCGGTGATGGGACGGGAGCAGGTGCAGGCAGCGGTCGTGGGCGGCGGCTACGCCGAGGATGTGGCCGATCAGGACGGCGAGCACTGTGCAGGTGGCGAGTGCGCTCGGGTGATTCGACAGCACATAGTCGACGTCTCGGTCGGCCAGGCCCGCGATGTTCCAGCCGCGGTCGAGGGGGTCGGCGAACAGCAGGACTGTCGCCTGTCCCTTCTCGACGAGGAACGTGAGGTAGTGGGCGACCAGGTAGCCCGCGATGATCGGGGTGAGGCTGAGCGTGAGTCGGCGGGGTAATAGCGCTCGGTCGGTGCGGGAGACGCCGCCGGTGGCACGTGCGGCGATGGAGAACAGGCCCCCGACCACGCCGATGAAGACCAGCAGGCCGACCGTGCGCACCAGGGTCGGGTCGAGCGGAGCCAGGTTGTCGATCAGTTCGCGCCACTGCGGGAAAGTCGAGAAGCTGTCGAAGGCGGTGGATCCGAGCAGTGTTGCCGCGACCGCGACAGAGCCCGCGAGGCCGGGAGTTCCCGCGAGATTGTTCAGCGGCATTCGCAGCACCGGCCGGCCCGCACTGTCACGGCTGAACGGGCTCAGGCGCGCCAGCAGCGTGCTGTAGACCTCGAGCGGATCTGCCCGCTCTGCCCAGGTGGTGCCGAACAGAACAAGGCCGACCGAGGTGACGACGAGATAGCCGAGCAACCAGGTCAGCACCGAACTCACCGAACCTGGTGTGTGCCAAGCCAATTCCATCCAGACGAACGAGAACAGGCCGATGGCCGCGGGGTAGTAGCCCCAATTCTTGTGGTAGCGGAGGAGCCCGTGCTCCGGCGGGCGGTGCAGCAGCAGGCAGCCCAATCGATGGATCGCGCGGACGGGGGACAGGACCTTCCAGATCGGTCCGATCAGCAGCGAACCCAGCATCACCCCGACCCAGACGCCGACGTACAGCACTCCCGGCACGGGATTCAGGGCCGGATCCGAGGAACCGAATACCGCGATTACCAGCACGCCGACGGTGACCGTCACGCTGGCCGCGCCGATGGCTGACCGCGTCGCGCCGGCGTCGATCATCCGGCGTATCGGCGCGGGCAGTGCGAATCCCGGGGAGTCGGGGTTCAGGCGAGGCCGACGCCAGGCGAACAACAGCACCGCGAACGAGAAGGTCAGCGCCCATGCCGCACCGATCAACGCGTAGGTGAGCGGAATCGGTAGGTCCGCGGCGCCGCCGAGGCCGTGGGCGAGGGGGCTCACCGGCGGACCAGCAGGGTTGTCACCGTCCGTCCGAGGTGGTGCAGTTCGATCTCCACCTGGCCCGGCACTGTCACCGTGAAACCGAACTCCTGGCCTGCCGTCGCGGCGACGGGGAAGGTGTGCGCGGGGGCGGAGTGGACGTGGAGTTCGTCGGTGGTATCGCTGTCGACCCACAACACGATGGGCTGCCCGACCTGGGCTTCGGTCCGCGTATTGGTCGGGGACACTGCACCTTTCGCGATGCGGATGTCGATGGTGCGGGCTTCGTCGGCGTCGGTCGGCTCGGGCTCCGTGCCCGATGAGCAGCCTGTCAGCAGTGCGACCGCGACGAGGCCGTACCGGAGTCGGCGAGGTGTCACGGATTCTCCTCGGTGCGGGCGGGTCGGGCTTCGTCGTTCTCACGCTTCTCCGCGCGCCGGTCGCGCATCGCGATGAACAGCACGAGCCCGACCAGCGCGACCGCGGGCAGAAACGCCGGAATCGCCAGCAGGAGCGAATGATCGGCGAGCAGATCGACGTTCTCCTCGCGAATCACGGTGCGACCGTGGACTTCTGGTCCGGCGTGCTGCCCGCCGCCAGATAACGATCGTTGACGCGGGCCGCACCCCATGCCATGGCCGCGATCAAGGCCAGACTGCACGCCAACACCACCAGGCCTGCGACGGCCATCAACCAGGACGGATGGTCGAAGGACCGCTCGCGCTGCAGTACCGAGACCTCCTCGACGAACGGCCGCGTGAAGCTCGCGGGCGCCGACACCTCCGCGGCGCCGATGCCCTCATCGAGCGGCATGAAGATCGGGAGCGCGGACTGCATGCGTCCGTCCTGCAAGCGCAGCACCGTCTTCCAGGTGCCGTGCACGGGCACGGGACGGGTGGAAACGAAGTGGTCGTCGGCGACGCGACGCAACTTGTCCACGACGAGGCCGTGGCCGGGACTGCCGTCGCCGGTGCCGCCCTGCCAGGCGAGGATCTCCACCCATTCGGGATCGGCACCGATCAGATCCGCGGGGGAGAGGTGGACATCGGCGGTGACCATCCGGCCGCCCTGCTCGGGCTCGGCGTCGGTGAGTGCGACTGTCGCCGAGGCGTTTTCCGGTACGCGGATGATCACCCCGTTGGTGGTCGCCGCGGCCGCGACCACCACAGCGGCGACCACGAGACCACGCCGCACCGCGGGCTTGGGCAATGCCTCCCCGCGCAGGACGGTGCCGAGCATCGCGCCGATCACACCACCCGCCACACCGACCGGCACCGCCATCGCGAGCAGTTCCGGCCACATCCCGCCGACCCACGGATTGACGAACATCCGCTCTACCCACAGGGATTCGAGCCAGATACCCACCGTCGCCACCCCGAACCCCGTGAGCGCACCCCACCAGAGCGGTCGCCTGATCAGCGGCAGGAGGGCGAGCAGTTCCACCACGATCGCGGCACCGAGGTAGAGCGGAAAGACGTTGCGCGGCGCCTCGAATCCGGTGCCGACGAGGACCGCGACGATGTAGCGCACGCAGAAGGCGAAGGCAACGAGCAGCAAGGTGCTGAAGGGGCCGAGCGTCAAGCGAGCCGAGATCAGGGCGATCGTGGCGGCGAAGACGATCAACATCGGTTGTAATACCAACCGAAACTGCTCTACGCCGAAGTCGAACTCGACCTGGAACACCGACAGTCCGATCACCAGGCCGCCGAATGCGAAACCCTGGATCGCCCACAGGAACCGGCCGTCGCTTCGTTCGGGGTCGGGGCGGTTGTAGCGGCCTTCGAGTTCGAGCAGCAGCACGCCGATCAGTGACAGACCCGCGCCACCGATGAGCATCAGGTGGGTGGGTCCCCAGAGGGTGACGTCCTGGCCGAACAGCCGATGCCAGATGTCGTCGAGCGGGAAACCGATCAGCGCGTACAAACCGGCGCCCGCGATCAAGATGCCGCCGACGGGTGCGTACCAGTCGCGGGTGATCTTCACCGCGGCCCGACCCGGTTTCTCATCCAGCGGCAGGATCACGGCCAGCATGCCCGCCATGAAAAGGAAGAACAGGCCGACCAAGATGAAGTAGTGCGCCGGGTTGGCCAGCGGTCCGGCATCGCGGCCCTTGCCCACATGCAGGCTCACATCCCAGATGAACCCGAGAAACGCGGTCAGGATCGTGGCGAGGAACATCGCGATCGGCAGCGCCACCCAGCCGGGACGGTTCATGAGGCGGCCGCTGAAGTCGGCCAGCCGCTGCAGCCAGGTGATGCGCCGCGTCCGATGCAGGTAGGCCACCCACAACAGCACCGCGGCGACCACCACCGCCGCACCGGTCATCAGCGCGACCTGGTCCAGCGCAGCGCCACCGCCTTCGGTGCCCTGCGCGACCAGAATCATCGACGGATCGGTCATCGCTGTGGCCACGGCAGTCCTCCGATGTGTCGAAGCGCCCGGTCTGCGGGGTAAAGAACAGTATCCCGGATCTCGCGCGCCGCCGATAGCCCATGCGCATAACGTGCCGCAAGTTGAAACGCCAGCGAACGGGTGGATTGCTGGGAACTCCGAACGCACGGCCCGAACTCGTTCTACGTCGGGTGTCGGCGTCCGCCCTGACGTGGCCGGGCCCGCCTTGCTGCCGGAGCAAAGGTATCGGATCTAGTAGAACCGTGGGCGCAGAGGGGATCGAACCGTTGTCTCATCGGACAGCCGTCGCATTGCTGCGCGGCGTTGACCTCGAGGGCCTTCCCGTGGCAGTACCCATTGCCGACATATCGCCGGGCTTACGCAGGTTTCCATCAGGCTTGTTTAACGTCCCGGCGCAACTCGCCGCGGACGGTGTGGCTTGCTGGTGAACCAATGCGGCCAGGTTTCTGGCCGCATTGGTGTCGCGGTCCAGTTCGGCATGGCAGATCTCGCATTGAAAGACGCGATCGGACAACCGCAGTTTGATTTTCACTGCGCCGCATTCGCTGCACGTCTTCGAACTGGGGTAGAACCGATCTGCGATGATCAGCGAGGTCCCTCGCCAGGTCGCTTTATACGTGAGTTGACGGCGCAGCTCTCCCCACGACGCCAGCTGAATCTTGCGGCTCAGCTTTCGGTTTCGGATCAGTCCTGCGACGTGCAGGTCCTCGATGACGATGGATTCGCAGGAAGCGGTGAGTCGGGAAGTCAGCTGGTGAAGGTTGTTCGTGCGCGCGTTGGTCAACTGTTTGTGCACACGTGCCACCTCGGCTCTGGTTCTGAGCCAGCGTCGCGACGGCGTGCGGTTGGTCCGCCTGTCGGGACCACACCGACGGGCGGCGCGACGTTGCAGACGCCGAAGCTTTTTCGTGGCGCGCTCGGCATCCGGTGGGGCCGCGACGAATCCGTTCTCGTCGGTGACTCCGGGAATCGGTACCGACAGGATCGCCAGGTGCTTGATTCCGAGGTCGACTCCGACAACTGGAATCCGTCTGCCGCCGGATGTAGAAGGCTGGGCGGACAGCTCGACCGAGAACGAAACCTGCCAACGTCCGTTCCGGAAGCTGATGGTCGCGGAACGGATCCGCGCCACCCCTGCTCGGATGCGGCGTTCGAGCGTCCGGGTCGACTCCAACGTTCGAACAGCGCCGATCCTGGGGAGCTTTACGTGTCGTCGGTCGGTGGCCACCAGCCCGAATGCCCCGGTCGAGAATCGGCAGGATTGTCGACTTCGCTTGGACTTGAATTTGGGGAACCGATTGACCCGGTTCGTACCGGTGCCTCGTCCTCGAGCCCATCGGCTCAGTGCAGTGGACAGGTTTGCCAGCCCACTCGCGTAAGCCTCCTTCGAGTTCTCCGGCCACCACGGAGCCGCTGCAGACTTGGCTTCGTTCCATCGCTTGCGGAGCTCGTACGCCGACCAGCCCACATGCGGGGTCAGATCCTCTGTCGGGACACCATACGAGCGCTCGGCCTCACGTTGCGCGAGGATCGCCCGCACCATCGCCAGACCCCAGTTGTAGGCGAACCGCTGTGCACCGCAATGTGACTGGAGCATGTCCTGCTGGGTGGGCGTGGGATCCAACGCGAAAACATACGCGCGCACCACAGAGTCGGTCGACGCCGAATGACTCGGAGTCTCAGGAGTTGCATCGAGCGAGAGCATGATCCCCCGTCCTGCACCTGCGGTGGTCACACCCGAGAGACTCGATGGTGGACCTGTTCAAATCTGTGGGCGCAGTAGGGATCGAACCTACGACCGCTGGTGTGTAAAACCAGTGCTCTACCGCTGAGCTATACGCCCTGGCACCGCCGGGGAGAACCGGCGGTGTCGGGTTATGAATCTAGCGCGGCCAACGCTTTCTCCCAAGCCGCCTGGTCACGGGCCTGTCCAGGCTCGTTCATCTCGGCGAAAGTGATGTAGCCGGACTTGTCGACGACGAAGGTTCCGCGGTTGGGGTAGCCGGATTTCTCGTTGAAGACGTCGTAGGACTGGGTGACGGCGCCGTGCGGCCAGAAGTCCGACAGCAGGGGGAACAGGTAGCCCTGTTCGGCGGCCCAGATCTTGTGGGTGGGTGGGGGGCCGACGGAGATCGCGATGATCTCGGCGTCGTCGTTCTGGAACTTGGGCAGTTCGTCACGGACCTTGCACAGCTCGCCCTGGCAGATGCCGGTGAAGGCGAGAGGATAGAACACCAGCAGCACGTTCTTCTTGCCGCGATAATCCGACAGGGTGACGGGCTGGTTGTTCTGGTCCTTGAGCGTGAAATCCGGCGCGAGAGTGCCAACCTCTAGCGGCATAGGTACGAATCCTCCGTCGTGTCGGGTCTCAGCCGGGCTGCTCGCCCAACTGAGACCCTAGCGAACGGCTGATTCAGCGCTGTTTGGACGGTGCCTTCGGCTGAACCAGCCGCGAGGCCGTCCAACCGCCGAGGCTGATGGTGGATGTCTGAGTCAGGCCGGCCGTGGGTGCGGCTTCGGCGATCTCGCTCGGATCGACATGGCCTGGTTGCCCGGTTTTGGGGGTGAGGACCCAGATGAAGCCTTCGTCTGCCAGCGGGCTGATGGCATCCATCAACTCGTCGGCCAGATCGCCGTCTCCTTCTCGCCACCAGAACAGGACTGCGTCAACGACCTCGTCGGAGTCGTCATCGACCATCTCCGCGCCGGTGACCTCCTCGATCTCGGCGCGCAATGCGTCGTCGGTGTCCTCGTCCCAGCCCAATTCCTGAACAACCAAGCCGTGAGAAATGCCAAGCTTCTGAGCGTAGTTCTGCGCGTCCGCCGCGGCGACCACGGTGGTGTCCTCCCTAAACTTCCGACAGTAAGATAGGTGCAAGCGAACATGGTTATCCGCCGCAGCGCAAGCTGATCGAATGAATCGGTACCGTATGCCGCGTGTCGGGAAGGCGAAATCGGCCCGCTCAACAGGCGTCGTGGACTGCAGTCCGTGCCTGGTTGATGGCCCGACTGGCCTCGTTGAGCTTGGCGACCGGTGAGTTGTAGGTCATCTTTCGGGTCTGCGCGGACAGCTCGCGCGCAGCGACGACATAAGCGGTGAACTTGTCGGCCAGTTCGGTCGGCAGCGCGCCTGCCGCGGCGATGACACCCGACTCGACCTTGGCGGCCGCGTTGTCCAGGGTGGTGGCAGCGGACTCGCGCTTGGTCGCGTAATCGGGGGCGTTGGTGTCGTGGGCGGAGACGAAGTCGTTGTAGGCGGTGACGCCGGCGCCGGTGGTGGTGGGGAACTGGCCGCAGTTGTCGGTGATCGCGCGCTGCTGCGCCGCCGCGGCGCGCGAGGACGCGGCTGCCGAGGACGAGGCGGCGGCCGAAGTCTTGTAGGCGGCCACTTCGGCGGCGTCGGTGGTCGGTGTGCCGGGAATCTGCTCGGCGCAACCGGCCACCACCGAACCCGCGGTCACGGCGGCAACGGCACAGATCAGCCCCAGCCGGCGCGCGTGCAGCACCCTCATCGTTCGGCGTTCCCTCTCACTCACGTGCGCGACTCGTCGTTCCCCGCAGAACCTACCTAATGGTATTCCCGCTGGGGTGATGACCTGGGCAGCTGTTTCGGTAAGGATGGAGGGTGCACCCGAACCTTTCGTAACGGGTGGTCCGCACACCAAGCGGGCAGGCCCGGGGACAGCGACGCCGACCAAGCAGTTCAGCCCCCATCACGAGGAGCAGATTTGACCGACCTGATCCACTCTGCAGCTTCCAACGATCCAGTGCCGACGCCCACCGCGGGCGGTGAGGCCGGCACCAAACCCACCGGTGAACGGGTACGGGTCATCCGTGAAGGAGTGGCGTCGTACCTGCCCGATATCGACCCGGAGGAGACCAGCGAATGGCTGGAATCCTTCGACCACATGCTCGACCGCGAAGGGCCGGGCCGTGCCAGGTACCTGATGTTGCGACTGCTCGAGCGCGCGGGCGAACGCCGGGTGTCGATTCCGGCGCTCACCTCCACCGACTACGTCAACACGATTCCCACCGAGAACGAACCGTGGTTTCCCGGTGACGAGGAAGTCGAGCGCCGCTTCCGCGCCTGGATCCGGTGGAACGCCGCGATCATGGTGCACCGCGCGCAGCGCCCCGGTATCGGTGTCGGCGGCCATATCTCGACCTACGCGTCCTCGGCGGCGCTCTACGAGGTGGGTTTCAACCACTTCTTCCGCGGCAAGGACCATCCCGGCGGCGGCGACCAGATCTACATCCAGGGCCATGCCTCGCCCGGCATCTACGCGCGCGGTTTCCTCGAGGGCCGCCTGAGCGCGGACCGGCTCGACGGGTTCCGTCAGGAATACAGCCATGGCGGCCTCGGCAAGGGTCTGCCGTCGTACCCGCACCCGCGGTTGATGCCGGACTTCTGGGAATTTCCGACGGTGTCGATGGGCCTGGGCCCGATGAACGCGATCTACCAGGCCAGGTTCAACCACTACCTCACCGATCGCGGCATCAAAGACGCCTCCGACCAGCATGTCTGGGCGTTTCTCGGCGACGGCGAGATGGACGAACCCGAGTCGCGCGGCCTGATCCAGGTGGCCGCCAACGAGGCGCTCGACAACCTGACCTTCGTGATCAACTGCAACCTGCAGCGCCTCGACGGCCCGGTGCGCGGCAACGGCAAGATCATCCAGGAGCTGGAGTCGTTCTTCCGCGGCGCGGGCTGGAACGTGATCAAGGTGGTCTGGGGCCGTGAGTGGGACGCGCTGCTGGGCGCCGATCGCGACGGCGCGCTGGTGAACCTGATGAACTCCACCCCCGACGGCGATTACCAGACCTACAAGGCCAACGACGGCGCGTACGTGCGCGACCACTTCTTCGGGCGCGACCCGCGCACCAAAGCGTTGGTGCAGAACATGTCCGACGGCGACATCTGGAATCTCAAGCGCGGCGGCCACGACTACCGCAAGGTCTACGCGGCGTATTCGGCGGCGATGGCGCACAAGGGTCAGCCGACGGTGATCCTGGCCAAGACGATCAAGGGCTACACCCTCGGCAAGCACTTCGAGGGCCGCAACGCCACCCACCAGATGAAGAAGCTGGCGCTGCAGGACCTCAAGGACTTCCGCGATCTGCAGCGCATTCCGGTCAGCGACGCCGAGCTGGAGAAGGACCCGTACCTGCCGCCGTACTACCACCCCGGCATGAACGATCCGGCGATCGAGTACATGCTGGCCCGGCGCAAGTCGCTCGGCGGTTTCGTGCCCGAAAGGCGTTCGCCCGCAAAGCCGTTGACGCTGCCGGGTGACGAGGCCTACCGCTCGGTGCGCAAGGGTTCGGGCAAGCAGAAGGTCGCCACGACGATGGCGCTGGTTCGCCTGGTCAAGGAACTGTTGCGCGACAAGGAGATCGGCAAGCGGATCGTGCCGATCATCCCCGACGAGGCCCGCACCTTCGGCATGGACTCGTGGTTCCCGACGCTGAAGATCTACAACCGCAACGGCCAGCTCTACACCTCGGTCGACGCCGAACTCATGCTCGCCTACAAGGAGAGCACCGTCGGCCAGATCATGCACGAGGGCATCAACGAGGCCGGTTCCACCGCGTGCTTCACCGCCGCGGGCACCGCCTACTCCACCCACGGCGAGCCGATGATCCCGCTCTACATCTTCTATTCGATGTTCGGGTTCCAGCGCACGGGCGACAGCTTCTGGGCCGCGGCCGATCAGCTGGCGCGCGGGTTCGTGCTCGGCGCCACCGCGGGCCGCACCACGCTCACCGGTGAAGGTCTGCAGCACAACGACGGCCAGTCGCTGCTGCTTGCCTCGACCAATCCCGCTGTGGTGACCTACGATCCGGCGTTCTCGTTCGAGATCGCGCACATCATGCGCGACGGTCTTCGCCGGATGTACGGCGGCGGCGAGGCACCGGCGAGTCCGCTGCCCGGTACCGAGGTGGCCCCGGTCGGCACGTTCGGCGGGGAGAACATCTTCTACTACATCACCCTGTACAACGAGCCCTACCAGCAGCCTGCCGAGCCCGACGATCTCGATGTGGCGGGTCTGCTCAAGGGGCTGTACCTGTACCAGCGCGGCGGTGAGGGCGAGGTTCGCGCCCAGATCCTCGTGTCCGGCGTGACCGTGCCCGACGGGTTGCGCGCGCAGGAGATGCTGGCCGAGGAATGGGGTGTGGCTGCGGATGTGTGGTCGGTGACCTCGTTCGGCGAGCTCCGCCGGGAGGCGCTCGACAAGGAGATCGCGGCGCTCAAGCACCCCGATACCGATCCGGGTTCGCCCTATGTCACCCAGGCGCTCTCGGCCGCGCGGGGGCCGGTGGTCGCCGCGACGGACTGGATGCGCGCGGTCTCGGATCAGATCCGGCAGTGGGTGCCCGGCGACTACATCACCCTCGGCACCGACGGGTTCGGTTTCTCCGACACCCGCACGGCCGCACGCCGGGTGTTCAACGTCGACGCGCAGTCGATCGTGGTCGCGGTGCTCGAGGGCCTCGTTCGCGACGGCACGTTCGACAAGGCGAAGGCGGTGGAAGCGGCCGCGAAATACGGCATCGACAGCGTCGCCGCCGCGCCGAAGCCGAGTGCGGACGCGGCAGAGGAACTGGCGTAGCGGACTATTGGACTGTGGAGCGCAAACCGCCGCGGCCCCGTCGGATCACCGAGGGCACCAGCGAGCACGAGGTCTATCTGCCGACGGGGGCACTGTCCCCGAACCGGCAGACCCGTGATCCGCTGCCCGACACGCTGCTCAAGCGGGTCAAGCAGTTCTCGGGCCGGCTCTCGACCGAGGCGGTGGGGTCGATGCAGGATCGGCTGCCGTTCTTCGCCGATCTGGACGCCGCGCAGCGCGCGGGCGTGCAGATGCTGGTGCAGACGGCGGTCGTGAACTTCCTGGAGTGGTTGCAGGATCCGGACTCCGATATCCGCTTCAGCCTGGACGCGTTCCAGGTGATTCCACAGGATCTGGCGCGGCGGCTCACGCTGCGCCAGACCGTGGACATGGTGCGGGTGGCCATGGACTTCTTCGAACAGTGGCTGCCCGCGCTGGCCCGCAACGATCGTCAGCTGGTGGCGCTCACCGAGGCGGTGCTGCGATATGGGCGTGAGCTCGGCTTCGCGGCCGCCTCGGTGTACGCCAGTGCCGCCGAGTCGCGTGGTGCCTGGGATACCCGCCTGGAGGCCCTGGTGGTCGACGCGGTGGTCCGGGGCGACACGGGGCCGGACATGCTGTCGCGGGCCGCCACGTTGAACTGGGACGCCACCGCGCCCGCCACCGTGCTGGTCGGTACACCGCCGTTGGACCAGAGCGTGTCCACGGTCGGTGCGGTGCACACCATCGCGACCAAACACGGCAGGGCCGCGCTCGCGGTGGTGCAGGGTGCGCGGCTGGTGATGGTGGTCAGTGGGAACCTGGGGGAGTCCGGCATGGGTTCGCCGTTCCTCACCGATCTGCTGGCCGAGGTGTTCTCCGACGGGCCGGTGGTGATCGGCCCGACGATGCGCACCCTCGGCGCCGCGCACGCGTCGGCGATCGAGGCATTGGCCGGTATGGAGGCCGTGGTCGGCTGGCGCGGGGCGCCAAGACCCGTTCACGCCACGGAGTTGTTACCGGAACGCGCGTTGCTGGGCGATAGAGCTGCGATAGAGGCGTTGAACGAGTATCTTGTGGTGCCGTTGGCCGCTGCCGGATCTTCGTTATCCGACACACTCGACGCGTACCTGGATTGTGGTGGAGCAGTAGAAACTTGCGCTCGGCAGCTGTACGTCCATCCAAATACCGTTCGGTACCGACTCAAACGAATCGGCGAAGTGACCGGTCGCGATCCGATGAATCCGCGCGACGCGTATGTGCTCCGGATTGCGGCAACAGTGGGTCGTTTGACACGAACGCATAACGAATCGTCACCTCCCGTCACAGAAACCCCGCCCACCTCACTGACTCCGGACCCCCTGTAACGGGATCGGCGAATCGGTCGATCCCGACACCCCACCTCGGATTTTGTGGGACCCCTACAAAAGCGATCCAAAAGCTTCATTCGCGCCGACATCTCATGCGGCGGGGGTCACAGTGTTGTCTTAGGGGGTGATCGCGTTGCTCACCCCTGGACAGGGGTCCCAGACACCCGGCATGCTCACGCCGTGGCTCGCACTTCCCGGTGCGACTGATCGCCTCGAGCTCTGGTCGAAGGCCGCAGGCCTGGACCTGGTCCGTCTCGGTACCACCGCGACGGCCGAGGAGATCGTCGACACCGCGGTGACGCAGCCGCTCGTGGTCGCCGCCGCCCTGCTCGCGTTCGCCGAAATCGCCCCCGGGTCGATTCCGGCGGATACAGTCGTCGCCGGACACTCGGTCGGCGAATTCGCCGCAGCCGCTGTCGCCGGTGTCATCACCGCCGACGAGGCCGTCGCTCTCGCCGCTATCCGCGGCCGGGAGATGGCCAAGGCCTGCGCTCTGGAGCCGACCGGCATGTCCGCGGTGCTCGGTGGCGACGAAGCCACCGTGCTCGCACGGCTCGCCGAACTCGATCTCGTCCCGGCCAACCGCAACGCGGTAGGCCAGATCGTCGCAGCGGGCCGCCTGGAAGCTCTGGCGGAGCTCGCCGCGAACCCGCCGGAGAAGGCACGGGTCCGCGCGTTGCCCGTCGCCGGTGCGTTCCACACCGTCTTCATGGCCCCGGCACAGGAAGCTGTCGCCGATGCCATCGCCCAGATCTCGCCGAGCGACCCGATGCGCACGCTGCTGTCGAACTTCGACGGACAGCCGGTCACCTCGGGCGCCGACGCGATCGAAAAACTTGCCGCTCAGGTCACGCGCCCAGTGCGCTGGGACCTGTGCAACGAGACCATTCGCGCCGCGGCCGTGGAGGCCGTGGTCGAACTGCCCCCGGCAGGGACCCTCGTCGGCATTGCCAAGCGGGAACTGAAGGGCACGCCCAATCTGGCCCTCAAGACCCCGGAAGACCTCCCCGCGTTGGTCGAACTGACCACCTCGGGCTAGCTTTCCCCCGGCGGCCATGCACAGCGCAGTGCAGGCCGTTCACGAACCCTACAAATAGAAACAAGAAGGGAGCCACCAAAGTGGCCGCTCTGACCCAGGAACAGATCGTCGAAGAACTCGGCAAGATCATCGAAGAGGTTACGGGTATCGAACCCTCCGAGGTGACCCTCGAGAAGTCCTTCGTCGACGACCTGGACATCGACTCGCTGTCCATGGTCGAGATCGCTGTGCAGATGGAAGACAAGTACGGCGTCAAGATCCCCGACGAGGATCTGGCCAGCCTGAAGACCGTCGGCGACTCGGTTGCCTACGTGCAGAAGCTCGAGGCCGAGAACGCCGACGTCGCCGCCGAGCTCAAGGCCAAGTTCGACAGCGCCGGCGAGTAGGGCCGAACTTTGACCACTCCTGCTCCCAGTACTTTGAACGGGAACTTCCCCAACGTCGTCGTCACATCGATGGCGGCGACCACGTCGATCGCTGGTGATGTCGATGCGACGTGGAAGGGACTCCTCAACGGTGAGAGCGGAATCGACGTTCTCGAGGATTCCTTCATCGAGGAATACGACCTGCCGGTGCGAATCGGCGGTCACCTGAAGGTCAGCCCCGACACTCTGTTGAGCCGGGTCGAGATCCGCCGCATGGCGTATGTCGAGCGCCTGGCGACCGTCCTCGGTCGTGAGGTGTGGAAGAACGCGGGCAGCCCCGAGGTCGACAACGACCGTCTCGGCGTCGCGATCGGCACCGGACTCGGCGGCGGCGACGCCCTGATCGACTCGGTCGACAAGCTGAAGAACGGCGGCTATCGCAAGATCTCGCCGCTGGCTGTTCAGATGGTCATGCCGAACGGTCCGTCGGCGGTCGTCGGTCTCGAGCTGAAGGCCAGGGCGGGAGTGGTCACTCCGGTCTCGGCGTGCTCGTCGGGTTCGGAGGCCATCGCCAACGCGTGGCGGATGATCGTGATGGGTGACGCCGACATCGTCGTCACCGGTGGTGTCGAGGGCTTCATCGACTCGGTGCCGATCGCGGCGTTCTCCATGATGCGCGCGATGAGTACCCGCAACGACGATCCGAAGGGCGCCTCGCGTCCCTTCGACAAGGATCGCGACGGGTTCGTCTTCGGTGAGGCCGGTGCGCTCATGGTCATCGAGACCGAAGAGCACGCCAAGGCCCGCGGTGCCACCATCCACGCTCGTCTACTGGGTGCCGGTATCACCTCCGACGGTTTCCACCTGGTGGCTCCCGATCCCGAGGGCACCGGTGCGGCCAGGGCGATGACTCGCGCGATGCAGACCGCTGGTCTGACCAAGAGCGACATCACCCACATCAACGCCCACGCGACCGCGACTCCCATCGGCGACTCCGCCGAGGCGAACGCGATCCACAAGGCGATCGGTAAGCACGCTTCGGTGTACGCGCCGAAGTCGGCACTCGGTCACTCGATCGGTGCCGTCGGCGCCCTCGAGTCGATCCTCACGGTGCTCGCGATCCGGGACGGCATTGTTCCGCCGACACTGAACCTGGACAACCAGGATCCGGAGATCGACCTCGATGTGGTGCACGGGGAAGCCCGTCGCCAGGAAATCGAGTACGCGATCAACAATTCCTTCGGTTTCGGTGGGCACAACGTCGCGCTCGCCTTCGGTCGGGCGTAAACGCCGCCGACTGCACATCCGATCCCCGGTGGGGGTCGTGCCAACTGAATGGTTCGACCCCCACCGGCGGTTCGCCACAGCAGCCGCCACCGCGGCAATTTTGTGAAGGAGTGAGCGCGATGACCATCATTGCTCCCGCGTTTCAAGACACCACCACCGATCCGCGCGACCCACTGGGTCGGCTCCAACGTTTCTTCGACCCCGGCACCGTCCTGCCGCTGCATCCGCGTGACCGCTCCGGCGTGCTCGCCGCGATCGGCGAGGTCGACGGTGTCCGCACCGTGGCCTACTGCTCCGACGCCACCGTCATGGGTGGCGCGATGGGTGTCGAGGGCTGCAAGCACATCGTCGACGCGATCGACACCGCGATCGAATCCGCCATCCCCGTTGTCGGGCTGTGGCACTCCGGTGGCGCGCGTCTGGCCGAGGGTGTCGAGGCGCTGCACGCGGTAGGCCTGGTCTTCGAGGCCATGGTTCGCGCGTCCGGCCTTGTTCCCCAGATTTCGGTGGTCCTCGGCTTCGCCGCCGGTGGAGCCGCCTATGGTCCCGCGCTGACCGATGTGGTCATCATGGCGCCCGAGGGCCGCGTTTTCGTCACCGGACCCGATGTTGTTCGCTCGGTGACCGGCGAGAACGTCGACATGGAGACCCTCGGCGGTCCCACCACCCACTTCAAGAAGTCCGGCGTCTGCCACATCGCCGCCGACGACGAGGCCGACGCCATGCATCGTGCGCGTCGGCTGGTGTCGATGTTCGCCGAGCAGGGCGAGTTCGACCTGGTCGCGGCCGAGCACGGCGATGTCGACCTCAAGGCGATGCTGCCGGAGTCGGCCAAGCGCGCCTACGACGTGAAGCCGATCGTGCACGAGCTGCTCGACAATGTCGACGGTGAGTCCTCGTTCGAGGAACTCCAGGGTGGTTACGCCCGCAGCATGGTCACCGGCCTCGGCCGCCTCGGCGGTCGCACCGTCGGTGTCCTCGCCAACAACCCGCTGCGCCTCGGCGGTTGCCTCAACTCCGAAAGTGCCGAGAAGGCTTCGCGTTTCGTGCGCCTGTGCGACGCGTTCGGCATCCCGCTGATCGTGGTCACCGACGTCCCCGGCTACCTGCCCGGTGTCGGCCAGGAACTCGAGGGTGTGGTGCGCCGCGGCGCGAAGCTGCTGCACGCCTTCGCCGAAGCCCGCGTTCCCCGCGTGACCCTGGTGACCCGCAAGATCTACGGCGGCGCCTACATCGCGATGAACGCCCGCGCCCTCGGCGCCACCGCCGTCTACGCCTGGCCCGGCTCCGAAGTAGCGGTCATGGGTGCCAAGGCGGCCGTCGGCATCCTCCACAAGAAGGCCCTCGCCGCGGCCCCCGAGTCCGAGCGCGAAGCCCTCCACGAACGCCTCACCGCCGAACACGAACAGCTCGCGGGTGGCGTCGAACGCGCGGTCGCCATCGGCGTGGTCGACGAGATCATCGACCCCGCCAAGACCCGCAGCATCATCGCCGCGGCCCTGGCCGCCGCCCCGGCCCGCAAGAGCCACCACAAGAACATCCCCCTGTGATCTGAACGCAGTCGTCATTTCGACGGCCGTCGCCATCCTCCTGATTCAGGTAGTGGCGGCGGTCGTTTCGCTGTCGCTCCAGTCGTATTCGTCGATGTCGAGTTCTGCACCGGTCTCGAGCAGGAACTCGAGCACTGGTGATGACAGATGCCATCCGAGTGGATGTGGCCAGCGGTGGCACTCTGACGAGGGTGTTCCGCCGGGCGCCTCGTGGACACCATCTGGATCATGGTAATAGCGCACGACATTCATACTCGCGCTCACCTCAGGGTGTGCGACCAGCGAAATCACTTGGGGGAGTATAGGTTTCACTCGGTCGATCAGGTGCTCGATTTGTTCATCGATACTCTCGCTACTGCGTCGGGCGATTCTCCAGCTGTGGGAGCGGGGAATGCGGTGCCGCGCGGATTTGCTTCCCAACACCATCACTTCGTCCGGATCCATCTGTAGCCGACCAGCCATCTCGGCCGCCGGCATCGTGCCGCTGTACAACGCGAAATAGGAATACTGACGGATCTTCATCACTGCGAGATCCCACCACGGATCCGTCGGCTTGTCAGCCGGGTTTCGCGGGTTGGGTGGGCTCTTCCGCGCAAAACTATCCGCGTGCGCTCGAAGCGGGAAGTCCGTAACCTGGCGCCTGATCAGGAGGGGGCGACATGGTGCGTCGGCGAAGTCCGCAGGAGAAGAAGTCGCTCAGTTACGCCAAGGATCGTCGTAATGGGTACGGGGAGAACGACAAGAGCTCGCGTAAGAACATCGCGCGTAACAAGCGGATCCTGAACCGTGTCGACCGTCATCGCGACAGCGTCTTCGTCGGAGCCACCGGACCGGTCGACCTCGAGGCCGCCGAAAACTGTGAGGTCGACTTGTTGTCGAGGCGATCGAAGTGGCAGACGGCCGGCTGGCGGAAGTGGCCGGATGCGCCGCTGCGCGAGATGGTGGCGTACAAGTTGCGGCGTCGCGAGCAACGGTTCGCGTTGGCCGCGTGGCGGGCGAACGAGGGCGAGGTCGTAGTCGATGAGGCCTGAGCGGTCGCTGTCACCGCGTTCACGCGCATAATGGCAGGGTGCGCTATGAGGAACTCGCTGATGTGCCGTGTTCGATCACGCGGCCGCTGGTGATTTTCGGTGACCGATGGACGTTGTTGATTTTGAAGTATTGCTTTGCCGGGGTGCGGCGGTTCAATGCGTTTCAGGGGGCGTTGGGGATTTCGCGGAGTCGGTTGCGGGATCGGCTCGATCGGTTGATCGAGCACGAGATTCTGGTGAAGCGGCCTGTTGAGGACGGTGCGTACGAGGAGTATCGGCTCACCGAGAAGGGCCATGCGATCTATCCGATCCTGATGGCGATTCGCGATTGGGGTGACGCCTACATGGCGCCCGACGGTCCTCCGGTGCGCTACAACCATCGCGACTGCGAAGGCGAAGGCCACGTCCATCTGACCTGCGATCAGTGCCAGGCCGAGGTCACCGCGCGCGACATCGTGCCCGAGCCGGGCCCGGGGATCACCGCGCGGGGCCAGCTGGACAGTTGATCACCAGGCGATGGGGGCGGCATCGCCCGAGAGGGATTAGCCACCACGCCTGGTGATCTTGATCCGTCAGGACGTGTGCCAGGTGACCTGGTCTTCGAGGGGGGCTCGGGCGGTGCGGAAGGTGTTGATGGGGTGGGTAGGGTCGGGGTGGCCGAAGGAGATGCCGAAGACGACCTTGCGGGTGTCGGGGATGGCGAAGTAGTCGCGGATGAAGGGGGAGTAGGAGGCGAGGGCGGCCTGGGGGGCGGCGCCGAGGCCGAGGGCTTGGGCGCCGAGGAGGAAGTTCTCCAGCCAGAGGCCGCAGTCGATGGCGCCGTAGATGCCGAGGTCGGCTTCGGAGGTGACGATCGCGACGTGGGGTGCGTCGAAGAGTTCGAAGTTGCGCACCATCTGACGCATGGTCTTCTCGTGGTCGCCCTTGACGATGCCGACGCTGTCGTAGAGCTGGAAACCGCAGGCACGGCGGCGATCTCGGTACACGCCTTCGTAGGCGGCGGGGAACTCGAAATCGGGTGTGCTGCCCGTGGTTTGGATGTGGGCGAGGAGTTCCTTGCGGAACCGGTCGGTGCCTTCGCCCGAAGTGACCACGACCTGCCAGGGCTGGGTGTTGCACCACGACGGGGTGCGTTGGGCCAGGGTCAGGAGTTGTTCGATGGTGGCGCGGTCGACCGGTTCGGGCGTGAACTGGCGGCAGGTCCAGCGTTCGTCGGCCAACCGCTGGAGGGTCGCGAAATCGCTGCTGTCGTGGTCGGTCTGCGCCATCGCGTGGCTCCCTCGATCGTGGAGAACTGGTCTCATTTTGAGACTAACTTAGCAGTTGCGCTGCTGCCGCGGAACCCGCGGATCGGCCGTCCTCGGAAGTGTCGCACGCCACCGTTGCGAGATTCGAGTGCGTTCGTGCAGGTCGGGCCATCCTGGCTCGCGCCTGCGGCGGATCGGGGCAGTTCCGGGGCACAATCGACCGCATGGCTTTGCAGGCCCGCGACGCGCAGGAGCGCAAACGGCACGGCAGGCACTACACGCCGCCGGAGCTCGCGCGGTTCCTGGCGCGACGGGCGCTGCGGTACGCGCCACGTGCCGGGGTGCTGCGCGTGCTCGACCCGGCCTGCGGGGACGGTGAGCTGCTGTTGGCGGTGCATCGGGAAATCGCCACCTGCGCACCGGATGTCGCGGTTCGGCTCACGGGGTACGACCTGGATCGACAGGCTGTCGCGGAAACCGAGGGGCGGGCCGGTGAGCTCGGTGTCGAAATAGACTGTCGGGCAGTTGATTTCCTGGCGGCGTCGGCGGAGCTGGCCGATGGTTCGTTCGATGTGATCATCAGCAATCCGCCGTACGTCCGGACCCAGCAGTTGGGCGGCGCGACGGCACAATTGCTGAGCAAACAGTTCGGTCTACGCGGACGAATCGACCTCACCCACCCCTTCGTGGCCATCGCACCTCGGCTGCTGGCCGACGACGGTGTGCTCGGCCTGCTCTGTGCCAACAGGTTTCTCACGACCAGGGCGGGCGCGAATCTGCGCCGGATACTGACCGGTGAATTGACGCCGGTGGAGCTCTACGACCTGGGTGACACCAAACTGTTCGCGGCGGCGGTTCTGCCCGCGATCACCGTGGCAACGCGCACGGTCCGTCGGGCCGACTGCCGGTATGTGGCGGCGTACGAGGAGCTGGGCGCCGAACCCGATTGCGCCACAGACCTGTTCGATGCGCTGGCGGGTGACCACGCCTGCATGGTCAGTGACGGCCGGCGAGTGTTCGCGGTAGAGGTGGGTGTGCTGAGTACGGGGCCCGCGGCGTTGGGGCAGGAGCCGCCACGGACATCTCCGGTGAAGCCCATAGTCGGTAATCCGTCGGTCGGTGCGAGCCGGGCGGTGGCGACGCACACCGAACGTCACGGTGACAGTGCCTGGCGAATGTCACGCCCGGCGGTGGATCACTGGCTGGGCCGGATCGCCGACCGCACCTGGCGCACCTTCGGCGAGACGGCGCGTATCCGGGTGGGGATCAAAACCACCGCGGATCGGGTGTTCATCTCCGACCGGTGGGATCAGATGGATCCGAGTCCGGAACCGGAACTGTTGCGGGAGTTGATCACTCACCATGATCTACAACCGTGGCGCGTCGCGATGGCGCGTGGCACGAGGGTGCTCTATCCCTATGATGTGCGGCAACCGCGCCGAACGCCGATCGAACTCGATGAATTCCCGTGTGCGGCAGCATATTTACGCTCGCACGAACAGGCGTTGTCGGGCCGGCGCTATGTGCTCGACGGTGGCCGGAAATGGTTCGAGATCTGGGTTCCGCAGCGTCCGCACCTGTGGGGTGCACCGAAATTGGTGTTTCCCGATATCAGCGAGCGCCCACGGTTCGCCCTCGACCGGTCGGGCGCGGTCGTCAACGGTGACTGCTATTGGATCTCGCTCACCGACCTCGGAGACTCGGCCACGGATCTGGCGTATCTGCTGATGGGCGTGGCGAATTCGGCGCTGGGACTGCGGTTCTACGATGCCGTGTGCGGTAATCGGCTGTACTCGGGCCGGCGTCGTTGGATCACCCAGTACGTCGCCCGGTTACCGGTGCCCGACCCGTCTTGTCCGGCGGCGGGCGAAATCGTGCGTCGCGTCCGTGCGCTGGTGGAAGATGGTGTGCCGGTGGCAGATTCGGGTATCGATGAGGTGGTGGCGGCGGCGTTCGGTGTTTCAGCGGATGCCGACCATCGGTAGCAGTGTGCGCCGGGCGAACTCGCGTCCGGCTTCCGCGTCGTCGAGCGGGATGAGCCCGTCCGGTGTCAGCGCCAGCGACAGCGCGAGCCGCGCCATGACCTCGGCGACCAGGTCGGGATCGAATTCCGGCACCGGCGCGCTCACCTGGAGTTCGCGCAACTTCTCGGCCAGATACGCGCGCCCGACGGCGAGAATCGGCCCGGCCTCGGTGGTGAGCCGGGGCAGGATGATCTCGGGCTCGGTGCTCAGCAACCGGCGCAACAGTTCGTTGCCCGCGATGGTGGTGACGAAGGCGACGAAGATCTCGACCAGCTGTTCACCGGGTTCAGTAACCGCGCGCACCCGCTCGTCGATATCGGTCACATAGCGCTGCGCCTCGCGCACGCCGACCGCTTCGACCAGCTCGTTCTTGGATTCGTAGCGCCGATAGAGGGTGGCCGGACTGATGCCGGCCCGCCGCGCGATCTCGCCCATGCTCGTGCGTTTGATCCCGAAATCCAGAAACGCCGACAGCGCGCTGTCGAGCAGCTTCTCGCCGTCGGCGACAGGCTTGTCGAGGATCCGCGCGAGGATGGACGAAACGGTAGGCATTACCCCATTATCCCTACGGGGACAGATCGAGCGCTGCCATCTCCTGCTCGATCGCATTTGCCGCGAAATGTACTCCGCGAGAACGGAGTTCGTGAACGCGGGATTGGAGTGCCTCGATCCCGCCCGGCTGCGCCGCGATATCGGCCACGCTGAGCCGTCCCGCCGCTCGGCGCACACCGGAATGCACGTATGCCACCGTGATACCTCCTGCCTCACGTAACGGTGAGTGATCGCCACGCTGCTGATCACCACCGAATACGCAGGACAAATGCTACCAGCGTTCCCTACTGGTCATTTGCTCAGTGTGACGGGTCACAAGATCTCGGCGTCGCGATGGTTGGTCAGGTTGTGCAGGTACACCGCGGCGTTGAGTTTGATCCCGTCCTGCTGGGCCGCAGTGAGTTCGCGACGCACCTTGCCCGGCACACCGGCCACCAGCGAGCCCGGCGGAATCTGCGCGCCCTCGGGAATCAGGGCATTGGCCGCGATCAGGCTGCCCGCGCCGATCACCGCGCCGTTGAGCACGGTGGCGCCCATGCCGACGAGCACGTCGTCGCCGATGGTGCAGCCGTGCAGAATCGCGTTGTGCCCCACCGAGACTCCGGTGCCGACGGTGAGCGCGAATCCGGGGTCGGCGTGCAGCACGCAGCCGTCCTGGATGTTGGTGCGCGCACCGATGGTGATCTGCTCGAGGTCCCCGCGCAGCACCGCCGAGTACCAGATGCCGACCTCGGCGCCCAGGCGCACCCGGCCGATCACGGTCGCGTTCGGCGCGATCCAGGCCGTGTCGTCGATCTCGGGCGTGAAGCCGCTCACCTTGATGATCATGAACCGATTATTACGCTGCCCCACGGTGGGCCGCCGACCAGGTGTCGAGCGAACGTTCGCCTGGGCCGATCGCGCGCGCCGGTCGATCGTTGCGGTGCGGGTGAAATGTTTTCGGCGTGATCGGCGATTCAACGAATAGTTCTGCTATCTAACAGTTTTCGTCGACCCGTGTCGCTCAGGCAGGCGCGGGCCCATCCTCTGAGGAGAAAGACATGTTGCGGAAGTTGCTGAAGGGCAATCGGTTCCGTGTAGTGGTCGGCGTGCTGTTGGCGCTGGTCGTGTTCGCTGTCAGTGCGTGCTCGTCGGACGGCGGTGCCGCCGAGGGGCCGGCATCGATCTCGGTGTCGAAGACTTCGGTGACCGCGACGACCTCGCCCGCACCGACGAGTTCGCCTGCGGCGCCGACTGATCCGGGTGGTGGCGGGTCGAGCCCTGAGTCGTCGCATCACCACTCGCCCACGCAGGCCGTGCCCGCAGCACCCCCGGTCGCACCCGGCGAGATCCCGCCCGGCTACAACTGCGTTCCCGGGCCGGACTGTGGGACCGACAACTGCAGTACCGAGGAGTGCGGGGTGGTCGAGACCGGTCCGGGCTGCCCGCCCGGTGTGAAGCACTGCGGAACCGACAACTGTGGCACCGACGAATGCGGTGTGGTGACACCGCCGGTCACGACCACCGTCGCCCCGACCACGACACCACCGGTGACGACGACATCGGAAACGGCCGCGCCGACCACCACTGCCCCGGAGACCACATCGAGCCAGCCGGCTTCGGTACCGGCATAGCCCCCTCGCGGGCTGATGGACATGTGATCACCATGCTCTGGTGCAGGAATAAGGGGGCTGAAACCTGCGCCAGGGCATGGTGATCTTGTTCTGTGGGGCTATTGGCGGGCGCCCAGGTACCAGTCGGGGGCGCCTTCGGTGGGTAGGTCGCGGAGTTTGTCGGGGTTGCGGACGACGTTGATCGCGACGACGCGCCCTGCGTCGACGACGAACGAGAAGACGCCGGCGTGCTTGCCGTCGAAGACGATCAGGCCGGGCATGCCGTTGACCAGCACGGCCCGGCCCCAGCCGTCCGCGGCGGTGTACCAGCCGAGCAGCATCTTGGCGATGAGCTCCGCGCCGCGCACCGGCTGGCGGATCGCGGGTACCTTGCCGCCGCCGTCGGCGGTGAGGACCACGTTCTCGTCGAGGATCCCGAGCAGCGAACTCAGATCGCCCGAACGCCAGGCCAGCGAGAAGGCCGACACGACCTTCTCCTGTTCGGCGGGCGAAGCGGGAAAACGTGGGGTGCCGTTCTCGACGTGTTTGCGGGCGCGCGAGGCGAGCTGGCGGACCGCGGCGGGGGTGCGACCGACCACCTCGGCGACCTCGGGGCCGGTCATGCCGAACACGTCTTGCAGCACGAACGCGGTGCGTTCGGCGGGCGAGAGCGATTCCAGCACGACCAGCAGCGCGGTGGTGACGCGTTCGTCCTGGGAGATGCGGTCGGCCGGATCGTCCCAGGAAGTGACCTCCGGTTCCGGCAGCCACTCGCCGACGTACTGTTCGCGGCGCACGCGCGCGGACCCGAGCTGGTCCAGCGCGAGACGGCCGATGACGGTGGTGAGCCAGGCGCGCAGGTTGTCGATCTCGGCTGCCTTGCCCGCCTCGAACTGGCGTTGTAGGCGCAGCCACGCGTCCTGCACCACGTCCTCGGCGTCGCTGATGCTGCCGAGCGTGCTGTAGGCGAGACGCCGCAGGTAGGGGCGGTGTTCCTCGAAGCGCCGGGCCAGTTCGGCCTGATCGAGAGGCTGCGGTGCGGTCATGGTGTGCGCCGTTCGGTTGATCTTGCTCGGGTCCGGCGAGTCTAGAAGTGCCGTCACAGTGATGACGAACCAGCGGTGCCGGGTGTGACATTCCCGGCTGGGGATACCCTCGGCCGGTGCGGAAAGGGACGTCGACGGCGGCGGGGTTGGTGCTGGGATTCGTGCTGGATCGGGTGTTCGCCGATCCGCGACGGTGGCATCCGGTGGCCGGATTCGGTTCGGCGGCAGCGGCGTTGGAAGGTCAGACCTACGTGGATGATCGCCGGGCCGGGGTGGTGCACGAGGTGATCGCGGTCGGTTCGGTCGTCGGCATCGGCGTACTGGTCGCTCGAACTGGTGGGGCGAGCGCCCGCAGTGGTTCGCTGGTCGCCCGTGCCGGTGGGTCGAGCGGTCGCGGCACTGTGCTGGTGACCGCGCTGGCTACGTGGACTGCACTGGGTGGGCGCAGTCTCGTCCGCGCCGGGTATGCCATGGCCGACCGACTCGAGGCGGGGGATCTCGTCGGCGCCCGCGAATTGTTGCCGTCGCTGTGTGGGCGCGACCCGTCGGTGCTCGATGCGGATGGGCTCGCGCGTGCGGCACTCGAATCCATTGCCGAGAACACCTCTGATGCGGCTGTCGCTCCGCTGCTGTGGGGTGCGGTGGCGGGGGTGCCGGGGCTGCTCGGGTACCGCGCGATCAACACCCTCGACGCGATGATCGGCTACCGCAACGAGCGCTATGAGAACTTCGGCTGGGCGGCGGCGCGTGTCGACGACCTCGCGAACCTGGTCCCCGCTCGTGTCACCGGGCTGCTCACTGCGGTCCTTGCCCCGCTGGTCGGCGGCACCGCAGGGGCGGCATTGCGGGCTTGGCGGCGGGACGCGGCCGGGCATCCGAGTCCGAATGCCGGGGTCGTCGAGGCATCGATGGCGGGGGCTCTCGGTATTCGCCTCGGGGGGCTTACGCAGTATCGGCACGGGATCGAGCTGCGGCCGACTCTCGGTGATGGGCCGACGCCGACGGCTGGGGATCTGCGTCGTGCGGTGCGGATGTCGGCGGCTGTGCAGGTCGGGGCGGTGGGGGTGGCTGTTGTGGTCAGGATGTTGCGGGGTAAGGGGTAGTGGGGGACGGGTTGTATGGCAGGGCCAGGGGTTGAGCGGTCCGGGGGCTGGGTTGTAGGGCAGAGCTAGGGGTTTGAGCGGTCCCGGGTGGTTTGACGCTGTGTTTATTGGAGCGCTGCCGCGCTCGAGTCGCGGCCCCTAGGGGCCGCGACCGGCCACTTCGTGGCCGTCCTCCCTCGGGGTCGGGAGTGCGGTGGGTGGGTTGGGAGGGTTGGGGAAGACGGGGACGGTCCGGGGTGAACTCTTTGGCTCGTGTGGTCAGTTGCGGCCGTAGCGGTCGGCTAGGCGGGCTTCGGTGGTGTGCTTTGCGGGGGGCGTTGAGGCGGTGGTGGGGTTGGTGGGGGGCGGTTCGGTTCGGTCTCGGCGGCGGGCTCGGAGTTCGGCTACTACGAAATAGCCGAGGCCGAGGGGGGCCATCAGGCCGAAGGCGAGCCATTGGAGGCCGTAGGAGAGGTAGGGGCCTGCGTCGAGTTGGGGGAGGGGAGTTGGTTTGAAGGCGCCGGGTTGGCCTTCGGCCAGTTGGAGGTAGCCGCCCTTGTCGGTGCCGGTGGGGATGGGGGTCAACTCGGTGCCGAGGACGGTGGATTCCTGGGTGGTGTCGACCGTGTACACCTGGCGGAAGCCGTCCTGGGTGCTGGGGAGTTTGTCGGGGACCACGCCTTCGGAGGCTCGGACTCGCGCTTCGATGCTCTGTGGGCCCGCGGGTGGGTCGGCGATCGTGGGTGGGCGGGTGCCGTCCACGGAGGCGACCAGGCCTCGGTCGACCAGAAGGGTGCGGCCGTCGTCGAGGCGGAAAGCGGCAAGGACCGCGTAGCCGGGGGCGCCGTCGAGGTGGCGTAGGCGGACCAGGACGGTGGAATCGGGGACGAAGGTGCCGGTCGCGGTGACCTTGCGCCATTCGGTGTGCGAGCCCGCATCGCCGTCGAGGACATCGGTGACGGTCACGGGGTCGGCCCGCACGGAGTCGGCGATCAGCTGGTTGCGGTGCTCGGTGCTGTCGTTCTTGCCGAGTTGCCATGGGGCGAGGACGGTGAAGCACAGGTAGGCGAACGCGGCGACGATCACCGCCAGGATCAGCCAGCTGGGGCGCAGCAGGAAGGTGAGTTTGCGCATCAGCGGGGCACGTCGGCGGCGTTGCGGGCGTCGAGTTCGGCGCGGACCCAGTCGAGCAGGCCGGGGACGGCGGCCTCGATCTGATCGCGGACCAGGTCGAAATCGGACTGGTCGCCGTAGTACGGGTCTGGCACATCGCGGCCGTCGGCGGCGGGGTCGAAGCTGCGCAGGAGCCTGCGCTGGTCGGTGGGGACGCCACGGTGGGCGAGTTCGCGGTCGTGGCCGGTGTCCAAGGTGACGATCAGGTCGGCGTCGCTGTGCTCGGGGCCGAAGGTCGCCGCGATGTGTTCGGTCGGGTAGCCGGCGTGGCGCAGGGTGGCCTCGGTGCGCGGGTCGGCCGGATCGCCGACATGCCACGAGCCGGTGCCCGCACTGCTCACCCGCACCCGGTTCGCGAGACCGGCTCGGGAGAGGTGCGCCTCGAACATCTTCGCGGCCATCGGCGAGCGGCAGATGTTGCCTGTGCAGATGAAGGTCACGTGCAACGGTTCCACGCGACCCATTGTCGCCGGTGCCGCGCCGCGGCCGCCACGTAGGGTGTTCACTTGTGTTCTCCGACTCCGTCGACCCCGCGATGCTGCGCCACCACGGCGACGTCGAGGCCCGTCCGGGCATGGTCGATTTCGCGGTGAACGTCCAGGGCATCGCCCCACCCGCCTGGCTGCGCGAACGCCTCGCCGCCCGGCTCACCGACCTCGGCCGCTACCCGAGCGCCGACGACGAGCACGCCGCCCGCGTCGCCGTCGCCGCCCGCCACGGGCGCTCACCCGAGGAGGTCCTGCTGCTGGCAGGTGCCGCCGAAGGGTTCGCGATGCTGCCCCGCCTGGCCTCGCGCCTCGCGGCCGTCATCCACCCGTCCTTCACCGAGCCGGAACTCGCCCTCCGCGAGGCAGACGTCCCGGTCACCCGCGTGATCCTGGACCGCCCGTACACCCTCGACCCCACCCTGGTCCCCGAAGAAGCCGACCTCGTGGTCCTCGGCAACCCCACCAACCCGACCTCGATCCTGCATCCCGCCGCGTCGATCCAGGCACTGCGGCAGCCGAGACGGATCGTGGTCGTCGATGAAGCGTTCGCGGACGCGGTGGTCGCCCGCTCGGCCACCCCGTCTGCAATGTCGTCGACCCGGTCGTCCGTATACGCGGCCGGTCCGGCGGACGCGCCCGGCGGATCCAGTGCACTGCGCTCCCGCGCGCAGGGTGGAACCAGCGATGGGGTTGCGTATGGCCGCCTATCGATCCCGAGTGGCGCCGACACCGGGGCAGACGGCACTGCCCACGGATCAGATGACCGCACCGGTGTGGGAGGTCGAGCCGATGGCGAACCGGAGTCGTTGGCAGGTCTCTCGGCGCCCGACGTGCTCGTTTTCCGCAGCCTGACCAAGACCTGGGCGCTGGCGGGCCTGCGTTGTGGCTACGCCCTCGGCGCCCCCGACGTCCTGGCCCGCCTGACCCACGGTCGCCCCCACTGGCCACTGGGCACCCTCCAGCTGGAGGCGATCATTGCGACCGCGCAACCGTCGGCCGTCGCGGAGTCGCGGCGCTACGCCGACCGCATCGCCGCCGACCGCATCGCCATGATCGAGCGCCTCACCGCACTCGGCCTCGACGTGCACACCCCGGCCACCGGCCCGTTCGTGCTGCTGCGTGTTCCCGACGGCGAACTCGTGCGCAAACGCCTCGCCGACCGTGGCATCGCGGTCCGCCGCGCCGACACCTTCCCCGGCCTCGGCCCCGACCACCTGCGCGTGGCGGTCCGTGGCGCCGCCGAGGTCGATGTTTTGATCGACGCCCTGAACGCAGCGCTGTGGTGATCGCCCGCAGCGACCGCCGGTCAGTCCACCCGGCACTGTCGGACTGCGCGCGCGACGTTGCTGGCGCACTTCCGAAAAGCTTGCGGGGCAACGCAAGAGGGTGGACCAAGACGTGAGCACGCCAGACGAACATCCCCACGAAACGAAGGAGGCGGCGGTGACCGACCTGGCCGAACTGATCGGGGTACTCGACGCGGCGTATCCGCCGAGACTGGCCGAATCGTGGGATTCGGTGGGGCTCGTGTGTGGGGATTCCGCGCAGGTTGTCAACAAGGTGATGTTCGCCGTCGACGCGACCGCCGCCGTGGTCGACGAGGCAATCGCTTGGGGTGCACAGGCTTTGGTCGTGCACCATCCGTTGTTGCTGCGCGGGGTCGACACCGTCGCCGCCGATACGCCCAAAGGCGCACTGCTGCACCGGTTGATCCGATCCGGCTGTGCCCTGTTCTCCGCGCACACCAACGCCGATTCCGCCGACCCCGGTGTCTCCGATGCGCTCGCCGCCGCGGTCGGCCTCACTGTCACCGGCCCGCTGGATCCCAAACCCCTTGCCTCGGTGGACAAGTGGGTCATCCAGGTGCCGCAGACCCACACCGCCTCGCTGATGTCGGCCCTGTTCACCGCGGGTGCGGGTTCGATCGGCGACTACCGCGAAGCCGCGTGGTACACCTCGGGCACCGGCCAGTTCCTCCCGGTCGCGGGCGCCAACCCGGCGATCGGCGCGATCGGCACCGTCGAAACGGTCACCGAGGACGCGGTCGAGGTGGTCGCGCCCCCGACTTCGCGCCTCGCCGTCCTCGCCGCCCTGCGCGCCGCCCACCCGTACGAGGAACCCGCCTACCACGTCACCGAACGCGCACCCCTGCCGTCCTCGCTCGGCATCGGCCGCATCGGCGTCCTCCCCGAGCCCGAAACGCTGCGCGAATTCACCGCCCGCGTCGGCGTCGGCCTCCCACGCACCGTCTGGGGCGTGCGCGCCGCGGGCGACCCCGAGCGCATGATCGAACGGGTGGCGGTCTGCGGCGGCGCGGGCGACTCCTACCTCGACAAGGCCATCCGCGCCGGCGTCGACGCCTACCTCACCTCCGACCTGCGCCACCACCCCGTCGACGAACACCTGCGCCGTGGCGGCCCCGCTCTCATCGACGCCGCCCACTGGGCCACCGAGTTCCCCTGGTGCGGCCAGGCCGAACAGTTCGTCAACGCCGCGCTTCCCACCGTGGAAACCCGCGTCTGCACCCTGCGCACCGACCCGTGGACGGTCAGCGGCTGAGCTTCACCACTGCACCTTCTCATCGGGTCTTGGCTAGATCACACCTCGCGGCGCGGTACGGTTGATCGATCCATCCACCCACTGTTCAGGAGTTCGTGCGCGTTGAATGTCGAACCGTCGGTCCAGACCAAGCTGTTGCAGCTCGCAGGAGTCGATGCCGAGTTGACGCGCATCGCCCACCGCCGTTCCGCCCTGCCCGAACAGCAGGAAGTGACGCGGCTGGCGGCCGAGCGTAACGGCTACAAGGACGCGGCCGTGGCGGTGGAGATCGGCATCGACGATCTGGATCGCGACATCCGCAAGCTCGAGGGCGAGGTCGAGGCGGTGCGCAAGCGCGAGGACCGCGACCGCGGCATGCTCACCGCGGGCACCGTCGCCGCCAAGCAGCTCTCCGAGATCCAGCACGAACTGGGCAGCCTGGAGCGTCGCCGCTCGGTGCTCGAGGACGAGCTGCTGACCGTGATGGAACAGCGTGAGGCGATGATCGCCGACCACGACCACGCGGGTGCGCGGCTGAGCAAGGCCGACACCGACCTCGAAGACGCCGAACGGCTGCGCGACGAGGCGATGGCCGATCTCGAAGTGGCCCAGCAGCGTTGCGAGAAGGACCGCGCCGAGCTGATCGGCCTGTTCCCGGCCGAGCTGATCGCCGTCTACGACAAGCAGCGCGCGGCACACGGTGTCGGCGCGGCACTGCTGCAGGCCCGTCGCTGCGGCGCCTGCCGGATCGAGATCGACCGCGGCGAGATGCAGCGCATCGCCAAGGCCGCGCCCGACGCGGTGCTGCGCTGCCCGGAATGCAGCGCGATCATGGTGCGCACCAAGGAATCGGGGCTGTGACCGGAGCGGTGCGCTGATGCGCGAGGTGATCGTCGAGGCCGACGGTGGCTCGCGCGGCAATCCCGGGCCGGCCGGTTACGGTGCGGTGGTTTTCGCCGCCGATCATGTGCGGGTGCTCGCCGAACGTAAGGAGTACATCGGCGTCGCCACCAACAATGTGGCCGAATACCGAGGGCTGCTCGCGGGTTTGGCGGCGTCGGCGGAGTTGGGCGCGCGGGTTGTCACGGTGCGGATGGATTCCAAACTCGTCGTCGAACAGATGTCGGGACGCTGGAAGATCAAGCACGCCTCGATGATTCCGCTCGCCGAGCAGGCGCGGGCGCTGGTCGCCGGGTTCGATCGGGTGAGTTTCACCTGGATTCCGCGCGCGCAGAATTCGCACGCGGATCGGCTCGCGAACGAGGCGATGGACGACGGCGAGCTCACCGGAACCGTGCGCGAGGCCGTCGCTGCCGGTTACGCCGCGGGTGACCAAGTCGCCGTGCCGACGACGAGTGCCGCGACGACATCGGCTGACGCTACGAAATCGGTTGACGCGAACAAGATTTCGCCCGGTTGGACCGGCGCCGTCGGCAAACCCACCCGCCTGCTGCTGCTACGCCACGGCCAAACCGCGCTGTCGGTCGAGCGCCGCTACTCCGGCCGCGGCAACCCGCCACTGACCGAACTGGGTCGCGAACAAGCCGAACGCGCCGCGAAAATGCTTGCCGCCAAGGGCGATATCGCCGCCGTGGTCAGTTCCCCGCTGCAACGCGCCCGCTCCACCGCCGAAGCCGCCGCGACCGCCCTCGACGTGCCACTGCGCATCCTCGACGGCCTCACCGAAACCGACTTCGGCGACTGGGAAGGTCTGACCTTCGCCGAAGCCGCCCAACGTGATCCGCAGCTGCACAGCGACTGGCTGGGCGACCCGTCGATCCCCGCGCCAGGTGGTGAGAGTTTCGACCAGGTCCGCGAACGGATCGAAGGGGTGCGTCGCGATCTGGTGGCAATGTACCCGGGCCAGAATGTGGTCGTGGTCAGCCACGTCACCCCGATCAAGACCTTGCTGCAGTTGGCGCTGGGCGTTGGCCCGTCGCTGCTGTACCGCCTGCACCTCGACCTCGCGTCGCTGTGCCTCGCCGAGTTCTACCCCGACGGTGGCGCTTCGGTGCGCCTGGTCAACGACACCTCCTACCTGTGAGCTAGCCGCCTGTCACCCGGGCACGGTACGGTCACCCCCGGCTGAGGCGTCGACGTAACGACGACGCCGCCGCGCCCGAAAGATTCTCGGGCGGGCGGACTGCCGCAGCCACCTAGGAAAGGTACTTGATGAGGTTTCTACGGATGGCGGCGTTCGCGGCGGCCATCGCGGGGGTGCTCACCGCGTCCGCGGGTGCGGGCAGCGTGACGGCCGATCCGAGCGTGGTGCTCGGCGCGGCCTCGGGCATTGTCTTCGACAACAACTCCGGTTGTTCGCTCACGGCCATCGGCCACGACAGCGCGGGCCGCCTCGTCGGTCTCACGGCGGGTCACTGCGCGCCGACCGGTTCGCGGGTCGGTGCCGAGCAGGCGCTCAAAGCGGGCGTGATCGGTACCGTCGCCTATTCCGACGACGGCGAATACCTGGATTTCGCTGTGCTGCAACTGGATGCGTCGAAGGTGATCCCGGTGCGCACCATCGGCCAGACCACCGTCGCGGGCATCGGTGCCGCGCCCGGCGCCGGCGCCACGGTGTGCTCCGACGGCCGCACCAGCGGTCGCAGCTGCGGTGTGGTGTGGGGTGAACTCGAGGGCACCTCGATCAACCAGTACTGCTCGCAGCCAGGCGATTCCGGCGGCCCCGTCGTGGTCGGCGACCGGCTGATCGGCATGAACCAGGGCCGCCTCACCGGCCTCGGCCCCGTCGACTTCGACGTCCCCTGCACCAACGGCGCGAACCCGATCCACTCGCCCGCCTACTTCCAGCCCATCCAGGTGATCCTGGACGTGCTCAACCGCGCAGGCGGCGTAGGCGCGGGCTTCCAGCCCATCTGATCGACCCACGAAAACACAAGGGGCGCAGCACCGAACAGGTGCCGCGCCCTTTGTCGGTCACCGACGGTCGCGCACCGCACAGCAGTGTCCAGATCCGCACGGCGGCGCACACGCGCGACGGCCGGCCGTTCACCTCGTTCCGGCACACCGCATCCTTGGCGCGTTCAGCCGAGGCCGCGTTCGTGCATGAGCAGCAGCCCGTAGGCGGCGACGGTGTGGGCGTCGACGATCTCGCCGCGCAGGATCATCGCCTCCACCTGGGAACGGGAGAACCAGGCGGTGCGCATGTCCTGTTCCTCGTGTTCGCGTTCGGGCTCGCCGGGGGTGAGGTCGGTGGCGAGGAAGCAGTGGCCGCGCTGGTTGGTCATGGCGGGTGCGGTGGCCAGCGCGCCGAGGCGGGTCATGGTGGCGGCTCGCAGGCCGGTTTCCTCGCGTAATTCGTTGTGCGCCACCTCAGCCGGGGTCGGTGCTGTGCCGGGGGCCGGGGTTCCCGCGGGGAACTCCCAGCACCGCAGGCCCATCGGATAGCGGAACTGTTCGACGAGGTGGAATCCCTTGCCGTCGAACGGGATCACCAGGGCCCAGTCGACCTTGTCGAGCACCCCGTAGATCCCGGTCGACCCGTCCGCTCGCCGAACAGTGTCCTCTCGCAACCGCATCCACGGATTGGTGTAAATCGTGCGCGAGCTGATCTGTTCCATCAGCCCATGGTGCCTCAGGGACGCAGGACCGAGACCAGGAATTCGGTTTGGTCTTTGACCACCTGTTCGAAGACATCGTCGAAGTACACGTCGAAGTGGCCGACCGGATACTGCTTGACCACTGCGTGTTTGGTGCGTTCAGCGGCCTTGCGGGTGGGGCCGGCGGGGGCGATCGAGTCGTTCTCGGCGATCGCGTAGAACACCGGGACCTTCAGCGACTTCGCGCGGCGGCCGGGGGCGTCGAAAAGAGTGGAGAAGGCAACGCGGGCACCGACTTTGGGGTCGTAGGTGTCGCTCTCCTCGGCGAGACGGCCGTAACCCTCTGGGACGTCCGTGGCGCTCATCAACGCCGCCGAACGTTTACGCCCGGCCAGCCGGATACGAACGGGCTTGCGGCGAATCGGGCCGAAGAGCAGATCGGTGAAGGCGATGGCACCGACCTTGGTCATGCTGATCGGCCCCTTCGCCATCGACGACGCCCACCCGCTGGTGAACGGCACCTGCGCCACCACCGCGGCGATGTAATCGTCGTCGGGCGCCACCGCCAGCACGTGCCCACCGCCGAACGAGGTGCCCCACAACGCGATCCGGGTGGCATCGAAGCCGCGGATGCTGCGCGCGTAGGCGATTGCGGCCTTCCAGTCCTCACGCTGGCGCGCGATGCTCAGTACCTGGCGGGGCGCACCCTCACTGGTACCGAAACCGCGATAATCGAAGGCCAGCACCCCCATTCCCGCCGCGACGAACCGCCGCGCATACCGATCCAACCCCATCTCGCGGGTCGCCCCCAGCCCGTGTCCCATGATCACCAACGGGCGCGATCGAGGCGCACCGTCGGGCAGGTAGAGCCACGCGGCGCACTGCTGGTCACCCGAAGGGAAACTGACGTCGACACGTTCCATGAGTCAATACCGTACTGCGTTTTCTGGCGGTGTTCCCGGGGCCCTCCGTGGTTACGCGGGCTGCCTCCTCCGGGCCCGTCGCGCACACCGCGTACTCTGTACCGGCGGGCGAGTCGGCCGGGCGACCGCGGTAACGGGAACGGGCACTTCGGTGTCGCCGCCCGGTGCCGAGGAAAGTCCGGACTCCACAGAGCAGGGCGGTTGTTAACGGCAACCCGGGGTGACCCGCGGGACAGTGCCACAGAAAACAGACCGCCGCACGCACGTGCGGTAAGGGTGAAACGGTGCGGTAAGAGCGCACCAGCGCCCCGGGTGACCGGGGCGGCTAGGTAAACCCCGCCCGGAGCAAGGTCGAAGGTCGCACCGGCAACGGTGCGGCTGCGCAGGTGTTCGAGGGCTGCTCGCCCGAGCCTGCGGGTGGACCGCTCGAGGCACCCGGCGACGGTGTGTCCAGATGGATGGTCGCCCCCCGATGCGAATGGTATCGGGGACAGGATCCGGCTTACAGGCCGGCTCGCCCGCCCACGAAACGCGAAGGCGGCGGTTCCCCAACAGGGAGCCGCCGCCTTGTTTCGCTGTAATTCAGCACATCATCTTGGACATCTGGTAAACGGCCGTGGCCTCTTCGGTGGTCGCGGCGACATCGCCGTTCTTGGCGGCCTTCTGGATCGTGGCGATGGTGTCGGCCTCGGACTTGCCCGCCTTGATGTCGGAGCACGAGTGGTTCAGCACCGCGGCGATGGCGGCGTCGTCACGTCCTTCCGACAGCTTCGGGAAGGCACTGCGGTAGCTCACCACGAACATGCCTGCCCGGCTGGCCTCGACCTGGAAGGCGGGCGAGGCGGTGGTGGTGACGGCGGGGGAACCGGCGGAGGAAGAGTCGTCGCTGCAGCCGGCCAGAAGCAGGGCGAAGACGGTGGCGCTGGCCGCGATGGCGGCGGTAGTTCTACTCACGGAGCGGGATGGTAGCGCTCCAGGAAACACGCCGCTTCCCGTGTGGTTAACGGGAAGCGACATGTTCGCTGATCGTGCGGTGAGCTACAGCGGGTTGATCGCCAGCATGTGTGCCCAATAGCTGGCCGCGTCCGGTCCGACGAGCGGTGTCAGGTAATCGAAAATAATCCACGACATACGTTCGCAAACTCCCATTTGTCGACGTGAGTGCTGCGCGAGCGGCAGTTGCCGACTGCGCCGCCGCCACAGTAACAATCGCGGGCCGAGTCGCTGTGCCTGTGTGTCGAGACGGTGAAAATGCGCTGGAACTCGTCGCCGAACGTGAGCGAGGTCATATGATCGCCGTCGGCAGGGCTCACCTCCTCCTCGGGCCCACTACATTCGATCGCGGAAGCAGGTCACATTTACATGCGGGTAGTTCGTTCCATTGTCGCCGGCGCACTCATCGCCGGAGCCGCTGCGGTTTGCGCCACGCTGGGTGCCGGTTCGGCGAGCGCGGTCGCGGTCACCCCGCTCGCGGGTGGGGTTCAGGTCGACCTCAGCCCGGCCGATACCGCCTGGGTGCACCAGAATCGGTTCGGTCTGACCCTGGCCGGTCTGCCGCATCCGTCGGCGGCCTCGTTCGGTCAGGCGCTCGACGCGGCCGCGACCGTGTCCTCCGCCGTGCCCAACGGTCGGGTCACCTTCACCGTGTACGGCCCGTTCGATCAGCTCAACGGGACCATGCTCGCTCTGCAGTAGGACTCGCTACTCTGCGAGAATGGACTTCGAACACAGGACGGGTAGTTCGCAGGATCGGGGTCGGACGGCTCATTCCCACTTCGACGACACGAACGGAACCGATTTCCAACTGCACCAGCGGATCGTCTCGGCGCCGGTCGACTTCGGCGCCATCCGTTCCGAATTCGGACTGGCCTCGGAATATCCGGCCGAGGCCGTCTCCGACGCCCGCGACGCGGTCGACGCGTTCGCGGGCACTCGGGTCGATCGGACCGATATCGAGTTCGTGACCATCGACCCGCCCAGCGCGCTGGATCTGGACCAGGCGCTGCACATCGAACGCACGCCAACCGGCTTCACCCTGCACTACGCGATCGCCGATCTCGGTGCGGTGATCGTGCCGGGCAGCGCACTCGCCGCTGAATCCGAAATCCGCGGCCAGACTCACTATTTGCCCGACGGCAATGTTCCGCTGCATCCGACCGTGCTGTCCGAGGGTGCCGCGAGCTTGCTGCCCGGTGTCGACCGGCCTGTCGCGCTGTGGACCATCGAACTCGACAACAATGCTGTGCCGCTGAGCTTTTCGGTGATGCGCGCCTTGGTGCGCTCCCGGGAGCGGTTCGATTACGCGCAGGTGCAAGCAGCCGCGGATTCCGGCACTCTGCACCCGTCGTTGGTGGCGCTCCCTGAATTCGGCCGACTGCGGATCGAGGCGGGTCTCGATCAGGGTGCCATCTCGCTGCGGCTGCCCGCGCAGGAAGTGGTTCCCGACGGCGACGGCTGGCGCCTCCAGTTGGAGCCGCGGACCGCCGCCGACGACTGGAACGAGCAGGTTTCGTTGCTCACCGGAATGTGCGCGGCACGAATCATGGTGGAGCACAAGGGTGTCGGCCTGCTGCGCACGATGCCACCGCCGCCGGCCAGCGCGATCGAATCGATGCGGCGCACGGCCGCGGCCCTCGGTGTGGAGTGGTCGGCGGGGATGCCGGTCGGGCGGATGCTCGCCGGGCTCGATGCGAATGCCCCCGCGGCGCTGGTGTTGATGTCGGAAGCTACCGGATTGTTGCGTGGGGCCAGCTACACCTTGCTGGCCGAGCTGGAGAATCCGACGCCGGATCAGTTGACGCACAGTGCGATCGGGGCACCGTACGCGCACGTGACAGCGCCGCTGCGGCGCTTGGCCGACCGCTTCACCACCGAGATCTGCCTGGCCCTGTGTGCCGGTGTCGAGGTGCCGCAGTGGGCCGTGGACGGGTTGAAGGGGGCTGCCGAGACGATGCGGCGCACCGATGCTGTGGCCAACAAGGTCGATCGGGCGTGCGTCGATCTGACCGAGGCGACTGTTCTCGCGCCTCGGGTCGGCACGAACTTCTCGGCTGTGGTTCTGCGGGCCGCCAATGGGTCTCGGCCTGCCGAGGTGTTCGTCAGCGCGCCGCCGATTCTCGCGCGGTGTGAGGGTGAGCCGGCGGAAGGGGAGACTGTGGTTGTGCGGTTGGTTGTTGCTGATCCGGGGACTCGGGCTATCGGGTTCGCATATGACGGGGGTGTCAAGGGATGACTGGGGTTTGAGTTGTTCTGGATAGTTTGAGGCTGTGTTTGTTGGAGCGCTGGCGCGCTCGAGCGCGGCCCCCTTGGGGCCGCGAGTTAGCCGCCGTTGCTCGCGCTTCGCGCATGCGC